>CAZDCD010000001.1:0-69621 GCA_964503885.1 uncultured Bacteroidales bacterium
AAGACAGCATGCCCGGATCGCTTTACAGTGACCTGGCTAAAATTTATGAAAAAGCGGTTCAGTTCCCTGAAGGGGGTTCCATCACCATCATAGCGGTTACCACGTTATCGGGAGGTGATATCACCCATGCTATTCCCGATAATACAGGATATATTACAGAGGGACAGCTATTCCTGAGAAGGGATACGGACATCGGGAAAGTCATTGTAGATCCGTTCCGGAGCCTGTCGCGTCTGAAACAGCTTGTGATCGGAAAGAAAACCAGGGAGGACCATCCGCAGGTGATGAATGCCGCTATACGGCTCTTTGCCGATGCGGCAAATGCCAAAACCAAGTTTGAAAACGGATTCGACCTTACCGATTACGACGAGCGAAGCCTGAATTATGCAAAAGATTATTCCAATAAACTGCTGGCTATTGATGTGAACATAAATATCGACGAAATGCTCGACACAGGCTGGGAACTGTTCAACAAACATTTTCAACCAGAAGAAGTGGGGATAAAACAAGAACTTGTTGATAAGTATTGGCCGAAAGGGTAAAAGTTTTGAACTTTGAATTGAATGTCTATAAAATTCCAATATAACAAAACCTCCATGCAGCTGCTCAATAAACAGCTGAAAGTCAGGGTGAGGGCGTTGCCGACGATCAAGAATAAAGAGTCGGCATTGAGGGTGGAGGTGAAAAGGGCCAAGGACAATATGAACAGGCTTGACGATGAGGTGAACAGCAAAATGAAACAATACGACAATATGGTTGTGCTCTGGGGAGAGTTCGATGCCAGCCTTGTCGGCATCGACAATGTGCACCTGAGTGTGAAAAAAATTGCGGGTGTGAAAACACCTGTTCTTGACCGGATTGATTTCTTCACCGAAAGTTTCAGTGTGTTCAACCTGCCCAAATGGTTTCTCGACGGTATTGCGCTCGTGAAAGAGATTGTAACCCTGGCCATTGAACGCGAAGTATACACCAGAAAAATGGAGTTGCTTGACCATGCCCGGAAAAAGACAACACAAAAAGTGAACCTGTTCGAGAAAGTACAAATACCGGGTTATGAAGATGCAATACTCAAGATCAAACGGTTTATGGAAGATGAGGACAACCTCTCAAAATCGGCTCAGAAGATTGTTAAGAACCGGCAACAAAAAATGGAGATGGCACAATGATCGCGCCAATGAAAAAATACTCGTTTCTGATCTACCATAAGGAATATATTGAATTCCTTAACCGGTTGCAGGAACTGGGCATATTGCATGTGATTGAGAAGGAATCAGGTGAACTGGAGGATGAACATCTCAGGGAACAATACCACCAGGTAAGCCAGCTGAATGCTGCCATTAAATCATTAACACGCAGGGACATAGTACCCTCCGAAGAAAACAAAGTCAGATCCGATGGAATGATCATTCTGAACGAGATCATCACTGTTCAGAATAATATCGAACTAAACATCCAGCAGCTCTCTACCATCGATAAAGACATTTCAATTCTTGAACCCTGGGGCGACTTCCGGCCGGAGAATATCCGCAGATTGAAAAACCATGGTCTTGTTGTTCGCTTTTTTATCGCCGCGTCAAGCAAATTCGATCCTGAATGGGAGAACGCTTATACGCTTGAAATTCTTAACCACCTTAGTGGACAGATGTATTTTGTCATTATTACACGGGACAGTGAACCCATTGAGATCGATGCAGAAGAGATCAGGCTTCCTGAGAAATCGTTGTCTGACCTTGTGGAGGAACGGAACGGCATCCGGGAAATCATCAATAAGGCCGACGAGGTCCTTGACAGGTATGCTGCCCGATACATACCCCTGCTGTCAGAAACGCGTAATAAGATCGTCGAAAATATCAGCTACCAAAAGGTTGTATTGAGCACCACAAAGGAAGCTGAAGAAAAGGTAATGCTCCTTGAAGGATGGGTGCCCGCAGAAATTGAAAACCGTCTAACCGATTTTCTTGACAACGCTGGTATTTACTATATGAAATCATTGCCATCCGCGGATGACAAGGTTCCAATAAAACTCAAAAACAGTAAATTTTCCAGGTTGTTCGAACCGATAGGGGAATTGTATACCCTGCCCGATTATAAGGAACTCGACCTGACTCCTTTTTTCGCACCGTTCTTTATGATGTTTTTCGGTTTCTGCCTGGGCGATGTGGGATACGGATTGCTGATACTTGTTGCCGCCATAATATTCAGATCCAGGGTCAAAGAGCCCATGAAATCGATTCTCACCCTTGGGATTTTCCTGGGCATTGCCACTATAATTATGGGAACGGTAAGCGGTACCCTTTTCGGAATTAATCTCATAAAAGCTGACTGGCCATGGCTCAGCGGTTTAAAACACATAATGCTCGACTACAACAAACTCATGTTGCTTTCTTTTGCACTGGGATACATTCAGACGGTTTTCGGTATGTTCCTGAAGGCGATAAATGTAGCACGAATTTACGGCTTTAAGCAGGCACTTTCAAACATAGGCTGGATCATTGTGGTACTCGGAGGAGCAATATTCCTGGGTTTGAATAAACTGCTCGGGGTACCGTTTCACGATATGCTGATCCCGGTAGTTATTGCAGGATCAGTCGCCGGTGTGTTGATCTTTTTACTCAACAGTCCGGGCAAGAACGTATTTCTCAATTTCGGACTGGGAATTTGGGATACCTATGGCATGGCATCGGGTCTGCTCGGTGATCTGCTTTCGTATGTAAGGTTGTTTGCCCTGGGCATTTCGAGTGCAGTGCTTGGTAATGTTTTTAACCAGCTTGCATTCAGCCTTAGTCCGGAAATTCCGGTTATCGGACAGCTGGTAACATTGTTAATTCTGTTGTTCGGGCATAGCCTTAATCTTTTCATGTCAGCGTTAGGATCATTTGTTCATCCGCTAAGGCTGACCTTTGTGGAATTTTACAGGAATGCGGGTTTTTCCGGAGGTGGTAAAAAATACAATCCATTCAGAAAATACATCACTGATTGATCTAAAAAATATAATAAGTAAGAAAAATGTATCATAAATAATTGAAATTATGGAACCTATTATTTTAGCTTATGTCGGATTGGGTATTATGGTCGGACTTTCAGGAGTCGGAAGCGCTTATGGTGTTTCCATTGCCGGTAATGCAACCATCGGTGCCATGAAGAAAGATCCCGAATCGTTTGGTAATTATATGATCCTGTCGGCAATGCCCAGTACACAGGGATTATACGGGTTTGTCGGTTTTTTTGTGATGCTCGGCACTCTCGGTAAGATAGCCACCATGAACTGGAATGTTGCTGCTGCGATTTTCGGGGCAGGACTGGCGCTCGGCCTTGTAGGCCTTTTCTCGGCGATAAGGCAGGGACAGGTAGTGGCCAACGGTATTGCTGCCATCGGATCGGGGTATAAAGTCTTCGGCAATACACTGATCCTGGGTGTATTCCCTGAGCTTTATGCCATTCTCGGTTTGCTGGCGACCATTATGATTAATGGTGCAATAGCAACATAAAAGTAAATTCCCGAAAGGGTTATCCTTCCATAAATTCATTATTTTTGGAAGGATTTTTCATTATGGACTATATTCTCCTGATATTATCCGTTATTCTGCTGATCATGGGTTTGCTCGGATGTATCCTTCCCATTCTGCCGGGTCCTCCTTTAAGCTTTATAGCTCTTCTGATTATTCATCTCACGCGGTTTGCCGATTTTACCGTGAAACAGCTGGTTTTTTTTGGCGCTCTGGCAGTATTCGTACAGATACTCGATTTTGTTGTCCCCGTATGGGGAACAAAACGGTTCGGAGGCACTCGGGCGGGTGTGCGGGGAAGCATGATAGGCCTTATTGTCGGGATCATTGTTCTGCCTGTGCTGGGTATTGCAATCGGTCCGTTCGGACTTCTGGGAATCCTGGGCGGTCCTTTCGCCGGAGCCTATATCGGGGAAAGGATGACAGGACAGCAATCGGATAAGGCACTCAGGGCAGCATGGGGCTCGTTCATCGGATTCCTGGCGGGAACTATGATGAAGCTGACGACTTCAATAGTGATTACCATATTTTTTTTCAAAGAAACCTGGTCAAATCTATTCTGAATTATAAGGTGCAGGTAAAATAAAAGGATCGTTATTTCAGTTATAGCATAAATCACATGGAAGGAAAACAGATTCATATTGTGATATTCCTGATGATGGCCGTTTCAATTTCCTCGGCACAGGACCGGGAACGAAACAGCTCTTACAGGCGTCTTGATCTTAGCACGTTCAGGAAAGATGCCGGCTTCAACCAGTCCATCGATTTTGATCATGTGGATATTGCAAGGATCGATGCCGCAGTGTTTTTTGTCACAAATGAGCAGCGGGTGAAACACAGGTTATCGCCGGTATCATACCTGCCCGACCTCGAAGCCATGGCTGTTATGCATTCGGAAGACATGTACAAGAAAGATTTTTTCAGTCATGAGAATCCCTATGAAAAACGGAAGAGAACTCCTGAAGACAGGGCCAAGATAGCCGGTATTCTAAATCCGTTCATTGCTGAGAATATTGCCCAGGTTTTCGGTTTGCAGTATACTTCAGATACCGATGTTACCATAAGGGGACCCGGAAAGTTCAGCTACAAACCTAGTGGAGACCTTATACCTCCGCATACCTACCTTTCTTTTGCCGATATGCTGGTCAATGAATGGATGAATTCACCCGGACACCGGAAAAATATTTTGTCGAAAGACGCAGTTCAGCTTGGTTGCGGCGTATATTTATATCGTGATAAGAAATTCAATGATATGCCCACATTTAAAGCCACCCAAAATTTTCAGTTTTATGCAGCTGCTAAAACGGAGAAATAATTACTGAGATGAATACTGTAAACAAAAATGAGGGCAAGATCCGCTATTCCTGATCTTCTTCAGCCAACACTTTTACCTTTTTTGTGGAATGGGCTTTCATAACCCTGAGATTCCTGCCGGCCACTTCTTTACCGTCAAGGGTATTAATCGCCTCCATTGCTTCTTTTTTATCGGGCATCTCTATAAAACTATACCCTTTTGACCTGCCTGATTTACGATCGATTACCATCTTAACGGAATCTACTTTGCCCATTACCTCAAAGATTTTTTGAATATCAGCCTCGCCTAGCGAATAATTGATATTACCAACGTAAATAGTCATGTTTGAAAAATTTGAAAATCACCTATACAAGTTAGGAAATTTTTTTTAAATGCATGCAAATTTTTAGGCAATAAATTCATTAGTATAAATACATGACCGTATCCCGCCATGTCTCAACTGCACTAATTCAGCCTTTTCCACGGTGATGATCTTTTATTTACATAATACACAGAATAAAAGACTGATATCAACATGAACAGGTATTACACGGATAATTGATGCGACAATGACAAGAATGTGGTATAGAGAACTAGTCTCCGAGTGTGGCTACCATAACAGCTTTAATCGTGTGCACCCTGTTTTCGGCCTCATCGAAGACTACCGAACCCGGTGATTCAAATACTTCATCGGTAACTTCAATTGCATCGAGCCCGAATTTCTGGTATATCTCCTCCCCTATTTTTGTCTGCCGATCGTGAAAAGCCGGTAAACAATGAAGAAATTTAATTTCCGGATTACCCGTCAGTTCAACCACTTTTTTGTTTACCTGGTAGGGCTTCAGTAAGCCGATCCTTTCCTCCCATACCGATGTCGGTTCACCCATAGACACCCATACGTCTGTATACAGAAAATCGACTCCCTTTACCGCCTCAGCAACATTTTCAGTAAGCAATATTTTTGCGCCGGTCACTCCGCAAATCTTCCGGCACTCTGCAACCAGTTCCTCTCCGGGCTGGCATTTTAAGGGAGCTGCCGCCCTGAAATCCATGCCCATTTTTGCAGCGCCAACCATCAGGGAATTTCCCATATTGTTGCGCGCATCACCCAGATAGCAAAATGAAATTTCATTCAGAGGCTTCCTGCTGTGTTCGATCATGGTCATAAAATCAGCCAGTACCTGTGTGGGATGAAATTCATCGGTTAATCCGTTCCAGACAGGCACACCCGCATATCGACCAAGCTCTTCCACAATTTCCTGCCCGAATCCCCTGTATTCTATCCCGGCATACATGCGCCCCAATACCCTTGCTGTGTCTTTTGTCGACTCCTTATGCCCTATCTGCGTACCCGACGGTCCCAGATATGTCACATGAGCCCCCTGATCGTAGGCGGCTGTTTCAAATGCACACCGGGTCCGGGTTGATGTTTTTTCAAAGATGAGGGCAATGTTCCGTCCTGTGAGCTGTTTTTTTTCGGTTCCACGTGCTTTAGCCTTTTTCAGATGTACTGAAAGATCAATAAGATATGTGATCTCTGCCGGCGTGAAATCCAGCAGTTTTAAGAAATTCCTGCTCTTTAATTGAATTGACATTGCATAAATATTTATTGTATTCTTATAAATATAATATTTAAAAAATTTCGACTTCTTTCAGAGTTCAAATATATCAATATTTTCGGTCATAATTTAATGATATTTATCATAGCTGTAATGCATATTTATAAATTCATTGATTCTTTTTTTTATGGCACAATCGCCGATTGATCATCATAATAAAAATATTAGATGTCATATTTCATGAATTGGTCAAAAATGAAGCACATACAGATGCGGGTAAAGATTTTAAAAGTAAATTGCCGGCAAATTCTGAAGTTAACGCGAATGAGGTATATGTTTGTTTTTATGGCTTTTGCTCTGCTGGCAGGTGGTTGTAAAAGGACCGGATCTGATGGAATCTATAAAGAAGGGAGAATAGAGTATAAAATTCAATATCTCGAAAATAACCTCCATAATATTTCCCCGTCGCTGCTTCCAAAAAAGATGAAACTGGAATTCAACCAGGAGTATTCAACAAACCTGATTGAAGGTTTTATGGGTGTCTTCAGGTTAAATAATGTGATCAGTTTTAAGCATAAAAGAAGCTCAACACTTCTTGAGGTGCTGAACAAAAATTATGTGTTCAGGGGTAAACGTGGCGACGAAATGTGTTGTTTTGAACCCATGGGCAAAATGGAAATTGAATACTCCCCGGAAACCAAGATGATCGCAGGACTTAATTGCCAGAAAGCCATCATAAAGTTTGCCGACAGGGATGAAGAGTTCGATGTATATTATACCCATGATATAAGTCTTGACAATCCGAATGTTACAAACCCCTACAGAGATATCGACGGTGTCCTTATGGAATTTCAGCTTAAATTGTCGGGACTGAAAATGAAATTTACCGCAGACAAATTTGAGAAAACCAGTTCAATCGTACCTGAAAAAATCCGAATTCCGGAAAACTGTGCAGAAGTCACACACGAGCAGATGACCCAGATCATCGATAAATTAATGGAGTAATCCGGAAATTACGGAAATCCTATCCACAGGGATACACATGTTTATATTGGCCTGTGAGAAATCACGGGTATGAATCACCAATACAAGCTTTGGAAACTAATTCCGCAGCAAAGCTACGGGGAACCGATCCCGCCCTGGGGCGGGAGAGCTCAGCGCAGCTAATCAGACCCTCCGCCTTCGGCGGGATTATTCCCGTTGGTCATGAGACCACTTCGTTCAGTTATTCGCCACGCAAATGCGTGGCTCATGAGAACGTTTCACTTAGTTGTTCAACTTACAAATTTCAATGCACTGCGTTTTTGAAATTTGAGTTTCACGAATAAAAAAACCTTTCAGAAAAGTATATTTCAGAAAGGTTTTAATCATACCTTTTCAGCTCAGTTTATGCAGTATTCCTAATTGATTACGATTTTCTTATACCTTAGTTGCTGTCCGTTCGAAAGTTGCATAAGATAAACTCCAGGTGCAGTGTTCATCTGTATTTCGAGTGTTGAATGGTTTGCCACGTTATAAGACGCCACTTCATGCCCCGTCAGATCAAAGATCCTGATCACCGTGAACTTTTCAATACCCCGAATTGTAAATTTTCCACCTGGAGCCGGGTTTGGATACACTTCAACAGGATTTCCGGTAGTAACCGGGGTAACGGCAGAAGGTAGGAGGATGCAGTCACCATCAAACTTGGTTCCTTCCACGTACCTGCGCAACCAGTACATCGAGGCTCTGGGGTTACCGTCGGGATTCAGCAGGTATGCTTTGTTGCTGTTCCACATACCGGGCCGGTAACCCCATAAGGTAACTCCCTTAACTGCAGGATGTTCCCAGAAAACAGGAAACACCCGCTGGTAATTCGTAAGGTGTGTTGCCTCATCGGTACTGCTCAGGTCGAACTCGGTGGCATATATGGGCAATCCGGTTGTTGCCAGCTGATCGAGGTTGGCTGTCATAGTTGCCGCACTTGCTGAAGTTGAGAATGCATGGGCCTGAACACCTATGGCATCGATTAGATTTTCAGCCTGCAGCAATTCAATGATTTGAATAAAATTATTGGTGTTGACCGAATTGTTAACTATGTTATAGTCGTTGATCATCAAGGCTGCGTTAGGAAAATACTGACGGGCCAGCCTGTATGCTTCGATCACCCAGTCCCACCCGGTCTGGCCCGGACCGCCAAGTGCCTGATAATAATTACCATTACCGGCTCCTGCAGGCGGATTATGAAGCGGTTCATTAACAACCTGAAGAATATCGATATTTGGGTATCGTGTAGCCACCGAATCAAACCATTCTTCAATTTCCTGCCGCTGCTCTGCCGAATCGAGCGATTCGATCCAAACCGGTTGCTGGTTCCCCCAAATCAATACATGAAACTCAAAAGGAAATCCGTTTTTCTGAGCAAGGTTATATGCCGAGTCAAGGATACTCCAGTTCATGACATCACGCACACCTTCCACAGATCCCCATTTTCCGGCATCCTCAGGAATTACCTGGTTCCAGAGGCTGTCAAAGCCAAATGCCTGGTCGGGTGCATAGACACTGCCCAGGAATTTGCATTTTCCCCTGGCCAGGGGCGGACCATCAGGTACAGTGGGTTCCAGCGGAGGAACATCCGTGCCCTGCTTACCGCTGTCGAGATCGGCAACAGTAAAAAACAAGTCAGACCGTCCGAAGACAAACTTATCCATATCTAGTCCGTTTTCACGCCCGCCCACCTGAAAAGTCTGTGTCAGACTTCCCGCAGGGACATGGAAAATAACACCCGGCTCGTCGAAACCATATCCTGTCAGATCATACCAGTTCCAGTTGTTGTTTGGCGCCCCACCGCCTCCATACACCAAATCGTCGGGTTCTGAAAACCCCAACCCGCTAAAGTTATTGACCCTTACCCAGTCATCCGCGTTGGTCGGGTCTTTTACCCCGAAACCGGTACCGTAGAAAAAACTGTCGTCGTTGTCGGCGGCAGGTCCTACACGGAGTCTTCCGTATAAATTGTATGCACCTGTATCGGGAAAAGTGATACTGAAGGTAATGACCCTGGTATCATTACCCGGATATGCTGTATTTACAAAATCGGTTCCCGGGGTAACATACCGTACTCCTCCTGCCTCAATGACATTGAAATCAGAACCCAGGATACCCGAGTCAGCCTGCACAACCACAGGTCTGTCCTGTCCTGATACCGTAAAGTTTACGACCTGGATCAATCCGGTCAACAAAAATGTAAATGCGTTGTACCTCATGATATAGCATATTATGGATTATTTCCTTAAATTAGGTAAATTTAAACGACTTATCAAAACCGGTTGGATAAACCGGCATAAACCACTCATAAATCAGACGCTTAACTGCATTTCTACCCTTAAATTAGATACACCGCCCGATGATATGCTTGCTTCCCATTTCAGGGAAACTGTTCAATAATAATTGTATTTTTTTTCAGTTTAAAGTAAAACACTTACTATTTTTGCCTCAAATTACAGCAGTGTAATGGGAAAAAGGTCAACGAAACATTACGGAAAGAAATCTTCACGTAAAAAAGAACGATTTTTTAATAAAAGTATATTCAGGGTGGTTGCAGGCATAATCATTTCGGTTTTTGCCGTATACCTTTTTCTGGCTATGATATCCTATGTGTTTACCTGGAAAAACGATCAGAGTTTCTTATCCGAGCAGTTGTTTTCCGGGGCTGAAATCAGGGCAGAGAACTGGGCAGGCAAAGCGGGTGCTTTCCTATCCGATTTCCTGATCAACAGGACATTCGGGATCACATCGTTTACCTTGCCGTTTCTCCTCTTGCTGGCTGGTCTGCGTTTTCTGAATATCAGGCTGGTAAAACTGGGCAAAACTGCGTTGATCACCATCGTCTATACTGTATTTTTCTCTGTCGCCCTGGGATTTTTTTTTGGTAACCTCAACGGATTTTTTGGCAGTGGTCCGGGAGGCAGGCATGGGTATTACGTAAGCCAATGGCTCACGGCATTTATGGGAAAGATCGGCACCCTGCTGTTTTTAATCACTCTTCTTATTGCGTTGCTGCTGATCACCGTGAACAATTCCCTTGATGTCATCAGGCAAATCACAAAGAATGTATTCCGGTTCAGAGTTGCTAATCCCAGCGTACAAAACAGGGTTATGGAATTGCTTGCCGATGATGAACCGGATTCCGGTGAAGATACTTCATCAGAAGATGATGACTTTGTATTTGAAACGGAATTCCCGCAAAGAGAGCCGACAGTAAATCAAATACAGGTCGATCAGGAAGGACCTGCCTCTGATGATATTGAACTGTTCATTGAAGAACCGGAGGGTAACGGGGACGGCGCTGAAGAAAACTATCATATTGAGTTGGAGGATTATGATCCTACCCTGGATCTGCCTTCTTACAGGCTCCCTCCTATCGAAATCCTGGAAAAACATGATGAAGGCAATTCTTCGGTAACGAATGAAGAGCTTATCAGCAATAAAAATAAGATCGTCGATACCCTATCACATTACAAGATACAGGTAGATAAAATAAAGGCTACAATTGGACCAACTGTCACCCTGTATGAAATAGTTCCGGCACCCGGGGTAAGGATTTCCCGGATCAAGAGCCTCGAAGATGACATAGCACTAAACCTTGCAGCGCTGGGTATCCGCATCATCGCCCCCATTCCCGGTAAGGGTACCATAGGCATAGAAGTGCCCAATCAAAAACCTGAGATCGTGTCGATGCGTTCGATCCTGAGTTCAAGAAAGTTTCAGGAGGCCGAATTCGACCTGGCGGTGGCTATAGGTAAAACCATTTCAAACGAGACATTCGTGTTCGACCTGGCCAAAATGCCTCACCTGCTTATTGCCGGGGCAACCGGACAGGGTAAATCTGTCGGACTGAATGCCGTTATCGCGTCGCTGCTGTACCGTAAACATCCGGCCCAGCTTAAATTTGTGCTTGTTGATCCGAAGAAGGTGGAACTCACCCTTTATTCCAAGCTTGAAAAACATTTTCTTGCCAAGATACCCGATGCCGAGGAAGCCATTATTACGGATACGCAAAAGGTGATTTATACTCTCAATTCATTAACCATTGAAATGGATCAGCGGTATGATCTTCTGAAAAAAGCACAGGTAAGAAATCTTAAGGAATACAACCAGAAATTCATTAAACGCAGGCTTAATCCCGAAAAAGGCCACCGGTATATGCCTTACATCGTGGTGATTATTGATGAATTTGCCGACCTGATCATGACGGCAGGCCGTGAGGTGGAAATTCCCCTTGCAAGGCTTGCACAACTGGCACGTGCCATCGGGATACATCTGGTTATCGCCACGCAACGGCCAACGACCAACATTATTACGGGTGTGATCAAAGCCAATTTTCCTGCTCGGATCGCTTTCAGGGTAACATCAATGATCGACTCAAGAACGATCCTCGACAGTCCAGGTGCTAACCAGCTTGTCGGCCGGGGGGATATGCTTTTTGCACCCGGCAGCGAGATGACTCGCCTGCAGTGCGCTTTTATTGATATTCCTGAAATTGAACGGATAACGGAATTCATTAGTGTACAACCGGGCTATGCAACACCCTTTTATTTGCCGGAATATGTCGATGAAAATACTGTGGAGGCAGGTGACTTCGATCTTTCGAAAAAGGACGCGCTCTTTAATGATGCTGCCAGGCTTGTAGTTTCACATCAGCAAGGTTCCACTTCGTTGATCCAGAGAAAATTTTCAATCGGATACAACCGGGCAGGAAGGATTATGGATATGCTTGAAGCTGCAGGAATTGTTGGTCCGCCGGAAGGAAGCAAGCCCAGACAGGTCTTGTTTCCCGAAATCACATCTTTGGAACATTATTTGCATACATTAGATAACTGATACAGGCAGCACCATGAAAATTATAATCCAGTCTATCATTTACCTGGGCTTTTCAGCAGGTTTATTTTCCCAGCAGGACCCTGAAGCAAAAGTGATCCTGGATAAAGCCGCTGAAAAAACCAAGGCATATGCTTCATTGCAGGCCGGCTATACGCTGAATATCGACGACCGTAAGGAAAATACATCGACTTCTGATGAGGGCAATATCCTGATCAAGGGAAATAAATACCGCCTCGAATCGAAGGATAATACCGTGTACTTCGACGGGAAAACCATGTGGACGTATGCCAAAGACCTTAATGAGGTGACCATTACCGAACCTGATATGGAAGACGAGGATTTTCTTGGGAATCCGGCAAAAATACTTTTGTGGTATAACCGCGATTTTAAGTACAGGTATGTACAGGAGACTACTTTTAAAGGCAAACCGGTTCATGAAATCGACCTGTTCCCCAAAAATCTCGATCAACCTTACTCGAGAATAAAGATCTATCTGGGTACCGATAACCTGCTGTTGTATTCTCTCAAGACGATCGGCAAGGATGGCATTGATTATGCCGTAGAGTTGCACGATTACATAATCGACAAAGATCTTGCTGACGAATTGTTTGTATTCGAGCCGGCAAAACATAAAAAAGTTGAGGTCTTCGACATGCGCTTTTAGACAGGGTACGATATTCTCACATGATATATATTCCGAAGCCTGTTCTTGAATACCTCCTTGATGGTGGTAATATCTTTGAATGTTATGTCGGTATTGCTGAACTGCTCTTCCAGAAGCTGTGCATCGATTATGGCATCCACTAAACTGTCAAGTGCTTTTGCATTGATATCCCTCAGGCTTCTCGACGCTGCTTCTACCGAATCAGCCATCATCATAACTGCCGTTTCTTTTGAAAACGGTTTCGGACCTGGATACATGAACCTTTTTACATCCACTTCCTCCTCGGGATATTTTTTGATATAGGAGCGGTAAAAATACTGCACTGTAGATGTGCCGTGATGCGTGCGTATAAAATCGATGAGGGGCAGGGGAAGCTTGTTCTTCTTTGCAATCTCCATGCCTTTGTTAACATGGTCGATAATAAGTCGTGCACTTTCTTCAAACGACAACGAATCGTGTGGATTAATACCGCTTGTTTGATTTTCAATGAAATATATCGGGTTTTCCATTTTGCCGATGTCGTGGTAGAGTGCTCCTGTTCTTACCAGCAAAGGATTACCACCTATCCTGAAGATAGCATCTTCGGCAAGATTTGCCACCTGCAGCGAATGCTGAAAGGTGCCGGGAGCCTTCTCGGCAAGCTGGCGCAACAGAGGCTGATTGGTATCGGCAAGTTCCATTAAGGTAGCATCAGATAAAAATCCAAACGTTTTCTCAAAGATATAAATCAGCGGAAAGCTCAATAAAATCAGGAAACTGTTTATTCCGAATGATTTGAAATTGTTATAATCGATACTCCTGATGTTTCCCTCCTGAAGAATTGAAATGCCAAAATAAACAATGCAGTAAGTGATGAGTACCAGTGCTGCGGTGATTACAATACGTGAACGCCTGTAAAAATTAGTCAGGCTGAAGACCGCAATAATGCCTGCTATAAAGGTCAGAAAAACAAACTCAAAGCTGTTGGGAGCCAGAAACCCCACAAGAAGGGTAATGATGAAATGGATAAACAAGGCGAGGCGTTCATCGTAGAATGTTCTCAAAACTATAGGAAGAATGGTGAACGGGATAATATAAAAATTCTTTTGATTTGATTTCGAGATCGTGCTGGCAACAAAGGCTACAATAATTACAATCAGGAGGATAAATAACGACTTTGTGCTGTCGAAAAGGATCTCTCTCCTTAAGTTATAAAGAAAGAGAAATATCATAAACAGGGCAGAAAATACCAGGATGAATTTACCGACACCAACCAGCTGTGTGGCGATAAAGCCCAACCGGCTTTCGTATTCAAGTCTTAATGATTCAAGGATCTGGTATTTTTCAGGTGTAATCAGCTCACCTTTTGATATGATCCGCTGCCCTTCCTGCACCCTGCCTCTAAATGGCGAAATTTCATTCAGTATGCTGTTTTTTACATTCCTGGATTTTAGTTCATCATAGACAATATTAGCAGCAATGTACCTGTTGAGGTCAAACTCTTCAAAAAACAATTTGTATCTCCCGGCATATCCTGATCTGTTCTCGGCAACTTTGCCGGATAGATTGCTTTTCAGGAATTCATAAGCCGATTTTGGTGTAAGTACGGCATCAATAGCCGTTTGTTCCGCTATATTTCCTTTAACCAGCATGATTGTTTTCAAGTGCATTCCAGTCACCTCCTGTGCGTCGTTCAGATCTATGATCCCCTTTTTATAAATATTTTCAAGCTGGGTTGCCAGGTATGTCCTGAACGTTTCTTCAAGTTTGTGGAGTGATCTGAAATTATTAGGATTTAGATAGGCGTCCGCATTTTTGATGTTGAATTCCCGCACTGAATAGGTAATCCACTCCTCTTCAAAATCTTCACGGAATTTAATGATCTCATCATTTCCCAACGACGAATTGTATGTGAAATAGGGCTTAAAATCTGCAAGTGCGGAATCCCTTTCCTGGGCAAGCTCCGCAGATGATTTATTGATAGGGAAATCAAATTCTGCCTGCAGATCTTCATGCCTCCATGGACTGCCTTTCTGGTATTCATACCTGAATTTGCCCTGTCTGGGAAAAATATACACGATGAGCAGGGCGGTAATAAAAAAGAGAAATATTACGAATATTATCTTGAAATTATTACGAATATAATGAAGAAGCCATACCATAACCTGGAGGTAACCGATTTTTATTCCTACTTTTATCTTCAAATGTAATTAAAAGCTTTTAACCAGCTTTTATCTGTAACTAAAATAATAAAATAATAGAACAAGTATTATCTTATTTAGTTCAATATCATTTCATTACATGAATCATGAAATTTGGAATATGTGTGTTAGCCATATTACCGGTACGAAGAGATCCTTCAGAAAGATCAGAAATGCTGACCCAACTGTTGTTCGGGGAAATCTTTGAAGTACTTGACAGCAGGGATCTATGGTTACAGGTCCGATCAGATTTTGATAGCTACACCGGGTGGATCGATGGAAAAACAGTACTTCCGGTTACAGAAGAAACCTTTAGCTTGCTCAGAAAGACTGAACATTATGCGGTAGCCAGGGAAATCACACGGCTGACAAAAGCCGACGGTACTACACTGTTTATTCTGCCGGGAAGTTCACTGCCTTTCTACGGACCGGATTCATTAACCATAAGCATTGAAAAGCATAAATTTCTGCTCAATGAAAAGCTGCCTGCAGGCATTTTCCCTCCCACTTCATCCGCAGTTGCAGCTACGGCAATGCTGTTTACAAATGCACCGTATATGTGGGGCGGCAGATCTTTTTTTGGCGTAGATTGCTCCGGATTTACGCAGGTAGTTTACAAGATCCATAAAATCAAATTATTGCGCGATGCACATGATCAGATGAATGAAGGACATCCTATTGATAACCTGGGTATGGCCCGGGTTGCCGATCTGGCATTTTTTACAAAAGCTGACGACCAGGTAACACACACCGGGATATTGCTTGAAAACAACAGGATAATTCATGCCTCAGGCCGTGTAAGAATTGACAGGATCGATGAAAAGGGGATATTCAACGAGGAAACAAGTCAGTATTCACATAATCTCACCACGATACGCAGAGTGTTCCGTGAGTTCTGAAAACAGAAGCCGCTGAGGCAGCCTGAAATCCTTCGAAAACAGAAAAGACAACTTATCCGGTACGGAAAACCAGGATCATGATCCTGCCGGTAAGGTAACTTATATTGTTGTGTACCCTGTAGTCGATCTTCTTCACCCTGCAATAGATCCACATAAACGGGATTAAAAAAGTGTAGATCTTTGAAGTTCTTTGCTTCTTGTCGAAAAATACTTCCATAGATGCATAATTGCTGACCAGGGCAAGGTTTTCATACTGGTCAATAGTCATTGACGATATGTGCTGTAAGCCGTCCGTTCGCTTATGATCGAGTGGCTGGTAGGAATAGAAGAACCCGGAGAACAGGAACCTGATCCTTGATTTCAGGGATAGTATATTCGGAGATGAAATCATCAGCATTCCTTTCGGCTTGAGAATGCGTTTACACTCACGGAAAAAAACAGCGTGGTCGTGTATGTGCTCCATAACTTCCACCGCAATGATTATGTCAAACGAGTCGTCAGCATAAGGCAATTCCCGGGTAATATCCACTTTCCGGCATTCCACTTCGGTGAAATAAAAATTCTCGGGGAAGAAATCGCATGCTGAAACGCTGAAACCCGCATCCCACAGTTTCCGTGTAAATGCCCCGTGTCCTGAACCAACTTCAAGTATTTCCGGGTGTTTATACTCAGCCGCTACTGATGTGAAGACCCGGTAAAAATTTTCATGTATGCCCGGAATTGCAATGGGAACTATTTCCCGCTTGAGATCTGTATTCATTATGATTATTAAGGCATCACGGTTGCATCAGGCTCTCTACCGAGATCTTTATATAATTGTCTCCGGGCAGTCTTATCGCCGGTTAAAATGGAGCGGGCATACCCTGCCACTTCACCGGCATACTCCCTGGGTACACACACTACACCGTCACCGTCTGCAACAATTACGTCGCCGGGTTGTATTAGCACTCCCCCTATTGAAACAGGTCTGTTATATGACTCCAGCTCATTCCTGCCTGGTCTTATACCTCTTCCACGCTGGCTGATATCCAAATAAACCGGAATCCGTTCTTTGATGATTTCATCGGTATCCCTGATTCCTCCGTTCGATACAATACCCCGGGCTCCCCTTTTTACATAACCCAGGCTGTTGGCCGATCCTATCGAACCGGTATCACCGTCGCCCTGAACATCAAGTACAACCACCGATCCGGGCTTTATCAATGCAGTCCAAGGCTCGGCCGACAAGGTATTGTACCAGTTGCCTTCCCATTGCCTGAAATCTTCGGCAGCCATCGGGTTCTTAACCAACTTGTTTGTGGGTACATACCTGGCTGTTACTGCTATGCCGCAAAACCAATGATCAAAATTATCGATATCTTTCCAGAGTGCTTCAATGCTCTGGTCAAGAATACCTACATCACGAAGTCCGACAATATCCATTCCATCTGCCACATCCGCAACCCTGAGTCCTTTATACATCTCAAGGATCTCTTCGTCTGCCAGGAGTTTTATTTTCTGCGAATATACAGTAAGTACTGATAAACAAGCTATCACGGCAAAAATTGCTTTTTTCATAGTCGTATCCATTTGGTTATGTATTGAATGTTCTTCAGGTTTATGAATTCTTACAGGTTAGACGTTTCACGAACAGATCATTTAAAATCAACGATCAGGTCATCAAGCAGCCGTTTCGGAACATGATGAATATTCTCAAGGTCTCTCCAGTACTCAATACCGTCCTCTCCTTTTACATCTTCAATAACCACTTTTTCCCTGGGTTTGCCCAGTGCGATAATAAGGGGAATCTGGAATTTTCTAGGGATTTTCAATTCCTTTCTCAACCCCACCCTGTCGATCGATCCGAACATGCACCCTCCAAATCCCTTTTCCACTGCAGCAAGCAGTATGCTCTGCGCGGCAATACCCACATCAATTTCAACAGTCTGGTGTATTTCAGTATCGCCGAGAATGATGACATAAGCTGACGGGCGTTCGCCTTCTTCCGGACCATCCCAGTCTCGATAATAAAACGCCCATTTCAGGTATTTAAATATGGAATGGTTGGATTTGTCATCGGCCGAAAGGAAGAACTTCAATGCCTGAATATTGCCGCTTGATGCAGAGAGGCGTGCATACCCGACAAGCTCCCTTAGCGTTTCAATACCGATCTTTTCCACCTGGAAATACCTCCTGTAGCTGCGGTTATTTCTGATGATCTCTTTAAAGGTCATGGAATGATCTGTAGCTTAAATTCAAATATATAAAACATTTTCGTTTTTGACCGGCAGTCCTGATAAAATGTCAGATTATTCTTTTACTCAGCATTTTTGTCAGTAGACTTTTATGCATAATTGCATGTCCAGTACCTATTTTCATTCCGGATGTCATTTTATCCGTAAAAGTCGGATAAGCGCATAGCAATTGCACTAACCCTGAAAACAGCATTTAAAGGGTTCTGCTGCTGACAGGTTTTTTGTATTATGTCAGACCGGACATACAGAGCCGGTCCCGGTGCACCGTGTTAAAAAAATAAAAGTATAAAGTACTTTTATTTTTTATTCCTGCAGGATTGTTTTCTCTTCCCATGATCAGGTAACCCGTTTCCGTAACTGTACTTTTTCTGAAATTATATGTAACTATTATGAAAATTACCAGCTTTTGGTATATTTATTGATCAATTGCGGCACAACCATAAACTACGGTAATGAGTTACCGGGAATTAACAATTAATCTACCTGATTATGAATTTGTTTAAACCAATACAGGACCTCGGCGAAGGTTCACAGGCTGACAGTAAGATCAAAAAAGTGGAAAAAGTGCGGTGTCTCATCATCGGCTCAGGCCCTGCAGGATACACTGCCGCCATTTATGCGGCCAGGGCTAATCTGAACCCCGTGCTTATTGAGGGACTTCAGCCCGGAGGTCAGCTGACCACTACAACCGAAGTCGAAAATTTCCCGGGATATCCCGAAGGAATTACCGGCCCGAAAATGATGGAAGAGCTTAAAAAGCAGGCTGAACGCTATGGTGCCGACTGCAGGTGGGGAGTTGCAACCGAAGTTGATTTTTCTACGGTCCCCCATAAAGTGATCGTGGATGAAAACATCCTTTTTGAAGCCAACTCGGTAATTTTAGCAACAGGAGCTACAGCCAGATACCTGGGACTGGAAAGTGAACAGGTTTATGCAGGTTCTGGAGTATCGGCATGTGCCACGTGCGACGGATTTTTTTACAAGGGGAAAGATGTGGCAGTTGTGGGTGGTGGTGATTCGGCATGTGAGGAAGCCCTTTACCTTGCCGGTCTGGCCAGCAAGGTGTATATGATCGTGCGGAAAAATTACCTCCGTGCCTCAAAAATCATGCAGGAAAGGGTTTTCAACCATCCTAAAATAGAGCTGCTCTTTGAAAGAAATACCAAAGAACTCAGGGGTGACAAGGTATTGCAGGAAGCTGTACTCATGAAGAACATGGGTACACCTGATGAAGCGGAGGAAATATTGAAGATCGATGGTTTTTTCCTGGCCATAGGGCACACCCCCAACTCGGAAATTTTCAGGGATTACCTGCAAACCACGGATACAGGGTATATCCAGACGAAACCGGGAACCTCAAAAACCAATGTACCGGGCATTTTTGCATGCGGAGATGTTCAGGACTCGGTATACCGTCAGGCGGTTACTGCCGCAGGTACAGGCTGTATGGCGGCCATCGACGCCGAAAGATACCTGTCGGAACACGGGCTTTAATACGCCATTCAAAGGTGCATCCTGCAACCGCCTGATTGCGTTAAAAATAATTCCGGCCTAAACAAAAGAGAAAATATTTGTTGCTTGATCTAAAAGGATCCGTCATGACCAGAGTATGTACCTATCTAAATTTTCCCCGCAATACATGGGATGTATTCACTTTTTATAAATCTGTTTTCGGAGGGGAATTTAAGGGTGGCGGTGCAGCCCGGTTAAGTGACATTCCGGCTGCGGCTGGTAATCGATCTTAAAAAACATTAAAGTATGCCGAATCCTATAAATAGCCGGCTGATTCCATACTGTTAAGCAAGCATCCGGTATGTGCCTTACCGGTTCGTGCATTTCTGCAGAAATGTTTGTCGATCAGCCGGCAGTGTTTTAAAAAGAACTTGCCGCAAGCAACCATCGGGCGTTTTTTTCATCTCTTTAATCAGAGCATGGTTTTTACTGTTATGAAAAGAAAATATATCGTGGTATTGACAATCCTGTCATTTCTTTTGTCGTGTGAAAGAGATCGCACAGGGGCATCGGAATCATCCGGATTAACCGGAACATGGAGCTGGGTTCAAACCTGCGGAGGGATAGCAGGAATATGCTATACGCCCGTATCAGCGGGATATACAGAGAGAATAGAATTCACGAAGGATTCGCTTTACCGGATTTACAGGGACGATATCCTTGTTATGGAAACACATTTCCACGAAGTACGATCGGAATCGATTTTCAGCCCGGACAGCGTTCCGGTGATCAAATACGATGATTTTTCCATCACGCAGTCCTATAAAATACGCAACCACGATACCCTGTTCCTCTCAGACGAAGTATACGACGGATTCGGTCATCTCTATGTTAGGGTTGAATAATTTTTCTATTTTATCAATTGCCGGGAACAGGGCTGTAAAGCCTTATTTCTACAACCTGATGTCTATCCACTTTATTAAGAATGAGCGATAAACTCTCCGCATAATCTATCTTTGCTATTCAATGTGAAATCTTTCATTGTACAAACCAAGATCAAGTTCTAACATTAGCTGTTATTTTTTTCTCCTTAGATGAGAAAAGGATCAAAAGAATCAAGCCAAAATGATCACCTGCCTTTACACACAAGGCGCTCATGGCACGCGGCCATTTTGGCTGGCCATCGCTCAGGATTTAAAACAATGTATGGTATTTAATAAATGGACTTCTGTTGATCAACCGAGAGGATGTCTTCCAGAAAGACTCTGAACTTCAATTAAAAAAACTGCCTAATATTGACTTATAACTTTTTTTTCGTTATATTTCAATATAGTTTGATTTCGTAATTTTCCCCGTTAAAATAATGGTTAAAGCTTCTGATAATATTCATTAAATTATATTTAATTCTGTTTCATATTATTAAACAGAAATTCCTATTGTTAAACAGATTACATATATATTAATTAAAAGAAACCTATAACCCTTATCAAATAAAATATTTATGAAACTTGAAAAGATTCTTGACCAACTGAACTCTTTTGAAAAAAATTCTTTTCTTAAAGTTATTACAAATATTATTGACGACGTTCCTAGAAAATCCAAAGAGATTGAAGAAATTCTTGTGAATTCAGATAATGATTTAAAAAATGTTGACAATATTAATATTGTTAGAGTGCTTGATTTGATAGAAGAAGAGTTCACAAGATTTGTGAGGTCTGAATTGGTAGAGGCAACATCTCAATTTGATATCCTAATTGATATTTTAATTCGAGATGGAAATTGTATAATGTCTCGGGAATGGTTTAATAAACTATATGAAAATGAAATCAAATCACTTGAAATTAAATTAAAGGAATTTGAAAAAGAGATCCAATCTGAAAAATCAGAAATTACCGAACGTAGAAAAAGAGATTATAAAATATACAGGGAATGCTTGGAAACTGCATATCATAATGATGAATTAAAAAACCAAGATTGCAAAATTACTTCTGATGAGCAATCAATTCTTCTTGCTTTATCTAAAAATTTGGGTCTGTCACAGGAAGAGATTAAACTTATCAATTATCTCATCATTAAGATAAAGAAAGAGAATATTGATAAAGTAATTAATGAATTAAAAAATCTTGGAATAATATTTTATTCCAGAAAAACATTAAATGTTTATGTTGCTGATGAGATTGTAAGGATATTACGCAAAGTTAGAGGCAAAGAAATAGCAGATAAATATTACAGAAGAGTACTTAAAAACCTGAGAGAACCCCAAATTAATTTAATAGCTAAAAATCACAATATTAACTGGAAGGATAGTATTGATATTAAAATTAAAAAGATCATTAAGGAAGGTATAAATTTTAGTGATATTCTTTCAGATGATATTTTTAAGGAAGAAACCAAGCTCTCAGAAAAAAAAGTTTTTATTAATGAATTAATAGAAAAGTGTCTTAATATAAACCATCTCCGGGGAGCAACTCTTGAAGAAAAAATAGATAGTCTGATTAATTATTTCGATGAAATTGATAAAGATGAAAAAGTCGGTATCTCAATAGATGGTTATGAAAAATTATTATCTGATCTGGAACGGATTTTACCAAATATTAAAGCTAACATTAAGAACGAGTTCGAATTGCAGGAAGAAGATATCCTTAAAAGTGATTTTTTATTGGATTATAATATAAAACCACGAGATATTCTTGATTTATTGTCGGAATCAGACGTTAAGATATTTTGTGAAAAATTGGGCATAAAATCAAGGGGTAATCTTGTTACAAATATTCTTGACAAATACAAAGATGCAGAAAATCTATTCATTGAGAATTACTCTTTAATTGCATATAGGGATATTAATAAGCTGAAAGAAAACGGATTAATAATAAAGGAAGCCAACATAGGGGTGAAATTTGAAGAAATCACAAAAAAAATATTTAATAAGCTAGGACTTACAGTTGATGAAAAAATAAGAAAAGAACTTAGTAATGCAAAAAACAAAATTGATATAATTATTAACCTAAATAACAATGAGCTAATAGTTGTTGAATGCAAAACTGTTAAAGAGGCTGGATATAATAAGTTTGCTTCCGTATCAAGACAAATAAAATCTTATATTGATCTGGCAAAATCAAAAAACTATCGGGTTATCAAATCATTATTAATTGCTCCAGAATTTAGCGAAGAATTTGAAAAGGACTGTAGGGAAGAATTTGAATTAAATCTTTCATTAATAACTGCTGATACTCTTGTGAATATTTTGAATGGGTTTAAAAACACCAGACACAAACAATTGCCGTATCAGTTATTAATGAAAGATGTGTTAATAAAAGAAGACTGGATATTAAAAGCAATCACCAAGTAACTGATGAATAAAAGCTTCAATTGACGATAATTTTTTGTCCAACATTTGCGTTAGTATATTGAAATATAAAAATTTAGAGCCCATGAAAATGATTTTTTGTTCTGCTGTCATTATTTTGGCCGCTATATCCTGTACTACCAAAAATGAAGCCTTACCGGAGCCAATGACCAACTATTTAATTATAAGCTTATCTGTCAATACAACGGTTTTTACAGATACGACCAAAGGAATACTATGGATAAATAATCTGTCGCCTAAAAAATTTAACTATCCGGCAAATGTATCAGTACAAATGTTTGATACAATCAATAAATCATTATACTCTTCAAATATTCAGTTAAATAACGATCAATATTCAACATTGAATAACGCTGAAACTATCAGCAATATATCCATTGATGCGTTTCTAAGCTACAATAGATCACTAGATCTAAATAAACTACACTGGAATGAAGGCATACCTTCGAGCGAACTTCCTGCGTCAACTTATCGACTGGGGCTTGTTTTAAATGTTCTGGAACCTGCGAATCCCGGAAATTTAATACAATCAGAATATACCTATCTTGAAAAAAAAGAGTAGAATGCCACAGGTGATTCCGGAAAAGACTTCAGCCTTGCCGAAATCCGGCGCTCATTTTAAGGTTTAAAACCGTATCTTTGCGGTAGACCCGATGAATCTGTATAAAATGACCAGAAGGCATTCACTACACCTGAGATCCGGGATTATTTTCTTTACCATCTTTCTTACGGTATGCAGCCAGCCCGGCAGGAGGGATAAGATCCGTACCGCAGGACCTGAAGAATTATACGGCCAGTTGTTTTATGATGTGCAGTCCCGCGGAATCTTTCGCGACGGCAAGACGTTTGTCGATTGCATCCCGAGATATGGTTATCACAAAATACTGGCGGATTATTCGAAAGTCGGTGATAAATCCGATAGCGCTCTTTCAGCATTTGTCAGCAATCATTTTTATATTCCCGCGAACAGCTCAGGATATATCACAGATTCGTCATCCATTAACAGGCATATTGCAGCATTGTGGGATGTGCTGAAACGTCCGGCCGACAAAGAAATGCCCGGTACACTTATTCCCCTCCCCTTCCCCTACATTGAGCCAGGCGGGCGGTTCCGTGAAATATATTACTGGGACAGCTATTTTACCATGCTGGGCCTGCAGGCCGATCACCGCAACGACATGATCAAAAATATGATCGATAATTTTTCTTACCTTATCGACCTCTACGGGTTTATCCCGAACGGGAACAGAACATACTACCTGAGCAGGTCGCAGCCCCCGTTTTATTCAATGATGCTCACTGTTCTGGCTAGGTCGGAGAATTACTTCGTTTTTCCTGAATACCTGGAATACCTGGAAAAGGAATATGCCTTCTGGATGAATGGCATCGACAGCGTAAATAAAAACAGGTGCTGCATTAACCATGTAGTCATGCTCGCGGACGGTGATATCCTGAACAGGTATTGGGATGAAAAAAGCACACCCAGGCCGGAGAGCTATCGTGAAGACACACGCACTGCTGATGAAGCGGTGTTGAAGCTTAAGAATTGCAGGCGTGAGGAGCTTTTCAGAAACATCAGGGCTGCGGCTGAATCGGGATGGGATTTTTCGAGCCGCTGGCTATCGGCTGACAACGAAAAGAATTACAGCTTATACACCATCCATACCACTGACATTATTCCCGTCGATCTGAACTCATTGTTGTATTACCTGGAATATGTTCTTTCGGAAACGTATAACTTTAAGAGGAATACACATAAAGCCACTTATTACAGGAATAAATACGAAGCCAGGAGAAAAGCCATGATGGACCACTGCTGGAACAGGGAAAAAGGGTTTTTTGCTGATTTCAACATCAGAACGGGAAAACAAACTGCCATTTTATCCCTGGCAGGAGTTTACCCGTTGTTCTTTTCAATTGCAGACAAGGGACAGGCTGAGCTGGTCGCAGCAACTATTCAGAAACAGTTTATTAAACCGGGAGGTGTCGTCACCACATTGAACAATACCGGCCAGCAATGGGATTCACCCAATGGCTGGGCTCCCCTGCAATGGATCACCATTCAGGGACTGCGAAATTACGGCTATGATTCACTTGCATCGGAGATAAAGGAACGCTGGCTGGAACTCAACAAAAAGGTTTACCGGTCGACCTATAAAATGGTGGAAAAGTACAATGTTGTTGATCTGTCGCTGAAAGTAGGCGGAGGAGAATACCCGAACCAGGACGGGTTCGGATGGACGAACGGGGTATACCAGAAACTGTCAGAGGAAAGACCAGAGGCCGGAACAGATAGCGTGCAGGTTGGTACTGCAATCGTGAATCGGTTAATCGAATACGTACATTAACATGATAATCATCTTATCTTGCAGATTTTAACCTTCAATTATCCCATCAAAAAAGGTATATTTAGTCCATGAAACCGGTATTTTTCTCATCCCCGTCGGAATTCAGAAAATGGCTTGAAGAGAACCATTCCAGTGCTACAGAATTGCTTGTCGGATTTTATAAGGTAAATACCGGCAGACCCAGCATGACCTGGTCGCAGTCGGTTGATGAAGCCCTTTGTTTCGGTTGGATAGACGGGATCAGAAAATCGGTAGACGATGAGCGCTACACCATACGGTTCACACCCAGAAAACCTGCAAGTACCTGGAGTTCGATCAATATCAAGAAAGTCAGGGAGCTTACAGAAAAAGGGGTGATGCACCCCAAGGGTCTTGAAGCCTTTAATAAGCGAAAGACTGACAGATCGGGGGTTTACAGCTACGAACAGGAGATGAAACAGTTCTCGTCATCGTTTGAGAAAACCTTCAAGGCCAGTGAAAAGGGCTGGAACTTCTTTCAGTCGCAATCTCCTTCGTATAAGAGAACGGCCATACACTGGATCATGAGTGCAAAGCAGGAACCGACAAAAGAGAACCGTCTCGATAAGCTTATCCGGTTTAGTGAAGCAGGTAAGCGCATCTATTGAGAATCAGGGTTTCCCGGAGTATTGTCTCTTTACCTGCCGGGCAATATTCACGGTCAATTTGAGTTATTATTGGTAGAAAAAAACTTACAGACGGCATGGTTGATATGCCTAATACTGTTGTCATATAATCAATAATCTGAAGATTTTTTTACCTTGCATGCCGAATTTAAATGATAAGCATCGTGAATAAGTATGTCCATGGATATTCCGAACGTGAAGCGGTAAGGCTTGAAGACCAGGCAAATACGCTCACCAGTCTTTTACACCATGATTCGGTCTGGAAACCGGGTGAAACCATTCTGGAAGCCGGTTGTGGAACGGGTTCGCAGACAAAGGTTATCGCAACAAGGAATCCTGATTCTCAATTTACGTCAGTGGATATTTCAGACGATTCGCTGAGAAAAGCCGGCTTACTGATCTCCTCGCCGGGATTGAATAATGTCCATTTTCGCAAGGCAGATATCCTGGACCTTCCGTATGATGATGAATATTTTGACCACGTGTTTGTGTGTTTTGTGCTTGAGCATCTTCCCGATTATCAGCTAGCTCTGAAAGAGTTGAAAAGGGTACTGAAAAAGAAAGGGTCGATTACGCTGATCGAAGGAGATCACGGTTCGGCATACTTTCATCCCGACAGCAGGTATGCCCGGAAGGTTATAAACTGCCTGATCAGGCTTCAGGAAGTGCACGGGGGCAATGCAAATATCGGAAGACAGCTTTTTCCAATTCTTAGCCATGCAGGGTTTGCCAATATCACTGTCTCACCCAGGGTCGTTTACGCCGATAAAAGCAGGCCGGAGATGGCGGAAGGATTTACCCGGAACACCTTTACTGCAATGATCGAAGGAATTAAGGACGAAGCAGTTCGGTCGGGAATGATCACCGTCGGTGAATTTGACAGGGGAATAGCAGATTTGTACCGGACCGCTGAACCGGATGGCACATTTAATTATACCTTTTTTAAAGGTACCGGGTTCAAGTAATTGTCAGACCGGGAATATCCGCCCTGCCGGTTTAAGCAATTGTGGGAAAGATCGCAAAAATACTTTTACGGACCGGTTTTAGGTGATTCTTGTCTTGCTGACCTTGCATTTATCAAAGATTTTTATAGTAGCGAAGCCATTTTTACCAACGTTCTCTGTGTCGTTATCAAGATGTATTGTTGAGCTACCGCTACTTTGGGTTATAGGTTAAATCTAAAAAGTCTTTAAAAAAAATTAAAAGTTCACTTTTCCATTTAAACGGGATTAGGATAATTAAAAGAAAAACCTTTTCTTTGCAGCAGGAACATCTCAATGAGTAAACAGACAATCCATATAATTTCCGCAATAGCAGCAGCGATTAAACTGCCTAACGGGAAGAGTATGGATTGATCAAAGATATCAGGTTACGAATAATCAGCCATTCTCTTCACAGGGAGTGGCTTTTTTGTTTTATCCTATGCGGAACAGAATAATAATTATTGAAGCAGCAGCGATTAACAGTGTGGTTCTGATCACATAGGGATACGCTATTGCCTGCTTCCGAAGGCCTCTCCCTGTGTGAAAACAGCGAGGGGCCTTTTTTATTGGATGAATATTGTCAAACCCTTTAAACAGGAAACCAGATGGAAACAGTATCTTTTAATTATGAATGCTACCTGTCAGGAAAATGCAAATCGACCATCAGTTCGTTTTTGCGTGAAATCCTCGACTCTGCAGAAACATCCGGCCTTATTTCTTTTGCCGGAGGGTTGCCTAACCCCGACCTTTTTCCGGTTCATCAGCTCGGGGAAGCCCTGGCAAAGACCATGACCAATAACGCCAAAGCCACCCTGCAATATTCAGGAAGCCAGGGTTATCTGCCGCTGAGGGAGTGGATTGCAGACCGATATTTTACACGGTTCGGAATGAATATCGATCCCGGAATTATATTGATCACCAACGGTTCGCAACAGGCACTTGACCTCGTGGGAAAACTTTTTCTGAACGAACAGGATATCATATTTTTGGAGAAACCTTCATATATAGGAGCAATACAAGCATTTTCGGCCTATAACGTAATCATGAAACAGATCAGTCTGGAAGCAGACGGCATAGCTGTATCTGAGCTGGCAGAAGCCCTTAAGTATATGACGCCCAAATTTTTATACTGTATTCCCAATTATCAGAACCCAAGCGGGATAACATATGCTGCAGAAAAACGCACCGAACTTGCAGAAATCCTTGAATCAGAAAAAATTATCCTGGTTGAGGATGATCCATACGGAGAGATTTATTTTGCCGGGGAAACAAACAGACCGGTTTATTCACTGATCCCCGATCAATGCATATTGACCGGCTCTTTCTCAAAAATGATATCTCCCGGTATCCGTACCGGTTGGATTGTGGTGAATAAGAATCTCAAACCATACCTGTTGAAAGCCAAACAGGCAGCAGATTTACATACGAACAACCTGGTCCAGCAGATGATCTTCAGGTTTCTTACCGATAACAGTATCGATGAACATCTGGAAACCATCAGGAACAGTTACCGCAAACAAAAAGAGACAATGATCATGCAGGCGCGTATTCATTTACCAAAGGGTACGATTTTTACCGATCCCCAGGGTGGGATGTTCCTTTGGGCCTGTTTGCCCGGTGAGTACGATACCTCTGAACTGGTATCTTTTGCCCTCAGGGAGAAAGTACTGTTTGTACCGGGAAAACCTTTTTTCACGAACGGTGAAGGCGGGCAGTGCATGCGGCTGAATTTCACATGCTCTTCAGAGAAAAAGACCAAAGAAGGCATGCAGAGGATGAAAACTGCACTGGTCCGATACATGGAATGCAAAGCTGTGCCATCTATCAGACCGCTATAGCGCTAAAAATCGCTTTGATCGGTTAAGATTAAGGATAAAACGTGTAAATTTAAAGGATAATATTTAACAGGCTGCACAGTTGGGTTTATGCCTGGAAAAAATGGTATTTTTATCGAAGCTTAAACAATAATTTCGTTGCCGGATAAATTCTCATTCTAAAAAAAAATTCTGATGATACGGTCGGGAATTGCGGTTATATTTATATTTTTTATTGCTTTCGGTGTTCATTGTCAGGTAAATTCCGTAAAAGACAATCAGCAAAAATTTTCCGAAGATATTTCGCCCTATGGCGATACCGTACGTCTTAAATCGGCGATGGCCATTGTTCCTCCGTCAAATGACCTTAAAATCAATGAGCTGCTTGCTTCAAACACCTCCACGATTCGTGATGAAAGCGGTGAGTATGAAGACTGGATCGAACTGTACAATTTTGGTGATGATACCATTAACCTGAATGGTTTATACATCACCGATGCCCGGAGCCGGGTAACCGAATTCAGGATTGCAGAGGATGTGCTCATTGAACCGAAAGGATATGCGATCATATGGGCTGATGAGGAACCTGAAGAAGGAGCATTGCATGCTACCTTTAAGCTTGACGGAGAGGGGGAATGGATATACCTCTTTGCAGGCGATGCTGTTACTGTTATCGATTCGGTAAAATACGGCATTCAAACAGCCGATGTATCTTTCGGGAGAATATCGGATAATTTCCTGACCTGGAATTATTTTGAAACTCCCACACCGGGAGCTGAGAATCCGGTTATTGGAAAATACAGCCTTACAGATGCCCCGGTCAGCACATACCCTTCAGATTTTTACAACCAGCCAATATGTGTGAAACTAATCCATTATGATCCGGAAGTTGAAATATACTACACCCTCGATGGTTCTGAGCCTGGCATAAATTCTCCCCTTTACTTATCATGCATACCCGTTAGCTCAACAACAATACTCAGATTTATGGCCGTAAAGAAGGGATATGTAAACAGTAAAATAATTACCTGCACTTACTTCTTCTTATCGGATTCCTATTCTCTCGACATTGTTTCCCTGGTAACCGATCACGAAAATCTTTATGGTAGCGGTGGCGTTTTGCATAACTCGAGCGCTGAAAAGCCGGTTCATATTGAATACTTCGGTGATGACAGATCTCTGAAATTCTCTTTAAACGGAGGGATCAAGCTTCATGGTCCGGGATCGAATGCGCAACCTTCATTCCGCCTGTATGCACGGTCAGAATATGGTGACGATGAGATCAGATACCCCATTTTCAGTGACAAAGGCATAAACAGGTTTAAGAGACTGGTTCTGAGAAATGCGGGAAATGATGGTATTTCCTCGAACAGCCATGTGTCCAGGACAAACCTTCGTGATCCGATAATCCATGCATTATTCAGAAAGATAAATCCCCGGAACGCCGTATCAGCATATAAACCAGTACATGTTTTTATGAACGGCAGTTATTTCGGGCTATATAATCTGCGTGAAAGAATAGATAAGTACTATATCAGAGACAATTATCATTATGAGGGGGATATGGACTTACTCGAAAGGGCATTTGATTATCCGGGAAATAAATATGCAATTGAAGGAAACTGGTTGATGTATGATTCGTTAAAGACCTATATGGATACGCATGACATGACAGACAGCGCTGTATTCAGCCTTGTCGAAAAATATATTAATATCGATGAATTTATCGATTACTGGATACACGAGGTGTTTATAGGCAATTTCGACTGGCTGGTAAATAACGTTAAAATATTCAGACCTTATGCACAGGGCGGTAAATTTACCTGGATATTATGGGATACTGACCATGGATTGGGACTTCCTTATGGCTCATACGGCAATGCGAGTTGGAACACCCTCCAATGGTCATTTAGTATTGGCCAGGTGAGAACTGAAGGAGGAACCAGTAATGTGATCGGTAGAAATTTCATCGAAAATCCGGAAGCCCGAGTCAGGTTCATCAGCCGTTTCGCCGATCTTCTCAATTCATATTACAAATATGAGTTTACAAGATATATTGTGGATTCATTATATAACGCCGTATATCCCGATATGCATTATCAAATTGACAAATGGAATAGAATTACCTTCGAAGGCTGGGAAAACGCTGTAATGGAAGTTCGAAACTATCTGAAGGTCAGACCGGATATAGTACGCAATCAGATCAAAAATTTTTTCGGTCTCGATAGCATGTATACGGTTAGCATACATATAAACCATTCCTTCGGGGGTACGGTGACAATAAACTCACTTAACATACAAGTATCTGATTCAGGGTGGACTGGCATCTATTTCACCGGAATTCCGGTTACACTTAAAGCCAATCCTAGACCCGGTTATAAATTCATTGGCTGGAATAACTTGCCGGATGCGTCAGCCGGCCAAAACTTCTTTGTTGAACATGATACACTTTTCGAAGCCCGTTTTGAACCGCTGGGTATTGATTCTAACCGGATTGTGATCAATGAGGTACGCTATTATAGTAACGGAGACTTAGATGGAATGGGCGACTGGATTGAAATATACAATGCATCAGGCATACAAACAGATCTTAATAACTGGATACTTCGTGTCAATTCAACCGATTATACGATTGGTAATATTTCCCTGAGGCATGGTGAATACCTGGTTGTCGTGAATGCAGACCAGGAGAAAAAGAAAACATCATTGCAGGGTATTTCCGGATACATCCTGCCCGGTTTTAATCTTCCAGAAGACAACACTGAACTCAGCCTCATTAACAACCATGGAACGCTTATCGACCGGGTTGTCTATTCCACTGATGTTCCGTGGCCCGCAGAAGCCAACAGCAATGATTTTACACTGGAATTGATAAATCCTTTCCTCGACAATTCAGCGCCTGAAAACTGGAGGGCAAGCATAATGACACACGGTTCACCGGGTAGCACCAATTTCCAGGGAATTCCAGCTTACCGGGGCCTTGTCATCAATGAGATCATGCCGGATAACAATGGGTTTCAGGATGAATATGGCGGGTTTGACGACTGGATTGAGCTTTATAACTCCGGTTACTACGACATCGATCTGAGCGGATTGCTGGTAACAGATGATCCATCCGATAGATTAAAGTACCAGATACCGCTTGACAATTCTCTTAAGTATGTTCTACATCCCGGTGAATTCACCATTCTCTGGGCTGATGATCAATCGTGGCAAGGACCGCTGCATATGAATTTTAAACTCAATGCGGATGGTGAAAAATTACAGCTACTCCAACATACCGGGAGAGAAATTTCGTGCATCGACCAGGTAAGCTATGAGCGGCAATCTTCGGAATATTCCTTTGGCAGGTACCGCGATGGGCTGAACCAATGGAGAATATTGCTTCCGACGCCCGGAAGCTCAAATGCGGATGGGATCCTCAGCAATAACAGCGGACATAAAAGCCTACCGATACCCATAAAAGTTTACCCAAACCCGGCTAATTCAATATTATATATTCATGCCGTGGATACAAAAATCACCGGTGAGGAAGACGTGCTGATACAGATCTTCGATCTTTCGGGAAAAATCTGTTACCAGCAAAACCTCAAGATGGTCGAATATCCACTGGCGATCAATACCGGCGACCTTGCTCCAGGATATTATATCCTTCGGGTGATGAATTATACTGACACGATCATTTCTCAACCCATCATCATACAACGATGAATTCAAAGGTATTACATATCGTTCTGATAGTGCTCATGACATGTTTCAACATCTATGTCAAAGCCGGTTATACGGATATTATCATCTCAGAATATTGTGCTGTGAATGATTCTGTAATTGAGGATGAAACAGGATCATCGCCCGACTGGATTGAATTGTATAATTCAGGTACTGAACCCGTAAATCTATCGGGAATGTATCTCACCGATAATCCCGCTGACCTCTTGAAATGGAAGATTCCTTCAGGTGACCTTATTCTGCAGCCTGATTCATTCCTGTTGTTATGGGCTGACAACAAACCTTACCTGGGCATTACCCACCTCGGATTCAAATTATCATCGGCAGAAACCATTGAGTTGCGAACTCCGACTGCAGAGTATGTTGACAGTGTTACCATCGAAAATATTTTTGCAGATATCTCTGTTGGCCGAATAAACAGTTACCCAGACAGCACATGGGTATATTATGATACACCTACGCCCGGATCAGCAAATACAGGTAATTATTTCCACGGATTAAGTGCAAGTCCGAAATTTTCGGTGGAGAGCGGTTTTTACAATAATATCCTGCAGGTGGAAATCAGCTCCCCCGACGCAGAAAATACAATATATTATACAATAAACGGCCACGATCCTCTTCCGGGAGATACTGGCACATATCTTTACAGTGTTCCGGTTAGCATTTCTCAGACCACGGTTCTGCGTGCTTTATCCATGAAAGTGGGATTTATGCCTTGCCGGATTGTCAGTGCAGTGTATTTTTTCGGTGAAAATCCATCGTTAGATGTGATGGCAACTATAACCGATCCGGACAACCTTACAGGGCCATTGGGAATCTATTCCCACCCCTGGAACGAAGGATATGCATGGGAACGATTCTCACAACATATCCTGTTCAAAGATCAACAGCCAGTTTTTATGGCGAATTCCGGCCTGCGGATACAGGGAGGAAATTCCGTGGGGATGGCAAAAAAATCATTTCGCCAGCATTACAGGGATCAGTATGGAAATGACAGGTTTACATACCCGATATTTGCAGAGAACGGATTAAACTCGTATAAAAACATCGTACTCAGGGCCGGGTATGACGACGATATTACTACCAGCGCAGGTACCCTTCTTCGTGATCCGCTGTCCACAGAGATATGGCGGTCTCTCGGAAGCCTTACCTCTTATTCTGATTTTGTTGCACTATACCTGAATACCAACTACTGGGGTATTTACAATATCAAGGAAAGTGTCGATGAGGATTTCTTTTTCGACCATCTGGGAACCGAAAACCTGGACGTAATCCGCTACCTGAAAGAAGGACCCGTGCTGCTTTACGGTGATCTTATTGAATGGGATGAGCTTCGGGCTATTTTCAGTGCCACCGATTTTTCAATTGACGATTCATATTATGCTATCAGTGAGATTATCGATATGAAAAACTTTATTGATCTTCTGGCTTTTACTCACTGCTCAGCTTACAGAAGCTGGACCTGGGGATCGTTTATCTTTAAGGAAAGTGCTGCTGGCAGCAAGTGGAGATGGACGATATGGGATAGCGACAGATCGTATACTGAAATCAACTGGAACGGATTTACAGATTATGCCATTACCACAGCCGAAAAATGGAGCAATTTTATGCCCAAAGAACTGATTAAAAACAGGATTTTCAGAAACACTCTGATAAACCGAACGGCCGATATGCTGAATTCGGTATTCAGGCCTGAAAATGTGATCGTCACTCTGGATTCGCTTAAAGCCATTATTGAACCGGAAATGCCGGCTGAGCTGGAAAGATGGAATCCGGGCTCGGGATGGAATGCCAAAATTCAGGGCGTGAAAGATTTCTTAACCAACCGGCCAGCCATAGTCCGAAACCAGATCAAAGCTTACTTTTCAATACCATCGGAGCACTTACTTACATTAGATGCTGCAGGCAAGGGCTGTATCAGGCTTAATTCACTTCAGATCGATACATTCCCATGGAATGGCATATATTTTGAAACAATACCTGTTTATCTGAAAGCTATTCCTGCCCCGGGTTATAAATTTACCGGATGGAGCAACAGAACCAAGGATAACATCATACCATCGTATATGCTTGACGGTGACAGCGCCCTGACAGCAATTTTCGAAGAGGACATAGCCACAGAAGATCCCGAAATCATCATCAACGAGATCATGTATAATTCAGCACCTTTTGCACTTTCCGACGACTGGGTGGAACTGTATAATGCAGGGAATTCTGCTGATCTCTCGGGATGGCGGTTGACGGATGCAAATGCCGCGAACCGGTTCACAATCCCTGATGGTACCTATTTAACCACCGGTAATTACCTTGTTGTGACCAGGAATACGAACCAGTTTCGCACTGTCTGCGGTGGAACAGCCGAAACCATAGGGGACCTGCCATACGGTTTAAGCGGATCGGGTGATTGTGTAAAATTATACAACGCTGACAGCATGCCCATTGATTCGGTCTGTTACGATGATAATTATCCGTGGCCCTCATTGGCTGACGGTTACGGATCAAGCTTACAGCTGACAGCACCTCTGCTGGACAATTCGCTGCCGGGAAACTGGCAGGCTTCACTCTATCCGCCATTTACACCCGGAAAAGAAAATGCAATTTCATTTATTCCATTAGATATCGAAAATGTTTATAACGGAAATGAAAATACGGTTAACTTAAGGATTTATCCGGTTCCGGTTACCAAATTGGCGTATTTTTCATTCATCCTTTTGCAACCCGAGACAATAAATATAAGTATATATACAATAAGCGGCAGCCTCATGGAAACCTGTTTTCAAGCAACGCTGACCGAAGGTCCTCATATTTTTGAATGGGATTCCGAATACCTGTCCTCAGGAATATATTATGTGAAGCTCACAACCGTTTCGGGGACTTATACCACTAAGATCATCAAGATAAAATAGAAAAAATACCATGGATGCACGATCTACAGCTTTGCAAGCATTTCACAGAATATTTACCGGGTTGATACTCTTCATTTCCTGCCTGGAAACAAATGGACAAATCCCTTTGCCCCAGTCCGTATCGGCCGATACATTCACTGTACAAACCTCGGATTCATTTTATTATGCTGCCGGAAGCATTACTGTTGCAGTCGGAAGCACTCTCATCATTGAAAAAGGTACTGAACTGCGATTTCCTCAAAGCAGCGGACTGATTGTTAACGGCTCACTCAGGGTAAACGGGACGATAGATTCTGTAGTGTTGTTTACTTCAACTGATTCTGCCAGCAGGTGGAATTACATAACCACGAACAATGCAGACATAGAACTGCATTATTTGAATATCGAAAAGGCATCGCGTTTTCTGGTATCAGTAGGAGGAGAATTGCGTGTATACCATTGCAGGATTGAAGACACATACGGAGGAATAGGGTACGATTGTATCGGCATACACGATGCATCCTATGTAGAAGTCGGGGATTGCGAACTGCATGGAAATCCGGCTATGCCAAGGATTGACGCGATTGATTGTGACGGAATATCGGGAGGTAAATTTCTGAACAATTCTATTTTTGATTTTGAAGACGACGGCGTGGATATCGGAACGCAATCTTCAGATGTTCTCATCTCCGGCAATTATATTTACAATTGCAATATGGGGGTGACCGTAGGTGAAAATTCCTCGGCCTATGTATTGCGCAATTTCATTATTTCATGCGATGCCGCTGTGCAATCTCATACCGGCGCTACCACCACGGTCAATCACAGTGTTTTTTACAAAAATATGAAATGCCTTGAATTACATCACGCATCAGATGCCAGCTCAGGAGGTACCATGATAGTCTCAAACAGCATATTTTCAGATACTGACGGACCTTTATTCACGCTTCAGGCAAATTCGCAGCTAACTATTGATTATTCCCTTTCAGATACCGATACCCTTCCGGGCGAATCGAACCTGTTCGGAGATCCGCTATTTCTCAATCCCGATACGAGTAACTTTCATGTAAGCATGAATTCTCCATGTATAAATTCCGGTGACCCTTCCGAGCCACTGGACTCTGCAGGTGGTTATGCCGATATCGGAGTATACGAATACCACGGACTGATACCTACTGACCTGACCGGAGATCCGGGACACAATTTTGCTCCGGGGACATATGCCCATCAGAAACTATGGGTTTATCCCAATCCTGCAGATCATACCATTAATATACAGGTACCTGATCAGATGCCCCGGTATAAAGTAGTAAATTTAAGCGGACGTTGCCTGATGCATGGAGAACTTAAACCTGGGATCAACAGCCTGAATATTGAAAAGCTGCACAGTGGGACTTACCTGCTTGTGGTTACTGACAGCAGGAACGGGGTATATAGCGAACTATTCGGAAAATATTAAATGCACTTTATGCTTGTTGAATGTCAGTTCCTGCTAAAAATTTCCTTTTATCTGCTTTGAACTGTTTTTCCTGACAGGACCTGGCACCTTCGGGCCTCAATTTTTCTACTGCTTCATTGTTCCTGCCAGAAAGTTACTCAGGACGAAACTATTAAAATAATCCGGCATAATTTTTAGTTTAAGGCTGTATTTGCGAATGATTCACTTGAAAATTGGAAATCCTTCTAAAGTGCACTGCATCAGTTAAAAATGACATATCCCAGGACCAGCCAGATCAATCCTTTGAGCAAAAAAAACAACAGTGCCAGAATGCCGTATTTTTTTATCCAGGGAATTTTGTCAAGCACCGTACAAAATCTGTTCATCCTTAGGGTATATTTATACCGGTTTAACATGCAAATAACGCAAATGTTCAACCCTTATCCTTGAAATTTTATACCCGTAAATCTGAAACCTTACCGGAAAAGAACCAATATTCAATCTGCGTATACCTCGAAAAGCCCGTGTCAGGTTTAGAATTTATTTCCACAATCTAAATTTAACTTGAGTTCAGTATAATAAATATTTTTGTCTTATACAATATGATCAACAAGATTTAAATTCTTACTGGTTAAAATACTCTTATAGGGGAAACCCCGGAGGGGTTAAATATGAATAGCTTAATAACAACAATATAGCACATTTGAATTCAAATTTTTATTTCGAACTCACGTTAAATTTAATTTCTTCAGGAATAAGACATCTGACAACGCATATGGATTTAGTCTGTGACTCAGAAGGAATAACATCTCCCATAACTTTTTAACAATATCGTTATCAACTCAATAGAAAATATTACCTTTGCATTGCTAAACGGAAATCCTCTCATATGCTTACCGAAAATTTCATCGACTATCTTGAAAACAGCATCAGAAAAAACTGGTCGTTGTACGCTTTATCAGATTACAAAGGGGAACGCTTTACTTATGGCGACTCCGCTTCGTATATTCTCATGTTCCATCGTTTTTTCACAGAGCTTGGTATAAAAAAAGGTAACAAGATTGCACTAATTGGTAAAAACTCGGCACGCTGGGGAATCGTATACCTGGCTGTTGTGTCTTATGGCGCTGTGGTGGTACCAATACTCCCTGACTTTAAACCCGATGATATCCATAATATCATAAACCATTCCGATTCTGTGATCCTTTTTTGCGGCGAGGGCATTTTTAATGAGATCAATCCTGGTAAACTCGACAATATAACAGGTATAATTTCCGTGAATACCTATGATCTCATTCACTCAAAAAAGGAACACGTTAAAAAAGCTTTCAATAAGTCATCACTTGCAAAAAATACTCAGGAAATTACCGGCAATCCCAATGATTTTAAACTCCCGGAAATTGCAAACAGTGAACTCGCCGTGATAAGCTATACTTCAGGTACAACAGGTTTTTCCAAGGGAGTGATGCTGCAGCACAACAGCCTGGCAGCTAATGTGCGGTTTGCCCAGAACAATATGCCCCTGAAGTCCGGTGATCCGATCGTATCTTTTCTGCCCCTGGCACATACCTTTGGTGCGGCATTTGAGTTTTTATTCCCCTTTTCCACCGGATGCCATATCACCATCCTTACGAAAACTCCTTCACCGCAGATTATCATGCAGGCATTCCAGGATATCAAACCTGCCCTGATCTTATCGGTACCTCTGGTCATTGAGAAAATTTATAAAAAACAGTTGATGCCGGTTATTTCAAAGATCAGTATGAAAATCATGCTGAGAATACCGGGTCTGAATTCGTTGATCCGCAGCAAAATAAACAAAAAATTAACAGCCGTTTTCGGGGGCAATTTCAGCGAAGTGATCATTGGTGGTGCTGCATTAAACCTTGAAGCAGAGACATTTTTCAGGAAAATAAAATTCCGGTATACTGTTGGCTACGGCATGACCGAATGCGGACCACTCATCAGCTATGCTTCTTGGACGACCAACAAACTCGGATCCGCCGGAAAAGCAGTAGATACCCTTGAGGTAAAGATAGATTCTACTGATCCTCAACGAATTGTAGGAGAAATCGTCCTGCGGGGTGAAAATGTAATGCTTGGATATTACAAAAACGAAAAAGCCACAAAGGAAATCATTGATGATTCGGGCTGGTTGCATACAGGTGACCTGGGACTCATCGATATAGACGGCAATATTTTCATTAAGGGAAGAAGCAAAAGCCTTCTTCTGGGAGCCAACGGAAAAAATGTATATCCCGAAGAGTTGGAAGCCACACTGAATAATAAATACTGTATTGCAGAGTCGCTCATAGTCCAGAGGGGTGAAAAGCTTGTTGCCCTCATTTACCCTGATAAGGAAACTGTTGAAGCCAACAATATTTCAGCCGAGGAACTGAAGAGTCTTTTTGATAATCATCTCAGGGATGTAAATGCAGGCCTGCCTCAATACATGAATATTTCGAGGTACGAAATTCACCACGAGGAATTTGCAAAAACTCCCAAGAGAAGCATTAAGAGGTTTCTTTATAATTGATCTGCCGGTTAAAATAAGGTCTGGACCCTGATGTTCTGAGCTTATCCGCTAAATGCACGTTTTCAATTTTAGAGTGATAACAGAATGTCTGAAACCTATGGTAATTAAGAGAAACAAAAAACAGTATCCCTAATCCGGAATTTCATGGCAAAAGGGAAGATCCTGTGTGCAGTGTCGGAATATAGCAGGAAAAGATAACCGGTAGTGGAAAGATTAGTAACTGCATTAATTTGCAAAAAGCAGTGGCAAAATAATTGTTAAGAGATACATCTCAATGATGAAATGAAACATCACAACAAGGAAGAAACCTTTGCTGGATGGACAGGACTAAACACAAAACACGAAACTTGAACCCTAAACCTGTTTACCGACAGCTTCCTACGTGTCTGTCGTCAGGCAGGACATAAAGGCCTGAAACAGGAACTCTTATCCTACCCGATGGTTTTTTTGGGCACAGTTTTCTTCTGGCCGGCTGCTTTGGTATTTGCCTTTTGTAAGGATGCTTTCCCGGTTGCTGCCTTACTAATAGCAGCAGCTTTTCTGGTTAAGGGAGGTTTTTTCGATTTATCTTTTACCTCTTCGGTCCCGGTAAGATTTTCTGCCGCCTGATCGCCGGCGCTTCCGTTTTCGGATTCCTTTTCCGAATCCTCTTCAAAATCGAGCATTTGGTGTTCATGGAGGATATTGTACCACTGCATGATCTTCCTGATATCTGAAACATATACATTTTCACGGTCGTAGTTAGGCAGTATTTCGGCCAAATAATTCTTTAGCTCCTCATTACCGGATTTGGGATCGATGGCTTTGCCGTCCCCCTCTTTTTCCCTTATGCTCTTTATCACTTTGCGGAGGGGAACTTCTTCCTCATCGGTATAAATGGCAATATCTTCAAGGGCGCTGACCTTTGTGGTTGCACTAACGAATGTTCTTTTCTTGTCGGCAAATGATTCAACTATAATACCGTTTCGTCCCTGCGAAATGTACTTAAACAATCCGCTATGACCTGAAATTGCTAAAACCTCTTTTAATTTCATAGATTCTAAATAGATGGAAAAAGTTTTTCAAAAATAACACACTTCTTTTAATTTCAAGATAAAAATATTCCTTTTAAAAAACAATAGCACAATTTTCATACTATTCCTCTGCTTTTCTTTAACGCATTATAGGCTTCGTTTATTTTCTTAAACTTTTCATTTGCCTTGGCTTTGATATCCTCTCCAAGGTAAGCTACCTTATCGGGATGGTGTTTAACTGCCATTTTCCTGTAGGCCTGCTTAATTTCCTCATCTGTTGCCGAAGGTTCAATATCGAGCATCTTATAAGCCCAGTCAGAGGATTTTACAAACATTTCCTTCAACGATGCCATATCATTTTGCTCAATACCGAGAAACCCCGAGATTTTCAATATCAGGGCAAATTCAACCTGATCGACCTGACCATCGGCATCAGCAATACCAAGCAAAAAATGGACCAGCTGCATGCGAGATGCATAGTCCATCCTCTGTCTTATTTGCAGGCATACTTCGCTAACCGGGATATCCTGTTTAAGAATGTCCCGCAGCATCTGCAATGCTTCTGATGCAGTTTCGGGACCAAAAGATTGAATGAAATATTTTTTAACATAGTCGAGTTCCGACTTCATCACCCTTCCGTCTGCTTTCATCACTGAAGCAATAAGTACCAGAAGGCTCGCTATGAAATCACCTGTAGTTGTGGTTCTGTCAGAAACCGGCATGTCATGTTGTGTGGTATCGATAAGTGATCCGAAAGCAAATCCCAGTATCGCACCAAGCGGGCCTGCAAAAGCCCAGCCAAGTCCAGCTCCTATCCATTTTCCAAATTTCGCCATCTTAAACCGGTTTAATTATCCAGAGCAATTAGTTCGTTGTGAATTTCCAGTACCTGTGGAAGCAAGGGTGTTTTTTCATCATTGTGTATCACGTAATCTGAACGCCGTATTTTTTCTTCTTCGTCCATCTGGTTATTCATCACATTGAGTATTTTTTCACGGGTCATCCCCTTACGGTTTAATAAACGTTTTATTCGCAGTTCAGTTGGGGCCGATACCGCGATGAACCTGTCGAAAAATTTGCTTGCACCGCTTTCAAACAGTATAGCAGCTTCCTGCATTATATACCTGCTGGCAGGCAATGAAGCCATCCACTTAAAAAAATGGTCTCTCACTCTTGGATGGATTATGAGGTTCACTTCCGCAAGCAATTCCGGATTGCTGAATATTACCGAGGACATCTTCTCCCGATCCAGTCCGTTTGCCGTATAAATTTCTTTTCCGAGCAGTAGCTGCAATTCATCCCTGACTGCAAGATCGGTATCAGCAATAATCCTCGCCTGATCATCTGCATGGTATACCGGAATGCCGAGCCTTCTGAATATTCCGGCCACAATGGTTTTACCGCTGCCGATTCCTCCCGTAAGACCTATTTTCAACATTCAGTTCATTTATATAATCCACATTTCCTGGATTGACTCTAACATCATAAACATACTTGGGCGTATCCAGCAGCATAACTTTCAGCTTACTGCTTAACGACCGGTCAATGCTATTATAATCCACGGCCGGAATGAACATATCGGGATTAACCTTATCGTAGTTGCTTAGTGTAATTCTGTAGCTAATTCGTACTGTACCCGGAAAAGTTTTCATGACCAGGGAATCGGGAACATTAACCGGGACTATGGGAACTACCTCTGTGGTTTCGGTATACTTGTCCACAGGGATATAGACCCTTACCTTTTCGCGGTTATAATTCAGCTGCCTTATGGTCACCAGTGCAACCGATTTATCTGTCGAATCAACCAGGTATGACAAGTCTATTGCCCTGGTATTTACCCACCTGATGGTGTCGAGTACCGATTCCGCACCGGTTGCGATGATGCTGTCCGGTACAGTATAAATAGCTCCATTAAGTGCGTATTGCTTTGCAAGTAAATTTTCGGGATCCTTAATGACAACCTTCACGGCCACTTTCCTTGTCACCACATCCACAAAATGGAAAAATAAGGTATCGGGTGATATGCTTAATATCCTGATGTTTTCGAGATCCTCAGCAAGAAATTCCTTTACCTGGTTTGTGAGGATATAAAATGAGTTATTTTTTGATTCACGCATGGAGAAAGACTCCACATTAAATCTCAATGCATTGATATTCAGGTGAATCTGATGCATAAAGATCTTAAGGCCGGTAGCCTGAACTTTGAGTGTGAGTTTTTTAGGCAGGTTTCCGACAAGTATTTTGTTTTCAGGCAGTTTTGAATATTTTACCGGATAGGAGATTTCGGCTACATAGGTTTCGTTCAATGCCCGGATGAACCAAAAGATAAAGGCCAGCAGAATGAAGAAAAGAAATATAAGTAACCTGCGCTGGTACTTTTCCTTAAACGTAGCGTACAGTCCAGGCAATCTTTCAGCCAAAACACTGAGACGTAAATTAATGCGTTCCTGTAAATTCAAAATACGAAGAGTTTAAAGCATACTGCAAATATACCTTAAACTCTCTAAATTCAACCATTATTCTATTTCTGATCTTTCCCGATATCACTCGAATCTTTCAGCAATGCATTCTTATCGATCTTTAATAAAACATTATTGCCACAGTCAATGGTCACGACTCTTTCGCTGATGTTATTAATTTTTCCGTAAATACCGCCTGTAGTGATAACATGGTCACCCTTTTTAAGGGCTTCCCTGAAATTGCGCAGCTCTTTCTGCTTTTTCGATTGCGGCCTGATCATAAAAAAATACATCACCACAAAAATCAACAACATCATGATATAAAATGACATTGGATTGGATTTTCCGCCCTGGGGCGAAGCCATCAGAATTACATTTAATAAATCTATCATTTTCGTATTGTATTAATTATTGTTATTTCCTATTATATCCGCTGCGAATGTAAGGATAATCTACCCGTCTCCTGAATTTATTTTAACCATGATATTCTTTCGCTGCTTCCCGTCTTTGTTTGCACTATCGAATTTCACTTCAAGTTCCGAAGTCGCCCCGGGCAGTCTAATTTCCCTTTCCCAGTCAGGAACAGTGCATCTGCATCCGGCATTAACCTGCAAAATTTTCAGTCCGGCACTTCCCTTATTCCTGAATTTAAAGTACATGCCAACAATCTCATCCTGAATTATTTCTCCCAGATCAATTTGCTGGGTTTTAAATTCAATACCCGGTCTGCTGGTGCTGTTCCTGTTGCTGAGGGATTGGTCTGGCCCTGGATTTTTGCATGCACCGGTAAAGAGTATGAATACCAGAATACCAACAAACAACAACGTCCCATCCAAAAAAACAATCTGCAAAGTAAGACAAATTATTTATAAACAACAAATTGATCAGTTCTCGCCAATAAGTCCCCTCCCCTGCTTCCTTATCTGATTATTATCTTTAAGGTATTTTATAACCTTATCGAGCACCCCGTTTATAAAAATACTGCTTTTGTTTGTACTGTAGTACTTTGCAATTTCAAGGTATTCATTAAAGGTTACTTTAGTCGGTATCGAAGGAAATTCCGTGACCTCTGCAATAGCAAGCTGAAGGATAAGAATATCCATGAATGCAATGCGTTCGATCTCCCAGTTCCTGGTATATTCCTTTATCAGTTCAAGGTATTCATCTTTATGCAAAGCTGTTTTCCTGAACAATTTTTTCACAAAATCAATATCATCATCATTCTTAAATAAAGGTAAAAGGGCGGCATTCCCGCCGTCTTCTTCCCTGAAACCCTTAATTGTTTTAAGAATAATGCTGATTACAAACTCGACTTCATCGTTCCAGTAAATGCTCTGTTCTTCAAGGTTTACGTACAGGTCTTCACTTGCGGCAATAACATCAGTAAATATGTTGTATAAGATCTTCTTATCTTCATCGTATGAACGGTCGGGATTGTTCATGTATTCCCCGTACACACCCGACGATTTGATATTCTGAAAGAGCTTCCTGATCAGCCCGGGGTAATTCACCCAACTCATTTTGTGGTTATTGATATAACTTTTAAGCTGCTGATTATTCCTGATCTGGGCAATGATTTTATTATCCACGAATTTAGTATTGGGATGAAGATCATCGTCGGTCGGAAAGTTTTTCTGGCTGGCAATTTCAATACGACTGAGTGCGTGGTCGGCAATATCGGTAATCAGGATAAAAAGGTAGTGATAGAGTTCATAGGTCTTATGTATACTATAAAAAAGTTCTTTTTCAGCTTTATTTATATTTCCATCAGCATTTTTATAATAGGCATATAAAAGCTGCAATATTTTAATTCTTAGAATCCTTCTGCTTATCATATCAACGAACCTGTATACAATAATACCGTGTGAAAATTTTCGAGATGCAAAATAAAAGTTTTTTTCCAGAACTTCAATCTAAAACCGATAAAAATCCGGAAATATCAAAAAAACGGTTAAAAAGCTCTTCATCAAATTTTTTGCAGCTTTGACTTCAAAATAATGAACAGTCATATCCAAATACAACATTTTTGTCATAAAAATACAAGTTATCAGACGATTTAAAAAAAAATTTCTATTTTTGAAGTTGCGATTAATCTGTACTTTAACCTAAAACAATCTATGATGGATGAAGAAATTGATAAAACTGAAGGTGCTGAGAAAATTGAAAGACAAGAGATTTTCTCTAAAGCTGTAAGGGCTGGGAAAAGAACCTATTTCTTCGACGTTAAATCAACTAGGAGGAATGACAATTACCTGACGATCACCGAAAGCAAGAAAAGGTATCACAAGGATGGCCGATTCTATTTTGAAAAACACAAGATTTTTCTTTACAAAGAGGATTTTGATAAGTTTATTGATGGTCTTACCGAATCGGTGGATTTTATTAAATCAATCAAAACTGAGTTACTCCCCGAAGAAACCCTGGAAAATAGTGATGGGGAAAGCAACACTGATTCATATACCAATGTTGAATTCGAAGATCTTGAAAGTGTGGAGGTGACTGAGGACCAACCTTCTGATAAGGAATAAAATAAAAAAAACGGATAAAAATTTTATCCGTTTTTTTTTATTCATAATACACATTTTTTAATCCAACTGATTGAAGTGAACCGATATAAATTCTCTGATCTCATCTGTGGTCAGGACTTTCATGTTTGTGATCAGAAAATTCCTGAAAAGGAAATTTCCAAACTGATTGCATTCTTTCACTAGTTCATCGAACATTTGCCGGACAGAAACATAAATGGGTATCAGTGATGTGATCTTGCATATTTCGCCTTCAACGATAATTTTTTCCAGTATACCCGAATTTCTTTTCAAGACAAATCCGGCTTCTTTTCGGATTAAATCCTCTTGGAATTGATTGAATATTTTTCCTCCTCGCCGTATAAAAACAACAAAATACCTTATTCTTAACCCTTTACCACCCAGACCAGTAGTAATTAAAACCTGGTTCTCATCAAGAAATTTACTTTCGAGAAGAAGCCTGCTTTCCTGCAATGCCAGTTTTGCCCAGTCGTGCAAGTTCTGACTCGGGTCGTTGATATACTTTTCAATTGTCCTGAAGGCTTCAACACTGCCGGTTGATGCAAGCTGGATGAACATGTTCTTTTTATCTTCCTCTGAAATATGCTTATGAAAGATATTCTCACGCTTGCGTATCACATCATCCACATCAAAGTCATCATCAAAATTCCTTGAATACTCAAAATATTCACTTTGAATATCGACATCGATCTGATCTTCAAGGATGCTGAGATTATCCCCGAAAAGCTGTTTTAATGTATCCAGTATGTTGTTTTCTGTGTTCAAAGGTTGAATCGATTTTAATCCAATAATGTGAAAATCAGTGATATTTCTGAAATTAAATATAGGAAAATAAAAGTCAATATCCAACCGGTAGCTTATTATTTGTTTTAATTTAATTCAGATCCGGAGAAAATTCCCTACTTATGGGGATTGTTGTATCTTCTTATTTAAAGTATTATTGCAAGGCAGTTGAAAGAGAAAGGACGATGGAATGAGATTATCGGATCTTAAAAACGATGAATGCGGTATAATCATCAGGATAAAAGGTCACGGAGCTTTCAGAAGGAGAATTGCAGAAATGGGGTTCGTCAGAGGAAAGAAAGTGACAGTTATAAAAAATGCACCCTTAAAAGACCCTATTGAATATAATCTCCTGGGGTATAACGTATCTCTCCGAAGAACCGAAGCCTCAATGATAGAGGTAACCGGCCCAGAAGATACGGAAAACGGTCTGGAAAAATCATACAATGGTGTTCTTTCTGATGGGTTGCTAAGGACCACAATCCGTGAAAAAGGAAAAACCATAAATGTGGCGCTGGTTGGTAATCCGAACTCCGGAAAAACCACCATTTTCAATCATGCATCCAATTCCCGGGAAAGAGTTGGCAATTATAGTGGGGTTACTGTAGATATAAAAACTGCTACCTTCCGGCATCAAGGGTATGTGTTCAATATTACTGACCTACCCGGAACATATTCGTTATCGGCATATTCACCTGAAGAGATCTATGTGCGGGATTACATCATCAATTTTGTTCCTGATGTGGTGATCAATATTGTCGATGCCGCAAACCTCGAACGCAATCTTTACCTTACCACACAACTAATCGACCTCGATGTAGAAGTGATCGTAGCATTAAATATGTATGACGACCTGCAAAAGAGAAATGATGAATTTGACCATCATATGCTGGGAGCCATGATAGGGATCCCATTTGTCCCCACCATAGGTTCAAAAGGTAAAGGGGTTAGGGAACTTTTTGAAAAAATTATAGATGTATATAATGACAATGATCCTTCCATCCGCCATACCCACATTAATTACGGAACTGAGATCGAAGAGTCGATACTGCGTATACAGGAAAAGCTGAAATTCGAAACCAAATATACCCTGGCAGATAAAATTTCTACCCGGTTCCTTGCCATTAAGCTCCTTGAAAGAGACAAGCATATTCAAGACTTTTTGGCCAAAAAGTCGAATTATCATACTATTCTTAAGGTCACTGAAGGTGAGATCGAACGCCTGGAACAGGAATACAATTCCGACAGTGAGACAATCATAACAGATGCCAAATACGGGTTTATTTCAGGTGCATTAAGAGAAACATATTCCCCAAATAAGGTTACAAAAAGAGAGGTATCTGCAGTTCTGGACAGTTTTCTGACGCATAAACTTTGGGGCTTCCCGATATTTTTTCTTTTTATGTGGATCATGTTCACGGCTACGTTCCGTTTCGGTCAGTACCCGATGGACTGGCTCGATGCAGGTATACTTAAACTGGGTGCTTTGATTAACCGGTTTATGGCCGAAGGCTCTTTTAAAGATCTTCTGGCTGATGGGATAATAGGAGGTGTGGGAGGTGTGGTTGTGTTCCTGCCCAACATACTTATCCTGTTCTTTTTTATCTCGGTAATGGAAGATACGGGTTATATGGCCAGGGTAGCATTTATCATGGATAAAGTCATGCATAAGATCGGACTTCATGGCAAATCATTCATTCCGTTGATCATGGGTTTCGGATGTAATGTTCCGGCCATCATGGCCACCCGTACCATCGAAAACAGGAATAACAGGTTGCTTACAATGCTTATTACCCCGTTTATGTCATGCAGCGCAAGGTTACCTGTTTACATATTGATAATAGGTGCTTTTTTCCCGGACCATAAAACAACATTGCTGTTTTTCATATATATATTGGGAATAGCTATGGCAATTATCGCTGCATTGCTGCTTAAAAAGTTTTTCTTCACATCTGATGAGCAGCCATTTGTTATGGAGCTTCCCCCTTACCGGATACCTACACTAAGGTCAATCGTCAGGCATATGTGGGGAAAAGGGTTTCAATATCTGCAAAAGATGGGGGGAGTGATCCTTGTTGCTTCGGTGATCATCTGGGCTCTTGGTTATTTTCCGAGAAATAGTCCGCAAACCGGTCATAACGAAACAAATTCTATTACTGCTGCCGGGGAATCCGAAAATATTGTCCGATACAATTCCGGTATCAGCGGCCAGGGTTTGCTAACTGAAAAGAACCTGAAGACCCACAAGCAGAAACAGATAACCAGGGCTGAACACCAGGAAAATTCCTACATCGGAAGACTTGGAAGGTTTATCGAACCTGCAATCAGACCTCTCGGATTTGACTGGAAAATCGGAGTCAGCCTTTTATCGGGAATTGCGGCCAAAGAGGTGGTCGTAAGCACAATGGGGGTTATGTACCATGTGGATGACCCGTCAACCAACAACGATGAAACGCTCTCGGACAAATTGAAAAATTCACGGTATCTATCGGGTAGGAAGACCGGACAGCATGTATACACACCGTTGGTTGCATTATCGCTATTGCTGTTCGTCCTTATTTATTTTCCGTGTATTGCAGTGGTGGCCGCCGTCAACAGAGAATCGGGCTCATGGAAATGGGCGCTTTTTACGGTATTCTATTCCACAGGGCTTGCATGGCTTGTGTCTTTAATTGTCTTTCAAACCGGTAGCTTTTTCTTTAATTAACATATATTCTTACAGCATGATACAGGATCTTTTTACATACGCATCAATTGGAATAGCAACAAGTTATGCTTTATTCAGTATATACAAGGTCGTCCTTCCGGGTAAGATCAGACAGGATAATTCGGCCTGCGGATGTTGCAGCGGATGTATCTCGAAAAATGACCATGCTTTAAGCGCAGCCATTGCCAGAAAGAAAAAGCAATCCTTTTCGTCGCCTCGCAAGCCTGTTTATTTATTTGTCAGCAATTCAGGAGTGATAAGACCTGATAAAACCGGAAAGTCTGCTTCTCAGCAAAGTTCTCCGTCCTTAAATTCTCCCTGAAACAAAAGCTGTCCATTCTCTTTCCATATCGATTTAGCGCCGTGTTCCATATTCTCTTTGTACTCCACTTCCACATTTTTCCTGCCGTTCTCGAAATATTTTGTTTGTTTGCCGTTAAGCTTGTCGTTCTTAAAGAATGTCTCGTATTTTTTTCGCCCATTCTCGTACCACACTCTCATGCGCCCTTCTCTTTTCTCGTTCAATAGGGTAAATTCTGCCTTGATGCTCCCATTACCGTAAAATGTTTGTGTGAACCCATATTTTTTACCGTTGCGGTAGTTACTTTTCACCAGCAGCATGCCCTCTTCGCTGTATATCTTGATCTTGCCGTGGTATTTTCCGTTTTTAATATACCCTTCCTCGGCAACAAACTCGTTTTCATAACACCAGTAATAATACCCCGTAAATAACGATTCTTCATTCGGGTAATAAAACAATTCTTCTTTTCTCACTAGGGTAAGCAGATCAACCCTTTCTGTCTTTTCACCTTTGTTCATGGTATTCATCTTGACCATCCGCAAAATTAACCATAATCATACCAAATTGTACATTACATGCCCATGAAATTCTTTGAAAAACGGGTTACCAGAAGTATCTGGCAATATCCCGTTGATATATTTTTTTATGAATTGAATGAAATTGTGTTGATTTTATGTAATTTGCATTTGAAACCAATACAGTATTCCTGCCCATGTCGAAATTTCCGTTCTATAAACAGCTCGATGCAATGGATTGCGGGCCAAGTTGTTTAAGAATGATCGCCAAATTTTATGGCAAAAATTATTCCCTGAATTTCCTGCGTGAACGAAGCTTCATTTCCCGTGAAGGGGTATCCATGCTCGGGATCAGTGATGCTGCCGAATCCATCGGAATGCATTCGATAGGTGCCAGGATTACTTATGACCAGCTAACAAATGATGTACCACTCCCATGCATTGTACACTGGCAGCAGAACCATTTTGTAGTGGTTTACAGGATTAGAAAAAATACCGTATCCATTGCCGATCCTGCCAACGGACTGACCAGCCTTTCATCGGATGAATTTAAGAAAGGATGGGTAAGTACTGTTAAAGACGGCGAAGAAAAAGGTCTCTGCCTGCTCCTTGAACCTACTCCTGATTTCTACCGGCAGGAAGACGAATCCATTAATAAAGCAAATTTCCCGTTTCTTTTTTCTTACCTGAAACCTTACCACAGGCTCATCATTCAGCTTTTTGCCGGCATTGTGCTCAGCAGCATACTGCAGATCCTTTTCCCGTTCTTCTTTCAGGCTCTGGTTGATAAGGGTATAATTCTGCGCGATATCGCATTTGTAAATCTCGTGCTCATCGCATGGTTTGTCATTATTGTCAGCCGTATGGGGGTTGATTTTATCCGGAACTGGATTTTGCTGCACCTCGGAACACGTGTAAATATTTTTCTGATCTCGGATTTTCTGATCAAACTGATGAAACTACCGGTTAAGTTCTTTGATACGAAATTTGTAGGCGATCTCATACAGCGGATTTATGATCATAAAAGAATTGAACTGTTCCTTACCGGAACAATGCTGAACCTTTTCTTTGCCGTCATCAGCATTGTTGTGCTCGGCATAGTCCTTGTTATTTTCAGTCCTCTTATTTTTCTGCTATTTGTTGCCGGAAGTGCATTATATGTACTATGGGTACTGCTTTTCATGAAAAAGCGCCGGGATCTCGATAACAAGCGATTCACGCAACTCTCGTCGAACCAGAGCAATATCATTCAGCTAATTAACGGGATACAGGAAATAAAACTCAACAATTGTGAAAAACAGAAACGCTGGGAATGGGAGAATATTCAGGCTTCGCTGTTCAGAATAAACATTAAAAGCTTGTCGTTAAACCAGTATCAGCAGATGGGAGCATTGTTCTTTAACGAGACAAAAAATATCCTGATCCTTTTTATAGCTGCGCACCTGGTTATGTCAGGCAATCTAACCATTGGCGCTATGATGGCCATATCTTTTATCCTCGGGCAGTTGAACACGCCTATTGACCAGATGATAACTTTTTTTCACACCACACAGGATGCAAAGATTAGTCTCGAACGGCTTGCAGAAATTCACAATAAACCCGACGAAGAACCAACGGATTCGGTTTTTGTGACTGAACTGCCTGAAAGCCATACCATAACAGTATCTGATCTCAATTTCCGGTATGAAGGCCCCAATTCTCCACTGGTGCTCAGCAATATTAACATGACTATACCCCGGAATAAGGTCACGGCCATAGTAGGTGCCAGTGGCAGCGGAAAAACTACCCTGATCAAGCTTCTGCTTGGATTTTACGAACCGGCAAACGGCAGCATTAAAATAGGTAACCTGAACCTGAAGAATTTCAGTCATCGTATGTTAAGGCAGCGCTGCGGTGTGGTAATGCAGGACGGATTTATTTTTTCAGACAGTATTGCCCGAAATATTGCCGTTTCTGATGAGCAGGTGGATAAATCAAGACTGCTTTATGCCGTGAAGATGTCGAACATCCAGGACTTTGCAGAGTCACTGCCCCTCGGATACAACACAAAAATTGGCCAGGAAGGCATTCAACTCAGCGAGGGCCAGAAGCAGCGCATTTTAATCGCCAGGGCAATATACAAGCAACCCGAATTCCTGTTTTTGGACGAGGCTACAAATGCACTCGATGCCAACAACGAAAAAGTGATCATGGAAAACCTCAATGAATTCTTTAAAAACAGGACAGCAGTGATCGTGGCACATCGTCTCAGCACGGTTAAAAATGCCGATCATATTGCAGTACTTGAAAAGGGTTTGATCATAGAACAGGGTATGCACAATCAGCTCATTGCCAATAAAGGAGCTTATTACAACCTGATTAAAAACCAGCTTGAACTCGGAATGTAAGAATATGTATTTGATTGCAGATGACACACGATACAATTGATAAAGATCCGGTTAGCATTGAAATACGCAGCAATGAAGTGCAGGAGCTACTCGGACAGATACCCAGATGGATCATCCGGTGGGGAACAACGGTTATAGCCCTGACCATTATCATTCTGATTGCCGGGAGTGCGCTGTTCAGGTACCCCGATATCCTCTATTCGACCATAATACTCACTACGCAAAACCCGCCGGTCAATCTTGTAGCAAAGGTGAGCGGCAAGATCGATAAGCTGTTTGTAAAGGATAACCAGCCGGTAAAAAAAGGAGACCTTATCGCCCTGCTTGAAACTGCTGCCAATTACAAACATGTTCTTGAAGCACAGGCTATATCGAAAAATATGATGGATGATCTGGAAACAGGAAATATCAGCGCCTCTGACAGTATTCTTGAACTGGGAGAAATGCAATCGTATTTCGCCGGTTTCTTAAAGGAATACCGCGATTATTCAAGTTTTCTTTCTCTTGATTATTTTCGGAAAAAAACTGAGGCGGTAAAGCAGGAGCTAAAAAAATACGACACATATTATTTACGGCTCGAAGAGCAATCGAAAGTACAGGAAAGGGATTATGAACTGGCTTCAAGACAGTTTAAGCGTGATTCACTGTTGTTTGTTCAGGACGTGATCTCCCGCTCTGATTTTGAGAAGTCGGAAAGCGGTATGCTGCAAAAGGCTTTTTCATTAAAGGAGACCCAAACCAGCCTGGCCTCAGCAAAAATCCAGGTTTCGAAGCTTAGTCAACAGATCCTCGATCTGGAGCTGGAGTACAATAAAGAGAAAGAACAAAAATTAAGTCAGCTAAATGAAACATATGACCGCCTTAAGGCCGAAACTGAAATTTGGAAACAGAAATACCTGCTGATTTCTCCGGTCGACGGAACCATTAGTTTTACTAAATTCTGGAATGAAAATCAGCAAGTCACGGAAGGTGAAAATGTATTTACAATAATTCCGGAAAGACCTGGTGAGATCCTTGGAAAAATTAATCTTCCGGTTGAGGGCGCAGGAAAAGTGAAGAAGGGACAGAAGGTGAACATAAAATTTGCCAACTACCCGTTTATGGAATATGGCATGGTGCGTGGAGAAATTTCTTCAATCTCACAGGTTTCGAATATGAATTTTTATACGGTTGAAGTAGTTCTTAATAAAGGACTGGTTACCAACTACGGGACTAAGATCGAGTTCAGGCAGGAAATGCCCGGAATGGCTGAGATCATTACCGATGATAAAAGCCTTCTGAGACGGATCATAAACCCGGTGAAATCTGTAATCAAAAAACAGAGAATGAAATAAGCGATGATCATATTATTGAAGGTTCGAAATACATTTCAGAGAAATATAAAAAACCAGAATTTAAATTCTGTAAATTACTAGGCAATTAGTTACCCCTTATAATCCACAAACCATGAAAAAAGAACATTCGCGACGCGAATTCATCCAGAAAGGTTCCAGGCTAAGCCTCGGCTGCGGCGCTCTGATGATGTGCCCGCATCTTAACTCATTTGGCCGTATTTTGCGGGATGTTGTCCCCGATCCGAAAAAGCTCAATTACTGCGGTTATACCTGTCCGGCCGATTGCAGGATGTACATCGCCACCATTGAAAACGACACAGCAAAGAAACAGGAGGCTTATGAATTGTGGGGGCTGCAAAAAAAATACGGCATTGATTTCGATTCTGATCAGGTAATCTGCTACAAATGCAAGAACAACGAGAAGCCGCATGGAATAGTCCTTGAGAAATGCACGGTACGCAGCTGTGCTATAGATAAGGGCTATGACTGCTGCATAGAATGTGATGATCTGGAAACATGCGATAAAGAGTTGTGGAAAACTTTTCCTGATTTTCACAACTCTGTAATCGAGATGCAGAAGAAATATAAAGATGCTACGGCCGTATCATAGTGGTTTTTTAGGCAAATGGCAGAAGCACCATCCAAACCATTCTCATGCTTCAACTTATAGCTGTCAGGCTAAGACTGAAAGCCTTGAACAATATTTGTTTAGTTGACGACTATTTGCTTAAACTGCTGTGATTATTCCGGGCAAAGACAATCCATGACACGGAATTGTGATCACATTTCCACTTCAATTAAAATATTCATCAGGACTTAGTAAACCTTCTTCAATTTTTTAATGCATTTGTAAAAGCCCTGGTTGAGACCTTTCTGGTGTTGTATTTTCTGAGGTATTCCTTGTGGGCAGCATCAGCCGGATATGCTTCACTACCGTCATAGGGGTAACGACTCATTCCGTTAAATGGGAGTGGTTCCACTCTATTGCCGGTGGCGGTGTTTAAATCACCGTCTTTAACCCATCCCACATTCCGGATCATAAAATCCCTTGTCCAACCTTTCTTTAATTCCGGTAATTCACCGGCGCTGAAATCAACTGCAATTTCATCACCCGAGTTCATGATAACATACATATCATCTGCCTTGCTTAAAAGGAATAGCACATCGCCATACCTTGTATAATTTCCCGTCAGATCTCTCCACCTTGATTCTTCTGTACATTTCGCATAGTTGAACCAGTGGGGCCCATACCTGCCCCCTTTTCTGAAGCTTTTCGAAAATCCCCTGTAATGCAGGTCTGCTTTTTCAGCAGTCATTTCCGATGAGCGAACGGGAACTTTAAAATCACAGGAAGCAAAAAAGATCTGATCCCAGTAGATCTGCATATTCGTCCGGATACGTATTCGTGTATCGCCCGAGGGAAATATTCCGTCAAGGTTTATCACCATGGTCTTATCTTTTCCCATCGGAAATCCCAGGTTGTTAATTACAGTTTCCCATTCGCCTTTCTTATTGATCACCTGCAGAACAGGAGACAATACTTCAAGATTCTCGTTTTGTGATAATGCTGCATTAATGCTCGCATCGGTCGGGAATACCCATCCGTTCATGAAAAGGTACAGGTTCTTATCTGACCCGATGGTTCCCGGATCGAGAATCAGGTCACTTATTTGGGTAATACCCTGGTATTTGCCGGGCATAAAGTTCGAAATATATTTATCATCTTTCCGGACGATATAAGGTAGCAAGTCATTCCCCCGTCCATCTGTTGCTGATACAGGGAAGTGTTTTTCCACGACAGGAAAAACCCGGTACTCCGGAAATGGCGGAGGCGAAAATTTTTCATCTGCGTAAACATCAACCGAATCGGGATGATCGACAGCAATCAATCTCAGTTTATCCAAATAGATCGTCTCCCACAGTTCTGCAGTCACCATTATGGAATACCTTCCTTCTTTCAGCATTAACTGGTCGGCCTGAATTCCGATATAATCATCTGATGCATTGGCAAAGCCGTATGTATGGGTTTCACCCATAATTCCCAGGGGCATTCCCAAAGCACTTCTCCAGAGAATGTCCTTTACAAATTCATACCTCGCCCCGTTCCATGCATAAAGGAACGGACATGAACCCTTCAGTACCTGGGCCTCGATGATCGATTGATCCGTCCCCGGAAAAAATATGTTCTGTGGTACTCCGTTAGTCCATGTGATCCGTATCACATCAGATTTTTGCCTGGTTCCCAGTCCAAAAATCATATTCGGATCTGTCACCACCTTACTTTGGTATAAATCACCCGAGCGCACCTCCACTTTTGCGCCAATTCCGTAATAGTTATTTTTTGCACTTCCTGTCCTCAATCCTTTCAGGGTTATTTTCACAAAATGATTCATGTTACCGCCGTCGTTCCTGAGAAGCTTTATCCCACCGTTTACCCCGGCAATAACAACATCCATGTCCCCGTCTGAATTATAGTCGAATGTTACGATTTGCCTGCCTGATTTCAGATCTTCCGGCAACAGACCGCTCACATCATCGAAATTATCTTTACCGTTATTGTGAAACAGAAATACGCCTCTCCCTTCTTTTTCTGTTGATTCACCTGCAACCAGGAGATCAAGACTCCCGTCATTGTCAATATCCAGAAACGTTGCATCGAAGCCGGTAACATTCCGCAACGGGGCAAATATCTCATCTGATCTGGCATCCTTGGTAAACTTTCCATGACCCGAATTCAGGTATAACCTGTGATTTCCTCCTTTCAATGAGGTGATGAACAGATCAAGAAACCCGTCGTTATTATAATCGCCGACGGCTACCGCACCTGAATTCAGGTACCTGTCCAGGCCACTGCTATCAGAAATATCTTTAAAAATACCCTGTCGCTGGTTTGAAAACAGAATATTGCCTGCATTTTCATTGACCACAAACAGGTCGAGATCGCCATCCTCATCAAAATCACCAAAAGCTGCATCACGACTGTTCACATCGCTGCCGGCCAGATTCATTGCTGCCGCCTGTTCCGTAAAGCTCTCATTTGCGTTGTTCCGGTACAGATAGTTTACACCGGGTCTGACTACATACAGATCGAGATCTCCGTCGTGGTCAGCATCAAAAAAAAGTGATTTATTGCCGCGGATATCCTCGCCGACATTTGTCCTGTCGGAAACATCTGTAAACGATCCTTTCCCTGTATTCCTGTACAAAATGTTCTTGCCGTCTGTCAATACAAAAAGATCAAAGAAACCGTCGTTATCATAATCATCGAATTTTGCAAAATATTCTGCACCGGAATGTCTTAAGCCTGATTCTCCGGCCACATCCGTAAATTTGCCCATATCGCTTCTGAACAGGTAATGTTTATATTCCGATGCACCGGGATCATAATTTCCCACGTAAATATCGATGTCTCCGTCACCATCGAAATCCGATTCAGCTACATTTGTCAATCCTGCTGCAGCACCAGCGTTTATGCCGGTTGAAACCGGTAAATTCAAACCGGCAGACAGGGTAACATCTGTAAATTTCATGGCATTGAGTATTGATCCCGTTTCAGTTGTTCCTGTATTCAACTGCTGATCAAAGGTAATTACCGGAAATCCGATCAGAGAACCTCCGGGTCCTTTAAGGTCTGTTATACCTGCCTGGTATGGTGGTGTGACCTTTAAATAATTACTGAAAATAATAAACGGCGTCACCGCTTCTGCTGTTTTTCCGGCTTGCAGAAAGCGTACTGCAGTATTGTAATATTCGATGGCTTCTCTTGGAAATTCAGGGAATATTCTGGCAATATCTTCCATCTGTTCGAGGGCGGGGTCTGTGTTTCCATGCCGAATATATATTTCGATCAGGTCGAGACGCGGAACGATATTATCCGGAACGTTCATTATAACCTTGCGCAGGCAATCTTTCCTGTAATTAACGGAAACTGAATCAGGCATATTGGAAACCAACTCGGAAAGGGTATAGAGTGATTTGACATGGTCAGGGGCAAATTTAAGGCTTTCCTTAAGCGTTGAAATTGAAAGGTCTTTCCTGTTATCCATTTCATATACCTGTGCCAGTATAAGCCTTACGTCAGGATCTTTCGGATCGATCCTGATGGCTTTTTTCAAGATTTTTTCCGCTTCATCATATTTGCCCATACGCAGGTAAACAAGTCCCAGGTTTGCATAACCCAGCTTTTCTTTTGGGGCCAGATCAATGAACCTGAGAAATTCCTTTTCGGCCTCTTCGAGCTTGTTCTCTTCGAGATATGCCAGGCCAAGAGTTCTGGCTGTGATCAGTTCGGTTGATTTTTGCCTGTTTTTTTCTTCACGGTTCCTACACCCGCCAATAACAAACGCAAGAACCATCATTAGAATGCAGATATTCAGAAGTCTCATTACCGGTACGTATTTAATCTATTACCACATGTTGAATGGCTTAAAAGACAAAACGGACTCTTCAGTGAATTGAATTTTTTTTGAGATGATCATTTACAAGAGATACAAGCAAAGTGCTCTGTTTTCTAAAAAGGAGAAATTCTCCTGCAATACCAAATATACACCACTGAAAAATCACCAGCTACAATATTATTAAAATCTTTACAAAGTGCGGTGTACCAACTGCACTTAATTAACGTATCATGTTTACCGGAGTGCCATCCTTTATTTCCATTAATCCGGGTATTTCTCTGCGGTTGCCCTGCTCATCGAACTGAATATTGCCTGTGACACCATCGAATTTTATTGTATTCAGGGTATTGATAATGGCTTCCCGGTCGGTCCCGGATTTTCGAATAGCCTCTATGATCAAATTCATTCCGTCGTATGCATAAGCAGCGACAGGTCCGGGCTGATACCCATACAAGTGCTGAAAATCTCTCCGGAACAGCTCCCCTTTTTTTGTAAACCAGTGACCGGATGAAACCATCACCAATCCGTTTAAATAGTACAAGTTATCTTTTAGTGTATTGTTCTCACCAACTACCCACCAGGATCCGAACATATTCATCTTCATTTTCCTGAGGTTCATTTCTTTTAGCAGAGCGACAATATCAGCGGATTCACCAAAAAATACACAAGCATTTGCATGCAATTCGTGGATTTCATCGAGCAGGCTGTTAAAATCAGGATTCAATTTGTTGTAAAAAAACTGCAATGGCATCGGTGCTTTCATGGATTTCAACCGTTTTATGAAGCATTCTGATGAAACCTTCGCATCATAACCATCGTCAGATATGATAACAAGCCTGCCGGGTTTTCTATTATTCTGTATTTCGTCAGCCAGTAGTTCAGCCTGCTGGTCATCGTCAGGCACACACCTGAAGTACCAGGGTACAAAAGCCTTTGCTAATGTTGGGTCGGTAGCCCTGGCTGATAGCATTGCAACCTTAGTTTTTGCAGCCACCTGTTCAATCAGGTGTGCATTTCGCCCGTCAAGCGAACCCAGGATTGCCACTGCATTACCATTCGTAATGAGGCTCACTGCCTCCTTTGAGGCCATACCCCACGGACCATCACATGCTTTTACAATTAGCTGAAATAGTCGTTTGTCAGAAGAACCCGCAGCCGCATTTGCCTGTTCTATGGCAAGCCCGGCACCCTGGTATGCCGCCAGGGAAAGCTCATCATCCGGTCGTCCGGAAGAAATGACCAAACCAATGACCACAGATGAAGATCTGGGTACAGGGCGCTCACCGGAAATTCTCCCCATGACGTCTGTGCTATCTGTTTTAAACTTTTTATTTAATGAATGAACCGGCTTAGCAGATGAAACACTATGTATACTATCGGATTCAGTGTTATTTTCTGATGTCCTGTTGCTGCAGCCAAAGAACAAAAACACACCGCAGATTATGATCAATCTAAAAAACATGGTGAGGCTTTGGGGGTAAATCGTAAAAGTTTTTAAACCGGCTTGTATGCTGTCTGGCATGGTTTTTTTACATAAAGGAGCACCAAACCTTAACCGATTTTCTACCTGAAGGCAGTCGGGAAAAACTCAAATTTACCATTTTTAACCCGGGCCTGCCAGATCTTTCCAATATCATTCCAGGAAGCGTCAAATATGATTTTACCGGTTATGCCCTCATATCCCTGGTATGTTTTCATGTCGGTTAACAGGTCCCTGATAAGTGCCTTGTTGAGTCCTGCTCTTTGAATGGCATCGATAGTTATATTCATCGCGTCGTATGCGTGTGCCGCAAATACGTCAGGCTCCTGGTTGAACCGTTTTTTATAATTGCTTTTAAATGCCTTGAGTTTAGGATTATCCGCATCAGGATTATACTGACAGGTGGTCACAATACCTTCTGCATTCTTACCGGCAATCTTCAGAAATTCAGGTGATACTGAACGATCGCTTGCAAACACAGGCTGTTCCATGCCCATATCACGTATCTGGTTGAGGATGAGGGCCGATTCTCTTGCATTTCCCCATATCAATATCGCATCAGGTTTAAGCTTTTTTATCCTCTCAAGCTGCACGCTGAAATCGGAATCGCCGTCATCAAATCTGACTTCCAGAATAATAGGGTGTCCAACTCTAACAGCGGCATCTTTGAATTCCATAGTCCCGACACGTCCGTAGCGGTTATCGGCACGGATTACTGCAATACGCTTAAGTCCCTTTTGCTCATAAATATAATTTACCAGCGCATAGGAACTCTGCCTGTCATCGCTTATTACACGTATCATCCATGGTATCCGGGTTTCTGTGAATGTCGGATCCGGGTCACCCGAATTTATCATGGGAATCTCGAGTTTTAATGCCACTCTTAGTGCCACATGCGAATTAATATCATCAATAGTACCCAGAAATGCCCAGGCTCCTTCGTCATTAATTTTAACCACTTCGTTTGCGGCAGCCCCCCACAAACCCACATCATTATGCTCCAGAAGTTCAAAAGGTAAGCCATGATACCCTCCCTTCCTATTCGCCTCCTCAATGGCCAGCATAGCCCCGTGAAGCATCTGTATGCCCAGGGGTGTTATCACAGAACCTTCCAGAGGTCCGAGAAATCCTATTTTTACTGACTTAAGATCAGTAGGGGCTTTTTTCTCACGCCCGGCTCCCAAAAACTCCTGTGGAGTATCAAAAAAGTTTAGATAGGCTTTCTGAAAATGACCGAACGGCAGCATTTCATCGGGTGTTCTTCCATAGTTCTGCTTTTTTTCCTGACCGTAGATATCTGTCAATATCAAACATACCGCTATGCAAAAGAAGGATAAAACCAATTGTTTTGTTTTCATACTGTGTAGTATTTGGTTGAATGAATGCTTTATTTTGGCAATATCGTGCCATGGGAAACACCATGCGAGGTAGCCACCCATATATCGTCGCCCTGAACATCCACGCCGATAATAAAATTATGGGATATGGCTGTTGGTGTGTTGATCTCTTTAATGTCGTCACCTGTACGGTAAATGATTTTTCCTGATTCACCGATTTCATCTTTTTTATAGGTGACCCAGCTTTTACCGTCGAAGGTACTAAGTCCTTTATCCGTACACAGATAAACCACCGGTCCGCTTGCTCTCAGAAAATTTATAAAGTTACTTGCCAGCCCGCTGTCATGGTCAAAGTATCCTTTCCAGTGCACCCCATCGTACCGGCTCAATCCAAAATAGGTTGCAACCCACAGGATATCATCGGCATAGGAGACTGCGGTAGTAATATCGTGAACTATGCCGTCATCGGGAAAAAGATCAATCTCCATCTCACCGTCGGGATCGACATAATCCCTGAACTGTCCTGTTTTCTTGTTCCGTTCAATCACTCCCCCGCCCCATGCAGCAATGAAAATTTTTTCATCGCTGGCACAAACGCCATAGGTCCATGGTTCGTGCATCGGGGCATTTCTTTCTGTAAAGATCTCCCACGATTTTGTATAGGTATCATAATGGCCTGCGCCCCCTCCGGTAGCAACCCACACATCTTTTCCGTCACAGATGATGGAATAAATAACATCATTAGCCAGTCCGCAGTTAAATTGTGTAAATGTTTCAAACTGACCTCCGGAATATCGACTGACGCCTCCCATAGTCCCTATCCACAGGTCACCTGTAAGTTCACTTATATCGATAGCGATCACGTAGTTATGTGCCAGTCCGTCCACAACGGTATATGTTTTCCATTTCCCGTTTTCAAAAAGGGCGAGTCCTCCGCTTGTACCGACCCAAACCCTGTCGCCGTCAATACGTACGCAATAGGCCTTGTCTGCGGGTAAACCATCGTGTTTGGTATAGCTGTGCCAATTCCCGAAAGTAGGAACGGATTGTGCCTGAACTGTCACGGGAATCCCCGCTCCTGCAATTAAAGCAAGAAAAAGGGCAGGCATTATTGCAATCAGAAGGTTTGGTTTTTTCATATTTTAATGATAAGAAGTATTTTCAGTAGTATTATCATGAACTTTCTCAGGATGATTGATATAATAATCTCCATCTCTGATTGATTTTAAATATTCAACAAGGTCATTCAACTGGTCTTTTGTCATATCATTGGCTATACCGTGCTTATCTTTCGGACTGTACCTTGTCCATATTTCTTCCAGCGTGACTGCTTTTCCGTCATGAAGATACGGTGAAGAAGCAAAGATATTGTTTAATTGCGGTGTATCAAATAATATGGAATCATCTGTTTCTGAAAGCGTTCCGACGTCAGCTGGTTTCAGGTTGGTAAAATACGGTGGCGGGTGACAGGTCATGCAGCGGTTGTTTTCTGGTATCTCATCTCCGAAATTTGTATGGGTACGTTCAAATATGACTTTACCACGTTGCTGGGCAGATGTCAGTTTTCCGTCAGGATTATACTGAAGGTTCGGAATGTCTTTTATTCCTGTCCTGATATAACACACCAATGCATCTAGGTCATCATAGTTAAAACATTCTGTTCTGGTCAGGTATTTTGAAAAGCGCATGCCGTCCTGTTTGTGTATGCTCTGGTTCTTTCCGTTCCATTTGAAGGGTGGAGTATCGCCTATGTCTCTCAATGTCTGTACATTGGTCACATTGCGTCCCATTGCAGCCATATTGTATACAAGTCCGTCCTCATGCGCGTCGGGATGACAGGTAAAGCATGCATACTGGTTTTCAAACGTTCGGCCTGCGTTATTAAATAGCCTGCGGCCGCGGCGCGACATGGTGATGGTGGAAGGGCCGCCCAGATCAATCTGATCAACGATCTTCAGGCTATCGGTATTGATCACAGCAATCCGGTCATCCAACCGTTCGGCAACATACAACCTTTTACCGTCAGGAGACAATGCAAGTCCTTTCGGATTCCAACCGGTAGAAATCCTTGCTATGACATACCTGGCACTTATTCCCAGGTAGTCGGAATACATCCTCAGCTTTTCCGGAGATGTATGGTTAATAAGATTTCTTACCGAATCAAGGTCAATCACAGATACAACGTTCACTCCGGCACTTGAAACAAAGGCTTTTTTACCGTCTGGTGTAATTACAATATCGAAAGGGTCGGAATAGTAAGCATTCGGCTCATCGAGCAGGAGCTGAATGATCCTTCCTCCTTCTTTCTGTTCCACAATGCCTATCCCGTGCGTCATCATCCAACCGTTTTCAACCTGCACGGAAGGTAAAAGGTTTTTAGGACGGATCAGTGTAGCTATGGCCCAGTCACCCGATGGAGTAAAGGCCACATTCTCCATGATATAGGCTGACTCAACAATCTTTCGTTCGCTGATGTATTGATTTTTTGCGCTCACAATCGTGAGTTCGGTCATCGGAGGTGTACCGTAAGGTACCGGGAGGGTCCGCCTGCTGGATACATAAAGTAGGCTGCCGTCTGGAGAAATAGCAGCTCCCGTAGGATTATTTCCTGCAGACAGCCTTTTTTTCTCATTTTTGGATATCAGGTCAATCACCGAAATATCGGAAGAAAATGAATTCGCCACATAAAGATACCGGTCGTCGTCACTTATTGCAAGACCTGCAGGCCCGTTACCGGTTCGCAATGTATCAGAAACTTTGGCATCGGTAAGGTCAATCACAGATATATTATCACTCCACTGGTTACTGACATAAGCAACCGTTCCTTTACTGTTCAGCACAACACTGTGGGGACGCTTTCCGACAGGTATCTTATTCAATATTTTTTGCGAACCGGCCTCTACCTCTATAAGCTCATTTCCTTCCTGTGCGACTGCATAAAGCCTGCTGCCATCAGCTGATACGGCGATGTTTAAAGGGGATTCGTACTGCCTGTTCAACATTTTGTATATAATCCCTTTCTTGATCTCATATAAATGACAGGAGGTACATTTCAGCGGGTGGTCGTCAACAGCCGTCTTATAATTTACATGTGCCCTTGCCCATTTGTGAAAAGGGAACCATGCAATAGTACCTGAAATAATCAGAATACCTACAATCGAAAAGAGTATATACGTTTTTTTCATATCTATTCGACAATATGTTTTTTATAACTGACAAACGAAGTATCACGGTGAACCAGTACAGGAGGTTTTTTAACAGCCAAAGGGATTTTGTTTTCAGGAGCCATTTCAATATCGGAATGTAATCCTACAAACCCTCTCCGTTCATTGGGTCGTATCCATAACCATGGAGTCGGCTCTGATGTGATATTACCTTCATTATCAAGTGTTTGGATACGAAAAGGTGTGTCCGCAATCATTCTGAGCTGAAAGGACCCGTCCTTCTCCACTTCGACTTCACCGAAAGACTCATTTATTCCCGATAGTTTAATCGCGCCGGATTTTTTCTGAACAGTGCCGCATGTATCATTAATATCAGGAGCATTTATATCCTGACAAAGAATAAGTCCGGTATCAAACGATTCATCAACCTCGCTCGGCAGGTCCCTCGGTCGTTCCTTTTTCATCACTTCCACTGCCTCGGTGATTTGGTATCCGTGTTCGCTGAAAAGCTGCTCCCGCACTGATCTTTTCTCAGGATCAAACAGGTAGAGAGAATAGTTTGCCGAGTCAGATTTCCTGTATGAAACAAGGCACAACCCGTTCTTTTTCGGACAGATATACCTGAAGCTTCCGGGTATGCTTTCAGACAGATTATGCCTGGTTTGGAGCGGCCTGTTCTGATTGATCGCGATAACATTACCTTTTGCATTTAAGATATCGTATTCGGTAAAAAATATCATACCCTCTGTCGTTTCCCATGGACGGCTAATAATTGTGTTACCTTTGGGGCAGGCATAATACAATTGTGCTTTTGTTCCGTCCGGTCGCATGACCATGAGGATCTTATCTGCCGGTTCAGGATACAACTGAAGGCTGATCGTTACAATACGACCGTCTCTCAGAACAGCAGATGCACGATCGGCATGCGGATGAAAAGTAATTTGCTTTATTTCAGAACCATCCAGGTTGCACACAAATAAAGCCAGTTCGGCGTTCCTTGTATGATTTTCAGGGCGTTTGCTGAAAATGCATTTGTTGCCGGGCAAATATGCCGGATCAGTGCAATTCTCTTCACACGCTGTTACCTGGCTGCTTTCCTGCGAGGCAAGTTCCATTTCCCAGATCTGCCACAGATCGTCCTTTTTTCTAAGTGCACAAAAAAGCATCTTTTTTCCATCGTAAGATATTTCAGGCGACCGGGCAGAATAAAAATCTGCTGTAAGCATGTTTACACGTTTATCCGGATGATCGGGATCAACAGCAATGATGCGTGAAGATAACGAATCTTTCAAAGCTTCAGTACTGTTAATGCCGGCATTATTGCGGATTTCCGTTGCAATGATAAAACCTTCGGATATTTTGTCTTTGCACGAAAAAGCTAATACAGCCAGAGGACAAAAAATCAGGATGTGCCTGAAAGGCAAGGATCTTTTTCTGTTATTTACATACTTATTCATGAGATGGTTCTTTCACAGTAAGGATTTGATCTGCATCAATATTTTCCAGTGTCTGTACTATTCCGGAAGGCCACCTGATCTCTATCTTTTCAACAGTTTTATTTGATCCGAGGCCAAAATGCAATCGTGGGTCATTTTGGGAAAGATATCCGGTTGTGCTCCTTTTTTGTGCTATTTGTCTTCTACCTCCGGAAGTAATTGCAACTCTTACTCCTATGCCATCCCTGTTGCTTTTAACACCCATCAGGTATAACATAATCCAGTTGTTCTGATTGCCCTTGTTGTTTCTTAAAAGCACTCCCCTGCCGTTCAGGTTTATGATGTATGCATCGATATCCCCGTCGTTGTCATAATCGCCGAAACAAGCGCCGCGGCCTACCAGTTCTTTTTCAAAATAGCTGCTCCGTTCAACAGACACATCCTTAAAAGTCTCACCATTAACATTTTCAAACAATTGATCTTCCTGTCCGTACAAATGCTTGAGTTCGCCGTTGACCTTAAAAATATCCACGTCACCATCGTTGTCATAATCTACAAACGAAGATGACCAGCCCACGTGTTGACCTGCTGCCACTGCTATCCCTGCCGGATTTGACATATCGGTATATACACCGTTGCCTTCATTTTTATACAGTGAACAATAACTGTCGTCCGAAACAAAAAGATCCAGTAAGCCATCGCCGTTATAATCGGCAAAATCAACGGACATGCTTATGGCTGCTTCTCCTACCTCATTAAATGCAACGCCTGACATGATGCCCTTATCGGTAAAATGTGTTCCGCTATCATTGTGGTAAAGGTAGTTATCCATATGGTCGTTGGCCACAAAAATGTCCACATAACCATCATCGTCGTAGTCTGCTGCACCGACGCCCATAGCCCTGCCATCGGGATTATAAACACCCATGGATTGAGAAACATCAGTAAATGTCTCATCTCCATTATTGTGGTATAAAATATCCGGTTGCGCATCATATGCCATTGGTCCCGGAAAACCGTCCGGCGCGTAATAATAATCGTACTGTGGGTCGAACTCAAGATAATTACCCACATAGATATCCAGCAAACCATCATTATCATAATCGAACCAGACAGCGCCTACGCTGCAGGCATTACCTCCGAGGCCTGCTTTTTCTGAAATATTGGTAAATGTTCCGTTCCCGTTGTTTTTAAAAAGAACATTCGGACCATAATTGCTGATATAGATATCAGGGAACCCGTCATTATTAAAATCGCCTATTGTCACACCCATTCCGTAACCTGCATGACCGACACCTGCCTTTTTTGTAACATCTTCAAATGTACCGTCATGCTTATTCCTGTAAAGGTGATTTTCAGGCATAATATCAGGTTTTTCACCTTCAGAGAATCCTTTTATGTATGTTCCGTTACACACATAAATATCCATGAATCCGTCCTGGTCAAAATCTAAAAATGCAGCTCCGCCGCCCACTGATTCGATAATATTGCTCAGATGGTCATCGCCGATTGTATGGACAAAGTCAATCCCGGAGTGTTCCGTAATATCCTGATAGAACTCATCTCTTGCGGGAGGAAGTTTTGTTTTCTGTGCCTTCTGTGAAGGAGTTTTACATGAATTGCAGCTGCCTGTGAGCAAAAATAACAGTATGGGGTAAAAATAATAACCTCTTTTCAGGATCCTGAAAAAGCTCTTTGTTTTCATTATTTATAGCAGGATAGGTGTCAACAATTAGTCATCCAAATATTGTAAAATAATGCCAATTCTCCAAATATTGCCGGGGTAAAAAGGCTTTATTTTCCACAGTATTCACATAAAATCCGTGATACTATTTTCTGAGACAGGTTCATTTCTGTTAACCTGTTCTTTTTCTGATCGATGCATTTTTTACAGTCTGAAAATTTTTCAATGTCCCATACATCGGCAAAAACCCGACCTGCACCTGATTGAATCCCGTATTCCAGAACCTCTCCAAGTGCATCAACAGAAGGAACTGAAAACCGGCCTTCGCCCAGCAGATAATCCATAGCCCCGTTTCCGGGTCTGGTTGGGATTACCGCACAACATTCCACACCACATTCAAATGCAAAATCTATCGATCGTTGCGCCCAGTAAACACCTTCTGATTCGGTGAGGAAAGGTGGCTTCAGCAAGACAAACGCCCGTGTGGAAATTCCATGATCTTTGAGAAAATGCACCGCTTTTTCAAAATCTTCAAGGTTCATTTTTTTATTCAGCAGCGGCAAAACTTCAGGGTGTATCGTTTCAAGTCCTATGGCTACCTGAAGTTCAGGCTTAAGCATACTTTTAAACCTGAGGCATGCCTGATTTATCAGCCGTGGGTGACTTTCGACAATCAACGTTTCAAAATCTTCCGTAAGCGATGCAATAGGTTTGTAATCTATTTCAGGGATTGCCATTTTATCAAAAAAGCTGCCGCTGTTATAGAGTTTTAAATGTTTTACGGAAGGCAACCGGTTAAGTGCCCAACGTATCTGTCCGGGAATGGATCCCGGAGGAACCGGTTCGTCTGTGGTGTTCTTCCAGAGATCACACATCAGGCATTGGAACTGACATTCACTGTTTGTCAGAAAAATTACTGCAGTATCTTCAACCTTTCCCGAAATGGTCCTCTCTTTCTCAACCAGATAACCATAGGGTTTTACAGGGTCAACCTTGTTTTTATCTCCCCTTAGGGATATTATCCAATCGCCATTCACCCTGAGGTCAGAAAAATTATTCATAGATTGAGTAAAACTCTTTCCGGTATTCCAGTTCTCTTCCGGGAAAATTTCTTGTAAATGCATATGCCGGCAGGGCTCCATTCTGAAAACGTCTTTTCGGAAAAACAGGCATATCTGAGCCGGTGATGGCTTTGATACCGGCTGCCACGATTTTTCCTTTCAGCTCATAGAGCTTTTCGTGGTCCCAGCCGGTAAGGTCGATAAAAGGAATGCCTTCTGATATTTCAATGACATTTGGCAACGTATAAGGGCTGAACGCATCAAATCCCAATTGATCAGCCGTGGCATAGGTACGCATATATCCTCTGCTCAGCCCCCCCGAATAGGTAAGCGAATGCTTGATCGAGTCAACGCCCCATCCTTCGTGGTAAAGCATCAGGTTATTCAGAACGCTTCGGATGGTCAGCTCGGGGTTTTCTTCAATCGGATAATCCTTTAAATTTTCATCGCCGCCGTCACCATCAATGATATATTTCCAGTCGGGGTAGAGCATCCTGATTTCCCTGAGAAGTGCAAGATTCATTGTAGCTGCCTGAATATCAAGAGGCTTATAATCCTCCACGATCTTCACCGTCTTTTTCCAGTTCAGACCGGAATAGCTTATTTCCACTGGTTCCAGGAACAGTTCAAGATGTAAGGTTTCCAGAAAATTCTGAGCCTGAATCAGGTCTTCTCCACCACCATCGATGCTGAGCGTAAATGCTTTAAGGCGAGAAGGGCTTTCACCGAGTTCTTTTAATGCATGCAGGGTCAGTAGAAACACCGAACCGCTGTCTATTCCGGCCGAAAAAGTCACGCCGATTGGTCCTTTTTTTGCCCTGAACTTAAGCCATTTCATGATCTCCTCATACAATGCTCTCACATATAAAGTTCCTATCTGCTCAGGAGATAAGTTCTTCAATTTGTTCCGTTCAGGGGTAAAGAAGCGTTCATAAACCGGATTCGGATCCGGGCAGCCGAGAAGTTCGATCCTGGTGATGTAATGAGCAGGGACCATTCGGGTATAAGATGGGTGGAACTGGTCATCAAGGCCTTCTTTTTTCAGGTATCCGAATATTGCATCGATACGTTCGCTGATTATAAGACTTGGTCCCTCAGCCCGTTTTGCAATAAAATAGCGCAGCGGACGGCCGATGGATCTGGCCATGCGAATGGTTTTTCCGTCGACCGATACCAGCGAAAACTGGCCGTCGATTTTACGCACAGCTTCCAGATCACCTGATCTCAGCAAGTCAACGGCTTCGGCATGCGTCATGTTATAAATATTGTTTTTTTTCGGATCGGTGAGATCGATTACGCGTTCAACATATTGATCGTTCATTGCAGTTGGTTTAATGAGTTACCGGCCATAAGTGAATAAAATGAAAAAAGTAAACTAAAGTGCCCAGAGTGCCTTGAGCGCATTAAGTTTTAATTTTATGTCAATTGATGTAAAAATAGTAAGGATTTCATTTGTTTCAGCCAAATTAAATTCAATTTCTATGGAACAATCCAGTTTAATTCTTTAATAATTTACAACCTATACGCTGTCTCAGATGCTTCACCTTCATATATTTCAATCTCATTTATAAGATCTGCTTTGCTTCCGGATCTGTCGGCTTCCCTATAATTTGCACCAATGCT
>CAZDCD010000001.1:69721-339645 GCA_964503885.1 uncultured Bacteroidales bacterium
TGAGGTATCTGTTGGCCGGAATATTCCTGAACATTTCTGTTGTCCCGTCTGACCAGCGGATTTCCAATGTATTTACTTTAATATAATGACCCAGGCCGATATGGAGGCGTGGATCATTATAAGATAAATAGCTGGTTGCCATTTGATTGATGAAGACATGCTTTTCCCCACCGTAAATAGCCGTGACTTTCGCACCGATTGAGGAAGAAGGACCGTTTTTGCCCTTCAGCAACAGGCCAAGCCAGTTATTCCTGTTTCCTCCGTCATTTCTCAGTAATGTGGCTGTAGCTTTCAGGTCGATATGTGAAATGATTGCATCAAGGTCGCCGTCATTATCGTAATCCCAAACGGCAACACAACGGCCTGATCTTTTTTCTGAAAAATACGGGCATATTTCCTTTCCGATATCTTTAAAATGTCCCCTGCCATCATTTTCGAGCAGCAACGGATACTGCAGGATCAGCTCTTCAGCTGTTCCGTTGGCAGCAATGATGTCGAGATCCCCGTCATTGTCATAATCAAACAAGGCAGCTCCCCATTCACCTTTACCTGCAAATGGACCTGCCACTCCGCTCGATTCAGTGATATCTTCATACAACCCGTTTCCTATATTTCTATAAAGTGCGCCATACCTCAGGTCTGTCACCAACAGGTCAATTTTCCCGTCTCCGTCAATGTCGCCTATGCTTCCGTGCATCGAGCCGGTTGGTATTCCCTTGCTGTTAGCGGCTATACCACTGGCTATTCCCATTTCAGTGAATTTTCCATGATCATTCCGGAAAAGAAAATTCAGCTGATGATCATTTCCCTGGAAAAGATCAAGATCGCCATCGTCATCATAATCAAAAACGGTGAGCCCCATGCATTTTGAATCGGGGTAATAGAATCCCATAGCGTTGGTAACGTCGGTAAATTTGCCGTCGGGCTTCTGTTCATAGAGCATTGACGCCTGTCCTTTATATTCACTCGGGTGCGGCATCATACCCGGAGTTACCGGTGAAACATAAGCCGGATCAAATGCAAGAAAGTTACCGACCATCGCGTCAAGACGACCGTCTGAATTGTAATCCCAGAAAGCAACCCCCACGCTCCATTTTGTAAATCCGTTTAACTTCTCAGGCCCGCGAAGTCCCAGCCTGTCGGTAATATCAGAGAAGGTACCGTCTCCGTTATTCCGGAAGAAAATATTCGGACCGTAATTCAACAAATAAATATCCGCATCGCCGTCATTGTCATAGTCAACTGCACCGGCAGCCATGCTCCAGTGCCTGTCATCAAGCCCTGCAGCACGGGATACTTCCGTAAATGAACCGTTACCGTTATTCCGGTATAGTCTATTCGGAGTGTCCTTAAATATTTTACCCGCAGCATCTGAAATGCCATCAATATACGTACCATTGAGCATATACAGGTCATACAGATTATCGTTATTATAGTCAAATATGGTGATTCCTGACCCGCTGCTTTCGAGGATATTTTCGTAAGTAAAATCACCGAATGTATACCTGAAATCGATACCTGCTTCACCGGTAACATCCGAAAACCTGATCGCTTTATCCTGACCATAGAGGAAAGCAGGAATGCAGGGTAACAGCAATGATAAAAAGATGAAAACGCGTTGCATGGTATGCATTAAAAATAAACTGAAATGCCTGAGTAGTGCCGGAGTTGTTAATAGTACCTGTAGGTACCCTCAATTTCTACAAGAAGTTCGGGCCTGCATATATCAGCTATAAGGTACAGGACATTATTCATTTTCCCGAATCTTGATTTAAAAGCAGACTTCACTTTTTGCAGGTCGGAGAGTTTCTTTACATATATCCGGAACGCAACCGGTTCAACAACTGAATTTCGGGTAACCGGAATATTATGTTTAATGATGTTCGATATGCTGGTCAGTTGTTCAATATTATCAACTGTGATAAGGGTTTGCCGGAAAGCATCATCATTTGCCAGGCTTTGTTGTCCCTTAATGGCTGCCGTGCCTGAAATATAAACCAGCACAGTCTCATCCTGAGTAATGGCTTTTGCACGTTCAAATTTCGGAGTGCTTTTCTTAAACCGGTCAGTAAGCTTGTTTTCAGCAAGCACTTCGCCCGAATATTTATGCGCGTCGATCTGATCGGGGTTTTTCACCGGCCAGGCACCGGGCTTATCCGATGCAAGAAAATCAACAATAACACCGCCTGTACTCATTCCTATCCCTGTGGCTGCAGGATACCCGTGTACAAAATCAGATTCACTGTAAAATAATGACCTGACATCATTAAATACCTGATAACGCTGGCTGCATGAATACATTCCGGTAATGGCTTCGATATAATTCCATTGCCTGAAAATATGTGAAAAATTCATGTTTTCACGATCAAGAATGCCTTTCATCAGCCTGAAAGATTCCATGCTCTGTTTTTGCAGATCACCACTTCCGGTCTTTAGCTGAAGGCCTCCGGCGATAAGGAATTTATTGCTGTTGTGCTTAAAAGTACAATACCTGAATCCTTCAAATTGCGTGCATTCAGGAGTGACCTCCCGGGCACAATGATACACCTCCAAGTTAACCTTAGTGCCATCAACAGGTGCCTGGGCAATTATGCTGTAGGGTGTAGAGTAATTTGCAAAGTGATGGTTTTCGATGGAAGCAGATAGATCAAAATAATCCTCTTTACTCTGAACATCGATAAAATACACAATTAACGTGACGTGTCTGTCAAGAATAGACATCGCATGTTCGAGCTGATCATGACAATTACTTAGCTGATCTTCAAAAGCACCTGATTTCCCTGGACTGAGATGCAAACCGTTGCTTAAAACCCCAATATTTTTTTCCTCGGTATAGATCATTCCTTTATCTGAAATTTTTTAGGCCTGACTTGTGATCCGATAAAAAAATCAGGCTCATTTGCAGGTTTTATTATTATGTCACAAAAATAGCATGATTTGCCAACTTTCAAAGCATAGTTTAAAGAATTTCACAGGTTTTCGACGGAATATTGCTATCCTGAATGAATTGGTTGCCGGCTCAACCGTATAAAAACAATTTTATAAGGTATGTTAACCCGATTTCGGTTCCGATCATTATCCGAATACAAGGTATCATATGCTCCTGCCGGACAACTTCCAAAGGTATGCTGATTAAGGGTTTTCATTTGTACTAATCAATTTCAATGAGTCATTGTTCAATGCAAACAACCAGGCGGACTTTCCCGAGGCCAGGGTTACCTTTTCAATTTCGTTTACCTCGCCTTTGATACAAAGCGAGCTTTCTGAAAATGGAACAGCTATTAATTCCCCTTTGGGGTTAAACTGCAGGATAAGCCCTATACCCGCATCGTTTCGGGGAGTCTCCACCTCGGAGTTATATAAATTACCGGCAATAATAAGTGCTGACCGCTGCCTAAAGGTTGTTTCTACAATAGCATTAATGGAAGATAATTGAGCACGATTGGGAAGCATGTGCATCTCGTATTTCTTTCTTCCTTTATTTTCAATCCAATAATTTGCAAACGTATTTGCCGTATAGTGTAACGATACTTCAAGCATTTGCTCTCCGTATATTTCCTCCAGGGTAGCTTGGGCAAATTGCTCATAGCTTTCGTATCTAAGTTTCAAACCGGGGATTTGCCTGCTGGAAGCATCAAATCCTCTTAACGGGTAATTCTTCCCGTTTTCACTGTAACTAAGCACAATATCCTGTTTTCCATCAACATCAAAATCATTAGAGTAGATCTTAGCCGGGTTTTCTTTGCTTGTTTTATACTTATAATTCATGCCCAGGTTACCGGCGACAAAATCGGTATCACCGTCCTTATCCAAATCAACTGCCCGAATACAATGCCACCATCCTGCAGTATTTTCAAATCCCATTTTTTCAGTACTATTGATGAAGGTACCGGATGCATTTTCAAAAAAGCAGATATTCATCCATTCCCCCACAATAATAATGTCCAAATCACCATCGCTATCGAAGTCGTTCCAAACTGCATCTGTAACTAGACCCAAATCTGCAAATCCGGGAGCTATTGACCCCGTTACATCCTCAAATTTCAGATCTTTGCCGCTTTTACCATTGTTCCTTAAAAGATAACTTTGTGCAGGCTTTGGGTAGTCTCCGGGTACAATTCTGCCGCCAAGGAACAGATCGGGATCACCGTCCGCATCAAAATCAGCAGCTTTCACACATTTTCCGCTATGATGTATTTTTTCCGGTATGCTGTGTCCGCTTTTAAAAAATCCGCTATCCGAATTCAGGTAAAGCCGGTCACTATAATAATCGCACTTTTCCCTTTTATCATTACCTCCGCTTACTACATATAAATCAAGCCTTCCGTCATTATCTGCATCAAACAACAACGCACCCGTATCTTCAAACAGCGAATCACCGATCCATGGACCCGGCACTTCCACAAATGTGCTTTTTGAAGTTTGCAGATACATTGCTCCGGATGAATTGGCAGCGTTCCCGACAAAAAAATCATCGAACCCATCACCGTTGACATCACCCACCGACAAACCAGGTCCCATCCGGGAGTTTTTATGAGGGAGCATCGGCTCAAAAAGATAATCGTCAAAGTTATCTTCCTTATGAACAAAGGTTATTCCGGATACCTTTGTGATATCAATAAATGCTGCTTTTGCCTCCTTTATTACTTTGTGCACATAAGCGGCATCGTTATACTTTAATTCCAATGTCTGGTCAGCAGCAATATCTTTTAAAACCTGCTGCTTCCCGTCCGGCCATGTAATTGTTATGTCATCGATACTGGTATGCCGGCCCAGTCCAAAATGGAAAACCGGAGGAACACTCGACTGGTAACCCCTGGTGAGTGTTAATTCCTGTTTTTGCAATACATCACCGGTTTTAAGGGTTACGATACTTCCCAGTCCGAATGCATTTTTACACGGCCCGATGGGTTTGATTTTCAGGTAGTGATTTTCTTTTTTTGCTGCTCTATTTTCATAAATACAGGAGACCTTATTCACGTTACTGATCACGATATCGAGATCGCCGTCGTTATCAAAGTCCCCAAAAGACATTCCATTTGTTAACGTTGGTTCATCAAATCCCCAGCTTTCTGTTTTATTCGTAAATGTCAGATCTCCGTTATTTTTAAAAACATAGTTCTTAATCGGTGTGCTTGGGAAAAGTTCCGGCCTGTATTCTTTTACCTGCCTGAAATAAATATTGCTTCTCGAATCACTCAGAATATCCCGGTTGTTTATGTCTTTTAAAACACCGTTTGCAACAAATAAATCCTTATTGCCGTCATTATCCAGGTCTAAAAATATTCCTCCCCAGCTCCAATCGGTATAGGCAACACCTGAAAAAAGTGAGATATTGCTGAAGACAGGGATTTTCCCGTTTATTCCATTGTTCAGCTGCAGAGAGTTCTGCATGTATTGATAGTGAAATCCAAGATCAAGGCTCAGATTAAATGTTGCCCTGCTCATCGGCATTACATTAACGGTTCTCCGAAAGTGGTCCTCGGGAGTCATATCGATCTGAAACAGATCAATCAGGCCATCGTTGTTGAAATCTGCAGCATCGAAACCCATACCAAAGATCGATGTCTGAAATGTCGCCTCCCTCAACACATCAGTGAAGGTACCATCGCCATTGTTGAGATAAAAATAATCAGGCACATTAAAATCGTTGGAGATATACAAATCTTTCCAGCCGTCGTTGTTATAGTCCATAGCCACAATTCCGATTGACATGCCAAAATTTCGAACTCCCGCTGTGTCTGTTACATCAGTAAAAGTACCGTCTCCGTTATTTTTATAAAGATGTCCCGATTCTTCAGGATTATTTTCGACCATTTTGTTATGGTAAAAGACTGCCCCCATGCTTACCAGTACAATAGGGTAATTGGCCACAAACAGATCAAGGAGGCCGTCGTTGTTGTAATCAAAAAATGTAGCCTGGATTGAGGAACTCTTATCGTTAATTTTGTAATTTTCAGCACTTTCTGTAAATGTATTGTCACAATTGTTTATAAAGAGCAAATTATCAGATGGTTGGTATTTAGCTGAAACACAAACGTATATATCAAGCCACCCGTCATGATTCACATCGGCCATTGTTGAACCGGTAAACCACTGATTATTTCCTTCAATGCCCGCTTTCTCAGAGATATCTTCGAATTTCATGTCTCCTTTGTTGAGGTAAAGTCTGTTAGATACCAGGTTTCCGGTGAAAAAGATATCGGGCAGGTCGTCATTATTGATATCACCCACAGAAACACCACCACCCATGTACATATAGGGAAAAACTGTGTAATTCAGGGTATCATTCTCTACCAGTTCGTTAAGAAACTCAATTCCTGACTTCGAAGGGGAAATCTTTTTAAACGATTCCTTCGTAAGTCTGGTGCAGGAAAAAAAAAGCTGACCAACTACTATTATCCAGATAAAAACCCTCATAATTACCAGTGAATTGTTACTATCGCCGAATTTATTGTAAAAAATCTTAATAAAAAATCAATAGCCCGGATTCTGATCGGCTTCTGTCAACGCTGTATTCATATTAATTTCAATCTGCGGGATAGGCCATAAATAGTGTATTTCCGGGTCGAACTCCGAGTACAAGCGAATAAGTTCGGGCGCCGAAGGAAGCGCCTCATCGATCATGAATGCCGCAAGGCGTCTCCATCTGACAAGATCATTGAAGCGAATCTGCTCACCACATAGTTCGACTTTACGTTCGTGTTCGACAGCCTTTCTGATATCCGCCTGGTTAAGGCACGGATATTCAGCTGTAGGATACTCCGGCATCTGAACATCTGCTCTTCTTCTCACCTGGTTCAGGTAAGCGATTGCCTCATTAATGTTTCCAAGTTCGTTTTCCGTTTCTGCCAGCATCAGGATAACGTCTGCCAGTCTTATTACCTTCATATTGATGCCTGAATACGTATACTCACTTTCCTGCTTGTAGTAGTTCTGGTATTTTCGCCAGCCAGCTCTTTGCTCACAGCAAATTTCCTTTATGGTATCGTTGCCGTTATTGTACAAATCTCCTGTTGAGTAGAAGCAATACCTGTACCTCGGATCTCCCGGTTCAAATTCATCCAACAGATCATCTGACGGGTAAACATTATACCAATCCATCAATCCGTATTCCCTTCCCCTGAACGTGCACTCATTATACCCGATTCCTTCAGCGTCGGAAGACCACATATCATCATGATTTAACGCTGCATTAAATTCGACTTCAAAAATGGATTCCGGACCATGTTCTGTTTCTTCCTCAAAATTATTCAGGTATCTGCTTTCCAGTGAATAAGCCGGGCTATTGTATACTTCTAGCAATGCTTCTTTTGCAGCTTCGTAATCGGCCTGAGCGCCTGATGCATTTGCCTGGAACAAATGTGCTTTCCCCAATAAAGCCCATGCTGCCCCTGAAGTCGCTCTTCCTTTATCTTCGTCAATTCGTGATAAACACTTTTCGGCTGCATAGGTCAGATCGGCTTCTATTTGTTCCCATACCTTTGAAACACTGCTTTTAGGAATACCTGTCTCATTGACTGGAAGCCTGGTGATAAGCGGGATATCGCCAAAACGTGTCACAAGCAGAAAATAGTAAAGTGCTCTTAAATACCTGGCTTCACCAATAAATTTATCCTTTCTAACAGGAGATAACCGTGCATCAGGAATACGATTTATAGCATCGATATTATCCGTAACAAAATTTGCCTTATTTATGCCCAGATAGCAACTTTTCCAATAGCTTTCAATGGCAATATGAGTTGTATTAAAAGTAAAATACGTATATTGCAGCTTATCCAACTCTGCACAGCAATTCATATATTGCTCATGCGACATATTATCCATGGCATAATATATGGTACGCTGGAAAAGACCCTGCGATTGCAGGTTTATGTATACTGCATTAACCGCCTGCTGAACCTGGGTCTCATCTCTAAAGAAAGTTTCAGGCGTAAGTTCGTTCGGATTTATCAATTGCAGTTTATCTGCGTTGCATGCATTTATAAATAACATTCCCAACACTGAGGCAACAAAATAAAAAATGTTTGGTGTTTTCATTTTTAGGATATAAAAATTAGAAAGAACCATAAATAACCTGAAGGTTAATTAGTATCAAATTTACCCTGGTAACGATTGTCAGCATTAGATTTTGCTTAATTGGTTTCAAAAACCTGAACTCTGGCATTATTATTTCCAACCAAAATGAATTTCGATCCTTCGGCATTGCGGAGGTGAATTACTGATAAGGCTTTTACATCCTCAGGTGCAAAAAACCCTGTCTCCCGGGCAGGCATTGCCTCAAAATCACCTTTCCCATTGCCTTGCAGAAATACCCCAACGCCTCCGTCATTTCTGGGCGTTACAATTTCTACATCAAACAGGTTTCCGGCGACCAAAATATCAGGATTCCCGTCGTTGTTAAAATCTTCTATAATAATACCATTGATTGATGATAGCTGGGCCTCATTAGGTAGTTTATGCATAGTGAATTCCCCGTTTCCGGTATTTTCAAAATAACAACTTGCGAACGTCTCGGACTGAAGATGAAGCGACTTACGCAGCATTTTTCCGGAGTACACCTCGCTAACCGTGGCCTCAGCAAAGCTTTTATATGTGGGGAACTTTACTCTCAGTGCAGGATTCTGTTCGACAAAACAATCCCTGCCCCTCAAAGGAAATTGTTTCCCATACTGAAAATAACTCAGTACGATATCCATGCTGCCGTTTTTGTCGAAATCATGGGCGTAAACATCAAATGTATGATTCCCATCAGCCCGATACCTGAAATTGAGACCAAGATTCCCTGCCACCATGTCGATATCCCCGTCCCTGTCGATATCTGCTCCGGCAAGGCTGAACCACCACCCTTTTGTGCCTTCCAGAATGTTTTGTTCAAACTTCCCCTTGTTATTTCTGAACCAGATAACAGGCATCCACTCACCTGCTATCACCAGATCAGTCCAATGATCGTTGTTAATATCCGCCGCTATCGCTGCGGTTATCATCCCTGCATTAACCAGTTCAGGGGCTATGAGGGATGTAACCTCTTTAAAGCTCACCTTTCCCTTACCTGAATTATTCTCAAGGATATAGCTGTGTGCAGGTAACGGGTATTCACGCGGTACCTGTCTTCCCCCGATAAACAAATCAAGGTCGCCATCATTATCAAGATCGAAAGGAACCACACACGATCCGCTCGCAAAAATATCGGGCAATGCCTCATCGTTCTTTATGAAATTTCCAATGCCGTCGTTAATATAAAGCCTGTCTTTATAGTTTTTCGAGTTTACAGGAAATTCGTTTCCTCCGCTAACGACATAAAGATCAAGATCCCCGTCGTTATCTGCATCAAAGAATGCCGACCCCTGATCCTCACAAATCCTGTCCCTGTCCCAGGGAACTTCCCTGGTTTCAAAAGATCCGTCAGTATTTTGGATGAATAACATACCGTTACTTTGTGAAGCGTTGCCTATAAAAAAATCATCCTGATTATCATTGTTTACGTCGCCGACAGAAATTTTCGGACCCAGCCGTGACATTTTATGGGGCAAAAGTACCTGATACCGGTAATCATCAAAAGCATTTTCCCGGTGAACAAAACTGAATCCGACGCTATCGGTAATTTCCCTGAACATTTTTTTATGAAACACTTGACTTTTGACTGGAGGTAATGCATCAGAATAATGCAACGTGATCTTCTGATTGGCATTCACATTTTTCAGTACCTGGATATTTCCGTCGCCCCATAACACATAGAGCGAATCAATGATCCTGCATCCGCCAAGGCCAAAATACAACAGGGGTTCCATTGAAGATTCATAACCCCTCGACAGGGTAAGCTCTGACATTTGCATTTTCCCGTTATGCCAGATAAACACTTCAGATCCGATCCCCATTTTATTTTTCTCAGAACCTTCAAATCCGACCTTCAGGTAATTTCCGTACTGTTTCTCAGTTGCGAGGTTTTTGTAAATAAAGGCTTCCTCGTCGATATTGTTTACAATGAGCTCAAGATCACCGTCATTATCAAGGTCGGCATACGCAACACCATTAGAATAGCTGGTTTCTTTGATTCCCCATTTTTTATTGTACTTTGAAAAGGTCAGATCGCCATTATTCCTGAATATATAATTTGTAAGCGGTTTATAGGGCATGTTTTTCACCTGCGCCAACATTTCTGTCCTTTCCAGTCCTTTGTCAAAATACCGCGATTCAACCATTTTATTGAAATAATCAATGTTGTTGATATCCCTGCGTGATCCGTTGGTAACATAAAGGTCTTTCCATCCGTCGAGGTCAAAGTCTGCAAACAGAGCTGCCCAGCTCCAGTCGGTGGATGTGACTCCGGCTATCCAGGCCGCATTCGTGAAATAGGGCAATCCATTCTTTACAGTACCCCTGTTCAAAAATAACGTACTGTACCGGTATTGATGGTGTAATCCTTCCTTTACCATATCTTCAAAATCCTCGCGATCCATGCTTGTCATATTTTCTTTCGCCCTCTTGTTGTCCTCAGGTGCCATATCAATCTGCATGATATCTGGTAACCCGTCGTTGTTATAATCGGCAATATCGGCACCCATACCATAGAAGGAGGTTTGCCCGGTAATTTCGGAGGTCCGGTTGGTAAATGTACCGTCGCCGTTATTCAGGTAAAAGAAATCAGGGCTCGTAAAATCGTTGGAAACATAAATATCTTTAAAACCGTCACCGTTCAGGTCACTGATGGTCGCACTTAATGATAATCCGAAAGACAATAAGCCTGATTCAAGGGTAACATCAGCAAATGTACCATCACCATTGTTCCGGTAAAGATGATCAGAATCTCTCAGCTTTGCACTTCTCATCATCTGCTTATAAAAAAAAGGCGGAGATTTAAACTGCGTAATGGGATAATTTGCCACATACAGGTCCAGGTCCCCGTCGTTATCGTAATCAAAAAAAGTACTTTGGGTGCTAAGCCCGGGATCATTGATCCCATATTTAGCGGCTTCTTCGGTAAATACCGGAATGCCATCAGGATTGGTCCCCTGGTTTACGAACAACAGATTTTCGTGGGTTCCTTTTAATCCTGAAACGCTGATATAGATATCAACCAGACCATCATTATTGATGTCGCATACAGTTGATCCCAGCATCCACCGGCCATCGCCACCCGCTCCCGAGGTTTTGGTAGCATCTTCGAATCTGAGATTACCCCGGTTAATATAAAGCCGGTTGCTTTCCATATTTCCGGTAAAATAAATATCGGTCAGGCCGTCGTTATTAAAATCAGCGGCAGAGACGCCCCCACCCATATAGAGATAGGAATACAGAAAATAGTTAAAGGTATCGGATTCGGTAAGTGTATTTTCAAAGGTTATGTTTGTTCTTTCCGAATACAACCGGTGAAAGAGTGAATTGTCCCGGTTTTTCTTTTCAGAATCACAGCAATCGAAAATAAGCAGTGCAACCAAAACAGTTAAAAAAACCATCATTTTTAAACTTTGAAATGCATAGAAAAATCTCATAGTAAGATTAAGAAATGAAGGCCGAATATATTGTAAATAGTTAATAAATCAGAATTACGGATAAAAAAAATGGCCCTGAAAACAGGACCATTTTTTATAGTGTACATAAATCCTAATTATATCCGGGATTCTGATCATCATTTGATATGTTAATATTGGCATCGATCTCACCCTGTGGTATCGGCCATAATGTATGTGTATCAGCATCAAATACAAGCTCATTCTTTTCCTGCAAAGGCAGATCATCATACACTTCAGTCATAAAGGCAGCAAGACGTCCCCATCTCACGAGATCGGGGAAACGAACCTGTTCGCCGCAAAGTTCCACTTTACGTTCATGCTCCAGAGCTACCATAAAATCAGCAAGAGTGGCCGGAGTAGCAACCGCCGGCATATTCACATCAGCCCTAGCCCTTACCTGGTTCAGATAATCAATAGCCGTAGCAAGTGAACCGCCTGATCTGTTTGCTTCTGCTTCAGCCATCATCAGCAATACGTCGGCATACCTAATAATTTTCATATTAATACCGGATGCCTGTGCTGCTACTTCTGATTCACTGGATTGTTTATAATAGTTCTGGTATTTTCTCCACCCTACCCTCACAACGGTGGAACCGTCCGTCTGTTCCAGCGGGGTAATAGCTGCTGTCAGCGTTCCGTTATCATATAAATCACCATCTTCATAGAAACAGTAATGATACCTGGGATCGCCGGCTTCAAACTCATTTCTCAGGTTAACAGAAGGAAATACATTATACCAGTCGAAGCAGCCGTATTCCTGTCCCCTGAAGCAGGCTTCGTTCAGTCCCTGGTCGGTTCTGTCCGAATCCCAGTTGTTTGAATTACCTGCAGCAACGTTGAACTCTACCTCAAAAATTGATTCAATACCATGTTCGGTCTCTTCCAAGAAATTATTAGAATAGTTCGCTTCAAGAGCATAACCTGTCACATTACTAAAAGCCGTTAGCGCTTCCTGGTATTTTTTCTCGAACAAATACGTTTTGCCTAATAATGCCCATGCAGCGCCTGATGTTGCTCTTCCCAGATCTTCTGCTGATTTATCGAGCAATAAAGCAGTGGCACCAGAGGGACCCGCAAGATCACTTTCGATCTGAGCCCAGATATCTGCTGCAGCAACTCTTGGCAATCCCTGCTGATCATCCGGAACTTCGAGTACCAGAGGTACATCTCCAAACCTGGTTACAAGCATGAAATAGTATAATGCACGCATAAATTTGGCTTCGCCGATAAACTTGTCTTTTCTAGCAGCCGGCAACTGAGCATCAGGAATTTCTTCAATTTTGTCTTCATTATTGATCACAAAATTTGCCTTGTTGATGCCCCTGAAACAGCTTTCCCAGAAAGCTCCGATCGGACCGTGAGATGCAGTGAATGAAAAATTCAGGTACTGGCGTTTGTCAGCTTCCAACTGGGGATTTCCTGAATTTTCGTGCCCCATATTGTCATATCCGAACCAGATGTGGCGGTTATAAAGCCCCCTGGTCTGTAAACTGCCATAGGCAGCATTTACGGCAGACTGTACCTGTGCCGCGGTTTTAAAATACGTATCGGGCACAAGTTCATTAGGATTCGTCAGTTCTAATTTATCCGAATTACAGGAAAAGGTTAGAACCAATGCACCAAAGAAAAGTGCTATTGAAATAAATTTTAATATTTTCATCATTCTCTGTTGTTTTAATTAAAATGTTATTTGTAGGCCTGCTATAAAAGATTTTGGTACCGGATAGGTTCCATAATCAATTCCATTCTGGAAATTGTTTATCGGGTAGCCATTGTTATATGCTCTTTGTGTACCTATATAAGAAGCTCCCGGCTGAACAACTGTGTTTGCACCAACTTCAGGATCAAGACCCGAATAATTTGTAAGAGTGATCAGGTTTTGTGCACTGACATAAATCCTTACTTTGGCCAGTACATTTGTAAACAAGCTTGAAGGCAGTGTATAACCCAGGGTAATATTTTTTGCCCTGGTGTACGCACCATCCTCAACAAAACGACTGGATACTTCAACATTGGTACCAACTCCCGGTCTCGGCACGGTATTCGAAGGATTAGTCGGGGTCCACCTGTTCAATACGGCAACTCCGGAATTGAATAATCTGGGCATACCTTCGAGGTCATAGATGTTGGTGTTGTACACATCATTTCCGTAGGAACCTTGTATGAAAATATTCAGGTCAAGTCCTTTATAGGAGGCATCAATATTGAGACCGAGCGTCATCTTGGGGAACGGATTCCCGATTTTTGTTTTGTCATCTGTGGTGATCACACCATCGCCGTCGGTATCCGCTATCCTGAAATCTCCTCCGCGGGCTGCAAAATTATCTGCCTGTGAGCCTCCCATGTAAGCAGTGGCTTCGGCATCGTTCTGGAATATACCGTCAAACTGCCATCCGTAAAAATAGAACAGCGGTTCTCCAACTTCCAGCCTGGTGATGGGTTCGTTCTCAAACTGAGATTGGGTAACCGATTCGAGTCCGCCCAACGATTTCACTTCATTTTTAAACGTTCCAAGGTTCAGGCTTGCCGACCATTGAAATTCGCCTTCAAAATCGTTATATCCAAGTTGAAATTCAAAACCCTTTGTTTCAACAGAACCTACATTTGCAGATTTTGCTCCTGAGAATATTCCCAGGGAAGGTGAAGTTGTCAAAGCCATCAACAGGTCGTCACTCTTATTGATGTAATATTCGGCAGCCAATGTGAACCGGTTTTGCATCAACCCCAGATCCAGCCCTATATTGGTCATCGTGGTTTCCTCCCATTTCAGATCGGGATTTGCAGCACCTGAAACTGTTGTACCTGTAACAGCCTCATTATTAATGACATAATGCATATTGGAAGTCAAGGTAGTGGCATAAGCATAATCACCGATCTTATCGTTACCGGCCTTACCCCAGCTACCTCTTATTTTCAGGTTGCTTATTGCGGCAACATTATCCATGAATGCTTCTTTATTTATTCTCCAGCCTGCAGCTACTGAAGGGAAATAACCCCACCTGTTATTGGAACCAAATCGTGACGATGCATCAGCCCGGTATGAAAATGCAAGCAGGTACTTCTGATCGTAGTTGTAATTTAACCTGCCCAGGTATCCGATTCTTGCGTATTCAGTAGATTGTGATCTGACATTTATCTGTGTGTTCGACAGTTGCTGAACCTCGCTGCTGATAGGATCCTGGCTTGTTGCATTTGTAAGCGAGTTATCAATCGTACTGTATTCTGCTAGAGCCAGTGCCTCGATATTATGTTTATCAGCTAAAGTCTTGGTATAATTCAGGCTATTGGTAAAAATAAGGGAAGTATAGGTTGCCCTGTTTTTCCTGATTACCGCATTGCTATTCGTATGAGTAGAACCAAGATTATCGTCGTTATAAGCAGGGTAGAACTGGTTGTCGTCTAGTTTGATGTCTTCCAATCCGGCTACCGATCTGTATTTCAGTCCGTCCAGAATTTCAAGTTCACCATAAATATTACCAATTATACTGGTTGTTTTATCTGCAAATTTAAATAAATCAAGGATCCTCACCGGGTTTTCAGCATCCTGTCCGTCAACCGGAGAGTTCGGACCCTGGTACCCACCCAGGTTATTCGGATTATAAACCGGCAAATAGGGGGCCATTTTTATGGCATGTTCAATTACTGAACGGCCGCCATTGTCGGGCAACGGGTTCTGGTTTGAAAATGCTACAGCCAGATTTTCTCCAATTTTTAATCTGCCATGGGTAAAATCACTATTGGCCCTGAAATTATAGCGCTCGTAACCTGTGGATCTGATGATGCCCTCCTGGCTAACATACCCGCCGGAAATTCTATAGGTGCTGTTATCACCACCACCTGCAACGCTCAAATCGTAGTTTTGCATAAATCCGTGCTGGAATATTTCATCCTGCCAGTTCGTTTCGGCACCATGAAGCCTGCTGTCATACTGCGGATCGGTAATGACCTGGGGAGTTGTAGTTACATCAGCAGATGAGGCATATTGAATATATTGTGCTACATTCAGTACATCATACCTGTTGTTATTCCATTGCGTACCCCAATACGAATTAAAATCTATCTTTACTTTACCGGAAGCTCCTTTTTTTGTGGTAACGATGATCACACCATTGGAGCCTTGTGAACCATAAATCGCTGCTGTGGAGGCATCCTTCAATACTTCTATCGATTCAATATCACTGGGATTCAGAGCACCAAGACCGGCAGCAACAACGCCGTCAATTACATAAAGCGGGTCCATATTGTTCACAGTGCTGAGCCCCCTTATCCTTACTGTCGGAGCCGTTCCCGGTGAGCCATTATTGACCACCGTCACACCGGCAGCGCGGCCCTGCAATGCCTGGTCGGCTGTGGTAACAGGAAGGGAGGTAATTTCTTCGGCATCAATTGAAGAGATTGCACCGGTTACTTCAAGCCTTCTCTGGGTACCATATCCAACGACCACAATTTCATCGAGGCTTTGAATATCCGGAGATAATCTGATCGTAAAAATAGTATTGTTGCCGACAGCAACTTCTGAGTTAATATATCCTACATAGCTGAATACCAATACATCCTCGGGACTTGCTTCTATGGAAAATTTTCCACTGATATCGGAAGTTGCTCCCCGTGTGGTGCCTTTTACCAGGACGTTGGCGCCCGGTAATGCTTCATCTGTGAAAGCATCAACGATCGTTCCCTGTACGACAGATTGTTTCAGACTATGTTTCAGCGTTAGCACAACAAGGTTGTTATCAAAAACCTTGTATGTGATGTCGGATGTTTCAAAAAGTTTTTCAAGGATCTGTTCTACATTTTCATTTTTTACATCCAGGTTAACCACGTTATCGATGTAATTGAAATCGTCGTTGTAGAAAAACCTGAATTTACTCTGTTGTTCAAGGATCTGAAAAACTTCACGTACTGTCTTACCGCTTAAATCAAGGTTAAACCTGGTATTCTGAGAATACACAGATGCGCCAAGATTCAACGTTAAGGCAATCGAGAATAGCGTAGTTAGTTTCATAATCAGGATTAGTTTATTTAGCTTTCTTTTACACAAGAAATCTATACAAAAAAGATAATTTTTCATAGATTTGAATGGTTTTTAAAGTTAGACATTTTTATGATTCGGGTGTTTGATTAACAACCTGTATTATTAATGTTTGATTTAGTATTCAACAGGGGACAGATCAGCATATCTGTTCCCTGTTTTTATAGCAATTTTCGCATAGGCATAAACTTTTAAAAGGTTTAATAGATTTATTGGTTTTTTATTGTTTTCTTATTTCTTCTTCAGGTGGTTGCTGAATTTTTTCATCATCTGTTTGTTTTCAAAGATCATCACTTTTTTACCCTCCAGCATGTAATCGATAGGAGCGGAAAGCTTGATTCCGTCAAGCACCTGTGTAAGCGTTTCGTCCTCGAGGGTACCGGTAAAGCGGAATTGCTTGATGTTCTCGGATTCAAATGAAAAGCTTACATTATACTTACGCTCCAGTTTTACGATAAGGTTACTCAGTTCTTCACCTTTGAAAATAAGCCTGTCGTCTTTCCATGAAATAATCGGTACGGGATCAACTTCGGCTTCAACATACACAATACCTCTTTTCGGTTCCGGGACATCGGGAATCGATTTCCTGATGGTATTAATATCTTCCACCCTGAGCCGCTGGTATTCCTTCACATAAACTGCCTTCTGACGGGGTTTCAGATAGATCATCTGGGATCTGCTGTTCTTTTGCCTGTTGTGCCGGATTGAAACCCTTCCCTCTACCAGTGTGGTTTCAATAATACCTTCGTCGTCGTATGACTTCACATTGAATTCAGTACCCAAAGCCACAATATTCAGATCGCCTGTCTTCACCCGGAATGGTATTTTTTTGTTCTTGGCTACTTTAAAATATGCTTCTCCTTCAAGTGTTACGGTCCTGTTCTCCGTGTTGAAAACATTATTGTACCTTAGTTTACTTCCTGCGTTCAGCCATACCTGTGACCCATCCGGCAAAAGAAGTTCTGAACGCGCACCCAAAGGGGCTTTCACTTCATTATAAGAAATAATATCATTTCCTTTTTCATTTAAGAGGATATACGATACACAGCCCCCACCGGCAAATAACAATATAAAGATAGCCGCAATGCGCGCAAGTTGCATAAACGTAAGGTTCTTCCAGTTGATCACTTGCCGTTTCAGCCTCTTTTCATGTTCAAGCCGGTTAATGGTTGCTGTAATTTTATTGAATATTCGGTCGAAGTTCACAGTCTTGTTTTCCGATCCCTTTACACTGAACCCTGATAAATCCTCCAGCAATATATCTTTAATGATCTTCTCCTTTGCATCGTCCGTTACCAAATCCCATATTCCTTTTAATTCCCCTTCAGTGCATTCCCGCTGCCGAAATTTGTTCAGGAGTTCTTTTATCCTTAAGATATCCATTTCTAATCTTACTTTAAACGATACGACTTGCAATAATTATACTATAATACAACCTAGTGCAGTAAACTACTCACCCAAAAAACACTTTTTTTAAAAAAAAAATCAAGGAATATCCAAAGTATTATGATTCAGGAGAATAAATAAGGTATTATCTGGTCAGTAAATATTCTTCGTTCAGGTTTTCTTTCAAATACCGTATTGCCCGGTATATCTGATTTTCGACTGAACGTACTGATATTCCGAGCCTGTCAGCAATTTCTATATGCGAAAGGCCTTCCTGACGGCTGAGTTTAAAGATCATCTGCTGCCTCAGAGGCAGACTTTCAATCAGTGTGTCGATCGCACCCTTCAGTTCATTCATATAAAAGTTTTTAAGGGCATGATCATCTTCCTCTGATTTCTGGATTGAGATATGGTCGATATATTTCTGGTGTACGGCCTGATGTTTGAAGTAATTATAAATGCTGTTTACAACAGCTTTATAAAGGTAACTTTTCAGTGAAAGTTTCTCATTAAGTGTTTCGTGTTTTTCCCAAAGAGAAATGAATACGTTTTGAATAACTTCTTCGGTTTCGGAAGCAGCATGAAGATAGCCCTGAACAAAAAAGTACAACTTTTCCTTATATTTATTGAATATCGCCTCAAAGGCTTGAATATCGCCCTTTTTCAGCTTGCGGGTAAGGTGGAAATCACTATGTGAATACTTTGAATTCAAAGTTCCAATAGTAAATTATTAGTTAGTTTTAGCCGTAAAATCAGACAGATCTTTTAATACCTGGTATAAAAAGGTTGTATCGATCTGACCCGAAAACAAAAAGCTAATATATAATTTACTTATCAATAAAACAAATTAACGGGATAATTAACTCCGGCCCAAACATCAATTATTTCCTGCCCGGTCAACGATTATTCCTGCTGATTTTGTGCAATCGGTTTCCACTTTTTATTCCATATTATTTCAGGAACACCTGTGATGCATGTATATAAGGGTGGACTGAATATTAATAAAAAGGTAAGTAAACGCTTCTGCCAAGGTTTAGGTAGTATGTTTCCCGGCTAATGGACAATATTTTGTTTTTATTGAAATTTAATCAGAATGGCATCAAAGTATTTTTATAATCATCACCGAATTCATTCCTGAGAAATCAGTGTGAGGGTTAGTGAAGGAGCCTGCCTGCCGGAAGGAAGAAGAGGCAGTTCCTGACCTCCGAACAACTATCCTACCTCCAGGGGCTCCATTCCATGGTTAATTTATCCCTGTCGCGTCTTTGGCCTGTGGTGTTGTTAACCTGGCGGTAGCTGATGCCGTCGGGTTCAAAAAAACAGGTTATGGTTTCAACCTTGTGTTTTGCTGAAGGGTCATCGAGGAAATAATTCACGAGCAGTGTTTCATTTACCACACCTTTTTTCTGATACACATATCGGGAGACATTTCCGGCCTCGTTCAATTCAACAAAACATTTCCAGCTTTCGGTTTTCGATTTGTTCTCAAACGATTGGCTCACAGGATCAAATACAGAGTTATACTCTACAACATAGGTTCCGTCCGAATACCCGTTGGCCGGATTGTTTTGTTTAATCAAGGTATATGTATTTCCCTGCCTGCTTATTTCATAGGTAATTATATTGCAGACTTTCGATTCTCCTGCACTGCTCCATCTCTCACAGAAATTTACTTCCTGAAACATGGCGGGTACGTTTGCCGAACCGTATTCAAATTGCCTGACCTGTGTAAGATGAACAAACAGTGAAGCTCCTTTCTGGTAATTGCCGGTAACCTGATAGAAATGCGCATACCTTTTTATTTTCAGTATCCTTCCAGTCTTGTCATAGAAAACCGTGTCCACAGGATCTTTATAAAAATTTCCCGAATGGTTGTTTACGATAATTCCCTGTTCACGGATTACCAGCATACCCGGTCTTTTTTCGTAGGTACAGTTGAAAAATGGGGCTTTGATCCCCTTTATCTTTTTCCTTGTATTGTTTACCGTTATCGTAACCGGATTGGTTGAGAGGTTTATTGTTGATTTCCACGGTGTAAATGGTTGCGACAAACCAAAGGGAACTATTTCATAGGTATAATCGGTAAGCATGGAATCACCTGCAATACCAATACCGCTGTTATGAATAACAAGTTGTTCGGTTATCGTTTTTACCGTAGCATCAAAAAGAACCGGTAACTCTGTTTTCAGAAAGGTTAGTGAATCCATGATCCTCTGCCTGCGCGCAATTGAGTCTCTCACAAATTTTTCCCTCGCGATGATCGAATCCTGAATGAATTGCAGCCTTGCTGCAATAGAATCGCGGATAAACTGTTCCCTGATCAGCATTGAATCACAGCGGTAAACCGTATCCTTCTGTTCGCTTTCCTGCGGACGATATAAGTACTTTATACGTAAAGAGTCGGGGTTATTCTGGGCATTAAGCTGGATAATCACCAGCAATCCTGCTACCCATAAACCGATTTTCCTGAAACTACCTTTACAAAATACCATGTTGTTCATCTAGTCAGAAATAATATTTGTTATTAATATCCGTATTTTTAACCAAAAATCAATCCAAGTTAAAAAAAAATTACCATTTATGATTTACCCGCATATTAAAAATCCTGTAATTGCTTATCCTGTTTTTACAGTGAGATATGTACCACTCTGCAGCCCGGAGTATGCATGTTGTGTATTTGAACTGAACAGGTTGAAGACTTTTGAGAAACCCACAACAGAAAAAAGCGGTTTACTGGCGGAACAAGAAATCCCGTTTTTGAAATCAGCGAATATTCTACGGTAAAAAATGCATTCCGAAAATTGCCAGCGTGAATATCCATGTCCATCAGCATCTGCCGGAATTCAGCAATAAGATAGGGTTTACCTGTAATCTTTCTGCAAACAGATCAAAGATTCATGTTTTGTTTTGAAAATGGTTTTAAAATTCTATTTTTATGACCTCGAAAAATCCTATTAAAATAAAACAGCAACAACAACATGAACACAACAGACTCAAAGCTAACCTTTAAAGAAAAAATAGGGTATGGATTTGGAGATTTAGCATCGGTGCTGTACTGGCAAACATTTATGTTATACTTTACTTATTTTTATACCGACATATTTCTCATACCTGCTTCCATAGCTGCCACTATGTTCCTGATTAGCCGCATTTGGGATGGTGTGAACGATCCTTTGATGGGTATTATCGCCGACCGGACAAATACCAGATGGGGAAAATTCCGTCCTTATCTTCTTTGGATGTGTATACCATTTGCTCTGGCGGGTGTGCTGGTTTTCACAGTTCCAAATTTTGGAATGACCGGGAAAATAATCTGGGCCTATTCAACATTCATTTTAATTATGATGTTGTATACGGCAATAAATATTCCGTATACTTCTTTGTTGGGTGTTATTTCAGCCGACTCAAATGAAAGAACATCTGTTTCATCTTTCAAATTTTTATTTGCATTTTCTGCCGGTATCATTATTTCGGCTACTTTACTTCCCATGACTAAGAGTCTCGGAAAGAGCAATGAATCTATTATTAAAGCAACGATTAAAAATCACACAGTATCTTTTGGTGAAATTGAGAACGGGAATGTCAGGATAATTCTGTCTGCAGAGGATTCTGACGGATTAGTCGGGAAAATGGATTTCGCATTCAGGGTTGTTCCTGTGGAAAGCAATATGCCCATTATCATTTCTCCCCTAAAGGATATTACTCTTGAAAAAGGATTTCATACTCATGAAATAGATATTGCCAATGTATTTAAAGGAAATGAGCAGGCGCCTTTTGAATACAAGGTTACAAATAAAAATGAAGATGTAGTGGAAGTTGAACTCAAAGATAAAAAATTACTGGTTAAAGAAAAGGGCATAGGAAATGCCAAATTATTTTTAACAGCTAAGGACAGAAAATGGGGAGATAAGACCCTGAGCTTTTATATTAATGTTAATGAGCCAGGTAACCATAATCCATGTATACTTGATTCTACCGGCTTTTTTAAACTAAATAGCGGTTTTGGAAAACTAACAATTGATCTGTCCGAACTGATCGGAGATCCTGATGGTGATGCTTTGACTTATAGTGCGGAGAGCGACAATGAGAATGTATTGTCTCCTGCAATTACCGGCAATAAACTGTCCTTTCTTGAAGGCAAAGCTGGTTTTGCAAATGTTTGTGTTATAGCAAGAGATGGCAAAGGAGGCCAGCTCATGCGTCATCTGAAGTTTTTGATCTCCGTACCAGGAAACAATCCTCCTTATGTCAATAATTCAGTAGATAATATTGTTGAGACTACCGGATTCGGATCTTACAACATGGATGCTTCAGAACTGTTTATTGATCCTGAGGGTAAATCCCTTTCATATAAAATTGAGGTTATTAATGAAGCCAGAGGTTGGCAGCGATCCTTTATTATCTTTGGGATAGCGGCTGTTTTGTTCTTTCTTATAGCCTTTAAGTCGACCCGTGAGAGGGTGCAACCTCCGAAATCACAACAATCTTCCATAAGAAATGATATTTATAATCTGGTTACAAACAAACCCTGGTTGATTCTTCTGGCAACCACCATTACGTTCATCCTCTTTGTTGCGGTTCGCAGCAGTGTTACGGTTCATTATTTTAAATATGTGATAAGAAACCAGGAACTCCGATTGCCGTTCCTGGGTGAAAGAACATATGATTTTGTAGCATTGGCATCAGCTTACAATACCATTGGCCAGATTTCATCTTTTCTCGGAGTGGTTTTGGTAGCCTGGTTTGCAAAAATTATCGGCAAGAAGAAAGCGTTTGTCACATTGTTTATTGTCGCCATTTTAAGTACTGGTATTTTATACTTTTTAACAGCTAAACAATTGGGTCTTATATTCTTCTTTCAGATCACCGGCTCGATGACCGGAGGACCTCTTAGTGTGCTGATATGGGCGATGTATGCCGATACGGCAGATTACGGTGAGTGGAAACGAGGGACTAGGTCAACCGGATTGATTTTTTCAGCCTCCACCATGTCACAAAAATTTGGTTGGGCTTTTGGTGCATTTCTAGCCTTAAATTTAATGTCACAGTTGGGATTTCAGCCCAATGAAGCACAATCTCCTGAAAGTTTAAAAGGGCTTTTATTGCTCTTCAGTCTGATTCCTGCAGGATTAGGTGTTTTATCCATTCTCCTCTCACTGATCTATCCTTTGAATGATAAAAGAGTTCAGGAAATTCAGGTCGAACTTATCGATAGAAGGAAAAAAAATGGTTAGGCTGGCTCTGACAAATAATTCAAATTATGGAATTCGGCTATTTTGATGACGGGAACAGGGAGTATGTAATCACCAATCCTGATACCCCCGAACCATGGAGTAATTACCTGGGATCTACTGAATACGGAGCGATAATTACCAATAATGCCGGCGGCTATAGCTTTTACAAATCGGCTGCAGAGGGAAGGTTTTTGCGGTACAGAACTAATGCGGTCCCGGTGGATCAGCCGGGACGTTACATCTATATCCGGGACATGGAAAGCAGCGATTACTGGTCGGCATCCTGGCAACCTGTTGGTAAACCCCTGGATGGTTACAAATCAGAATGCAGGCATGGCACGGCCTATACAAAAATAACATCGGAATATGCAGACATTCGCTCTGAAACCACTTATTTTGTGCCCCTGGGAAAACTTTTCGAGTGCTGGCATTGTAAAATTACAAATACCGATACCCTGAAGCGCTCGCTACGCCTGTTTACTTTTGTGGAATATACCGGGCACTGGCAGCTATACCAGGATCTGATCAATCTTCAGTATTCACAGTATATCCTTACCATGGATGTTGTTGATGGTATCATTGATCATGGTACCAATGTATTCCTCGACGAAAAAAACGACGGACAGGCCAGGCATTCGTTCATCGGAATTGCCGGAGCAAGGATATCCGGTTTTGATACCGACCGAAAGCGTTTTATCGGCTATCACCGAAGCTATTCCAATCCGGAGGTGGTGGAAAAAGGGGAATGCACCAACTCGATAGCCCTTGGGGACAACGGATGCGGCACCTTACAGACCGATATTGAACTGGCTCCGGGTGAATCGAAAGAATTTGTTGTGGTAATGGGTATCGGTAAGGCAGCTAGTGAAGGCAAACAGGCAGTTGCCTTTTGCAGCGGGCTGCAACGCGTAAGAGAAGAGTCTGAAAAAGTAAAAAAATACTGGCACAGCAGACTGAACAATATGACCGTGAATTCGCCCGATGCCATGTTTAACAGCATGATGAATATGTGGAGTCCGTATAACTGCCTCCTGACCTATGCCTGGTCGAGAGCGGCAAGCCTTGTCTATGCAGGCGAAAGAGACGGGCTCGGATACAGGGATTCGGTGCAGGATCTTCTCGGGGTGCTGCACACCATACCTGAGGAAGCAGGAAAACGACTTGAACTGCTTATAACCGGACAGGTATCAACGGGCGGAGCTATGCCGGTGGTAAGGCAATTTTCCCACAATCCGGGAAGCGAGAAAACTCCGAAAGAAGAAGAATACCGCTCCGATGACTGCATGTGGCTGTTTAACACAATTCCGGCCTATGTGAAAGAGACAGGAGATATTTCTTTCTTCGCAAAAATAGTGCCGTATGCCGATACCGGTAAAGACTCTGTGCTGAACCATATGAAAAGGGCTATCGAATTCAGTCTGAACAGATCGGGAAAACACGGGCTGCCATGCGGACTCCTGGCCGACTGGAATGATTGCCTTATGCTCGGGCAACACGGAGAATCGGTATTTGTAGCATTCCAGCTCAGGTATGCATTGAACGTATATAAAGAAATTTGTGAACAGCTGGGTGAAATGCAGCAAGCAGGCTGGGCAGAGACGGAAATGAAGAAGCTCGACGAAAATATCGGAAGGCATGCCTGGGACGGCAAGTATTACCTGAGGGCTTACGGGGATGACGGGTTAAAATACGGGACACAGCTTGATGACGAAGGCTCAATTTGGTTAAATCCACAGACATGGGCTGTATACAGCGGGCATGCACAGGGAGACAAAGCGGTTGAAATATTGGATATAGTATATAAAAGGCTTGCCACAGAATACGGATTGATGATCTGTGATCCTCCATATGAAAAGGCTGATGTTAACGTTATTAAAGCAACATTGTTTGATAAGGGGATGAAAGAGAACGGCGCAATTTTCTGCCATACCCAGGGTTGGGCGATCATAGCAGAGGCGCTTACGGGAAATGGTAACCGTGCATTTGCCTATTTTAATGCATACATGCCGGCAGCATTTAATGATAGAGCAGAAGTCAGGGAAATAGAGCCATATGTTTACAGCCAGTCTATTCACAGCAGGTACAGTCCGAGGTTCGGAACATCCCGTCTGCCATGGCTGAGCGGCGCTGCAACCTGGGCTTACTATGCGGCTACACAATATATTCTCGGCATACAGCCTGATTATGAAGGGATTCGTATTGATCCGTGCATTCCTGAGAACTGGGATAAAATTTCAATTACCCGGGTTTTCAGGAAAAAAGTGTTGAATGTTGAGATTCATAATGCAGGAAAATCCCAGAAAGGAGTCAAAAACATTGTTGTCAACAATCAGGAAATACCGGGAAATTATATTCCTGTTTCCATCCTGACGGAAGTAAACTCAGTTCAGGTATATATGAAATAATTAAACGTATAAATATATAGTCTGTCATGAAAAAAACGATTGTCGGAAACGCAATGCCTAACTTACCCTGGGAAGATAAACCTTCGGGATATGACCCGCCCGTATGGAGATACAGCAGGAACCCGGTTATCGGCTGGAATCCGACGCGTTCTACAGCCAGAATATACAACAGCGCTGTTTTACCCCATAACGGCAAATTTATCGGAGTGTTCAGGGCCGATCATAAAAACGGTCGTGCAAACCTGCACTTCGGACGAAGCAGAAACGGGTACGATTTTACGATCGACGATAACGTAATTCCCTGGCAGGATGAGAAGGGTAAACCTTTCCCGGTTAGCTATGCGTATGATCCCAGATTCCTGAAATTCGACGATACGTTTTATGTGGTATGGTGCGATGATATGCACGGAGCCTCTATAGGCATGGGGTATACGCGCAATCTTAAAACATGGATCCGGCTGCCGAATCCGATGATGCCCTTTAACAGGAACGGAGTGCTGTTCCCGAGAAAGATCAACGGGATGTATAAAATGTTGAGTCGTCCGAGCGACAGCGGCCACACCCCTTTCGGGGATATCTTCATTAGCGAGAGCCCTGATCTTATTTACTGGGGCAACCACAAATTTGTTATGGGCAAGGGTGGCAAAGGCTGGTGGCAGGGTACAAAGATCGGTGCCGGACCGGTACCGATAGAAACCACTGAAGGATGGCTGCTTTTTTACCACGGTGTTTCAACCACATGTAACGGCTTTGTATACAGTTTCGGAGCAGCAATACTTGATATAGAAGAACCCAGTATTGTAAAATACCGCTGTGGAGACTACCTCCTGACCCCTGAAAAACTGTATGAATTATCCGGTTTTGTTCCTAATGTGACTTTTCCATGCCAGAACCTGTATGATTCAGACACCGGAAGGATAGCCATTTATTACGGTGCCGCAGATACTTATACTGCACTGGCTTTTTGTCATGTGGACGAGATAATAGAACACATTAAAAAATATCACGAAGATATACCCTGATAAAAAAAAGGCCTTCGAAAAATCTCCGAAAGCCTTTATTATTCTTCATTCCGGCAAGAACCATACGTTCCGGAATCACCATAATCAGCCTATTCTTTGGTAATTTTATAAACTGAGTTATTGATTTTCAGTAAATAGATACCCTTCTGCAGGGAACTTAAATCAATCGTACCGTTTTCGATCTTCTGTTTGCTCACCAGTCTTCCGGTAAGATCTGCAACACTGACCGTTTGGCCTTCCAAAATTTTCCCCTCGATGAAAACAATATCTCTGAATGGATTTGGAAAAACTTTAATCACATCAGCATTGTATTGTTCAATTGCTGTGGGCTGAGTAACGGTTAACGTTCCAACCACAGGATTATATTCGTACTTGTTATCACTGCCTCCGTAGGGAACAATATCATACGTGCCTGGTGTGGATGATGTATCTGCATCACAAATTATGGATGGAGCCTGGTCAAGAACTGATTCATCGTCACCATCCACAAAACCACTGTATGTATAACTAAATTCCGGATTTTCCTGATGCTGAGGACGTGAAACATCAACTGCCGTAACTGTCAGCACGGGTTTTTGCAAATGTAGCCTGGGAGCAGTACCGTAAGTATAATATATAGAAGGAACTTCAACAACCTCATCTTCAATCCGAAATGCATACGTCTGATCATATTTCGCATTCGGTGAAGGTTTAATGCAAAACTCGTATTCTTTTCTCTGGTCTTGTGAAAGGTTGACCGTAAAACCACCAGATTGGGTACGCACAATTCCTGGTTGGGTTACACAACTGCCGTTTTTTTTGCTCAGTCGTTCACCCGTTGTGGGAGCTCCATTAGTGAGGTTCGTTGAGGAGGCGAACACAAATGCATTATCAAGGTCATCGGTTACCTGATGCCAGACGGTATCTGCAAAACTGGCATAATAAAGGTATCCGACAAGGCTTGTATCCGACGCACTTGTGTGATAAATTTCCATACGCAAACGAATGTTGCTTTCATTCGATTGAATAACCGAATCGTTCTCAGATGCTTTCCATGTAGCTGTAACTTCAGTGCCGTTATCATTACGCCACCGGTAGTTTCCGTGTGAAGGTGAAAAAACAATCAAAGCAAATAGTTCGCTAACAGTAAAGAATAGCAGTAACGGGCTAATGAGTAAAACTTTTTTCATAATTCATTTTTGTTAAGTTAGAAATTGGTTTAAAAATATAATAGCAATTAAATAAAACGATACAAGAAAAATTAGCCAGTCGCCATAACGGGCATAAAACGATTGATGTTTTGCCGGTAGAATGGTACCCGAAATAACCGAAGGTTTGTCTCCTTTTTCAGATACCTGAATAATTCCATTTGCATCAATAATTCCGGATATTCCCCTGTTGCAATTAATGATCATATCTATTCCGGATTCAACCGTTCGAATACGGTCAGCATAAAAATGGTGTATGTTCATCGTACTACCTTCAAACCAGGAATTATTCGACATTACAACAAAAAATTCAGCACCATGTGTGAGTGTTTTACGGAAAGGCATCGGGGCCACCGTTTCATTGCAGATAAGTATGCCTGCATCTCCGGCAGAAGTCTTAAATACCTTGTGTCTCTTGCCGGCAAGTACGTTAGTATGAGCACTCCTGCTGAAAAAAGGAAGTCTTTTGCCTAAAAAAGGTTTTTCCAGAAAGGATAAAAGCTGTACTTTATCGTATCGGCTTGTGATAGCTCCATCGGGCCTGATATAATATGCTGAATTGTATATTTTGGCCGTATCTTTCTCCGAAGGGCTGTGTATACCAATAATATGTCCGGCCTGACTTGGCCATGTGATGTTTAAACACTTCGTAATCAAATCGTCGTCCATAGCCAGTTTCCATGGTAATGCCGATTCATTCCATACAATAAGTTGCGGATCGGATTTTACAGCATGACGGTTCAAGTCAAAAAAAATGGCTGCTAGTGAGTCACCTGTTTCAGGCATCCAGCGTTGCCTGGCTTCCAGGTTATCGCAAATAAGTGCAACGTGTACAGGTTTTTGGTTCTCGTTATGTTGAAAATTCAACCTGATAAAACCGGCTGTTATCAGGCCAATGTAAACTAAAAAAGGGCCCCAAAGGATTTTATATTTTTTGTTAATCCATATATAAGCAAACACCATATTGATAACAACAATAATAAAAGTCAATCCCCAAAGCCCTGTAAAAGATAGTAACTGCAAGGGAATAACCCATTTGGTTTGTGTAAATACCAGCTGATAATTCATCCAGGGCATCCCGGGCATAATCCGGGTTCTTACCCAATCAATCAGTATCCATATTGAACCTGCCAGTAATGAATTTATCCACCAGGCATGTTTAGAACTGTCGTTTATTTTAATCAGGGTGAATACTTTGAGGACCACACCCAATACAATACCAAAATAGAGTGAGCACATTATCCATAATGGTATACCTATATACAAAGATAACCCGCTATATAGCCGCGCTGATGGGATCATCCATGAGAAGAGAATTAATCCTGCCGATGTTCCTGCAATAAATCCTTTAAAAAAAACTGCCTTAGGCTTCGAGATTACGGCATAAAACAATGGAATAAGCATAATCCATGCGAGCCAATGAATTATATAAAGCAAAGACAGCCCAAGCAGAATTCCTGAAATAACAGGTAAAATGATTATTGCCTCAAACTTGGTGTTGTGAAATAACATTAGAAAGAATCTGGTTAGACAATCCGAAAATATAAAAACTCAATAATTAAAAATATGGATTTTTGACCAAATACCTTTAAGGTATTATCAAATGAAGAATAATGATAATAAACAGAAAACACCAAGAAGGAATGGGATACCATAATCAGGGACGAATTTAAATTGTACCGTTAAACTATTATCAATTTTATTGGTTTAAAAAATGTGATTAAATTTATGCATTATATTTACATCGGTTAAACGTGAATTAATAATGAACAGCCCAAGACAAAACGCCTGGAATTTCGGATCACTTTTTGTGTATTTAGGATTGCTAATACTCGTGGGTTTCCTGCTGAAGAAAAAAGGAGTGGATCTAATCAACATTCCGCCCAGGGAGATTATCGTAATTATCCTTGCTACATACCGGTTAACACGGATTATTGTTTTTGAGAAGATCCTGAAATTCCTGCGTGATTTTGTCCGGTCAAAACAGAATTTTACAGTTTTAAATACGGTCAGGTTTATCATCACTTGTCCGTGGTGCGCCGGAGTCTGGGTTGCCATGATAATCGTAGTGATTTATTATTTTGTACCCTACGGTGTTTTTATAGTATATGTTCTTGCCATCTCCGGAGTTGCTTCATTTATAGTGCTTTTGGCAAACATCACTGGTCTGGTTATCGAGGAAAAGCAATCGCCCAGGAGGCATAAAGACGACTGAATTTTATTATGTGCATTTTACTCCAACCTGTCCACTACTTCACCGGTTATATAAAGAATTGACGGACTCTGCGAAGCATTTGATATCACTGCTATTGATTTTTTGAAATGCCCTGTATCTTTTGCATCGAAAGTAATTTTAATTTCGGCTTTCTGTCCTGCTTTTATGGGTTCCTTCGGATAATTCGCAACAGTGCATCCGCAGGATGGTTCTACCGACATGATAAAAAGCGGCACCATACTGGGATTTTTGAATTCAAATGCGACCGAAACAGCGTGATTTCTTAAGATCCTCCCAAAATTGTATTCCGATTTTGACCATTCAATTCCCGATTCCACCCTGATCTTTTTCTTTCCTGCATACTCAAATGAGGAAATCATCATTCCGGCCAGGAGAGACAAAAAAACAATAATGCTTAATTTCATAGAGTACTATTAATTGGTTTTATTGGATCATGATCTGGATGTAAAAATACAACAATCATGCCTAATGCGTGCAAATATAAAAAGTTAAAAAAAAGAGATTGATTTTGTAATTTGCTTTAATTGACTAACAATCGGGCGGTCAATTTATCCGGGCACAAAGTAACACATTTTTTTAATTGGTTGGCAACCCTAAATAGGTGATATAAATCATCACCATTAAATGATTTAAATCATTTATATTTATTTGACTTCATCTTATTTAAACTATAGTTTTATCCCAATATTTACAAAATATCAAGCTTATGGAAACAATTATACAAACCACAACACTTAAGCTAGTAAAAAACGGTTGTTTCACCAGTGATGAACTGGAATCTCTGGGAGTTCTTCCAACCAATTTGCAGTGTTTTACATATTACCACTATGTGCTTTATCAGAAAGGCAATAAACGAATTATTCTGAAGCCATTGCCCCATGACCTTTTTAAGGTGATCCGTGTATATGATTTTATCTGCGCATAGAGATAATTTACCGATATAATTTCCAGACCCTTCTGAAACAGCTTACCATGGAACTGCGATATTTTGACGTACCTTAATTAAAAGGGTATCGGGTTCCATCCCTTCTTATATAAAACCGTACAGCCAATCGAATATCGTGATGATACATTATTTTTCGGGATTGGGATTGATCCTGACCGGAATCGTTAGTACCTTTGCGGGCAGAAGCATTCATTACTGCAACCTATGGCTGACAAAAAAGCGAGATACAGCAGACTTTATGCCCAACTTTCAGGATTGCTTGAAAAAACCGGTGATCTTACAGCCCGGATGGTGACTGTGAACGCCATCCTATATCATAAAGTGCCTTATATTTTCTGGATCGGATTTTACCTGCTGAAAGATGACCGCCTGATTGTAGGTCCATACCAGGGACCTTTAGCCTGCCTGGAGTTGGAAAGACATAAGGGAGTATGCTGGACGGGAGTGCTCAGCAGAAAAACAATCATTGTTCCCGATGTGCAGCAATTTGAAGGTCATATAGCCTGTGATTCAAGATCAAATTCAGAGATCGTGGTTCCGCTGATCGATCATAAGAATAAAATAACAGGAGTACTTGACGCCGACAGCACTGAAAAATCAGCATTTGATCAGGTTGATGGGAAATTTCTTGAAAAAATTACAACCCTGATCCTTGCAAAGCTGTAAATTATGTGGTGAATCCTTCGAGCAGTGAAGTAATTTTATGGATGGAATAAGGTTTGGTAAGCAACTGATTAAAGCCTACATCTCTGTAATCATCAAAGAAAATTTTAGGATTGTGTGCTGTAAGGGCAATGACCGGTATATTATTCATTGGGGAAGGAAATTTCTCCCTGATGTATTTAACGGTCTCTATCCCATTCATCACGGGCATTTCAATGTCCATCAGCACTATATCGGCATCCTGATTACTCATTAGGAGTTCGATAGCGATCTTTCCGTTTTCAGCTTCAAGATGATTATGACCAAGGTCAGAAACGATCTCGGACAGCAACAGCCGGTTTGTAAAAATGTCATCAACAATAATAATCTTCATATTATCTGATAGTTATATCCTTTTATCGACAGTTTAGCCAAGTTCACTTAATGTTTTAATAATTTTCATGCTGTTGATAATAACCCTTGATCCTTCAAGATTTATTATCTTGTCGTTTTTAAATTCAGCTAATGTTCTGATAAAACTCTCTTTTGTAGTACCAGCTAATTCTGCCAGTTCCCTTCGTGTAAACGGAAACTCAAGATCGTTGCTTTTGAATATCTGTTCTGAAAAGTAAAGAATTACATCGGCAATACGGCCGGGTAATTGTTTATGAGACTGACTCATTAATCGTTCAAATATAAATAATCCGCTTGCACTTAAGGTATTTATAAGTTTTACGGCAAAATCACCATTATTTTTGATCAGGTTATTAAACACAATGCTGTCGACAAAACAGATTTCACTTTGTATGATTGCCGATGCTGAATATTGATGCATTTCACTACCGTAAATCGACATAAGTCCAAGGTATTCGCCCGGTGTTGATATTTTAAGAATAATGTATTTATTGTTTCGGCCTTCTTTGTAAATTTTCACCAATCCCGATCTTACAAACATCATATGCGATGTTCTTGTGTTTTGCCTGAAAATAATTTCCCTCCGCTCAAATTTTACCACATTGCTGTTTCTGGTAACCTGATCGATCTCGTCTTCAGTAAGAAATCGACCAAAAGGTATAATGCTATCAAAATCAATTTCTTGCTTAATTATCATATCGGGATTTTCCTTATTCATATACTAAATATACTAAAAATTGTTGACTGAAAGAAATAAATGCATCAAATTCGGTGATTTACCTCATCTATTCACGTTTGTTGCTTATTTATTCCAAACAACCTTAAGAATGTTTACTCAATTTACCAGACTCTCTCTAAAAATAATGTTTCATATACAAATTAAGTTTAATTTATCTTTTTTTTTACTATATTTAAATCTACGTTTACATATATTATGAAGATAGCTAAAGAATTTAACATACTTATTGTTGACGATTCCACAACAAATATCGTTCTTCTCGAAGCAATCCTTGACGAGAAAGGCTATAAGATTCATACGGCACTGAATGCACGCGAAGCCTTTACGATCATCAACAAGCACAATCCCGACTTAATTCTTCTTGATCTGCTAATGCCGAAGATCAGCGGCTTCGATTTTCTTGTAGAAATCAAAAAAGATCCTAAAACCAGGAACACACCTGTTATTGTGGTTTCAGCATTAACCGAATCGGAGCATATCGACCGGATTATGACTATGGGAGCCATTGATTTTGTGAAGAAACCAATTGACCTTCAATACCTTGTCGATAAAGTAGAATCTGTCCTTCATCCAGCGCAATAGGTTTACTATGTCCATTTACCGTTTCCAATTATCCCTCTACAATCTTTCATCCGTTTGTAGGGTACTTTAGTCACCTGAAAGTTCATATTCCCCCAAATGTTAGAACATGAGAGTGCATGTTGTCGTTAAGGTAAATAGGAATTAAGAACTGAGAATGAACAGAATATTAATCGTAGACGATAACCTGATGATCAGGAAGCTCATCAGAAATATGTTTGCTGAAGATCATTACGAGATCGAAGAAGCTGAGAACGGACTGGATGGATTGGAAATAGTCAGAAGCAATCCAGTGGATCTGGTGATTACCGACATCATTATGCCCAAAATGGAAGGCATTGAACTTATCATGCACCTCAGGAGGGATTTCCCGGAAATAAAAATCATTGCGATATCGGGAGGAAAGCCATACTATTTATATATGGCAAAAAAACTGGGCATTGAAAATGTATTTACAAAGCCGTTGAATCTTCATGCCTTTCTCGATGCCGTTAAGAAAATAATACAGTTCCCGGTTGGTGGTATTAGATCAGATCAGCTGAGCGCATAATACCATCTCTTTCTGCCTGTTTTGCGGCGTATTTTTCCTATCCACTCGATATATTTTCCACGGCAAAATACCTGCTCCCCATTTAAATGATATAAATCACCCGTATCCGGTAATAAATATCACTGGTAAAATTGCCTGTTTAGAGCAGGCAGGTGAATCTTTATTTGTAAATTTAAGTAAACACATAGGTGGACCCAAAATTCCAATATCACCGCTGAGGGTATCCTCATATAAATGTATGTTTGGCTTCCACAAAAGGCAATTGATCCATGCAGGAAAAAGAAGTCCGTAAAAGAGGATATGCAAAAAAACTGTTGAATACACTATCGGTTGATTCGATTATCGATGTTATTCATCAGATCAATGCAAGTATCATCTCCTTAATAAACAGTTCGAGTGATGATTTCCTTTATCTTCATTCAAAATTCATGCAAATACATGAATTGATCAAACAGGAAGCTTCCGGTGCATCGGCAATGCTGAATGCCTTTACCGGAGATGGTATTAGATTCTTTATCCGCAGTCTGACAGAATCGACAGAAAAGCTGAAAATATCTGTCGCAGTGCTGATTGAGGATATCAATATTTCTACCCGTACACACAATGAGATAGTGAAAATCCTTGATCATTTGTATATTCCTGTAAATAATTACAACCAGAATCTTAAAACGTTAAGCCTGCTGTGCACCAACTTTCAGTTCGATTCGGAGACTGTTCATTATGGTAAAGAACTTTGCGGGATTATTAAAAATATCCACCAGCGTTTTCCTGAATATCCAAATCGGTTTAATAAAATAAGGGATGAAATTATCCAATTGAAAAATACCCTCGAAACCATTCAAAATGATGGTTTTCAGTCGGTATACGATGCACTGGAATATATCCCCGAATTTGTAGGATTCCTATCAAAAAAACATATCCAGGCACAGCAACTGAAGCTCCTTTTAAATAAGAAAATGATTAAAAGCTCCGAGCATGCATCAAAAATAATTACGCATTTGCAATACCAGGATATTGTTAAACAAAAAATTGAGCATATTGAACAAACACATTATGAAATCCTGGAAAAATTAATGCAGTTAAATACAGATAATGATCATCCCAATTATGTAGTCATAAAAGCCAAATTGCTTATTCATATAAGGGATGTATCGGGTCTGCAGGCTGCACAACTCGTTTATGCGAATAAAGAATACCAGAATGCTATTGAAATCATTACCAACAAATACTTCGATCTTGTTGATCTGGTGCAGGAGGTAATTATGATGTGCAAGAAGATCTGTGATTCGGGAAAGGGTACCGATGAAAACCTTGAGAAGAAGCCTGAAGAGATCCTGAAAAAAACAAGACTTCTAAGCTCCGAACTTAAAGACAAAGTTCGTATTCAAATCGCGGCTGATGAAGTTTCCCATGGTCTGCTTTCCGAATTTTCAATGAACAGCCAGGAATTGTGCGGCTTTGCGAAAAGCCTCCAGGAATGTGTAATGCGTATTCCATCCAAAAAATATCCCGTGATTTCCTCTTCCACTATAAAAAACTTGGTTACAGTTGCGGATGAGTTTGTGAAAACAGTTTACCAGATTGCTGCTTTTTCAGGAAAATGTATTTCACTGTTGAATAAAAATCAGGCAATACAGGAAAAGAAGACTGTTACCCTCACTACTATCACTCACGAGGTTGAAAAACTCAAAGTAAGCATCAGGGAGATAATTGATGGTACCGACATATTCAATATATATAAAACTGCTTTATCACGGTGTGAGATTTCGGACGATCTTTTAAAATCGGTTCGGGACTTAAAATACTATGAACTCTTTGAAAAGGAAATAGAGAAAATTATTCTTTCGTTGAACGATATTTCCCAAAAGCTCCATGTGGAAGAGAACATTATAAGTAAAGCCGATAGGGAGACTCTTGAATTTCTTAAAAAGAGATATACCGTTAGTAGTGAATATCTGGTTCATGAGCATATCTCCAATGAATCAAGGAAAGGATCAATTGATTTGTTCGAAACCGATGGTTTGATACCGGAACAAAATGAGGATAGTTCAGATAATGAATTGGAATTGTTTTAAAAAAGAAAATTATGGTCAGTAACAAAACAGGTAATGCAGATATCCTAACCTTTGATGAAGAACCGTTATTATGCAATATCGAAAGTATTCATAAAAAGATAAAAAACCGGATAGTCAAGGCAAAGTATACCACCATTCAATGGAACGATCCCGTACAGATTGACCTTGCAGGCCTGCAATTACTTAAATCCGTTCGAACATCAGCCCATGACGCTGGCAGCATACTCGAATTAAAGATCAGCTTAACAGAAGAATCTATGAATCTTCTGATAAATACCGGTTTTGGTGATATATTCAAAGCAATAATCCAACAATAAAAAAATTCAACATGTCAAAAACAATTTTATTTGTCGACGATTCTGAAAGCATACGCGAAATTGTAAATTTTACCCTGCAAAATGAAGGATATAACGTGCTAATTAGTGACAATGGTAAGAATGCCATGAAACATCTTGATGGTTCGCAGATCAATCTTATAATCACCGATCTTCATATGCCTGAAATGAATGGTATTGAACTTATCAGAGAAATAAGAAAAATGCCCGATTACCAGAGAACTCCTATTTTATTTCTTACTACCGAGTCACAGGTTTCAAAAAAAATGGAAGCGAAAGATGCAGGGGCAACCGGCTGGATCGTAAAACCTTTTGTACCTGCAAAATTGCTCGCAGCAATATCTAAAGTTATTCGGTAATGGATAAACTCAGACAAAAATTCCTTGAAGAAGCTTTTGAGCATGTAGGCAATATTGAACAGTCAATGCTTGACCTGGAAAATGATTCTGGAAATCAGGAATTCATTGAAAAAATATTCAGGGCAATGCACACGCTCAAAGGATCGGGCGCTATGTTCGGCTTCGAAAAGGTCAGTAAATTTACACATAATCTCGAAACCATCTATGACCTGATCAGGAACAGTAAACTTGACTTTAGCAAGGATATCGCCGACCTTACCCTGCATGCTGTTGATTTTCTTAAAATGATGCTCAGCACGGCTGGCGAATTGACAGAAGATGAAGAGAATGATTATAACCTGCTCACTGCTCGGATACAATCATTTGTAAATCCTGATAAAAAAGAAGTGCATACACAATCAGGTGCAACCGCAATGATGAATGAATTCAACGATATCGTAACCTATTACATCTATTTCAAACCCAATCCAACAATTTTTGACAACGGCACAAATCCGCTTTTTCTTATAGATGAGTTGGTAACCCTGGGGTCGGCTTATTGCATTCCCTACATGAAGAATATTCCCCTTCTCAATGCAATCGATCCGCATAAATGCTACACGCACTGGGAAATAATCCTGGCCACAAAGGAACCTTTGGAAGCAATTAATGATGTATTTATTTTTGTAGAAAACAATTGCTCCCTGGATATTCACAAACTGGGCAACGGCAATTTTCTGCAAAACAAAAAATTTATCCGCAGGCTCGAAAGCCTGAAAGAAACAGGTGAGGATGCAGGTATCGACGGAATCATAAAGATCACACAGGATATTGAACAATCTGTTGCATTCAAGATTAGAAAAGCATTGAACAAGGAACTTAAGAGCGGCATAAGGGATTACTCGATCTCGAGTATCAGGGTGGCTTCAGAAAAACTTAACAGTCTGCTGAATCTTGTAAGTGAACTTGTAACCACACAGGCAAGGCTGGGTTTATATTCCGAACAGAACGATTCACCAGAACTTACGGCAATATCTGAAAATATTCATAAGATCACAAAACAGTTGAGGGATCTGACTTTTGAAATAGCCCTCGTGCCTGTAGAGACCCTCATTACCAGGTTTCAGAGGCTGGTAAGGGATCTTTCAACCGAACTGAATAAAGAGGTGGTATTCGAAGCAAAAGGAACCGATACAGAACTCGACAAAACTATCATTGAGAACCTTACCGATCCTCTGATGCATATTATAAGGAATTGTATCGACCATGGTATTGAGTCGAGAGAAGAGAGGATGAAGAAGAACAAATCACCCAACGGAAGAATTTTACTGAATGCATATCATTCCAGTACAAATGTACATATTGAAATCGAAGATGATGGCAAGGGAATTGATGTTGAAACCATTCGTAAAAAGGCCATTTCAAAAGGTATTATCGGTGAAGCTACCTCGATGAATGAAAAACAACTCTTTGAGCTTCTTTTTATGCCCGGGTTTTCAACATCAGAAAATGTAACTGGAGTTTCAGGCAGAGGTGTAGGCATGGATGTAGTCAGGCAGAAAATTGCGGGAATACGGGGAGAAATCGAATTAAGTTCACAAAAAGACAGAGGAACAAAAATAATCCTTAAAATACCCATAACCCTTTCGATTATTGATGGCCTGTTGGTTAAGGTCGAAGAAACATTTTTTATAATCGCATTATCATCCATTCATAAAATTTACGCCATTGATTATAAAGACATAACCAATAACTATAATCAATTGATCACGCTTGACGAAGAAAAAATCCCTTATTTCTCACTGAGGGATGAATTCAGGATTGCAAGTGAACACAGCAGGTTTGAACAGGTTGTTGTTATCCAGTACGATCGGGTGAAAGTCGGACTTGTTGTAGACCAGGTTATCGGTGAGTACCAGGCAGTATTAAAACCACTGGGAAAGCACTACAGAAACCAGGATATAATATCTGCGGCAACCATTCTTGGAGACGGGACAATTGCTCTGGTCATTGACACAAATAAAGCAATTCACTTTTTTTCAAATCAAATGATACAACAGGAGGAAAGCATATGAGTAACGATCAGGTAAGCCCACACACCAATTCATTCCTGACATTTAAGTTGGGCGATGAAACCTTTGCTGCCAATGTAACCAAAGTACTTAATATTTTGGAAATGGCCAAAATAACCAAAGTTCCCAAAGCCCCGCCCTATATGAAAGGTGTAATAAATCTACGGGGCAGTGTTTTACCCCTCATTGATACACGCATAAAGTTCGGTATGCCTATGACCGAATTTACGGCAAATACCTGTATTCTTGTATTGGAATTGGAATTGAAGGATGAAACGGTCAAAGTAGGTGCTCTGGTTGATTCCGTTCAGGAAGTGTTGGAAATTAATGATGAACAGGTGCAACCTCCTCCCAGTATTGGCACAAAATTCAAATCAAATTTTATTGAGGGTATGGCAAGGGTGGGTGATGATTTTGTTATGATCCTGAATATGGAACTTATTTTTTCAACCGAAGATATTGTAAACCTGAAAGGGGCTGCAGGAGTAGTAAACCAGATCGAAGAAAAGCTGGATTAATTTCAAGTTGTAGCTGTCATCCTAACATCATATCTCTAATTTCACAATGAAAATTATCGGATCAGTGACTGAAAACTCAGGATTAAATGCTTCGGACTATTTCAAAGCTATATTAAGCACCAAAGATTTCATGAGGCTGAGTGAATTTATCATGAACGAGTACGGCATTAAAATGCCGCCGGCCAAGAAAATAATGCTGCAAACCCGTTTGCAGAAACGGTTGAGAGATTTAAATATTGCAAATTTCAAGGAGTATGTCGACTATGTGTTTACACCCCAGGGACAAAAAGACGAAGTCATTCACATGATTGATGTAGTGAGTACAAATAAGACCGATTTCTTCAGAGAACCCTCACATTTCGACTTTCTTCTTTCCGATATGCTTCCCGAATATTACAAACAGGAAACTCTTCGCCCCGTGAAAATATGGAGCGCCGGTTGCTCCAGCGGAGAAGAACCGTATACACTGGCCGTTGTATGCAGCGAATTTGCGGCGTATCATCCCGGATTTGATTTTTCAATATATGCGACTGATATTTCCACAAGAATGCTCCGGCATGCATTTGAAGCCATATATAAAGAGGAGAAAATTGAAATCATACCCAAAATACTGAAAGGAAAATATTTCCTCAGGAGTAAAGACAGGAGTGCCAAAAAAGTGAAGGTGATTTCCGAACTAAGGAGAAGAGTGCTTTTCAGCAGATTAAACCTGATCAGTGACAAGTATGTCACACCTGATATTTACGATATGATATTCTGCCGGAATGTATTGATCTATTTTGACCGGATTATTCAGGAGAATATTCTCGCTAAACTATGTGCCAGGCTTAAACCAGGCGGGACCATCTTTCTGGGTCATTCCGAATCAATTACAGGTTTCAATCTTCCGCTCAGACACATTAAACCAACCATATTTAAAAAATCTGATTAAAAAACCAAAGTACGAGTTATGATTAAAATATCCGATGAAGAATTACTTGCCGAACTCAGGCGCAGATTCTCAGAAAATAAAAAGACGGTAGACGAACTAAACCGGATTAATAAGATCCTCACAAAAGTCAACAACAGCTTGTCGGAAGCCGAGGCCATGAAAAGCCACTTCATTTCGAATATCAGCAACGAAATAGTTAATCCCTTTACGTCAATTCTTGCCCTTTCAAAAAGCATACTTGAAACCGACAAAGAAAATTGGAAAAAGGTGATTTCAATGGTTTCCATGATTCATTCTGAAGCCTTTAACCTTGATTTTCAGTTTAAGAATATTTTTGCTGCCGCGAAAATAGAGGCGGGTGAAATCTCAGTCGAAATGACCAGGACCATGATCACCGCAGTTGTGAATGATGTAATTGAATCGTTCAGGTACGAGGCAGAGAAGAAAAAGCTTTCGGTGATGGCACTATTCAATGATCATCTGGATGAAGAGAATAGGTATTTCATTACCGATTCGGAAAAGTTGCGTTTGGTCATCTCAAATTTAATAAGCAATGCCATTAAGTACAGTAAGGAGAATGGTCTGATCGAACTGAATTGTAGTCTGGATGGCCGTAAACTGGTTATAGAGGTCCGCGATTATGGCAATGGGATCTCAAAAAAAGACCAGGAAATAATATTTAACCGGTTTATTAAGCTCGATTCAAGCATCAGTTCCATAAACAAGGGTCACGGACTGGGTCTGTCGGTTGTAAAAGCATTGATCGAATTGCTCAGCAGTGATATTTCGGTAGTAAGCGCTCCCGGTAAAGGGGCTTCATTTACTGTAATAATTCCCGAGTGGGAAGGTGAAGTTGAAGGTACCACACTGTTTGGTAGTGAACTATTTTTTGAGGAGGACCAGCTTTGATCGGCAATTCTGTCGCTACAGGTAAAACACATTTCCTCTACCCTGCTGCAATCTTTGTCAGCAGGGAAGCTTATCTGGTAAGCACCATCCTGGGTTCGTGCATATCCATATGCTTATGGGACAGCAGAATGAAGGCAGGCGGAATAAACCATTTCATACTGCCTTTGTGGAACGGACAAGGACTTGCCTCGCCGAAATATGGAAATATTTCCATTACTAAAATGATTGAAAAGATGAAGCTGATGGGATGTCGTGTCGAGGAACTGAAAGCAAAAATCTTTGGTGGTGGAGAACTTTTACAGACCAACAATCCACAATTCAATATAGGCCAACGAAATATCGAACTGGCCAGAATGATGCTGTCCGATGCCTGTATTCCTGTTATGAGTTCAAATACCGGGGGGAAACAGGGAAGGAAAATCCTGTTTAATACTTTAACAGGAGAGGTGAAACATAAATTCATTCAGAGTCAGGTATATGAATAGCGAAATAACATCTATTGTATGCCTTAACAGGATTTGTAAAAAACCATTAACGGTGTAAAATATTGTCGTCTGTTATGAGAAAAAAAATCAGGGTATTGATCGTGGATGATTCGGCTGTGGTTCGTCAGACGCTGACAATGGTCCTAAATTCTGATCCTGATATTGAAATCATGGGAACAGCGGCTGATCCGTTTTTTGCCGCAAAAAAAATTACAGGGGAAGTACCTGATGTCATCACTCTTGACATTGAAATGCCCAGAATGGACGGGTTAACCTTTCTGAGGAAAATAATGGCCCAGCATCCTATTCCGGTGGTCGTTATTTCAAGCCTTACATCAGGCAATACCGAAACGGGAATAAGGGCGCTTGAATATGGAGCCGTGGAAATAATCACAAAACCTCAGCTAAATACCAAGGAGTTCTTTGAGGAATCCAAAATAAGGATTTGTGATGCTGTAAAGGCTGCAGCCATGGCCCGGTTAAAGCGAAAAATCATGCCACAGAAACTGGTAATTGAACCAAAATATTCGGCCGACGTTGTTATTCCCGAAGCCAGAGTAAAAAGCATGATTGAAACTACTGAAATGGTTGTGGCAATAGGTGCTTCAACTGGTGGTACTGATGCATTGCGTGTTATCCTGGAGGCGTTGCCACATGATACACCAGGAATCGTAGTCGTACAGCACATGCCGGAGCATTTCACCAGATCATTTGCCAACCGTCTCAATGAATTATGCCAGGTAACCGTTAAGGAAGCCGAAAACGGTGAATCGGTAATCCGGGGAAAAGCACTCATTGCGCCCGGAAATCATCATATGCTGCTTTTACGCAGTGGTGCCAGATATTATGTGGAAATTAAGGAAGGTCCGCTGGTAAACAGACACCGTCCTTCGGTCGACGTGCTTTTCAGATCAACAGCCAAGTATGCGGGTAAAAATGCCATTGGAATAATCATGACTGGTATGGGTGATGACGGTGCAAGGGGGATGCTCGAAATGAAAGATGCCGGCGCCTTTACCATAGCTCAGGATGAAAAATCATGTGTGGTTTTTGGAATGCCGAATGAAGCAATAAAATTAAATGCCATTGACAAGATATTGCCCCTCGAACAAATTGCTTTTCATATAGACAGGCGTTGAATCCGGATTCTGGAAAAGGTGAAGATCTATCAGTCAGACAGGCCTTGTGAACAAGAGGTTTGAATCTTCATGTTTTAATAAAAAATATGAATTATTGGAAAATATTAACTATTTTTAGAATCATTCAAAATTAATCGGGGATACGTCAGAAATAGCCGACTATGGAAACCAAAAACCAGAAGGAGTTTGTTGTTCAGCGAACACTAATCGCATTGATTTTAAGTATTTTATTTCCTTTAATCAGTATTTTTATTGAATTCATCAACAATAGTGAAATCGCGTTTAATATCAGGTCAATCGATAGAATCTATGCTGAAAATCCAGTCATGTGGCTGATTCTTCTCCTTGTTGTGATCATTCCTGCTATAACATTTTACATTTCAAAACTATACTGGAAAGCTGTTTATAGAAAACAGCGCCAGATCGATCACGAACTTGACAGGATGAAAAAAGTCAATGCCTTTATAAAAAGCCTTATCGGTGAGGATTTTTTAATAGACTTTGAACAGGAAAGTGAAGAAGACCTGCTGGGCAAATCGCTCATTGACCTCAGAAATACCCTCAAGCAAAACAAAGAAATTCGGGACAAAAGAAGCAAAGAGGATGAACAGCGGAGTTGGATGGCAGAAGGTGTAGCCAAGTTTGGCAGTATTCTCAGATCAAATTCAAACAACATAGAAGCTTTATCCTTTGGTACCTTAAGCGAACTTGCCAAATATATTAACGCTATTCAGGGTTCGTTTTACCTGCTTAATGATGATGACAAAAACAATGTGTTCTTTGAACAGAAAGCACTTTTTGCATATGACAGGAAGAAATTTACCGATCAAAGGATAAAATGGGGTGATGGTCTCATAGGTACCTGCGGACTTGAACGCAAAACAATCTACATGACCAAAGTGCCTGAAAGCTATGTTAACATCACCAGCGGATTAGGACAATCCAACCCGAAATGCATACTGATCACCCCACTCATGTCGAATGATGAAATATTCGGAGTGCTGGAGCTTTCATCACTGAAAGAAATACAGCCTCATGAAATTACCTTTGTTGAGCGTGTGGCGGAAAGCATAGCTGCAACAATAGGTTCAGTAAGGATTGCAGAACGCACAACGCGCCTGCTGGAGGAATCCAAAGAACGGGCTCATACCATGTCGGCCCAGGAAGAGGAGATGCGGCAGAACCTTGAAGAATTGCAGGCCACTCAGGAAGAGCTTGCACGCCAGGCCGATAAGTTTGTTAAATTGGAAAATACGGTAAACCATACTATGATAAGGGCTGATTATACCGTTGACGGTACTTTGTTGTACGCCAATACAAAATTCCTGAATAAGCTTGAATACACATCAAATTCAGAAGTAGAGGGTCAGCATATCAGCATGTTTATCGGTGAGAAAGACCGTGAATGGTTCAGCCAGATCTGGGATAATCTTTCCAAAGGCGGCAGGCATTTCGAAGGCTATATGAAACACATCACAAAATCGGGAAAAGATCTCTGGACAATGGCCACATACACATGCATCAGAGCTGAAAATGATGAAGTTGAAAGAATTCTCTTCCTGGCCATCGATACCACAGAACAGAAAAAACTAAGCCTGAAAGTGGAAGGGATTGTCGATGCCGTGAATAAATCGAGCATAAAAATAGAATTGAGCAGCAACGCGAACATCATTGATATCAACGAAAACTTCCTGTTTGCAACCGGTTACGATGAGAAAGAGTTGAAATCAATGTCGATCTTTGATCTGATCGACAAGCTGGATCTGGAAAACTTCAGCAACAAATGGGAAACTGTGGTGCGTGGAATAGGTTTCCACGGTCAGTTTAAGCTTGTAACCAAATCAAATGATATTATTTGGATACGGGGTGCTTTCGGAGCAGTATACGATATGTACGGAGATGTAACCCGCGTTCTGTTTGTGGGTTACGACAACACCACAGAAAAACAGATGGAACTTGAGGTGCGGAATCAGGCCGATATCCTGAAGAAGCAGGAGAAACTGCTCAGGGAATCTGAAAAAGAGCTTAGCCGTAAACTCCGCGAAGCCAGGATCGAAATGCAAAACCAATATAAGGAGACTGAACATATTAAAGTGCGGAATGAAAGAACCCTGGAGGGTGCACTCGATGCCATTATCACAACAAGTCACGATAATAAGATTATTTTTTTCAATAAGGCAGCAGAAGAGCTATGGGGTTATTCAAGAAATGAGGTAACCGGGCAGGATGTCGGGATACTTTTTACCAACAAGCGAATTGAAGAGGATGAATTTCTCACTTCATTTACCGGACCCGGTGATAACAAGATCGTAGGTATTCGCAAAGAAATAAAAATCTCTACAAAAAACCACGAGGAAAAGCCGGTGCTGATCTTGCTTTCAAAAGCACAGGTCGATAGTGAAATAACATATACCGCGTTTATTCAGAATGTTGAAGTGGAACTGTTTTGAACGAGTAGTCGGGTTTTTATTAATGTTTGAGAACATATGCGCCTTTATAAAAAGAGTAGTATTAAAAAGCAGTTGGAGGAGAAAATTGCTTTTGTTGAGAATGAGAGGGATCAGCTAAAAGATAAACTTGAGCAAATAGAGGCTTTACAGAAAATGCCCGATGGCGAAGCTGAAATCCTTAAGAACGTACTCGAGCTTGCAAAGATCGGCCATATCATAAAGTTGCCTGACTCAAACAATCTGCAAATATCAGCGATTGCAAAGTCGATCCTGAACCTGAAAGAGGACCAGAACAGCATTTCAACTGATGAGTTCCTAAACCTTGTTGTTCAGGAAGATTCTCAGCAACTGAAGAAAATATTGACTGAAAATCAGCATGTATCTGTTCTGCCAAATATAGATTATAAGGTCATAAATCCTTCAAATGAAAAAGATGTCAGGAGTATAGTATCCACCTTTTCATTTTTTCCACAGAGTCATCCGATCATATTTTTATTTACTCTGATGGATGTAACCCGGCAGGAAAAAGCAAGAAAAGATATGTTGCGCCTGAAAGAAAAACTCGAGGAAAATGATACCCTGAAAAGCATTTTTTTATCGAATATTTCTCATGAAATCAGGATACCGATAAATTCAATTGTAGGGTTCTCAGAATTATTAAATATCGGGAATATTACACCCGATGAAAAAAGAGAATACATTAATATTATTAAAAATCAGAGCAGTACATTACTGAAACTCATCGATGATATTGCGGAGCTGGCGAAATTTGAAACCGGCGATGTGAATATCAGCAAGTCGCCCTGCAACCTGAACCTGTTGCTTAATGAACTTCTCACAAGCTTTTCACAGATGAAAAAACTTCAGAAAAAAGACCATATTGAACTCAGGCTCAATATTCCGGATAAAAATGGCATACTGACATATACCGATTCGGGAAGATTATACCAGCTTATGTCAAACCTGATCAGCAATGCCATTAAGTTTACAGAAAAAGGATTTGTGGAATTCGGCTATACCTTGAGGGATGATGCAAGGATTGAATTTTTCGTGAAAGATACAGGCATCGGACTAAGTAAAGAAGAACAAAAATATATATTCGACAGGTTCAGCAAGATCGAAGAGACCATTGCCAGAAAGTATGAAGGTGCTGGTTTTGGACTTTCAATAGCCAAAGGAATAACAAAATTGCTCGGCGGTAAAATATGGATTGAGTCGGAAAAAGGCAAGGGCTCGGCATTCAGTTTTTATATACCCTACGAGGAGATTCCAGGCAGTACTATAGATCATTCGCTCGATGAAGAAATAGCATTTACCGGATACAATTGGAAAGGCAAGCTGATCCTGATTGTGGAAGATGATGATGTAAATTACAAATTTATTGAAACCCTTCTTCTTGAAAATAATGCCAAGATACTTCGGGCAAAAAACGGCAACCAGGCCATTGAATTATGCAAATCAATCAACAAGATCGACCTGATACTTATGGATATTAAAATGCCTGAAATGGATGGCTACGAGGCTACACGCGAAATCAGGAATCTGAACAAGACAATACCGATAATTGCACAAACTGCGTTTGCGTCCGACGAAAACAGACAAAAATGCCTTGAAGCAGGATGCAACGATCAGATTTCAAAACCCATTGATATCGAAGAACTACTGACCAAAATCAATAATTATTTCATCTGAAAAAGGTCAGTTTTTAACCCAATTCACAATCTTTTCATCCATTGGATCAACTTTCGGTAATGCGTAATCAACCAATTTTCCGTCTTCGCTGATCATGTATTTCTGAAAATTCCATTTAACCTGTGAATCCATGACCCCGTTCTCGGTTTTTGAAGTCAACCATTTATATACCGGATTCATATCATCACCTTTTACTGAGATTTTTGCCATCATCGGAAAGGTAACACCATAATTTACCTGACAAAATTGTTTAATCTCTTCATTGGTACCCGGTTCCTGGTTTAAAAAGTTATTTTCCGGGAAGCCGATGATCACAAATTTGTTGCCGCCATATTTTTTATACAACTCCTCAAGCTTAGCATATTGCGGGGTAAATCCGCATTTCGATGCGGTATTTACGATCAATACCTTTTTACCTTTCAGTGTTGAAAAATCGAATTCCTTACCGTTGATAGTTTTAACCTTGAAATCGTAAAACGATTTGGTTTGTGCTTCTGTCCCTATTGCAATTGAGAAAAGGATAAGAATAATTTGTATTGTTTTCATATTCTTTCGTTTTATTCTACAACAATATAAAACCTACTTTGTTTCCGGTTTACGCTGCATTCTTCTTCTGAAATCCCTGATATTTAACCATAATGATACGGCTAATGCGGCGATATACCCGATAAATGTAAACAGATCAACCAGCCGGGCATTCAGGTCGCTTCCCGTCAGCCTGTCAGCCATATATTTCATGTACGAATTTGGGAGACCGGTATGTCCGAGTTCGGTGAGGATTTTAAAATGCCAGTCGGTAAGCGGACAATAACCAATCCCATAAAATATTCCAAGAATAAACCACGATGATCCGGTAATAAGGAGCAACAATAAATTCCACCGGCGTGTAGAGTAAAACATCCAGCCAAACAGGTTAAACACCACAAACAGCGAATGAAAGACCATGAAAAATACATCGAGCGCTTTTAACATGGGCAGGGAATTTAGTATTTTCGCCTTAAAAATAGTTAACAACTCCGGATAATGGTACATAAAAACATTCAAATTGCCGGACGTGTTCAGGGAGTCGGATTCCGTTATTCTTCAAGGAATGCTGCGAGGATATACAAAATAAAAGGATATGTGAGAAATATGCCTGATGGGAGTGTATATATCGAAGCTGAAGGATCGGAACCGGACGTTGATAAATTTACCGAATGGTGTAAAAATGGCCCTTCACATGCTTATGTCGATGATATCGCAATCGAAGATGGTGAACTGCAGGGATATACGGTCTTTGATATTAAGTTTTAATGAAATGCGGCATAAAATTTTCCGGATAAATTCATTGTTGTATCTATTAATCTGAACCTGTTTTTTCAATACCATGCCATAATACCAGATCACATAGTTGTAAATCAATTATCCGGTTAAATATATTTTACAGGATTGGACTCAATTTATAAAGGCAACTGTAAGATAACTTATGTTCATCCTGAAAAGAAGATACTTTAAAAGCGATTTCGAAGTCAGATAAGCTTAGAGGACAACTGGTTTTAAAGTTTGAAAACATTCTTTCTCATCAGTGAAAGAATTCCGCCTAGAAGCATCCACATTGTTAAAATTAACACAAGAATGGCAAGGATCAGCAGCAATATTTTTCCCCCGGCAATGAAATCAAAAATATTATCAACCATTGCCCAAACAGTAACCATCAGTACAAAAAGCATGGGAATAAATGCCAGCAAATAGGGTTTTTTCTTATGGAACAGATAAACACTCACCAGGCCAAGTCCGATGGCGGCCAGAAGCTGATTGAGTGCTCCGAATAAACGCCAGAGTTCAAGTCCTCCTTTTGATAGGAGTTCATTTAAGGTTAAGAGCATTGCCGGCAGTACGATGATAAATGTTGCCACATAACGGCTATTCACAGGCCTGATCACCGATCCGTCTTTTCTTGTAAACACTTCCTGTATGGACAACCGTTGAATTCGGGTAGATGAATCAAGTGTTGTATTTGCAAAGCTTACAATAAATACAGCAATCAGCGAGGCGGCGACCTTTCCGGGTATTCCTATGCTTGCCAGCAGATTTGAAGCCCCGGTGACAAATGCTTCGAGCTTGGCACCTATTCCCGCATTAATTCCTGTCCATGAAGAATATTGCATTGCATAGGCGTCTGTACCGAATACTGTCAGATCACCCCGTTTCAGTCCCATGCCGAGGCCCCCTGCCACCGCCATAATAACAACAACGGCAAGAAACCCTTCAAGCAGCATGCCTCCGTATCCTATGAATAATGTATCCTTTTCGTATTTTACCTGCTTAACGGTTGTACCTGAACTGGCGAGCGAATGAAATCCCGATATCGCTCCACAGGCAATGGTTATGAAAAGCAGTGGCATCAAACCAGGAATGTCGGTACCCGGCTTGAATGCGGCCGGATTTATTGCCGGGGCGTCCATCGAAGGATGTGCAACGAAAATACCAAGCACCAGCAAAAGTAATGCTATTGTGAGTTGGTGCGAGTTGATATAGTCTCGTGGCTGCAAAAGCTTCTGGACAGGGATTGTAGATGCAAGATACGAATAAATAAAAATAAATATGCTCCATGTGATCTTTTCGGAACCAAGAATTGGAAAGACTGTTATCGGAAATTTTGCCCCGATGACTATTGTCACGTACATCAAAGTCACGGCGATCAAAGAATACATAAGATCGTTCTTTCCAAGCCTTATCTGCCATCCAAGCCAGATTGCAATGGGTATCTGCATCCAAACGGGAAAAACCGATTCGGGATATTTTACGAAAAGGGTGGCCACAATAATAGTGAACAACGACAGGACAATTAACAACAAAAACTGAATCAGGAATTGAAACGCTATTCGTGTGGAAGGTCCGATAATACTGCCTGTAAGATCCCCGATAGTTTTTCCTTTGTTCCTGGCTGAAATCACAAGGATGGAAAAATCGTGCACTGCCCCCATGAATATGGAACCGAAAATAACCCATAGCAAGGCGGGTAGCCAACCCCATATGATTCCTATGGCCGGTCCCACGATAGGCCCTAATCCTGCAATGGTGGTAAAATGATGGCCGAATACAATATTCTTTTTGGTCGGCACAAAGTCAACACCATCGCTGTATTGATAAGCCGGCATCTTATTTTTATCATCCAGCGAGAAGAATTTATCGGCGATGAATTTACCATACAGCCGGTATGCCACCAAATAACCGACTAATGTGATCAAAACTAAAACAAGTGTATTCATATAACCGAAATCCAGTTTTATCGTATAATAATCATTTGCCAAATACTGAGTGCGTTAATTTTAGCAAAAGTAATTGTGTTATTTACTTGAAATTGATTAAATTTATAAAGGTATTAAAATTGGATGTTTTCACAAAAATTTTAACAACCACTGCATATGGATAAAAACATCAGGAGAACAATATTAATTCCTTACGATTTTACTCCCCTTTCAGAATTTGCCCTGCAGCACGGCGTACAATTCGCCAAAATGCTTGATACAGATATAACGATTCTGCATATCGTTCCCGATGTCGAATCTGAAGTCATCATCACTGAAAAGCTAAATGCTCTTGCAGAAGATACGTTCAGGATCTATAAGGTAAAGCCGGCTGTTATGGTCAGACCGGGTAAGGTCTCAAAAGCCATAAAAGACATTGCGCATAATCTGAATGCCATGCTGGTAATTATGAAAACTGAAGGACCCAAAGGGTGGAGAAGGTTTATCAAAAGCAGGGCCATTAAGGTAATGATGGGATCTGATGTTCCTTTTATCGTCGTGCAGGCCCCGCCGATCAGGTTCAGTATCAGAAAAGTTATTGTACCCATTGATTTCAGGAGTGAGAACAAAGAAAAACTTACCTGGATCAATTTTCTGACCAAATTCTATCATCCGCAGATACACCTGTTCAGACCCAACAAAACCGATTACAGGGTACGAAACAACCTTAAGTTTGCCACCAAATTCCTGGAAGGACGGAATATCGATTTTGAGCTTGTTCATGCACGCGGAAAGAAAGACTTTACTTCCGAGGCAATTGAGTTCTCAAAATTCATCAGGGCAGATCTTATTGTAGTTATGCTCAATAAGTTTATCACATGGGATAAGGTCTTGTTCGGATTAAATGAACAGCAATATATAACCAATGTTCATAAAATACCTGTTATGGTATTAAATCCCAGAGCCGATCTGCATAAACTGGGCGGATTCAATTAGAATGACTGAATTTTCTCGAATGCCGGATTCTCTACCCAACCTTTATTTCCGTTGCTGATTTTAATCTCACTCCAGTTGCTGATACTATCCGCGACTTCAACTTTTGTCCCTTCGTGCAGTATGAAGAGGTTTGTACCGTATTCATCCGGAGAACTTTTCGCTGTTACAGAAGGGGACATGATAATGGCAAAATTGTTATCGATCAGGTTTTTTCTGCTTTGGGCAGAAAAATAAAAGCCTGCAGCTGAAACCAGAATCAGCAGCAGAAAAGCATAAAAAAAGGTTTGCTTTAAAACCATTTTCCCCGAAAACAGAAAAACAAGAAGAAAAACCAGAAGCAGTATAAAAGCAGTCATACTGATGACAGCCCATGTATTGGTGTTAAATAGTATCAGTAACCTGTTCAGCCACCTTTTCAGAAAAAACTCGGGTATTGTATCAATCTTATCCACTGTATGGGCATTGGCAAGATCGAGGTTGAACCTTATATCCTTATCAGTGGGGTCAAGCAGCAATGCCCTTTCGTAATTTAGTATTGCATGTGCATAGTCATTCATACGGTAATATGTATTCCCCAGGTTGTAATAAGCACCTGATGAACCATATCCTGAATCAATGACCGACTGGTAAATTTTTGCAGCCATACTATAGTCATTTGCAGCATAGGCCTGGTTTGCAACACGTATCAATGAATCCGGATCTGATGTTGCCCATGTACAGGTTGCCTGAATGATAAGTATAATTGCAGGTATTATTTTCCTAGTCATATTTGTCTTTTTTCATTTGAGTTTCTGGGCCAGGCGGCTTAATAAACCAACTGCAGAATGGTAGTATTGTTCAGGTCCGGATGCTTCGGCACCCGGAGCATACCTGGCATATTCGCAATGATCGAGCAATGAGAACAGTTCCCCGATCAGTTCCTCACTGATCTTTTTTCTGGTCAGTTCTTCCCCTGTTCTCTCCTTGGAAAGGTCGCCTGTCTGAATGGAAAGCTTGTCACCAAGAAATCCCCACACAGCCTTGCTAAGTTCCTCGTAAAATTGCTCATGATTATTATGTTTCATGAATGCTTTCGCTTTCCTGAGCCTTTTCGACGCTATTTTGCCTGCCTTACGGTTCTTCACAAGAGTTAAATTTGCATTACGTCTGACTCTCTCTCTCCTGAGGATCAAAATCAGCACAAACAATACAAACGATATTATATAGGTTAAATAAAACACCCGGGAACCGAAAAGCAGCCTGTTCATTATTCTGAATTCCGGGGGGTTGTTCTTAATAAACAGGATATCTTTTCCGAGCAGCTTGAAGTCTTCTTTGGAAATACCTGATACTATCACTGTTGTTGTGTCTTCATCACCTTTTTCAACCTGAATGGTATATTCATCTGATTTTAAGGTTATGTATTTTTCTTTGACGGGATCGAAATATGTAAAATCAAAAGGCAGGATTTTGAATTCTCCGGCATACCGCGGTATCAGTACAAACTCAAATGTTTTGATCCCTGAAAGTTCACTGGTTTGATTCACAGTGGTTTTCGGATCAAACTGTTCGACGTTAGCTGGAAATTCAATTGACGGCACATCAATGAGCTTTATGTTCCCCCTGCCTGAAACAATAACCTTATATGTCAATGCCTCATTGGTCTTAAGCATTGTCCGGTCAACCGTTGTTTTAAGTGTAAAATTGCCGACAGCTCCGGAAAATGAAGCGGGTTTGAGAGGCAATCGTTTAACACGGATCTTTACGGGTTCGCTTTTTATCTTTACGGGGACATCGGCAACTTCAGGACCAAAAAAATCATCGAACAAACTCCTCGATCTGCGGGTTACCTGCTGCTGAACCGATGCAGTCATATCGAAGGGTTCAATGACAATATCTCCCGATTTTTGCGGATAGAGAATGAATTTCTGAATGATTCCAGTATAATAGATCTCACCATTAACATTTTCACGCTCAAGTGAACGCAAAGGCGGTATATTTACAGCTTGTTTGTAAAAACCGGTAAATTCCGGACCGGAATAACCTTTGTCAATTCCGGAAACGGGCACTTTGGTATATAACTTGACCCAGGCCACAATCTGATCACCAATGTATGCCGATCGTTTATCCACATGAAGTCTGACATATAAGTCTTTGTCCGACACGGCCTTTGATCCGGCTGACTGAGGCTCCTGCCCCTTATTCTTATTTGGCGTGGCCTGTGGCTGCCGGGCATTCGTTCCGCCCTGCACAACTTCTATGTTAACTGCGTTCGATTCAACCATTTTTCCCCCGAATTTTACTTTTGCTGCCGGGATTGTGAACGTCCCCTGCTTTACAGCCTTTAAATAATAAGTATAAGTGTATTGAACCGACTTACTCACTTTGCCGTTGATGATCTGCACATTCGAACTCGAACCGGTCATGGGACCGCCCAGTAACTGAAAATCGGTAAATTCAGGAATTTCAACTCCAGATACATTTTGGTTTATATTGTATACCAGCCTGAACTGTTCACCCACGTTCAATACACTTGGAGATGCTTCAGCCCTGAATTCTATGTCCTGAGCTTCAGCTGTAAGAACCGAAAAACCAATAACAAAAATATATGCAGAATATTTTTTCATTCCAAATGGTAAATAAATGATCACCAGTTTTTTTCAACCGGCACTTTTTTTGTTTTTTTCTTTTCCTGCTGAACTTTTTTAAGAACATCCTTTTCTTCCCGTGCAATCTCATCAAGCAATCGTTCCGCATCCTCCCTCGAAATCTGTTGCTGCTTTTGTTGTTGCTGCTGGTTTTTTTGATCCGATTGCTGTGGTTGCTGTTGTTGTTGCTGATTTTGTTTATCCTGCTGCTGCTGATCCTGTTTCTGCTGCTGATTCTTTTGCTGTTGTTGCTGTTGGTTGTTAAGCATATTCATTGCTACCTGCAAATTATGTTTTGCATCAACATCTGCAGGATTATTCCTGAGCGCATTTTTATAGGCCTCGATGCTTTCCTTGAAATTATTTTCTTTAAAATAGCTATTTCCCAGGTTATAAAAATATTTTGAAACTTCCTTTTTATCTTTATTACCCCTGAGTGCAAGATCTTCGTACCGGGCTGATGATGCTGCAAATTTATCCTGCTTATAGAGTGAATTACCTAAATTATAACCTGCTTTATCAGAATTTTCATCTTTTTCTAATGCTTTACGGTAAAGAATCTCCGCATCTTCATATTGCTTCTCCTGGTACTCCCGGTTTCCTTTCCGGATGTATTTCCGTTCTGCCTGAGAAAATGCCGGTGTAACCATTATTCCAGTTAAAAAAACAAAAATCACCTGGTATTTCATCCGATATTGCTTTTATAGTTAACTGACCTGATGGAACCCGCAGGGTTCATCGAAGTTGCACTTATCATAAAACTCAGCACTCCCGACATTAAAGCATGCCCTATATTTCTTTTTCCCATCATGTGAATAATTTTATGGTTTTTTCATATTTTAATCTTAAAAATGTGAATATTTCTGAACCATTTGCTTTTTCTTTCCGAAATAAAAAACTCTGCCATGAGCAGTATCAGCGTAAACCAGATCAGATACGGAAATTGCTCTTCATATTCCGAATACACTTTTGTATCGATCTCCGCCTTGTCAAGCCGGTTAAGCTTATTGAACATGTCATTTAAGCCAACCCTGCTGCTTGTAGCCTGGTAATATTTCCCACCTGTAATCGATGCAATCTCGCTTAACATTGTGGCATTCAGCCGGGTTATAATAACATTGCCCTGTCTGTCTTTTCTGAATGATTTCTGACCTGAATTGCTGTTTTCGGGGATGGGTGATCCTTTTATCGACCCCATTCCTATTGTAAATATTTTTATGCCCTTGTCTGCAGCCGATTTGGCCATTTCCAGCGCATTCCCCTCATGATTTTCTCCGTCGGAGATAATAACGATCACTTTGCCGGCTTCAGTTGAACTGGTGAATGATTTGCTGGCCAGTTCAATGGCTGATCCGATTGCAGTACCCTGCCGTGTAACAATGCTCGTATTTATAGTGGAAAGAAACATTTTAGCAGCCGAATAATCTGTAGTAATAGGAATTTGTGTGTAGGCATCCCCGGCGAATACAATAAGTCCCAGCTTATCGTTTTCCAACCTGTCAATCAGAGTCGAGATAGCTTGTTTAGCCCGTTCAAGCCTGTTCGGCTGAATATCTTCAGCCATCATGCTGTTTGAAACATCGAGTGCAAGAATGATCTCGATCCCTTTTCGTTTAACTTCCCTTAGTTTTGATCCGAACTGTGGCCCGGCAATTGCAAAAATAAGGGCTGTAATTGCCAGGATCATCAGAAAGAACTTGAAATGCGAACGGAATACAGATGCATCGGGCATAAGCTGACCGATCAATAATGGATCTCCAAACTTCTTTATTGCCATCTTCTTCACCCTGACTATGATGAGGTAAACGATCACCAGCAGAGGGATAATCAGTAAGAGATATATGTAAGCACTATTGGCAAATCTGAAATACATCCTGTATAGTTTTTACGGTATCCTTCTCAATAGTGTATTTTTTATCAATACTTCAAGTATAAGTAATATTAATGCTGCAATGGCGAACCACAGGTATTCTTCTTTCTTACGGCTGTATTCCTTGACATCGATCTTGGATTTTTCCAGCCGATCGATCTCGGCATAAATAGACCTCATTTTCTGATTGTCTGTTGCCCTGAAATATTTCCCGCCGGTCATATCAGAGATCTGCTGAAGGGTTGCCTCATCAATCTCAACAGGCATATCCTGGTATATCATCTGTCCCGTCCACGGATTTTTACCCCTCGGATACTTTGCCATTCCTTTTGTACCAATGCCAATGGTGTAAACCCTTATGCCATAGCTCTTAGCGAGCTCAGCCGCAGTTAGGGGACCTATTGCGCCCTGGTTGTTCACCCCATCGGTAAGTAAAATGATCACTTTTGAAACTGCATCACTGTTCTTCAGCCGGGCAATTGCGTTTGCCAGTCCCACACCTATTGCTGTACCATCCTCAATCATCCCGCTTTTGATATCTTTAAAGAGGTTTATCAGTACCGATCTGTCGGTGGTCAGGGGACATTGGGTAAAACTTTCGGCACTGAATACAACAAGTCCGATCCTGTCATTCGGCCTGTTCGAAATAAATTCAATGGCAAGATCTTTTGATGCTTCCAGACGGTCGGGTTTAAAGTCTGTGGCCAGCATACTGCTCGAAATATCCAGTGCGATCACAATATCAATACCCTCGGTTGTGACATTTTCCCAACGGTTAGTTGATTGGGGACGTGCCAGGATCACGATCAGCAAAATAAATACTATAGACCGAAGGATTACCGGAAGATGCCTGAGGTAATTCTTAATGGTCCCCTTTTCATGCAACAGGGGCTCAACGGAAGAAACCTGGAGTTCGGCATATAAGGTATGCTGCCTGTAAATATACCATGCAATAACCGGTATCAGTAACAGCAACAGGTAAAAATAATATGGATGCGCAAATTCAATCTGGTTCATTGCTGCATTGTAATTTCGTCATTCACCTCAAGGGTATCTAATCCTAAATTAAACTCCAGTGTTCTAAACCTGGTATTTTTCACAAATTCATATGCCTTATTCATGCATGCGTCATTTTCATCAGGCAAAGGATCAGCTTTTGCAAATTTTACCAGGTCGGCCGGTTGAAGGATTTCCTTCAACAATCCAACATCACCTGCATCAAGAAGCTCCTGTTCTTCAAATTCAACGATTATCTCATCTGTGGTTTGTTCCATCGCCGGTATGTTGTACTGTTTTTCGATATAATTTCTGAGGATGGCGGTTAGCCTTGAATAGTATACTTTAATCTCTCCTCTCTGCCAAAGTTTTTCGGCCTTAAGTTTATCGAGCATCCTCATTGCTATAATATGCGCCGGCTCTTCGGGCTTTATTCTCCTGAAGACAGGCTCATTCTTCTTTTTCTTCCTGAAATAATATATGGCTGATGCAATCAGCATTCCGGCTATCAGAACGATAAGCAGATAGGGTAAAAGTTCACCAAAACTCACCGGGGCGGAGTAAAGTCCCTTAATATCCCTGATGGTTCCTGTAGAATCAACAGGAAAAGAATGAACCTGCAGGCAGGCAGGGGCTGTCCGCAGGGTATCGGTGATCCTGCCGCTCCGGAAGGGCAGGCTGAGAGGTGGAATATAAAAGAGTCCGCTGTCAAAGGCAGTAATTAAAAACTTCTGTGAAAGGATAACTTTCTGATCTTTTTCCGACCACGAGGTATCGATATCCGATTTATTCAGGATCTCAATCTTATCGGTAAGGTTTGTACCAAGATCGGGAAATTCAACCCTTGAATTCCTATCTTTTCTGACTTCCAGGTGAAATCCAACCTGATCGCCAATGGTCATCTCATTGGTATCGAGCTTTGCCATAACGGTAACAAGCTGTGCAGTAGTATTTTGCACCATGATCACGAACGAAAACCAAAAGATAAAACCGAATACTGCTAATTTTCTGTATCTTCCTGCCTGTTTCATATTTACTTTAACCCACTTAATACCGACAACTTTAAGCAACCGAAGACCTCTTTTTGAACAGGTTGATCAACGGCCTGACATAATCTTCCCCGGTGGAAACAGATACCATGTCAATTCCCAGTTTTTTAACGATCTCATTCAGCTCAGCAGTTCTTTTTTTCCATGCATTCTGGTATTTGTTGCGAACCTGTTTCGAGGCGGTGTCAACCCAAATATCTTTGCCCGTTTCGGCATCTTTCATATGCACCAAACCCACTTTCGGCAGTTCCGTCTCACGGATATCATAGATCTTAACTCCGACGAGATCGTGCTTTTTTCCTGCGATCCTTAGTGCATCCTCAAAATTTCTATCCATAAAATCTGAAATAAGAAAAGCAACACACCTCTTTTTTATCGCATTGGTCATATATCGTAATGCTTCAGTGATATTGGTTTCCCCTTTCCTGGGTTCAAAATTCAGCAACTCCCTGATTATTCTCAATATATGTTGCCTGCCTTTTTTTGGTGGAATGAATTTTTCAACACTGTCTGTAAACAGAATAACACCTACCTTATCGTTATTCTGGATGGCCGAAAACGCCAGCACTGCAGCTATTTCAGTGATCATGCTCCTTTTAAGCTGCGTATCCGATCCGAATTCACGTGAGCCGCTGGCATCAATGACAAGCATTACGGTCAACTCACGCTCCTCCTCAAAAACTTTGATATAGGGGTGGTTAAACCGTGCTGTAACATTCCAGTCGACACTGCGGATATCATCACCATATTGGTATTCACGGACTTCACTGAATACCATGCCTTTTCCTTTGAACGCACTATGGTACTCTCCTGCAAATATATGCTGTGACAATCCCCTGGTCTTGATTTCGATCTTCCGTACTTTTTTTATGAGTTCGTTTGCATCCACATCTCCAGATTTTACCTAAATACCGGCTTTGGGCCTGATCGTAACCGTAAAAAACCATTCTCCGTCTTCGAGCTTAACGGAATATGCCTTGCCGTTCTGTTTATATTCCCATGTTTTATCATCTGTTTTCTGGTATGCGTCATTCAGGTGACTTATCATATCGTTGATGTTGGAGTATGCGCTCATCCATCTCACAAGAGTGCACCTGTCATCATCAGACAGAAAAAACAACACCGTTTGTTCCGAAACAAAATCTTCGTACTTGAGGTATTTGTGAGAGGGGTTTACCACATCTTTATCCTGCTTGAAATTGCTGTACGATTCTTTCATTACCCCCGCAATTTCGTCCTTATGCAGGCCGATAAAATGCTGGGCGTGCGTCGTACCCCTCACCGAGTGCAACAGAAAGATTATTATGACAAGATTTCTTAACATAAGTTTCTTACTGGCATTTAAGGCACTTCCACATTGTTGAGAATATCAGTAACAATATCTTCAGAAGTAATGTTCTCAGCTTCAGCTTCATATGTAAGACCGATACGATGCCTCAACACATCGTGACAAACAGCACGTATATCTTCCGGAATTACATATCCCCTGCGTTTGATGAATGCAAATGCCTTCGCAGCTGAGGCCAGGTAGATGCTGGCCCTGGGGGAACCGCCATAGCGGATCATGGTGGTATAGTTATTGAGTTTGTATTCGGCCGGGTAGCGTGATGCGAACACAATATCCAGGATGTATTGCTCGATTTTTTCATCCATATATACCTCCCTGACCACTTCCCTTGCCCGTAGAATATCTTCTGGTTTCAGAACTATATCGGGATTCGGGAATACCTTACCCATATTTTCACGGATAATCATCCGTTCTTCATCCTTATTGGGATAATTTACAATTACTTTAAGCATGAAACGGTCGACCTGTGCTTCGGGCAGCGGGTAAGTACCTTCCTGTTCTATCGGGTTTTGTGTAGCCATAACGAGAAAAGGTTTCGGAAGTTGAAAAGTTTCCACACCAATAGTTACCTGTTTTTCCTGCATGGCTTCCAGCAAAGCACTCTGCACTTTGGCAGGAGAACGGTTTACTTCATCGGCCAAAATGAAATTGGCAAATATCGGGCCCTTTTTTACGATGAATTCTTCTTTTTTCTGCGAATAGATCATCGTACCGATCAGGTCGGCCGGAAGCAGATCAGGAGTAAACTGGATTCTGCTGAACCGTGCATCAATGGTTTTTGCCAGGGTATTGATGGCAAGTGTTTTTGCAAGACCAGGTACTCCTTCCAGCAAAATATGCCCGTCGGACAACAATCCTATCAGTAAGCTGTCGATCAGGTGCTTTTGCCCTACAATAACCTTCCTCATTTCCAGAGTTATTAAATCGACAAACGAACTCTCCTCCTGGATCTTCTCATTTAACTGTTTAATGTTCACTGCAATTTCACTCATGGTGCAACTAGGTTTTATCCGTTATTTTTTTCAAGTCCGAAGGTAGCAATTTTTCTACCAAAACGACCCGGCTGAATTTTTCGTAATTTTATAAATGACTGATTATATGTTTTTTACATTGTGTTAAAAAATGTTAAAGGGTGAAAGTTAAGGATATAGTCGTTACCACATAATCCGGAGGAAAAATTCAGATAGTTTGTACCTTTGGCGCTCTCTGAACAATTATTATTGTCGGGCAAATGAAAAGCAGGTATTTTATTCGTTTTAGTTACAAAGGGACCCGGTATCACGGCTGGCAGATACAACCCAATGCCTTGACTGTTCAGCAAATTATGAATGAGTCATTAAGGACGGTCATTCGGGATGAGATAGAAACCACCGGAGCCGGAAGAACAGATACGGGTGTGCATGCCAGAACATTTACAGCCCATTTCGACAGCAGTTACAACGATTTGGCTATTCGTAAAAAATTAATTATTAAGAACCTGAATGGAATATTACCTGTTGATATTGCTGTATCCGACCTTTGCAAAGTCTTGCCGGATGCTCATGCCCGGTATAGTGCAATCAGCAGAACATATGAGTATGTAATAACCAGGGTTAAAGATCCGTTCTCTGATGAATTTGCCTGGTATTATGCGGTAGATCTCGATATCCAAAAGATGAACGATCTTTGCGGGATAATTACCGCTATGGTGGATTTCAAATCATTCAGCAAAAGTCGTTCTGCAAATAAAACATTTGTATGTAAAGTATTTCATGCAGCATGGGAGGATCAAAACGTTAAGCTTATATTCACCATCCGGGCCGACCGGTTTTTGCGAAACATGGTACGCGCCCTGGTAGGTACTTTAATTGACGCAGGAAGGGGAAAATTAGACAAAAATGACTTTTTAAACATTTTCAATGCCGGGGACAGAACCCGTGCAGGTGTCTCAGTTCCTGCATGTGGACTGGCACTGACCAGTATTGAATACCCGGATGAGATTTTTGACGAATGTTGATAATTTTTTGACTATAATATTGATTAGATGGTTAATTTAGGAATTCATTCTAAAAGAAGGTATAACATTTGAGGTGTTCCACCGTAGAATCGATAAAACTTGCAGTAATGAAAAGAAATGCAATTATTTTTTTACTCATTTGCCTAATCTCATCTTCACAAGCTCAGACAGGAATTCCGAAAGCGCAGGCGATGTTTATTTATAATTTTTCAAGATTAATCGAATGGCCTGCAAGTTACAGAACCGGTCCTTTTGTAATTGGTGTAATAGGAAGTCCTGATGTTGCCAAGGAACTTACTACATATACTACAGGTAAAAAGGTAGGGACTCAGGATATTATGGTAAAACAATATAAAGATGTTTCAGAGATCGATAAATGCCATATACTTTTTGTTGCTTTTTCAAAAACCAAAAGCATGGAAGAGCTGAACAGCTCACTTGCAAACAAAAGTACGCTGATAATAAGTGAAAAGAACGGCGCAATTGACTCCGGTTCAGCAATTAATTTTGCTGTAATCGGTGATAAGCTGAAGTTTGAAATCAGTCAGCAGAATGCCAATAAGTACGGCATTAAAATGAGCGCTAAATTGCAGGAGATGGCATTCAAGGTGTACTAATTTCCTATTCGTTCCATATTTCCCAAGCCTTTTCAGCTTGTAAATGTAACATTTTCAACCCGTTAATTGTAGTCGCCCCTCTTTCTCTTCCCTTTTTTAGGAACAGCGTTTCAGAAGGATTATACACAAGGTCGTACAGGATGTGGTCTTTACCGATAAATTCATAAGCTATATCGGGACTGGTGTCTGTATTCGGATACATACCAACAGGACTGGTATTCACAATAATCTGAAAATTATAGAGTACCGGACCGCATAAATCGGGATATCCGATCTGGTTTTTTACTTTGGGAGTACGCGAAACATAAACATAACTAATACCCAGTTCATCAAATACATAAGCAATAGCCTTTGACGCTCCCCCTGTTCCCAGGATCAACGCACTGTTGTGTTTTTTTTTAAGCGCATCCCTGATGGAATGGTAAAAACCGTATGCATCGGTGTTGAATCCTCTGAGGTGAATGTCCTGGTTCTTCCGGATAATCTTTATAGTATTTACCGCACCAATTCTGGCGGCAACCGTATCCGTTTCATCAAGGTATGGAATGACCTGCTCTTTATAAGGAATGGTTACGTTCAGACCGGTAAGGCCCGGTTCGGAATTTATGATATTCCTCAATTCGCCGATATCTTCAATAGCATAATTCAGGTACCTGCAGTCGGCAATATTATTCATTTCAAAAAATTCAGTAAAAAACTTTTTTGAAAATGAATGACTGAGGGGATATCCTATAAGACCATATGTTTTCATGAATACAGTGTATTTTGCTGAAGTGCTACCTTTCCGCAGCTTCCCTGACCTTTGCATAACGTTCGATAAGCCAGATGGTGATAATGCCGGCAACTGCAAGAATAATTGCTACCAGAACTTCATTGTTGAGGGTGTCCGGTAAAATCCTTTCCCAGCTCTGAATGATTTTTTCCCCACCTGGCTTAACAATCCAGTCTCCTGCGGCATCGGTTTTAAATACCGGTTCTTTCCAGGGCCATAAAATGGCCAGCGATCCCAATATAAAACCGGTTAAGATAGCAATAGTCTCATTTCGAAACCTGCTGAAGATCCATGAGAGGAAGTGAGAGAATGCAATAAGACCAACCACTGCGCCCAAAGCTACAGGTACCAGGATATTCAGCTTGAAATTCGACACTGCATGGATCATAACCAGTTCATAGTTCCCAAGAAGAATCAGCACAAAAGATCCTGAGAGTCCGGGAAGGATCATTGAACAAACAGCCGCAACGCCACAAATAAATAAATAGAAAAAATTTTCGTTTTGCGTTGCCGGATTGAGAAATGTAATGAAAAGGGCCAGCGCTGTACCGATGATAAATGACGAAAGTACCGGTATGTTCCATCTGTCAATGGTTTTTCCAACAAAATATACCGAGGCAAAGATCAGACCGAAGAAGTAGGACCAGATATAGACCGGGTATGCATCAAAAAGGTATTCAAACAGTTTTGCCACAGAGATAATGCTTATTCCAATCCCCAGGAAAACGGCAATGAGAAAATCCAGGTGTACGTACCGGGAAAATTTACCCATCTTACCGGTAAGCAGATACTTCACTGCTTTAAGATCAAGGTTTTTTATCGAATGGATAAGCTCTTCGAAAATACCGGTGATCAGGGCTATGGTACCTCCGGAAACACCGGGTATTACATTGGCTATGCCCATACCCATTCCCTTAAAAAACAAGCTGAAATAATAACGGAAACTTTTCATGCCGAAAAATCGAGGTTTACTATCCTGCAAATATAAAATTAAACCCCAAACAGAAGCTCAGCATCTGGGTTTAAATTTTTGCAGTTCTTCCGGCAAAAAATTAAAGAATGTATCTCCTCTTAATCCACGACGAAGGCATTCAAGCGGAATAACGTCGTGTGTGGCTATATTTCCGAGATTTACTTCTGCACCATGATGCTTAATGAAGTATACCTGCTGTTTGCTTGTCGGTGCTTCCCATAAAATATTGCCGGGTTGCACATGTTGGGCGATATCTATGATCAGCTCTTCATTTGCACTTCCGTTATCGTGGTAAATACCCACGGTTCCGCTTTCCCTTGCTTCTGCGATCACTTTCCATGCACCTTCCTGCAATTCGGTTTTCATGCTGTTCACCCAGTGTTCCGGTGAAAACACCACACCTTTCTGTTTTGAACCCACCTCAGAAAGTACAGTTCTTCCGTTTGAAAGGATCTTTATATATTCAAGCTTTTGATCATGGGGCAAAGCTATAGAACCGTCAGAAACTTCTACAATTTCGAGATCATAAGCATCCATAAATTTCAGAAAATCGTCGAATTTCCCCCTGATCACAAATGCCTCAAAAAGCGTACCTCCGAAATAGGGTCTGATATTTGCTTTCTTATAAAGCTTAATTTTATCCTTAAGTTTGGTGGTGATCAGTGATGTACCGAATCCAAATTTGACCAGATCGGTATATTCACCGCTGGATTCGATAAAATCCTCAACTTCTCTCATGCTCAGTCCTTTATCCATCATCATGGTCACACCCTTTTCCCGCGGTTTTACTGACCTTTCGGGAACAAACGGCAACATTGCATTCATCATCGTTATTGCAGATTTTGGAATTTGCTAATGATCCGGTACATATCCTGTTTGCTGAAATGTACCTGCAAATGATCAATATATTCTGTATGTTCGTTAAAATTCAGCGCCAGTCCTTTTTCAAAGTACTCTGCAGCCATTTTATATTCGTTCGTACTGGTATAATAAGCTGCAAGCTGGTAATTTACTGTGGAAACATCATAGGTATACTGGTATGCCCTATTGAGTACCTCAATTGCGCTGGTGACTTTCCTGAGCCGGTAATAAAGGCGTGCATATGCCAGCCAGGCTTCACAGTCGTTTGGTTCAATTTCAATAGACCTTGAATAAGATCTTAACGCTTCATCACACAGATTCATTTCATCATAAATTTTCCCCCGCAGAAACCAGTATTCATAATTCTCCCCGTCAAGTTTTATGGCTTTATTCAGATTGTTCAGGCTGTGGTGAAATTTATGCATGCTTTTATATACAAGCGCCATTCCATACCAGGCGTCACTGAAACAATTGTCTATAGCCTTGGCTTTCTTAAAATATTCAAGTGCCCTTTGCAGTCTCCCCAGCTTTTCATAACATTGCCCGATATAACAGAGCGACTGAATGTTATATTCATCATGTTCCAGCAGTTCTCTGTAAACAGCAATTGCTTCGTCATACCGACCCCGGTTATAAAGCAGATCACCCTTGCAGCAATAAACCGAAAGGTACTGAGGATTAATTGCCAGTGCAAAATCAAAAGCTTCGAGGGCTTCATTATCCTTCTCAAGTTGTGAATAGGCCATACCCATATTGAACCAGATGTTCTCGGCAAAAGGATCCAAATCTACAAAATACCGGTAGAATTCAATGCTTTTATCCCAATATTCAAGCCTGTCATAACATGAAGCGAGTTCGTAAATGACGAGGAAATTTCCGGAGTTGATTTCATGCGCCAGCAGGAGGTATTTTATTGCCATACCGATTTTCCCTGATGAAAGGAAAGACTGGGCAATCTCATAGATGATGTCATCGCGATTTTCCCTCGATAGCTTTATGGCCTTGTCGTATTCCGAAAGCGCCTCATTCTGCCTTCCGAGTTTAACGAGTGTGATTCCTTTAAGCAGATGTACTTCGTGATTAAAACAATCCACCTTCTCAATTTCTGTAAGAATATCGATGGCTTTTATCGTCATTCCTTTCTCTTCGAGTATCTTAGCATAACGTAATCTTAAGGTAACCGAAAAGGGATATTGCCTGGTTGCTATCCTAACTGCCTCAAGAGCACGGATATAATCTTCGTGGTCGATGTAGTAATCGATAATTTCTTCGAACTCATAGAGATCAAAAAAACAGGATTTCTTTCCCTCGATCATCTCCTTATACCTGCTAATCACTATATATATATCCTGATCTCCAAAAAGACGGTCAAATTCTTCGTTCATTTCTAATCTTGGTTCTTAAAATAAAATTACAAAAAAAAATCATCCATGCAAGTTTCCGGTAAATTTTAGATATCAACAATGAACCCCTGCTTTTTGTATGATTTAATTAGTAGATAACATCTTAACCCGTTGATAATTTTACTTCGGGGTTTAAACCGGATGAATCCTAATAAATCATTGAATATCAGTTATTAAATTTCAGAATTTTTTTCTTCTGGCACATATCTATTTATTCCGTACCGGTTTGACCGGATAGTTCCATGTATTGATCAACCAGATTTTTGTACTGGTCACCCAGATCAGTAATCATACCCGACAATTCTTTTACAAGAGGGTGACCGGCTCCCAGAAGTCCCTTTATTTTATCATTTTGCGCAAGGAGAAGCCTGTAATTATCTTCTGCATTTCTAACGAGGCGGTTAAAATGTGCAGGATTTTTCAGTTCTGTTGTCAGTCTGAGCATAGCTGCAAAATAATCGTTCAGATAAATCAATTCTTTTGCACACTCATTTCCATATCGCTGGCAGAGTATTTTCCAAAGCGCCACATCCGGTTCATATTTCTTATTGTTCCATGCATAATCGGCAAATGTTGCCGCCCTGATCAGATCGAGTTCGCTTGCTGTGATAAAATTGGCGTAAATCCTTACCGTATCAATCTGATCCTTTATGAATTCAGGTGACTGGTTATTATAGGGTTCGAAAAGATTGAACATGGAGATTTCTCCGGCATAATATGCACTATAGCTTTTTTTAACTGATGAAGAAAGAGAATTATCCCACCATACCGGGTTATTTTGCATTAGTCCGCCAATCCTTCGTATTTCGGCATCGTCGGTATAGTAACTTGATGATGAACTTCCTCTCCAGTAATATTTAATGTCCCCGTTTATCTGCCGTTTCAAATCTTTAATAAAAACTCCGGCTTTGCCATCACTAGCATTCATGGATTCGTTGTCAAACCAGAAAGGGATGATGTAGACGTCTCCTTTTTCCCGAAGATGCATCAGATGATCGGTATAATTCACTACATCAGCATATTCAGCGATATCGCTCACCTCAAGGTTTTCAAGAACTGAAGGGATGGGCGGATAGTACCCGATGATCAGATTTTCAAAATCAGCACCCATTAAAAGCGGGATGGTGTTCTTATACTCCAGTACGGAACAACCTGACTTAAGATCAATGGATCCGGTATTTGAATAAGCGGACAAATTGAAACCGGCCAGTAAGAGGTCATATTTAAAAATAGTAGTGCCTAAATATCTGGCCCGAGAAAGGTTGTACAAATGAGCACCTTCCGTTTTCTGACCGCAACAATCCAGAAAGAGATTTCCTCCGTTGATCTTATACCCTGCCAACTGAAATGCTTCCGCTAACCCTTTACTTACGTCATTTTGGTTTTTCCACTGACCTAAGCTTATGTATCTTTCGGGGTAATCTGGGTAATCAATAACGCGTGCATTATGAAAAATATATTTTTTCTTGTCGAATAATTGGATTGCCGTGGCAGCCGCATAGAAATCACCTATGGGTTTGCTTCCGCAAAGAAAAATGATATTGCCCAGATCACTCGCCGAAGCGATAAAATAACCCTCACCAATCTTTTCAATTTCATTATAAGGTAAAATTTCCCTGAACCGCTGATAAAGGCTGTTTTTACCAATACTGAAGACTATTCTTGCAGTTTGTGGAATATCGTAAGGTATTTCATCCACAATAGTGACTTTTATATTTTTCTCACCTTGTTCCGTAATAGTATTGTTCAATTCCTCAATCGTACTCCGGATAAGCCTGGCTGCTTCCAGAGTTTCTTTCGATGCATGGGCCGGAATAACAATTATCGGCGGCTTGGCATCTGGATCTTCAGAATTAAAGTAGGTCAGCGATTCATATTTGATTACTGATTTGGGTTGAGGAATGATCATTTCATGTTTCAAAAATGTAGTATCCAGTAGTTTTGTCATCCGCTCCAGTGTTGTAAAGTTTCTTTCCGTATACCTGTAATCGACCTGGTCGATCCACATGGTACCCGTTCCCTTCAGTCCGAGAAAAATCTTTACAAACCTGGCTTCATCAGGAGTATCACCGTCAATGAGGGGATCATTTACTGATTTGCCGATCACCTTGCACCATGCAAGTGAGGGAATGGCAAAATAGTTCGAAAAGGAATACGACTTGAATGAATTATCGATAAGAATATTTTTAGAAGGATCATATTTCTTTGAACTGATCTCGATCTTATTCTTGTCATAAAATGTCAGGCGGATATTCACTGCGTCGTAAATTCGGGTACCCAGCCTGCTTCTGTTAGGCCTGATGTTTTCAAGCCTTATTTTGAAGGTAAGCTGGTAATTTCCCGGGATCACCCTTATGTAGTCACTTAAAACGCCCTCTCCCGGGTCATCGGTTTCGTTCGCATAGTTCCGGTGAATTTTTATTGCCCTCAGGCTGTCAATAGCCTCATCTGCCGAAAACACACTATCAGCATTAATATTGACCCAATACACATGTTCGCCAATCTTTTGCCAGCCGTCCAGCCGGTAGGTAACACCAGTGCTGTCGATGATTAGGTTCCTGCCTGATTCGAATGAACTGTTCCAGACCAGGTTTCCCTTTTCAAGCTTTTGTTGCCTGAGCCTGTAAGGTATGGTAAGGGGATCGTCACTCAACCAGCTAACAGGGGTCTGAGTTGTATTTGGTCTTTTGGTGCAGGTGGTAAAGACAAAAATAAATGCCGATAGAGTTAAGATTGCCTTAAATGTCATGCGGATTATCATGGAGAATAAAATTAATCAAATTGTTTTTCAACGCAAATGCATTCAGCTACAATTTTAAATAGACCGCAACAAATATAAGCAATAAGGTAATTGTGTGCCGAATCCGGCATTTTTTTTTAACGACAATGACTAGCCAAAATATCAGCCGATGATTTTTCAGAAGTAAATTTCCTTTTTTGCCGCCTTAAGGGTGTTCATCAGCAACGATACTATAGTCATCGGCCCCACTCCCCCAGGAACCGGCGTAATAAAACTGCATTTTGGCGCCACTGATTCAAAGTAGACATCCCCCCTGAGCCTGAAACCCGATTTTGTCTGGTCGCTTTTAACCCTGGTTGTTCCCACATCTATGACTACGGCACCATCTTTTACCATATCACCGGTAATGAATCCGGGTCTGCCAATAGCTGCAATAATAATATCCGCCCGCATCACTATCTCTTTCATATTGTGTGTTCTGCTGTGACAGACTGTAACCGTGGCATCACCCGGGTAATTTTTCAGGGACATCAATATGCTCATCGGTCTGCCGACAATATTGCTGCGGCCCACAACCACACAATGCTTACCGCTGGTCTCGATCTTATACCTGCGGACCAGTTCCATGATACCTGCGGGAGTAGCTGATATATATGCCGGCATCCCGATAACCGTGCGACCGATATTCACCGGGTGAAAGCCATCAACATCCTTGCGCGGATCTATCGCTTCGATGACCTTATGCTCATTGATTTGAGGGGGAAGAGGTAGCTGAACTATAAAGCCGTCAATATCCTTGTCGGTATTCAATCGTTCAACCTGTTCAAGCAAAAACTTTTCAGTGATGGTTTCGTCGAATCGAAGCAGTGTGGATACAAAACCGGTCTGCTCACAAGCCTTCACCTTGTTGTTTACATAAGTTTCACTGGGGCCATCATTGCCCACAAGTACCGCCGCAAGATGAGGAATTTTTTTACCCGCATTTTTGAGCATTTCCACTTCTTTTGCCAGTTCCTGTTTTATTTCATCTGATACTTTCTTTCCGTCAATGAGTTGCATGGTGTATTCGGGTTTCGGGTTTCGAATTCAGTGTTTCGGGTTTCGGTTGTTCCAGGTGTTCCATGTTGTTTCAAGTGTTCCAGGTTGTTTCAGGTGTTCCAGGTGTTCCATATTTCTCTGTTTTAATTTAGATTAACAATATGTAACCCTTGCAACCCTTGTAACCATTTTTGTGTTTCGGGTTTCGTTTATTGTTTCTAAGTTAATCTGGTACTGGTACTGTTGCTGCTGCTAAGATTTTAACAATAGTTCCCCGCTCTCTCGCACCTTCGGCCTTTCGACTCTTCGTCACCTCCTCATACCTGGCATGTTCGACATCATGCGTGCCATATTCTTTTTCCCCTGGAACATCTTCATCATTTTACGCATTTCGTCGAATTGTCGAAGCAACTGGTTGATTTCCTGTACAGAAGTGCCACTGCCCTGGGCAATCCGTTTTCTCCGTGACCCGTTAATAATATCCGGGGCCAGCTTTTCAGCAGGTGTCATGGAGTTGATGATGGCCTCAATGTTTTTAAAGGCATCGTCGTCGATGTCGAGGTTCTTGATCATCTTTCCCATCCCCGGTATCATGGATGCAAGGTCCTTGACATTGCCCATCTTCTTGATCTGCTGTATCTGTTTAAAGAAATCGTTGAAATTAAACTGATTTTTTGCAATCTTGCTCTGCAGTTTTCTGGCTTCTTCAACATCGAACTGCTCCTGAGCCTTTTCCACCAGCGATACGATATCTCCCATACCCAGTATCCTGTCCGCCATACGCGATGGGTGAAACAGTTCGATGGCATCCATTTTTTCACCGGCGCTGATGAACTTAACGGGTTTATCAACCACGGCACGTATCGAAAGCGCCGCCCCACCCCGGGTATCCCCGTCGAGTTTGGTCAACACCACACCATCAAAATCAAGACGGTCGTTAAATTCTTTTGCTGTATTTACGGCATCCTGTCCGGTCATCGAATCCACCACAAAGAGTATTTCCTGCGGTTCAAGCGCCTTTTTAAGGCTTTCGATTTCATTCATCATTTCCTCGTCGATAGCCAGCCGCCCGGCGGTATCTACAATCACAAGGTCATGACCGGTTCTTTTTGCTTCTTTAACACCCGACCTGGCAATTTTAACCGGATTGTTATTCCCTTCCTCGGTATATACCGGAATATTGACCTGTTCACCGAGCACCTTCAGCTGTTCGATGGCAGCAGGCCGGTAAACATCACCTGCGACAAGTATGGGATTTTTCCCTCGTTTACTTTTAAGATGGTTTGCCAGCTTTGCAGCAAAAGTGGTTTTCCCTGAACCCTGAAGGCCCGCTATCAAAACCACACAGGGATTCCCTTTGATATTTACTTCGGCATTCTCCCCGCCCATAAGTCCGGCAAGCTCATCATGAACGATCTTTACCATCATCTGACCCGGCTTTATGGCTGCGAGGATCTTCTCACCCAATGCTTTTTGCTTAACCGCATCGGTAAAATTTTTAGCGACCTTGAAATTCACATCGGCGTCAAGCAATGCCCTTCTCACTTCCTTAAGGGTTTCTGCAACATTGATCTCGGTGATCATGCCCTGACCTTTCAGGATCTTGAACGATTTTTCAAGCTTTTCAGATAAATTTTCAAACATGCTTCAGGATCTGTTTTTTTAAATGCCAAAATTATTCAATGTTCAAGAAAAATAAAAATCTTCATGCATCCATGCATTACATGCGTTCCGGGACTTCTATACCCAGCAGTCCCATACCGGTATGTATTATCCTGCCGACCACCTCCGAGAGCATCAGGCGAAAGTCACGCACCTGTATGTTTTCTTCTTTTAATATTGAATGGTCGTGGTAAAACTGGTTATATTCTTTTGCCAGCTCATAGACATAATTTGCTATGAGAGCCGGACTGTATTCTTTGGCAGCATCTTTCACCACACCCGGAAACTCATAGATCAGCTTTAACAGTTCTTTTTCTTTTTGTTCAAGAATAATGGATTCATCGATCTGCTGCGGAAGATCCAGGTTCATCTCCTCTGCTTTTCTCACCACTGATCGTATGCGTGCATAGGTGTACTGGATGAAAGGACCGGTATTTCCGTTGAAATCGATGGATTCCCTGGGATCGAACATCATATTTTTTGCGGGATCGACTTTCAGGATAAAATATTTCAAAGCCCCGAGACCAATTATTCTGAATGTATCTTCCTTTTCTTCCGGCGTAAGTCCTTCGAGCTTGCCCAGCTCTTTTGACATTTCCCTTGCTGTCTCGATCATCCCGTCGATCAGATCATCTGCATCTACTACGGTACCTTCACGCGATTTCATTTTACCTTCGGGCAGCTCTACCATACCGTAGGACAGGTGATAAAGATCCTTTGCCCAGGAGAATCCCAGCTTATCCAGGATCAGCGACAATACCCTGAAATGGTGGTTCTGCTCATTTCCTACCACATAGATCATTTTATCAGGCGCATAATCGTTCTGACGAAGCTGTGCCGTTCCAATATCCTGGGTCATGTATACCGAGGTTCCGTCCGATCTGAGCAGAAGCTTCTTGTCAAGACCCTGGTCCGACAGGTCTGCCCATACGGAACCGTCATCCTGCTGCTCAAGTATACCCTGCTTTACCCCTTCCAGCACCGTATCACGTCCCACGATATAGGTGTCCGATTCATAGTAGATCTTATCGAAGCTTACACCGAGCCTTTTGTAGGTCAGATCAAACCCCTGATATACCCAATGGTTCATCCTGAACCAGAGGTCATAGACCTCTTTATCTCCCGCTTCCCATTTCCTGAGCATTTCCTGGGCTTCGAGTATTAGCGGAGCCATTTTTGATGCATCATTTTCAGATTTTCCTTCAGCGATCAGTTCTTTAATCTGTTTTTTGTATTCCGTATCAAATTTAACGTAATAATCACCCACAAGATGATCGCCTTTTTTTCCTGATATCCGGGGTGTTTCACCGTTTCCCCATTTCTGCCAGGCCAGCATTGATTTGCAGATGTGAATACCCCTGTCGTTTACAATATTTGTTTTAATAACTTTATGTCCGTTGGCTTCCAGGATATTGCACAATGAAAAGCCAAGAAGGTTGTTCCGGATATGCCCCAGATGAAGAGGCTTATTGGTGTTCGGAGAACTGTATTCCACCATGAACAGTCCCGGTGTTGTGCCCGACCCCGATGTACCATAGCCGCGTCCACGGCTGATCTCCTGAAGATGCTGCAGGTAAAACGATCCGGAAATGGCGAGGTTCAGAAAACCTTTTATCACATTAAATCCCGATACAACAGAAAGGTTTTCTTCCAGGTAATTTCCAATTATCTGTGCGGTTTCCTCTGGTTTCTTCCCGGTTATTTTGAGCAAGGGAAAAACTACCAGTGTGATATCGCCTGTGAATTCTTTCCGGGTTTTTTGTAATTGTATCAGGTCTTCCAATGGTTTCTGACCAAACCTGACTTCAAAAAACTCAATAATTTTTTCAGTCAGTATGCTGCTTAAATTCATATCGAAACCGTGCTTTTATCCAACGGGCACAAAGATAACATTTGAAAAAAAGAAAACGAGAAAAATATAAAAGAATTCAGAGTTAGCCTCAATATAGGGGATAGTTAAAATTCCAAAAAAAATGATCAATGTTCAATGAAATTTCAAATAACAAGGTCCAGTGATCAATTGATTATTGTTGAAAATTGAATATTGGAATTTGGAGTTTGCGGTTTGGAATTTGGGATTTGGAATTTGGTTATTCCTTAAGAGTCAACTATGCATTTTATGATTCGTCCTTTAGTGAGCACATATATCCGAGCTTATACAGATCGAACAAAAAAAGACTGGGATTTTTGCCAAGAAGGTTTTTTTCCACGCTTTTGATGGTTGATTTAAACAAGGCTTTCAGCAACGATTTTGTCCGCATACGTTCAAAGAATTTATAATAGGCCAGCAGCTTGATATCCTGAACCAGTACTTTTTCATAGCCGTTCTGGCTAAGAATATATTTAAGGTTGCGAATGCTTTCCCTGGTTTTTTCCAGGAAATCGGTATTGTCCTCGAGACCTATATGGATCAGCGGATTATCAATGTGCTTTACAGTAATGTTGCTCATTTTCAATTCATAACCAAAAAGTGTATCTTCATGGCCGTACCCGTTAATCCCTTCATGAAAGCGTATCTTATCGAACAATGCTTTGGTGATCAGAAAATTGTTGGTCATAAACGACTTATTCGGGTACCTGTTCCGAAACTCAGCAGTGAATTCCTCTTTTCTTCTTCCGTGCTTCCAGCGAAGTAACCGGGCAACATCAGGCGGTGAATGTTCCTCATAGATCCTGCCCCCGCATATGACCACCTCCTCACCGCAATGATCGAGATAGCTCCTGATGTAAGTATCAGACAGAACACGGGAATCACAATCCATAAAAAGCAGGCAGGAATAAGCAGCAAGGTCGGCCAGCCGGTTCCTTATCTTAGAGCGGCCGGTATTGGTAGCTTCTTCAATATACCTGACATGGGATAACCGGGAGAGTTCCTTGTTTTTGTGCTTAAAATGTGTATCGGAAGCATCATCGATGAGGACAATCTCAAATACAATTCCTTCTCTGGTGGCTTGTTCATGCAAAGCCCTCACCAGGGCAGTAACATCGAAGTTAAAAACAGGAATTAAGATGGACAGCATGCTACCCTTTCGATGGTCTTATTTAATGTTTACGTAGAAAACTCATTTTATCTACAGATATTGTATAAGAAGGCGTCTTTTTGAATTCTGAGCTTTTTCAGGTCGTGTTTTTTGATCCGTCTTCTCAGGATACGGTAACCGTAAGTTAATCAAGATCACATTCAACAGCGTTCCTAAAAAAACCGGAAAAAATTCTCAGGGTCAAAAAAAAATTAAAATTACAGTTTGCACCGAATACCTCTCCTGAAAATACCTTTGATTTAAAAAGTAAATTCGTTTTTCCAGTCGAATGAGGCTGAATCTTCATACCATTGCGGCCAGTTATTGCACCATTCGGGTACACGGCAATCTCTCACCCGCTCACTCATATGGTACGGCTTAATATCCAGCAGCGGGCTGCCATCTTCGGCATCGATAAAAGGGGTAATGATCAACCCGTTTTTATGATCAATTTGCTGAACTACAATAATGGAAAGAAGAACGGGGTTCGGACGATGCGGAGAGCGGGTGGCAAACAATCCCACCTTATCGGGACCTCTTTTATAAGGCTTATCGATAACCGGTGATTTTTGAAATGTGGTTCCATCAAACAAATGTGCCCAAAAAATCACCTGGAGATGACTGAAGCCTTCAAGTTCTGATAAAGCCGGCCGGTATTCCTTACTGACTTCGATCACAAACGCATCGTTCCGGATGTAAATGCATCCTACCGGATGAAGCTGAATTTCCATGGCGCACCATTATATTTTTGAATATCCCAATAATTCCCCGGGATGGCAGTCCAGATTTTCGCAAAGGCTATTGAGTGTTTCCATCCGGATGGATTTGATTTTACCGGTTTTAAATCTTGAAAGATTCGCCTGGGTCATACCGATCTTTGCCGCCAGGTCTTTCGCATGGATTTTTCGCTTTGCCAGCATTACATCAAGATTGATAATTATTGCCATTGTTTAAAAAGATTGGTTATACCTGCTAATATAAAAATAATTATCGTTATTCGATAAATAATTATCATGATGTGATAATTGAATTATCGTAATACGATAATTAATCAATTGATTTTCAGTTCTACGGCCTTGTTTATCAAAGGTATAGTCCTTAAATGTTTTGTGATAAGATTACTTGTTCAATAAGGAATTCCAAGCAAAGCAGGCAAACCTGTGAATCTCGGGATCTGGCTGCCTGCGCATAGTTCTATTTCACACGTCCTGGCTTGTCCTTACCCTGTAATGCAACTGAACCAGATTCTTTTCAAAGCTTTCCGATCCCACAAGTTCGGGATCCTGTTCCGGCAATCCTTCCCTGAAAAGTCATATTCCCGATCCGAGAATTACCGGTATAATCGAAATTATGTATTCATCGATCAGCCTGTCTTTTGCCAGTTCATTGACGATTTCAGCCCCGCCGTCCACAAAAATATTCCTCCCGCTTTTATTTTTGAGACCTGCAATAAGGTCTCCCAGGCTGCCTGAAAAGAAATGGGTATTGTTACTGTCAGGTCTGCTTGTTCGTGTTATGATGTACGTTTCTCTATTTTCATGGGGAAATACTTTTACCTGTTTCATGACCCAGTCATATGTTCTGCGGCCTATAATTACGGTATCCACAGTGCGGATAAATCCGGCATTGCCATAGTCCTGACCATCCTGTGAGACAAGGGATAAAAAGCTCAGATCATCACCAGGTTTGGCGATATACCCGTCGAGACTCATAGTAATATAAAGGATTACTTTTCTTCCTGATTCCATGATCGTTCATACATGCACCCTTACACTGTGAATTCCGGTAGCTCCGGAAGGACGCGGAGGGTTTTCCTCTTCAATCTGAGGTGTGCCATCAGCTTCAGCACAACGCACTTCAAATACATGTTCACCTTTCTGCCAGGGCCACTCGTACCGCCATATCACCCAGGTGGTCTCAGACAGCGGCGCACGCAACCGCGCTTCTTTCCATGGTCCCTGATCCACCCTTACTTCCACCTTTGATATGCCGCGGGCTCCGGAAAATGCAATACCACCCACAGGCACCAGCTTTTGATCGCCGTTCTTAAAAACGGCGTTGAGGGCTACGGTATCGATCACCGAGGTTGTTTTCACCCTGGCCGTTTTGTCCCAGTTGCGTTTTACCCAGTACCCTTCTTTATATTCATCCGTGACCTCAATACCGGTGATCCACTTGGGTTGTTTCATCCCGTACCTGTCGGGTATCCATATGCGCAGGGGATATCCATGGTCCACAGGAAGATCATGACCGTCCCAGGCATAACAAAACATAATTCTCTTATCGGTGTTGATGGTTTCAAGGCTTACGGTTTCGTAATACCCGTCACCCGAAGTAATATAGAGGTACCGGGCCTTATCCCGGACTCTTGCATCAGCCAGAATATCCTGTACGCTTACACCAGTCCATAGCGTAGTACTGATGAGGCTGGTACCGATATGTCCGGAGATGCAAGAAAGGGTGATATATTGATTTCGCACCGGATACCTTGTTTTAATGTCTTCGATTGATAACATCAGCGGATTATCCACCAGGCCTGTAATCGGAAGCACCCATGCGGAACCGTCGATTGCCGTCGGTTTGGTGCGGATATATACTTTGTAATGATCTTTTAATGGTGTGTATTCAGGTCGTGTTCCCGGCGCAGGTGTTACAGGGTCATCCAGGTTTGGTAGCGGTTTGGCTTCGCCGGTTTCAGTGTTATGCGCTGCAGAACCATTGAGTTCCTCATCAAGGCGTTTGCGCTTTCTCCCTGAAAGCAACGATCCGGCCAGAGTACCGAAAGCAGTCAAAAGAATAGCGGCACTGCCCATCTGCAGCAGGAATTTTCTTCGGCCCGATTTCAGTGCACGGAGTTCCTGTTCAGTTCCCGAAGGCATGTGTTTCACCGGCAATATTGTAATCTTGCAGAATAAGCTGAGCGCCAGTCCCCAGGCTAAAAAAACAATTAACAGCCATAAGATCTGAAAGACCGGGGATACCGGGGACTGACCAATGGCCACGCTGATGGTAATGGATGGTACTCCTGTAATGATCCCCGTAATGATCCCCGAGAAGAAATCGGGCCTTCGATCAGCCTTCCGGATAACACCCACGTAAATCATACACACAAGGATTCCTGCCACGAGAAACTGGAGAATGGCAATCATCCGCTCTGCGGCCTTTGCCGCATCAGCCACATTGATACCGAGAAAGCGCAATGTATCGATCATCATATCGATACCGAACGTTACCACAGCTCCAGGCAATACCCTCGTGACCCAGTCGAAAAGGTCGAAAGGCACGAATGGTAACCCGGCCCATTGGTTAGCAAAATACAATATTGCAGTAAGCGGGGCAGTGATCAGCAACCCAATCAATGCACCCATACTTATTTTAATCCGGTTTAATCCCGATGATTTCTTAGGAGCAGCATTTTTTTTCATGACTGTTATGGTTCATTGAATGATTCATGATAATAGGGATGGTATATCGGTGAAACTGATTATTCTTTTCCGGAACGTCCCGCCATGTCAACATTTATTTTCTTTTAAAACAACTTTTCCTGTATTGATGTTCCGGATTGCCGGAATGTTCAATCAAGCCAGATTAAAAATGTACAATTCATTTTAGTCAGTCAACCTGTTTCAATCGCTATTCATTATGGTGCACATTCTGTACGCTTTATTCCTGAGCAATCACCTTACTGAACAGCGTTATGAACAATCCGATAAGCGGACTTAAGAGAAGCGACCATAAAACTGAATTTCGAAATCCGATTCTGCGTTTGTCACCGATGTTCTTTGCAATCGAATGTGTCGAAGCAATGCAAAGCACAATTATTATAACCCAGATGTAAGTCATATCTTCAATTTTAAGGGTATTTTCCTATCATGAAAACAAAGTATACATAATACATCTTGTTTTGTTTCAGTTGAAATAATAGTACTATATTGACATGAACTTATTCAGGCAAAATTTATGTTGTAAGCTACAACCAATCAGTTCATAAAGACAAACAGCACAATTCAGCTAAAGGAATCTATCGAAGGTTTACAGGAGTGAACGTTTTCTTCGCCGGCAAACCGGATCAATACAAACCGTTATGAAACTGCAGTCCGAAAGGCTTTTATTTCGGTGGTTCATTGTCTTTAATCAGCACTGAAAAAATAAAAAGGATAATGGCCGATGCGGCAAAGACGACGAGCAGTGAGAGCACTACTTTTTTCATAAGGTAGTCAAGGTCGATCACTCCCCAGATTCCGAGAACAGACAATACGGTGAATGTGAGCACAAGGCCTATGAGTATATAGGCCACTATTTTTCTGATAGAATTGTCCATAGTATTGAATTTTAGTTAGTTATTGTTTTCAAATAGCTCATTAAGGTATATATTGAATCGAATTCTTTTTCACTATCCTGTAAAAACAGTTTCCAGAAAGGTTTGTTGTTCTCTTCCCCTGCGGTCACTTTTGCCAGCGTCTGCAAGTCGGAAATGCCGATACCGATTCTCTCGAGCGCTTTAACAGTCCAGTACTTTACCCTTCCTTCGCCTTCTATGGTTACATATCTGTGTGGTTTTCGCAGCAGCCTGAACTGTCCTTCCGCCGTATCAAACTGAAAATCGGAATTTCGGAACAATTTATGAAATCCTTTGGTAATAATCAAATCTTCAGGAGCTCCTGTCAATACATCATCTTCATCAAGAAGCCATATTTTATCCACTTCCTGAAGGGCTATACCCAGATCATGGGTTGAAAAAATAATCGTCTTGCCTCTTTTATAGGCCAGTTCATTTAGCAGGCGAAGGATAACAAACCGGTTCGGAAGGTCCAGAAATGCAGTAGGCTCATCGAGGATGATCACTTTTGTATCCTGTGCAAGCGCCCTGGCAATCATGGCTTTCTGCCTTTCACCGTCGCTGATCTCATCCACAGGCTTCCCGGCTATATGGCCGATCCCCACCTGTTCGATGGCCCGTTTTACCGCGGCACTGTCATCCGGGCCCAGCCTGCCCAGAAATCCGGTATAGGGGAACCTGCCGTAACTCACCAGTGCGGTTACTGTAAGATTGGGGATAAATATCCCCTCTGTTGAAACATACCCGATGAGGGTCGCCAGCTCTGATCGCCTGATATGTTGTAATTGTCTGCCGCCTATATCTATTTCCCCCGAAAGAGGCCTTAGCAATCCGGTGAGCGTCTTGAGAAGGGTACTTTTGCCAATTCCGTTGCGTCCGATCACCGCTATTATTTCACCACCCATTCCCTGCAGATCGAGATCCGAGAGGAGTGCACGCTGCTTACTCCGGCCGGTAAAATAGCCTATCGTGAGTTTTTTGGTCTGAAATACAGGTGTTGTTATCATTCCTGTTAATGAATTACGGTAAGCTTGCGATTCTTTATTACCAGCCATATTACAATGGGTATTCCTAAAAGTGCGGTCACGGAGTTTACGGGCAAAATAATATTCTGCCCGGGGGCCTGTGCAAGTATATCGCTCACCAGAAGCACTATTGCTCCCAGCAATATACAACCTGGAATTAATATCCTGTGATCCGCAGTTTTAAAAATATTCCTGACCAGATGCGGTACGGCGATGCCGATAAAGCCTATCGGTCCGCAGAAGGCGGTGATGCTGCCTGCCAGAATGCTTGTGGAGATAAACACCACAACCCTTGAAAGACGAATGTTTACGCCCATGCTCCTGGCGTAGTTTTCTCCCATCAGCAGTGCATTTAACGGTTTGGATGTCAGAAAAGCCAGGATCAGGCCTGTTGCGATACTCGGAACAAGAATCCTGAGCTGATTGTCCGAGAGACTGCCAAGGCTTCCCATCGACCAGATAACAAATGATTTAAGCATCGTCTGCTGGCTGAAATACTGCAGGATGCTTACCACGGCTGAGGCGGCACTTCCAAAGAGTATACCCAGTATGAGTATAGTCATAATATCCCTTACCCGCACCGATACAAAAAGAATGAGGACAAGCACAAGGGCAGAACCGGCCCAGGCTGCCATGATCTGTACCCAGTTCCCGAGAACATTGATCTGTTGAACAGGAAGAATGCTGCCAAAACCCAGGATGATAACGGCTATACCCAGGCTTGCTCCCGAACTGATACCCAGCACATAAGGACCTGCCAGCGGATTGCGGAATATTGTCTGCATCTGTAGTCCACTCACTGAGAGAGCAGATCCTGCGATAACGGCAGTTATAGCTTTGGGCAACCGGAAATCAAGAACGATTGTACCTGATATTTCACCCTGATGGGCACGTGAGAAAAGGATCTTCATCAGATCTGACGGCGAAATATCAACAGGACCGGTAATGAGGCTGAGAAAAAAGAAAAGCAGCAAAATACACGAAAGAATAACAAAGTACGATATGAGCCGGGCAGGATTCAAGGTTTAACGATTCATTTCTTCTTAATCTTGCCCAGTTTATCGAGCACAGGGATCAGTTCTTTCTGTACCTGGTCGTAGATCTGTCCGAAATAGCTGCCGGCTTTCTGATCTTTTGCATATTTATAATGATTGACCTTATTGATGATCTCTTTTAGTTTTGCCTCCACATCATCCAAGATCCGGTCGATTTTCTCACCGGGTATTTCAGGATGAAAATGCCTGTAGGTTTCGCATTCGGCCATAAGTTCATTGGCAACACCTTTGATTTCCTTTTTAAGTCTTTTTATTCCGGGCATGTCAGTCGAGTTTTTTATAATACCTGAGCTTATGCGAAGGTAATATTTCCGCGTGTAAAATATGAATTAAATCGGCCAAAATCACATCGGGTTCTACCACACCCTTTTCGAAGTATGCATTTCCTCCCCTGCTATTCACCAATTTATTGTTGTTATAAATAGTTTTATTTACCACTGGCTTCAGGTTTTCGAACCGCTGGTCAACGCTCACGATTTCACCGATCGTAGATGCGGTTCCGGTATTCAGCCAGTAATCGGCCTTTAAGGCCTTTGCATAAATTGTTTCCAGTCCCATCGGCCGGCTGTCTTTGAAGCCTGTGTCCCTCCACAAATAATTGCCGCCCGCATCGTCTATGAGTTTTGCAATATAGCTGTCACCTCCCGAAATATACCATACTCCGTGCCAGGGTAATCCAAGCAATACAGCAGGTTTATATTGGAGATCCCTGGTTTTTAACTTCAGGACATTGTAATGTGCGGCAATAGCATCGAATTTCTCATTTGCCATTTTATATTTATCGAAAAGAAGACCAAATACTTTTGCCCATTCCAATTTTGCAAGCGGGTTTTCTTCGAGATACTCAGCTATCAGAATAACCGGTATCCCCAGATCCCTGATCTTTTGCAGGTATCCCGATTCCGAACCGCTGACGCCATAAGCAAGAACGGCATCCGGTTGAAGCTTCACTATAAGTTCAAAATTGATATTCTCTTCGTAGCCCACATCGGAAACCAGACCTGCTTTAATTTTCGCGGTAATCAGGGAATCGGTAATATACCGGGCTCCGGAGACTCCGACAACCGAATTCAGCTCACCGATGAAACCGAGAAATCCGAGATGCGTTGTCGACAGGCAAATCACTCTTTGCACCGGTGTGTGAATTATTTCAATGTCCCCAGGGAATGTATCCGTTGATGTGCCATGATGTATGAAAGCATACCTGTATGCGACATTTTCGGCTTTCTGCCAGGGGTTTGTAACGGTTATTTGTGTGTAATCTCCGGAACCGGCAATTGCAACATGGCCGGCATATATGATCTTTCCGTTTCCCGGTTTATCGGTATCACCGGTATTATGCTTCCATCCGGTACATCCCGAAAACAGAAGGATTATTGGCAGAACCAGGCGTATCAAAAGATTCGGCGGATCAGAATTCAGATTTCTTATAATACTCACCATCACGTGGTTTAACCTGGTCTTCATAAAACATTTGTGTGATCGGCTTACCGTTCAGCGTATACTCCCTCCCACCCCAGCTGGGAAAGTGGACCAGCCTGAACTCCCGTGCCTCATCATTCCGGATCACAATTACCCTGGTCGTTACTTTGTTCGATTCTTTATACACCTCCTCGGTCACACCTGCCGGATAACGTTTTTTCAGATCAAACAGGTATTTGTCGCGTTCATCATCGTCCTTGAATTTCAACTCAGCAAGCAGCGCTTTCCGGGCATTTGTCACTGGCTTTTGTGTGGCCGTTGAGGTTTGTTTTTGCTGCTGGGCGAGGAGAGTCAGCGCTTCATTGATCTTGGCAATCCTGGCTTTCGGATAGGCCTCATCGGGTTTTACCTCAAGGGCTTTCTGGTAATTTTCCCTGGCGCCCTGATAATTTGCGCCATCATATAGCTTATCGGCCTGCGCGATCAGCGCATCATATTTCTGTTGTTTTGCCAGCTCTTCTTTCCTGGCTTTTTCAGCTTCCGCGACAAGGTTATCAATCTTTGCTATCTGACTTTTCGGGTAGGCTTCGTTTGGCTTTATTTCAAGAGCCTTCGTGTAGGAAAGCCTGGATTCGGTATATTGCTTTTCGGCCAACAACCTGTCTGCTTGTAACAGTTTGGCGCTGAAATTTTGTTCCCTGGTCTTTTCCTGTTCAAGCTGGACAAGAGTATGGTCAATCTCAGTTAGCCGGTTCTTTGGATGTGTCTCATCAGGTTTTATCGTAAGTGCTTTATTGTATTCGGCTTTTGCCTGTTCATATTGTTTGGCTGTAAAAAATCCGTCGGCGTTACTGACAGCATGGCTGTATGCATTGTCTTTTGCCTGCTGTTCGGCAAGCGTCCTCTGCTGCTCTGCTTCCAGCCTTCCGATCTCATCTATTCTTTGCCTCGGGTATTGTTCGGCCGGCAGCATCTGTGACGCTTTCTGGTATTCAGCCTTCGCAGCCGGGTAATCTTTACCGGTAAAGTATCCGTCGGCACGCGCAATCAACTCATCGTACTGTTTCTTTTTTGCCTGTTCGGCTGCAATCAGCACCTGTTCCTTGCTGATCAGATTATTGATCTCGAGAATGCGGCTTTTAGCAAGGTTATCGTCCGGTTTATACGTTAATGCCTCCTGGTAGGACTTTCTGGCATTCACATACGATTTTTGCATGTAGTAACCATTGGCGGCATTTACTGCATTCTGATACCCTGATTCCATCTCACGCAGTTTCTGTGCTTCGGCAATAGAAATAAGCCGTTCGATTTCCTGTATCCGTTGAAGGGGATACTGTTCATCGGGTTTAATGGTATGGGCCTGCTGATATGCCGTTCGTGCAGTACTGTAATCCTTTGCGGTAAAAAGCTGGTCGGCTTTCTGTATAGCAACATTATACTGCTTAAACGCACTTTCCTGTTGCCGCTTTTGAACGGCCAGCTGCGCGATCTGTTTTTCCGCTTCCTGAACCTTGGTTTTGAGCATAGCATCATCGGGCTTGAACTGCTGGGCCTGCAGATAAAAATTCTTTGCCGACTGGTAATCATTTTCAGCAATAGCTTTTTCAGCCGCTGCCAGAGCCGACTGGTATCCGGCCTGAAGATCGCGCTGTTTCTTAGCCTCTTCTGCTGCAACAGACGAATTGATCTGATTCACCCGCTGCAACGGATATTGTTCACCGGGTTTAAGTGCCAGAGCCTTGTTATATGCCTCTGCCGCCCCATTATAGTCCTTTGCCCGGTACAGGTTGTCGCCCTCAGCCAATGCAGCCTGGTATTGCTTTTCAAGTTCTGCTAACCGGGCTTTCTCTTCAGTCTTAACTAAATTCTGCACGGTTTTATCAATTTCAGCGATGCGTGCTGCCGGATAGCTTTCTCCGGGCTTCAGGCTTGCAGCCTTCTTGTATAAATCCTTTGCAGCATTGTAATTTCCGGCCGCAAACAGATTATCGCCCTGGGCTATTGCATTGTTATATGCACTGTTCACCGTTTGTTGCTTAGCATCCTGACCGGCTTTTTCAGCGATCAGCCTGTCGAGTTCAGTGATCTTTGATTGCACACCCGGATCTCCGGGTTTGAGTTCAAAGGCAGATTGCAGAAGTTGCCTGGCTGCCTCGTAGTTTTTATTGTTCATCTCCATAGTGCCCCTGGCAACCAGATTATTATACTGTGATTCGGTGGCATATACGGCCTGCTGTTCGACCTGATTTTTGGCCAGCAGGGATTCTATTTCATCCGCCTTTTCACGGGGATAGGTTTCATCAGGCTTTAAGGTCGTAGCCCCTTTGTACTTAAAAAGGGCATCCTGGTATCTTTTTTGTGCATAAAGCGCATCGGCTTCACCAATGGTTTTGCTGTACACGTTTTCAATGCTTTCCTGTTTTGAAAGCAGTTGATTGAGCTCTTCGATCCTCTTCTGTGGATAGGCTTCGTCCTGAAAAACTTCAAGCGCAGCCTGGTAGCTCTTTTTTGCGTCTTCGTAGGATTTATAATTAAATTCCCTGTCGGCTTTATCGATCAGGTTCTTGTATTTATCGTTCATGCACTTGTCATACTGCATAAAAATATTGTCGATCTTCGATTCCATCTTATACACATAATCTTTATCGGAATCAAAATCCTTACGTCGCGAATTATATTTGATGATATCCACAGGATCTTTAAGTGCCGAATAATCCACCCCGTCGCAATTCCTGAGTACGCTTATGGAAAATTCCCTGACCCAGATACCTCCTATATCATCTGGGATCGAGGTATCAAAAGATAGTCTTTTGGAAACGAATCCCTCTTTGGTAACTTCGATGGTATACTTGCTGTTCATGTCCAGCTTGAAAGAAAACATGCCGTCCGACCCGGTCCTGACACTATTCACCTTTGAATTGTCGCGGTAAAGGTTTACTGTTGCATCCTTCAGGGGTTGCATTTCCAGTTCCGCCCTGGCCCTGATCTCAAGGTATCTGTCAGGAGACTGGGACATGATAAGACCAGCATAACCTGCGAATAGAAAAATGAATATTGTTTTTAATTTTCGACTCAGCGGTTTCTTCGATCCACACATAATTAAAAATTTTAAAGATCAGAAAATTATTTTCTGAGAATGATCAATTTCTTGGTTATATTAAAGTTATTCATATTCATTTTAACAATATACATGCCAGGCGGAATTTTTTCAAGATCATACACCAGTTCTATATCAGGACGGCTGATTAATTCATGCATAACGACCCGTCCTGAAAGGTCCACAAAAGTGATCGTGAAATCAGTTTCGGGAATTTCCCAGAAAACAATGGTTAACATTTCGTCAGCCGGTACAGGTCCGATCAGTATATCACCATAAGGAGGAATTATTTCAGGCCTCACAGGATTGGGGGAAGTCTGGAAAACCAGCGGCCTCATATCAAACGAATAGTTCATGCCTGAGGATAGAAAATTATTCAGTGCATACCAGGTATTCCCATACTTTACAAAGGCTGTATTTTCAGGCTGACCATCAAGGCTCATCTTCACGGCAAAAGTTTCTCCGGGATTTTCATAGGAAATCTCATATCCTGCATAAAAATCATCGCCTACATTCAGCACCGAATCGAATTCAATAAATTGCACGTTCCCTGGTACAAGATCTGTAAGGCTAATTTCCTGGGAGTAGATAATATCTCCCGGCAGGTTTCCACCGTCATATATATGCAGGATGACCGATGAAGAAATGGTTACAGGCACTGACAAGCCGATATTCAAATAGACACCCAACAGGTAAATACTATCGCTGGTAATAAAATGTTCGGCAAATGTTGTCGCCGAATCTGAACTGTGGCCTGATATATGCCCCCACATATCCGCACCGATAAGTCCCACGTCAGTTGTGTTCAGGATATTAGTCAGTGTATCACCAGATCTCCAAAAGTCAGCATACGGATCAAAACCATCAATGGATTCTTTATCGGAGCTTAGAGGGTCGAGCCAGAATTTAAGCTGATTTTCCGGATTTGGATAATCGTCCCAGCTGTTGTACATTTTCTGATAATAATCGTTCACGGAAAATCCGCATCGAGCATCACCACCCGTTAACGTGCCAATAAGACGGTTATCGGGATTGAAGATCCCGCAGCCCGAAGATCCTTTCTCGGTGGTACCTTCTTCCCAGTGCCTTACCAGCCAGTGTGTGTTCAGATCATACCCTTCTCCGTAATTTCCGGTTATCAGAGGATGGTATTCAGACGAGATCTTTTTTACATCACCCCACGGATGATGAATCGAATACGATTGATCCGGTGGTATATTGCGGGTATCCCATCCTGAGTAATACGGGTGGTAATAAAAGGGCGGCTGATCGCTCAGTTCGAGAAGGGTAAAATCAAGCTTGTTATCTGTAGTGGCAATAAGACTGGCTCCGGAAACCGACATTTCGACAGAGCCGTCAGGTCCGCCGCAAACCGGACTTTCATAGTTGAACGAAAAAATGCAGGTATTGGCCACATATTGGCTCGAAATGCAATGTTGTGCAGTCAGCAGATACTGGTGCCCGTTTTGCCGTGTATTATTTACCAGTGTACCTGTGCACCGCTCCGTTCCGAGATAAACTATTCTTACTACTGCATGTTTCTGCAATTGTATGGCACTGTCTTCTTTGCAATTAATATCGATGTTGCAGGAACCCGAAAGGCCGTAATATTCGTCCTTATTTCTGGACCCGGGAATGTTACTGTCATTGAAATCAATTCCCGCGTACCCGATCTCGAAATCGCCCGGAGAATCAATAAAAGGTGCAACCTGCATTTCTATATATATGGTTGAATCATACAGCGGGGCAACAGCAAAAGTACCGTAAGGTTTATTATTCAGATGGGTATAGGCACCAAGGACCTGCCCGTATTTTTTATCAAAAAGATATACCGATACCCCTTTTGACAGGTTGTACCTGGTGAATACTATACTTACCGATAACGCCCCGTCAACATGCAAACCGATTCTCCATACCCTGGTTCCGTTTTCACAGGTATCCCAGATACCTGCGTCTGAATAGGACAGATTTATCGGGCAAATAGTCACATTGGAAAGGGTCTTAAGCCTCGATTCCGGAGCCTGACTCTTAGTCATGGTTGCTTCAGCCGGTTCACATAACAGATGGATTACAGGAATTTCTGAAAACCCTGATTCACCAAGGTATACCGGATTTCCTGCATGCCTGATCTGCGCATCGGACAGCGACATACGGAAAAAAAGCAATAGTATGACTAACCTGTTAATTCTCAAAACGAAAACAGCAATAATAATAAAACAGGGTAAAGATGGATTATATTTTCAAGATACGAAAATAATTGCGATTGGTTGTGGGTTCCCGAAAATTCGTCAGAAGAATACGATATCCCTTGGTGCGATCCCTGCTTCCTGAGTGCCGGTAAGCATTCCGCCGGGTGAATATATCTTCATTAACCCGCTGCCGGTAAAGCTCGATTCAAATACGATAATTTCACCGGTCGAAGGGTTTATCTCCATGCCATAAAAACTTCCTGCTATAAGAGGCTGGCCAGGGAGTTCAACATCATCCTTACCTATTTTAAAAACCCCGGTTGCAGTGAGGTAATATATGTTTTGCCCGTTGCCGCCTATGGCCATTTTAACGGGAGTGAACTCAAAATCGCTTGCCTTGCCGATAATCTTGCTCCACAATACTTCCCAGGAAGATGTGCTGATCTTTACAAGTTTTGCGTCGGTCTCGCTGATCAGGGGATATGGCGGGTCCCATCCGTACACCGCATACCCTTTGCACTGCACCCAGATGTTATCATCGGCATCACTGACCATATCTATCGGCACATCGCCTACTACAATGGTATGAACTATGCTGCGGCTGTCAATATCCAGTACGCTAATGGTTGAGTCGATTCCCCAACCTCCGCTGTTGGCCACATATACGTTGTTGTTAACCAGCAGCATATTTTCCGGTCCCATGCCCACTGGTATTGAATCCACAACAATATGATCATTCAGGTCGATTACATAAAGCTTGCCTTCCATGCTGCCGTTTGAAAGGTATCCATGATCGTTGTCAACCTGCATAAAATAGCGTGGGTAGCTGAAATACAGCGGTTCGGTAACCGATCTGAATGTGGTGGCATCCACCATTTCAAGTTTACCGGAACCATTGACCACGATATAAGCCTCATCACCGGCAATTGTCAGCGACTGCACGATATCGCCGAGCGTCCTGTCATTAGCTCTGTAAAAGATATCAGATACCATTCTATCAGAGGTTGTATCGTAAAAGCTCACTGAACCGTTGTTATTGCCATAAGCTCCCTCATTAACGATAAATGCTCCATGCAGGTAAGTCATTTCAGGATCGCTATCTTTCTGGCATGAAATGAAAAACAGCGTTGCGATAGCAGTAATAGCCAAAAAACTAAAGGTTTTCATAAAATCTGGATTTAAATATGTTAGAAATAGGATTTAATTCAGTCCGAATGAAACGGAAAGATAGAAAGCTCGGCCAGGCATTGCATATGATTTTACCGCTTCATAACTGGTATTGAATATGTTGGATACCCGTAAATATACTGAGTTTACTGTTCTGAGGAACCTGATATCCACACCCAGGTAAGTATTTGTAATGCAGTATGGTTTCAGGCTGTATACCGGATTATTGTCTTCTGTAGAGAATTGTTCACCCGTATATCCCATGATAATACCGGTATACATGTATTTATATCTTGCTCTGAAAGAGGCATTGAGGGAATTGGCCGGTGCATAAATCAGCCGGTTGCCTGTATAGGATTCGCGGGTATAATGGTCGGTGATCACGGCATGACAAAACATATAATTCAGCGCCATTTCAATAGAATATCCGTTGCCGGTATATCTGTAACCGGCATTAAGTTCATAACCGGCAGTGCTCACCGATTTTTCGGGCACGGGGTGTATAACCGGACTGGTAACCCACTGGATGAGATTATTCACCCGGTTATAATAGAAGCTGTTTGCCAGAGTAATCCGGTGATGTTCTGAACCCGGGAGTAAATTGTTCTCAAAGGATGCTTCTGCACTCCACCCTGTTTCCGGCTGAAGATCAGGATTGCCTCCGGGAATCCAGTAGCGTTCGTTGTATGTTGGCAGGCGGTATTTATTGGAAATATTGACCTTTACTTCATTACCCGGTTTGTATGCATAGTTGAACCCAAATGAATAGAGCATTTTTGGGGGTCTGTATTCAATATTTTCGATCCTCAATGATGCATTCAGGATAACTTTGGTGAATTTGTATTTTGCTGCAGAGATCAGCGAGAACCGCGTTTCATTGACCGGGCGGGCATAGCTTGTAACATTTGCCGAACTGTATTGTAGTATAACTCCGGCATCAACGATCAACCGGGTAAAATAATACCGGTAGCTGACATCGTTATAAAACCTGTGTGTATGTGTTCTTGACTCTGAGAGGTTATTTTCCCCGGTTAATGCGGATGTGTATTCATAATTCATGATATCGCTGATATAAGCCGATTTAACCGTGAGTTTTGACATCCCCGATACTTTTGACCAGATCAGGTATGTCCTGAACGTGCTGTCGTTCTGACGGGCATAACTGGTCTGCGGCTTGCCCATGACCTCGGGTATCTCCTTTTCCTTATTCTGAAGCCACATTCCTGCCTGTATGGAATGGTTTTTCTTTAACCGGATAAAAATGTTCTGCATCAGTCCCGATGAAACAAATGCGTTGTTCCTGATCTTCACTTCGGGTGTACCATACAGGTAGATGTCCTTATACCTGAAATCGTTTTCGGCCTGGTACCTGTGAATACCCAGATGATACTGAACAGATTTATTGCCTGCCCTGGCGGTTAATTTGTACTTATTTGCATGAAAACTTCCTTTCTCATATGAACCGTTTATTTCGAGCTTATTTTGCCAATCAGGTTCATTATCTATTTCCAAAGATCCTCCGAACGTACCGCTCCCGTATAAACTTCCGGGAGCGCCCACATTAAGCTGAATGTTGTCAATGAAGCCAACCGGGATCATGGAGAGATCATTGTCTCCGGTGGTTAACGAAGAAACCGGGATCCCGTTCCAGTTTACCTGCACATGGTTGGCCCTTAACCCACGCATCGCGAGCATTGATATACCCCCCTCGGCCCCGTATTGCCTGATATTCAGGGGTAGTGTAACGGCCAGCACCTGACCGAGATCGGCATGCTGGTATATTTTCTTTGACATCGAATCGGTCCGGATCACCCGTTTATCGTCTGAAAACAGGCTCTGTCTCGACAGCGTTATTGAAGCTTCATCGATCGGATGGATTTTCAGCGTATCAATACTGTTGGAATAGAGGGTACTCATAAAAGAGATTCCCAGGTGAAGGATTAGTAAGCTTCTGATTTTCAAGGTTTAGATTTTTACGGCATTTTACCCGAATACACTGGTTAATACTAAATTATGGCAGGTCTTCTGACTTACTCCCTCTCCGGGCGCCTTCCCATTTTATTCTCCGTAGCCCTTTCTGCCAAAAGGCAGGTTCAGCGAACGAGAATTGTGTCCTTAAATCCGTGGACACCCTCCTATGCCTGGGCTTCGGAGGGTAACAGTGGCAGGGTATGCCCGTGAATTACCTGGAGATTACAGCAGCGGGTACTGTTCAGGATTCTCTGCCGTCAAGCCTGTTCCCGGCAGATACACCTGATTCCCTTTTCATTCTGTCATGCGAAATGCATAACAGAAAACCATAACCGCCACAAATATAGAAAGAAATTAAATACGTAATCCGAAGAAACAGGATTATTATGAACATGAGAATTATCCGGAATTTTTTTCGGAGAATGTTTGTATATTTATGCCCTGATCGATTTATTGCAGCAAAGACCATGCACAGGAAGATTTCAACAGGAGCGTTCGCAGTTGTTTATTTCGTTTTTTATCTGTCACACCCTGCTTTTTCGCAAGACATTGCAATTGAAAACATTGGGTATAATAAATATACCGATCACAGTACTGTTCATAAGTTAAAAAAGGAAGATCCGGCTGCGAAAGAATTGTCATCGTTGTTTTTTGCCTTTGATTATTCGAGCAATACTGCTACGTTCGGAAATTTCAACCAGTTTGTAAAGCAACCTTCATACGCACCTTCCGTTACGTTTTTCTCAGCCTATCATTTCGATCTGGGACTCACCGGCAATATCATTGCAAATTCTGATGATTCGCTTGATATGGCAACTTATGAACTGGATATGAATGCAGGGTACAGTCTTAGTTTTTTAGACGAAAAACTGGTGATCTATCCGGCATATTCGCATTTCTTCTACAGCGAAAACTCGGGTTTTCTGAAATCGGCCTTCAGCAACAGCTTTCAACTGTCGGCTTACTATACCGGAACGTGGTTTTCCTCGGGCATTGCTGCAAATTATCTTACAGGAGATTATAAAACCTTTTTCGGGACAATATATGCCGGTCCTTTGCTGGACAAAGAAAACCTGCTGTTCAGGAATTCATTGTTCAGTTTTACTCCTGAAGTTGACCTGAATTTCGGTGATTATGAATACCTGAACACATATTATTTCAGTGAATACCCCAGTCTCCTTATTAGTGAACTAAAACGGAAAGATTTTAAGGAATTAGTAATACTCAGGGTGATAAATCCGGATATGTCACAACAGGAAATCATTGATTATTTTGCCAAAAAATATGCGGAGGACAATTTTAAACTGACTTCGGTTGGTTTACTATTTCCCGTCAACTATACCATTGGCAAATTCTCATATAACGTAGGGGTGATGATTTATTTCCCGGTGAATATGCCCGATTATCTTGACAGTTCAACCCAGGTTTATTTTAATGCGGGAATATCGTATATGATTGATTTTTGAAGGTAATTGTTTACCATTGCATATCCGCAAACCGGTCAAATTCCAAACCTCAAACTCCAATCTCCAAACCTGCCTGTCGGTAGGCAGGTTCCAAATTTCAATGATAATCAATTGATTATTGGATATTGTTTTTTGAATTTTAATTGATCATGGTTATCTGGAACTTCATTCTTCCCCCTTCTTTTCTTCCCGCAGTTCTTCCTTCTCAAATCTTTTCCTGATCTTTTTGTTCCGTTTGTTATGTTTGAGGATCTCGGCTTCGATATAGAAAACGATCTCTTCGGAAATATTCTTGATCAGATCGCCGCAACGCTCGAGCTTGCCTATTATGCTGAATAAATGAATAGCTGTATGCAAACTTTCCGAATCCTTTTTTACCACTTTTTTAATGATATCCGGCGCATCTTTTTTAGCCCTGTTGATTATCTTGTCTTGTTTAAATACTTTCTTGGCTTCGATGGTATCCTTGTTTTCCAGAGCATTTATTGCATTTCCGAGCATTGAATCGACCACATCAAAGAGTTGGGATATGGCAAGGTCTTTTATCAGCGGTGAGTCTTTTTTTACATCACCACCCTGTACATACTTGGCAATTCTGTATGCGTGGTCACCGATGCGTTCAAGGCTTTCGCTTATTTTAACGGCCGATATCACGTACCTGAGGTCAGCAGCCACCGGATTGTAACATGCCAGCAGGTTTTCACATTCCCTGTCGATGGTTATTTCGAGTGCATTCACTCTTAATTCCCTCCTGACAACAGATTCGGCCAGCTCGGAATTCATTGTAAGGATAGTTTCTTTGGTTTCTGCTATTTGAGTTTTCACCAGATCGAACATTTCAAAGATTATTTCATTGATCCGGCTGAGCTCATATTCAAGAGGAATCATAGTATTAAGTTTATGCTAATTATAAAAAAATAAGGTCATAAATTCCAAAAATCAAAGTACAATTTACAATTAAAATTCAACTACGAGTATACAATATTTAACCATAAGAAAATGTATCGTTTAAATACTGATGTGTTGGAAATAGCATATTTATTTAAATCTGTCATTTGAAATTTGTTCATGACCAAAAATCCTAAAACACAACCAAATATCTCATCCAAAACGTCCTGTAATGTAATTCTCGGTACGTTTATTTTTCGGATTTGTAAAAATATCGTGAGTTCTTCCCATTTCAATCAGCTCACCCAGATAAAAGAAAGCGGTAAAATCACTGATCCTTCCCGCCTGCTGAAGATTATGGGTTACAATAACTATTGTATACTCTTCTCTCAGTTCGAAGATGAGGTTTTCAATTCTGGAGGTGGATATCGGATCGAGGGCAGAAGTAGGTTCATCCATTAGGATCACCTTGGGTTCAACAGCCAGAGTTCTCGCGATACATACCCGCTGCTGCTGCCCTCCGCTTAATGCAAGAGCATTTTTTTTAAGGTCGTCTTTCACTTCATCCCAGATAGCAACCTGTTTTAATGCTTTTTCCACCTTCTCGTGAAGGAACTGTTTATTATTGTATCCCTGTATTCTCAATCCGTAAGCCACATTTTCGAACACCGATTTGGGAAACGGGTTGGGTTTTTGAAATACCATGCCGACATCTTTGCGCAACTGTTCGATATTGATCCTGTCGTTGTACAGATCAACATGATCAAGCAGGATCTCTCCTTCCATCCTGAATCCTTCGATGGAATCATTCATGCGGTTGAGCAGCCTCAGAAAGGTTGATTTTCCGCAACCTGAAGGCCCAATGAAAGCAGTAACGGTATTTTCTGGAAAATTCATGCTCACCTCCTTTAATGCCTGCAGTTCGTCGTAAAAAACATTGACGTTTCGTGCAATAAGTTTTTGATTATTGGATGACAGATCGGTTTCCGCATTGGAAAAGAATCCGGCTTCCATGCCTGCTTCTCTCTGAAAATCCATAATTTCTGTTATATAAGTCATTTTAAAACAGTTAATATCCTGATTTACCATTTCATTTTTTTCTGCCACCTGTTCCTTAGGTATATGGCTATCCCATTCATGATAAAGGTTATGACCAGCAAAATAATAATTGCAGCCGCGGCATTGATAACAAATCCCTGCTGTGGTCTTGATATCCAGTTAAAGATCTGGATGGGCAATACGGTAAATTCATCCATGGGTGATTTTGCAACAAACGGCACATAGGCCAGGGCACCGATCACGATAAGAGGCGCAGTTTCACCAATTGCCCGTGCCAGGGCAAGAATGACACCCGTTACAATATTGCTCATGCAGGCAGGTAAAACCTGGAAACGTACGGTTTGCCATTTCGAGGCTCCCAGGGCATAGGAAGCATCGCGCAGAGATTGGGGTACGGCCCGGATGGATTCCCTGGTAACAACAATAATAATCGGCAAAATCAACAGCGCCAGCGTAAAACTGCCCGTAAGCAGGCTGCCTCCCAGTTTCAGCATCCTGACAAATATTTCAAGTCCGAGAATTCCATAGATAATGGATGGCACACCTGCCAGGTTGGCTATATTAATCTCCAGAAAGTTATACAGGCGTGTTTTTTTACCATATTCTTCAAGGTAAATGCCTGCACCCATTCCAATGGGTATGGCAAAGGCTGCCGTCAACACAAGGATCCATAGTGTTCCCGTCCATGCAGTAAGTATGCCTGCTTTTGCGGGAAACCGTGACGGAAGGTGGGTGAGAAAAGACAGATTTATTCGTAAAATCCCGTCAATTGCAATATTGATAAGAAAAATTGCAAGGATAATTAAACCGAACAGGGTACCGATAATGCCTAGCAAACGGAATGCCCTGTCCTGCATCTTATTTTTAACACTGCTATTCATACTGCTGACGGTATTTCTTATTGATCCAGAAACTTATGCTATTCAGGATAAATGTCAGCATGAACAATGAAAAACCTGCGGCAAAAATGGTTTTGAACTCCGGTGAATTGTTAGGAACATCGCCTGAACTCACCTGAACAATATATGTAGTGATGGTTTCAATAGAAACCAACGGATTTAGTGTGAAACGCGGTTGCTGTCCGGCTGCTATGGCAACGATCATTGTCTCACCAATAGCCCTTGAAAGAGCGAGTATTATCGAAGATATTATACCGGAAGATGCAGCAGGCACCAATACCTTGAAAGCCGTCTGAAATCGTGTTGAGCCCATTCCGTATGCAGCCTCCCGTAATGAATCCGGAACCGCACGTAATGCATCCTCACTGAGCGAAGAGACAAAAGGAATGATCATAATGCCCATGACAATCCCCGGGGAAAGGGCATTAAAACCTGACATTCCCGGAATAAATTTCTGCAAAAAAGGTGTCACCACAATGAGTGCAAAATAGCCATAGACGACAGTCGGAACAGCTGCCAATATTTCCAGCAAAGGCTTTACCGATATCCTGAATTTCTTCGGCGCATATTCGTTTAAATACACAGCAATGGTTAAGCCAGTTGGCAGAGCCACGGCAATCGCTATGAAAGTAGTCAGTAGTGTTCCGGTGATCAGCGGAAGAATGCCGAAATGCTTTTCGGCATAGAGCGGTGTCCACTTCGTGTCGGTTAAAAAATCGAAAACCGAAACCTCTTTAAAGAAAGAAAACGATTCGGCAAATAAAACCCATATGATTCCAATAGTTGTTAAAATAGTAATTAAGGCACTGAATAACAGTGCCTTTTCAATTATTTTTTCTTTAAGCTTCCTCATTGAACGATCCTGTTCGATTGCGATCGTAGTTAGTTGGCTGCAGTGGTAAGGTTGTTATAAGTTGCAAGCTGACTGTCATACTCCTGTTGAGGTAGTGGTATATATCCCACCTCTTTTGCCAGCTCGGCGGCATTTTTAATATAAAAGTTGACAAACCCTACAACCTCTTTTTTTGATAACGAAGCATTGTTCAAATAAATGAACAAGGGGCGGGATAAGGGGGCATATGTCCCGTCTTTCACTGTTTCCAGAGAGGGTTTTATGGCTCCGTTCCCGTTATCGACACCTATAAGTTTTATTTTGTCTTTATTCTCTTCGTAATATGCTAATCCGAAGTAACCCAGTGCATCCCTATCGGTACTGATGCCCTGAATGCCTACATTGTAGTCGGCAACGGCATTGTAATCTGACCGGCTGGAACCCGATTCACCCATAATGGCTTCGGTAAAGAAATCGTATGTTCCATGGGCAGTATTCGGGCCATAGAGATGGATGTCTTCAGCAGGCCATTCGGGACGAATATCGCTCCATTTTTTTACGGCACTGTTGGGCTCCCAAATCTTCTTTAATTCGGCCACCGTGATATCCTGTATCCAGGTATTCTCAGGATTGACCATGATGGAAATCCCGTCAAGTGCTACCATGAATTCAGTGTAAACGATATTGTTCTCTTTGCAGGCTTCTTCCTCACTGCCTTTAATGGAGCGTGAAGCATCCGAAATATCGGTTTCACCGCGGGAAAACTTTTTAAAGCCTGCTCCAGTTCCGGAAGAACCAATGGCCACATTAACATCCGGATGATCCACACGAAATTCTTCTGCAACAGCTTCCGATAAGGGATAAACAGTACTCGATCCATCAATCCGTATTTCACCGGATAATTTTTCCTGGCTGGATGACTTGTTACCACCGCATGATGCCAGAAACAGGATTAAGAACGATATAAAAATTCCATTCAATGTTTTCATAATTAATAGTTTTGGATTCAACAACAAAGGTAATCGTAAAGGTTGTGTGCAAAGTTACCTGTAAATTAAGGTTGTGTTAAGTTAATGTTATGGGAAATAGAGGCGTAACCAACTGTGAAAAATAAGTGTATTAATTTTATATCTATTTATAAATCAACATCATAATAAATATGACTGGCTTATAAATGGTTATTTATTTCTTAAATTAACATGAATAAATCATTAAGTTTAAGACAGGCTTAAAACTGGTATAATGTATTCTGTTATATTAGCGACCGATTTAAGATGAATAACCTTCAAAAATGAACCGTATGAAAACATCCCTTAAAAACCGGAACATGAAAAAATATGTGAGTATTCCGCTTATCTTTCTCCTCACAATCCAGGTGCTTTGGTCGCAAGAAGATACGAAAGATGAACCCAAAGGAAAAGTTATCGGGGAATTCTTTGGCGACTATTATTATAAAGCAAATGGCGATACTGGAAGTTTGCTTGGCGGTCCGGGCCAGTACCAGGCCACCGAGAAAGGAATGCATGGATTTGAGATACGCCGCTTTAACCTGGGCTATGAGTACACATTCAGCAATACGTTCAATGCAAAATTAATGTTTGAAGGAAACGACGGGTTCACAACCGGAAGCAAATCTGCACGCATTGTGTACATCAAATATGCCTATCTTGAATGGAAAAATATATTCAGCGGATCAAACCTTATATTCGGAGCGCAGTCAACTCCCACCTTTGCAACCTTCACTGAAAAGATATGGAGTTACCGCAGCGTTGAAAAGGAGATCATGGACTACCACAAACATGCCGGTTCAAACGATGTGGGTATTTCTCTCTCGGGGAAGATCCTTAAGAAGGTTGACCTGAATTACTATTTACTGGTGGGAAACGGGAGATCCACATCTGTTGAAAATAATACCTATAAAAGGATTTACGGTTCAGTACATGGCAGCCTGTTTGAGAAACAGCTCTTATTCCAGCTATATACCGACTTTGAAAGGCAATCGCCCGTTTCAGATGTATATTTGTTCAAAGGATTTCTGGGTTACCAGAATGAAAAGATCACAATAGGAGCTGAACCCTACAATAGGATGGTGGTAAATGATACCATCGATAACCAGTCAGCGTTCGGTCTTGAGATGTTTGTACGGGGTTCCCTGATTGCAGATAAGCTAAACGGATTTTACAGGATCGATCTTTTCAACGAAGACCGGGAGATCAAAGATGCAGGTTATAAAGAAACGTTTATGGTTTTTGGCATTGATTATACACCGGTTAAAAATGTAGACATCATTCCGAATATCTGGATTAACGGGTACAATGCCAAAGACCAGAGCGTTCCCGAAAGAAAGACTGATGTTGCGGTAAGGGTGACGTTCAGGTATAAGATTTAGTTGTAAACATAAGAAAAAAGCAGAATGAGAGTAAGTGTTAGCATATAGTTCATGGCTTGCCTGCGGCATGCCTTGAACTATATTCTCATTCACACAATTCCGAATGATAGGCATCGGCCTGGTCATCGCCAAGGGATGATGCAGTTTTCAGATCACGGCATGCTTCTTTGTCCATATTCATCCTGAATTCTGCAAGTGCGCGGTTAAAATAATAGTCAAATATATTGTTTTGTAATTCAATGGCTTTGGTATAGTTATCAATGGCAAGTTTGTAATTTTCCGAGTAAAAATAACAGTTTGCCCTGTCGTAGTATGCATCCGGGTTATCCTGATCGAGTTCAATGGTTTTGGAAAAATTCCGGATGGCTTCTTCGTATTTTTCCATCATAAAAAGAGTGCTTGCAAGGCTGTAATAGAGATCAGGATCATCGGACCTGAGCTCCAGGGCACGCTTAAAATCCTGAATTGCCTGGTCGTATTTTTCAAGCTCATAATAGGCATTACCTCGGTTGAAATATCCGTCGTAATACTTCTCATCCATCTCAAGCAATTTTGAATAATCGTATATGGCACCTTCAAAATCCTCGTTCCCGAACTTCGCATTGCCCCTTAAATAGTATGCCTGCTTATTCCCAGGGTCGAGTGCAATGGCCTTGCTATACGCTTCAATAGCAGCAGTATAATCCTGCCTGTTGTATTTTTTCTCACCATTTTTAATATACTCATTTGCACTGTTCTGCGGGTACACTGAAAGCAAAGGGAGAATAACGAGGCAAAGAATAACGTGAAGTCGCATCATGGCACATTGTTTAGGTTAACACTATACATATTATCTGCCCTGCATTCGCTGCCGGCGCTGCATGATCTGCTGGTGTATCCGGCGTTGTCTTATCATCTGCCGGTTGATCATTTGCCTCCGCCGCTGCATTAATAGCTTCCTGTTCATTGCCCCCTGCCTGTACCTCAGCATTGACATTTTCCGCATAAGCAATACCCGTTCGTGGTCATTGCCTTTAAGTACCACGGCGTATTCACGACTATTTGGTCTGGGTTCAAGAGTAAATTTATCCGGCTTATTTCCGCCATTTGTCTGGAGTTCCTGACCATACAAAGCACAACCAATATAAAAACCTGCAATAATGAGTAAAAATTGCTTCATGATTCTCTTTTTATATCCTGTTAGATTACAAAAATATTAAAAGGTTTAATGCAAATAATTTTTTTTACTAAAAAGCAAGTTTTTAGGTAAAGGGCGGGTATCTAAAACCTCAAAAAAGCGGAGAATACCGGATGTATTCCCCGCCCCTGCAACATTTAATTAAATTCTGATGCTTGTTTGCATAACATGACGTCAGCTATTAATTAACCATTAATGTTACAAATATAGCAGTAAATCACCTTCAGTGTAAACCGGTTCAGGGAAATTCCAGGGTAATATTCTCATAAAACTATTGCGTTAAAAACCGGTTCCTGCAAATGCCTTTTGAACCCCTATTGCACCGGCTTACGGATGTTATAATTCCAATATCTTCTGTGCACCATCGCCGATATCGGCAATATAAAAATCAGCTCTGAGCCCGGTCCCCGACTGATAGTTTTTACCTACCTCATCAATAAATGTCTCTACCTGATCTTGCCTGACAAGACTAACGGTGCATCCTCCGAACCCGGCACCGGTCATTCGTGATCCGATAACGCCTTTAATTTTTCTGGCTTCCTCTACGAGTGTATCCAGCTCCACGCCGGTGACTTCATAATCATCCCTTAAAGAATCATGCGAAGCGTTCATCAATCCGCCGAACTTCTTCAGGTTTCCTGCTTTGAGTTCAACTACCGCATCCTTTGTCCGTTTAATTTCGGAAACCACGTGTCTTGCCCTTTTCAGTAAATTCTCATCCTCAATAAGTCCCTTAAATGCATTGAATTCTTCCGGAGTGAGCTCACCAAGGTTTTTTATTGGCTTTCCTTTGCAGATATACTCCACGGCCCGTTCACATTCACTCCTGCGTTCGTTGTATTTTGAATCGGCCAGACCCCTGCGTTTATTGGTATTTGCAATCACCAGTTTATACTCTTTCATCAATACCGGTACATGTTCATACTCAAGTGTATCGCAGTTCAGGAATATAGCCGAATCTTTTTTACCCATGGCTGAAGCAAACTGGTCCATGATACCACAATTCACACCAACAAACTGGTTTTCAGCACGCTGTCCCAGGAGTGCGATCTTCATACCATTCATTCCTGCATGGTACAAATCGTTTAACGCATATGCCGTAACGACCTCTATAGATGCCGATGACGATAATCCTGCACCGTTTGGTATATCCCCGTAAAAGAGCATCTCGAGACCCGATACTTTTATGCCAAGCTTATCAAATTCATGAAATATACCAAGCGGATAATTGATCCAGCGGTCGTCCTGTTTTTCAAAGGGGTTATCAAGACCGATCTTAGCCCTGTATTTAAAATTCACTGAAGCAAATTTCAGGGTACTGTCTTCAGATCTGCGGATCATAAGGTAGGTACCAAAACTCAATGCACATGGAAAAACATATCCCCCGTTATAATCGGTGTGTTCGCCGATAAGGTTTACCCTGCCCGGTGAAAAATAAAGCGAGGTTTTTTCCTGTGTCTCATCATAAATTCGAAAAAATTCTGTTCTTAACGCTTCAAAATTCATATTCTGGTTTATTGCTTTTTACCGGAGCTAACAAATGTATCTAAAATTATCAATCGGTCAAAAGCAAAAATCATTTTGTATGTTTGTTCCTGAAAACCTATTTATAACAACCCTCTATGGAATGTAATTCCGAACGAAACAAAAACTTCTGCAATTGCTCTTATATGTGCAGCAGAAAAAATGTATGCTGCGATTGCCTGCATTATCACAGGCAAATGGGTGAGCTGCCCGCATGTTATTTTCCCGATGACTATGAGAGAACCTACGATCGAAGCATAGAAAGCTTTATTACGCTTTATAAGAAAAGGGGACCATGGCTATAGAAATACCCTGTCTTTTACCGGGATGAAGAGGCGGGGAATATGAACATAAATGTAAAATGGAAACTTTTGGTTTACGATTCTATTCCGGGAGAGGGATCCGGCTGATCATAGCCTCCTGTATTTCAGGGTACTGTTGATTGCTTTCCGGGTTCCAGCACCGGTATTGTACAGATCCATTACCAGTTCATTATTTACTATATTCACCCATGCACTAATTTGAACCTCACCTTTGTAATTGGTTATTTCAATAAAAGTGCTGTCATTTTTGTTGGTGAGGGAATAATTTAATATCCCGCCTTCGATAAATTTTACTACATTTTGATCGTCGATGTAAAGTTTATAGAATCCGTCGCCGGTAAATTCAATGATACTGTTTGTTTCGGGGCTGTTCAACTGCCATTTCCCGACAATGTCATTTTTAATATTTTCTGTATTGCAGCTGGTGACGGTAAACAAAAAAATAACAGGCATGATAATAAATTTATTCCGGAATAATAAAATAATTATGTGCATGATTCGTATTTTTAGTGTAAAACGTGGCTGAGTATAGGTTATTGCATTTGCTGTTTTCCCGAGATCCGGGGTTTTAATTCGTAATCAAAAATAAAAAATTTCAGGTATTTGGGAGAATAGTGAAGATCATTCTTAAAAAATTTTCTATCATAACAAACAATCTCCTGTTGATAACTTTCTTTTTCAATCAACAGGCTCTGCATTATTTTTAAAAGTATCAGCGACCAATTGTAACCTCACTGATCTTTTTTTAGTAAAAAAGATAGTGTATTGTGTACTGATTCGAAAACCAACCGGAGGTATGAGAGGAGTTCTTGTTAAGATCGTATTGTTTTTCACCTGTATTGTTTTTTTAGGAGCATTTGTATACCAGTCGCCTGCAAAACGTTTACATTTTGGCGAATATTCACTGCGTATGCATAAGACCGATCCGCCGTTTATGGCCGGCGGTGAGAAATGGGTTGATTCGGTGTTCAATACCCTGACCAGTGAAGAAAGAATTGCACAGTTGCTTATGATTGCAGCTTATCCCGATCGTAATGAAACACATTTCAATGAAATCCAATCCCTTATTAAAAATTACGATGTCGGCGGACTGATTTATTTCAGAGGAGAACCCACCCAGGTGGCCAAACTTACCAACCGTTTTCAGGATGTTTCTAAGACCCCTCTTTTTATTGCGGTTGATGCCGAATGGGGCTTAGCCATGAGGTTTGACAGCACGATAAGTTATCCCAGGCAAATGTCTCTGGGTGCCATCCGTGAGGAACGGCTCATTTATGATATGGGTGCACAGATCGCTGAACAAATGAAACGTCTGGGTATACATATCAATTTTGCACCGGTAGTGGATGTGAACAATAATCCCGACAACCCGGTCATAAACAGCCGCTCTTTCGGAGAGGACCGTGCCAATGTGGCCAGGAAAGGTATCCTGTATATGATGGGTTTGCAGGATAATAATATTATAGCCGTTGCCAAGCACTTTCCGGGTCACGGAGACACCGATTCCGATTCCCATCTGGCACTCCCTCTCATACCGCACCCCCGCCAGAGGCTAGACAGTCTGGAATTGGTGCCTTTCAAGGAAATCATTAACAGCGGTGTAGGCGGAATTATGCTGGCGCACCTGAGTGTACCCTTTCTTGATCCGACGCCGGAACTGCCATCAACACTATCTCCCCTGATTGTTGACAGCCTTTTAAAAAAGGAGTTTGGATTTAAGGGTCTTGCGATCACCGATGCCATGAACATGGGTGGTGTTACCGAATATTTTAAACCCGTTGAAGCCAATATCAAAGCATTGCTTGCCGGAAACGATATCCTGCTGATGCCCTATGACGTCCCGAAAACCATTGAGGCAATGCTTAAAGAAATAAAAAAAGGCAATATAAGCCAGGATGAAATTGACAGCCGGTGCAGGAAAGTATTGCAGGCAAAATACTGGGCAGGATTGGATGCTTATAAACCGGTTGATCTGACGCATCTGACAGAAGATCTGAATAAACCCGAATACAGGCTGCTCAGCAGGAAGCTGACTGAAGCATCATTAACGCTGATCGAAAACAAATACGATCTTATTCCCCTTAGAAGACTTGATACGCTTAAAATTGCATCGGTAGTCATAGGCGACTCTCCCGTAAACGAATTTAGCACCATGCTGAATAATTATACAGCGGTCAGATCGTTCTTCATACCCAAAAACGCAGATAAACAGGCCTTTAATGCACAATATGACCTCCTGAATGAGTATAACCTCGTTATTATTGGTCTGCAGGGAACCGATGCAAGGGTAACCCGCAATTACGGAGTAACTGAAAATGCAGTAGTTTTTATTGATAGCATTGTAAAGAAAGATAATGTTGTTCTTGATCTGTTCGGCAATCCCTATGCCATTGCCTATTTTAAAAATCTCGAACATTGCCTTGGCCTTGTGGTCTCATATGATGACGATGATATCAGCCAGAGTCTTTCAGCACAACTGATTTTTGGAGCAATTGAATCAACAGGAATGCTGTCGGTTTCTGCCAGTATAGGATTTCCGGCCCGAACGGGTAAACAGACGGCAAAACTTGACAGGTTTAAATATTCCATACCTATTGAAGCTGGGATCCGCGAAGAAAATCTTTACAGGATCGACTCGCTTGCCATCAACAGCATAAACCAGATGGCCACACCCGGATGCCAGGTTTTTGCCGCCAGGAATGGAATAGTGTTTTACCATAAATCCTTTGGTAAACAGACCTATAAAGGCAACAGGGAAGTACAAAATACCGATCTGTATGATCTCGCATCGGTCACGAAAATCACCGCATCAATCCTTGCAATCATAAAACTGATTGAAAACGATAAGCTCAATCTAAACGAAAAAGTATCGAAGTATCTGCCTGAACTCGATACGACAGATAAAAATGACATTGAGATCAGGGACATTCTTCTTCACCAGTCAAGGCTAAAGGCATGGATCCCGTTTTATATCAATACCCTTGAACCCATGTACTGGAACCAGGATTTTGCCAGTACAAAATGCTCTGATACCTACTCAATAAAACTGGGAAATAACTATTATGTAAACAAAAATCTGAAATACAAAGAAAAATATTTCTCCAGAAAACAATCGGAAGAATATCCTCTGCAGGTTGCCAATAACCTGTATATCACACGGAGCATTACCGATACCATCTACAATGCAATTGCCAATTCAGAACTTAATGGAAAAGACGGGTATAAATACAGCGATTTGGGATTTTACTGGTTTTACAAGATCATTGAACAGCTAACAGCCGCCAGATTCGAGAATTACCTTGATTCTGTTTTTTACAGGTCAATCGGCGCTTCATCATTATGTTTCAATCCGTTAAATACACATTCTTTGGATGAGATCGCTCCTACAGAGAATGATCTTGTATTCCGAAAACAAGTTGTCCACGGATACGTGCATGATATGGGAGCAGCAATGCTTGGAGGTGTTTGCGGCCATGCCGGCCTTTTCGGCAATGCCAACGACCTGGCTAAAATAATGCAGATGTACCTTAACGGAGGTGAATATGGAAATATACGATACCTGAACAAACGATCGGTGGAATATTTCACATCCTGCAGAAACTGTAATAAAAACAGGCGCGGACTTGGCTTTGACAAGCCCGAACCCGATACAACAAAAAAAGGACCTGCATGTACGCTCGCTTCTCTTGATAGCTATGGACATACCGGGTTTACAGGGACTATGGCGTGGGTCGATCCGGACAATGGTATCGTTTATGTTTTTCTGTCAAACAGGGTTTATCCTGATATGACCAATAACAAACTCCTTGAACTCGATGTCAGAACCCGGATCCAACAGGTAATTTATGAATCGGTGATGGAATGAGGGTTCATGGCCTGCAGCAGGTAAGTTCGGTGTTTAGAGTTTAGAGTTCAGTGTTCTGGGTTCGAAATAATTACGACCTGCTGGCCAGTTGAATAATTATCGAATAATGATAACTCATATATGCAATAGGTAACACTTGCTTATGACCTATAATTCCCGGCCAACCGGTTGTATTTTTTACCCACTGCCCACTGATTTTTGCCAACTTTCTGACAATTGAGCTGATTACCGATTACCATTAACTGATTACTCCGGTTTTTTATCTGTATGCCGCCTGCCACCTCCCTTTACCTTCGATTGCAAAATTACCCGGAGTATGAATTAATAATCGTGAATTCTAATGAATTGTTTGTTTAATGCAAAAATAACCATACCTTTACCATTCTTTGTCAGAGATGAGATTCATGCCGGAGGCATTCATCCAGGTGTTGTAATGTTCCGGTTGAATTTTGCTTTTAAAAAGATTTTGATAATTTAGTATTCATGTTTTTATGCAACAGGTAAAGTCAAATGATAAGGTAAAACTGCACTACACTTGTAAAACAAGTGATGGTAAATTTTTTTCTACCAAAGAAAAAAATTCCCCGTTTGTCTTCACGCTTGGTGACGACAAAATGTTACCCTCATTCGAAGCAGGCATTGTAGGCATGAAAATCAATGAAAAGAAAACGATAAACATTCCGTTCGAGAAGGCATATGGTCCCGTCCGCGAAGATTTGTTCCTGAGCGTAAACAAAACCATGTTGCCTGCTGGATGTTCTCCTGAGATTGGAACCAATCTGCTAATGGAACAAGCCGTGGGTGAAAAACTCAAGGTAAAAGTTTCAAGGATTATGGACAATAGTGTCATTGTCGATGCGAATCATCCACTGGCAGGTAAAAATCTTCAATTCGAGGTGGAAGTTATTGAAATTTTCTAAAAAAGAGTTCGATCAACCATTCAATAATCAGCAATACTATACGTTTAACCATATACTCATAGAAAATAAAAAAAATTAACTTAAAGACAAAAAGGTTATGAATATTTATGTAGCAAACATAAGTTTTAAGGTTAGTGAAGAGGATCTAAAAGGAATCTTTGAAGAATACGGAGCAGTGGATACTGTAAAAATTATTACCGACAGGAATAGCGGTAGAAGCAAAGGATTTGGTTTTGTTGAAATGCCGAACGATGAAGAGGCTCAGAACGCTATCAATGAACTGAATAATTACGAACTTGACGGAAGAAAACTAGTAGTAAATATAGCAAGGCCAAAAACCGAGAATAAATCCCGGCAGAGGTTCAACAGGTATTGATTACTGAAATCAGGAATTTGCCCGGTACGGATAACCCATCTAATATTCTCTGATGAGTTCGAGCATTTTTCTGTCGAGTTTATATCCCTTATAGTTTTCGTACTTAACATCGGAGCGTTCGCTGTTAAGCACTCCGAAAGTACCTTTGAGGTTCCAGAGAGCATGGCCCCACCCGGCATCTTTCCAAAGGGACAGTAAATCGAGCATCCATGCCAGCGCAACATCGTGAGGTGTTTTATTGTAACACCCCCATTCCCCAACATGCACTTGCACGCCCCTGTTTACCAAAGGTTGCCAGCGATCAATCAATAATTCTTTCATGACATTTTTATTCCAAATTTTTCCGTTGTCATCCCGTAACGGCCATGTGGGTTCGTTAAAAGTCTGAAACGAATCCCGGGGAACCCAGGTTGCCGTATAATGGCTTACACTCATAGGATCGTATCCCCGGGTGCTCTGCACAAGGCCTAAGTCGGCAAGACCATAAACCGGGTCCCTGCCGACATTCTTTCCATCAGCAGCAATCAGCCTTTCAGAATCTTCAGAGCGGATAGCTTCGACCAGTGCCTTCACAACTTCCACATACCTCGTTTCATTATCCATTGCCGGCGGTTCGTTGATCAGGTCAAAACTTAACCGGTCACTCGGTATTCCTTTATAGCGCCTGGCAAAAAGCCTCCAGTGAAAAGCGGAAGCTTCGAGTGCCTGCTTCATATTTTCCTCCGTATCATCGAAGAGATCCATTGGTTCGAGTTCCCTGCTGTTGATGCAATACCCGGGGATACGGTGAAAATTCAGATTGATATGTATCTTATACAGCTTCCCCAGTTCAATCACTTCATCAATGTCCTTAAATACATCTTCATCGATAGCATACCAGTCATCTTTTGATGCCCAGTTCCAATACGACATGGGTATCCTCGCGAAGTTAAAACCCCATTCTGCCATCATTTCAAAATCTTCTTCCTCAAACTTCACTCTTGGACCATTTCCGCTGAATTTAGCCAGCAGATTGAATCCCCTATATTTCGAATACTTTTCCATGTTTCTGTCCGGTGGTATGAATGACTGAATACCGAATCCCGGTAGAACGGCTGCCCCGAGCATTCCGGTTGTTTTTACAAAATCACGCCGGTTCATAATTCTTATCTTGTTTCTTCAATAATGCCGCAAGATACTTTTTTTCTCCTTTAGTCCGAAATTTTTACAGGTACATTTTTGCGTGAGAAGGTTCCAATACCTGTTCCTGAATTTTTCAGGAAAAAAACTTGCAGATTAAAATTTATCATATAAATTTGTATTTATATAAACTAATATTTATATAAATTATTATTTATATGGATGATGTACGAAAACTGCAGGCCGTTTTTCAAACACTCGCTGACTACAACAGGCTGCAAATCATCAGATCGATCGCTGAAAAAGAATGTTCAGTCGGCGAACTCGTAAGTGCAATCAAACTATCACAACCCCTTGTTTCTCATCATCTTAAAGTTCTAAAAGATCATGGAGTGCTGGAAACAAAAAGAAAAGGTCCGTTTATTTTTTACAGCATAAAAGATCTGAAAATATTATATGCCATTGATTTATTTCAGGAAATATTTATGGATTTGCAGACCAATAATGGCAATGATTCCAGGTTCTGTTCCATGAAAATCTTTCAAAAGTTCAACCAAATAAAATAGGAGATTATTATCATGTCATTCAAGGAAAAACTTATGGACAAAATGATGGACAAGCAATTCAGCAACATGTCATCAGAAGATAAACAAAAAATGATGGAAAGCATGATGCAGAAATTCATGGCAGGTATGACCGATGAAGAACGAAAGGATATAATGTCGAATATGATGCCTAAAGTGATGGGACAGATGATGGGAATCGGTGAAGGGAATCCCATGATGGGCATGATGTCGATGATGATGGGCGGCAATAAAAAGGAAGGTAAAAGGATAATGCCGTGGGACGGATGTATGGAAATGATGACAAGTTTAAGGGAAACTGCCAGTAGCGCCAAATTTGCGACCCCCGAGTTAAGAAGCCTGTTTACAGAATGGTTTGAACAGATTGAGAAAGAAGTTCTGGATGAGATAAAGAAAAACGGTGTTATTGATCTGACGGCTCTGACAAATCACTTCAGTTTGTCGGAAGAGAGCATAAAATATATTTTAAGTCAGCTGGCCTCCAAAAATCTGATCGATTACAAAGTATAGTTGCCCCGGCATTCTTTGAGGTTATGCAAGAGTGAGATCATTGATCCTGATACCTGCTCCCCTGAAATATTTGTGCTAACTTTGTTAGGTAAATATTCACTGAACATCATGAAAAGAATTGGCATTATAGGGGGACTTGGGCCGGAGGCAACTTCAGATTATTACAACAGAATTATCGACGCGTTCAAAAAGAAGGATACCAGTCTTAATTACCCCGAAATCATCATTTACAGCGTGAATCTGGCCAAATTAACCGGATTCATGAATAAAAAAGAATACAATAAGGCTGCTGATTATATTGCCGGCGGATTAGAAGCCTTAAAGCTTGCCGGGGCTGACTTTGGTGCGATAAGTGCCAATACGCCGCATATGCTTTTCCGGGAGATCACCAAACGATCGACCCTTCCTCTGATCAGTATCGTTGAAGCCACTCTCAGGCGAGCTTTAGAAATGGGACTGAAAAAAACAGGATTATTCGGAACTAAATTTACAATGGATGCTGCATTTTACGCTGATCCTTTTGCCAGAGAGGGAATTGAAGTTGTTTCACCCATTGAGAAAGAAAAAATCTTGCTGCATGAAAAACTTTTCCAGGAGATTGAACTCGGAATCTTTAAGGACACCACCAGGGAATTGCTGATAGAGATCATTCAAAAAATGATCGGCCGTGATAACATTGACAGCCTGATCCTTGGTTGTACAGAATTTCCGCTCATCCTGGGCGAAGAATCGTATGCGGGCATACCGGTGCTGAATACCACGCAAATACATGTCAATGCGATCATCAATGAGTGTCTTCAATAAGATATGTATTCAATTTCCAATCTAAAGCTTATGTATTTTGGATACCGTTTATGAGTTAAAAAAACAGGTCAGAAGAGATATTTTACGGTTAAAATCATCGCATAGCAATCATGATCTGTTTGCAAAATCCAACCTGATATTCAACCGGATCGAATCGCTCGATATCTTTAAGAATTCGGATACTGTATTGGTTTTCTGGTCGATCCAGGGTGAAGTGAATACGCACGATTTCATTTTGAGGTGGTACAAACTAAAACAAATCATCCTTCCGGTAATCACAGGGGACGAACTTGAACTGAAGTTATTTACCGGTAAAGAAAATATGGTGACAGGTTTCGGAATGGGCATACCCGAACCGGTAGGCGAGAAATTCCCGTTTCATATTGCAATTGATCTGAGCATCATTCCCGGAGTAGCTTTCGATATGAATAAGAACAGGCTTGGCTGGGGCAAGGGATATTACGACAGGCTTCTCCCGAAAATTAACACATATACTGTTGGTATCTGCTTCGACTTTCAACTTTTCGATTCGATACCGGTGTCTGATACCGATATAAAAATGGATATGGTCATCTGGAACACCGGAAAACTGGTATAACATTAGATAAACGTGTCACCGGAATATAAGGTTTTAAATTAGCTCGCAGCTGCTCAATGCCTGCCGGATCGTTTCCAATCTTATCGTGTAATAAGGTTCGTTTCTATGCTAAAATAACCTGAGTTCAGAATAAAAACCTTATTGATCAATTACATTGATGAGATTCTTTGTGAATCTTCGTGATTTAGTGCTTTCGCGGTTTATTTGCATAAATTTTAAATGTCACTGGAAGACTCGAGAAATACGCAAAAATCTCAAGATTCATATAGTTCAAAATCAAAAATATAATAATCATCATCCCTTACGTCGAGCTCACTTTAAAATTAATAGTATCAAGAAGATATGCAGAGTGATCGTTGACTGATGATTTTAAAGTGTTGGTATATTGAAATAACTGACATGATGCTTTTTATGTCATAAAGTTATTGCCTGTAAATTACGATACTTTTCTATGAACAGTGAATGTAAAGGTGCTCCCCTGCCCCAATTTGCTCTCTACACTTATGGTTCCTCCCTGCCTTTCAATAAACTCTTTGCAAAGGATCAAACCCAGGCCCGTACCTTTTTCAATGTCAGTGCAATCAGCCGAAGAGTTTTCGTAAATTACAAATAAGCTCGATAACCTGCCGGGGTCCATACCAATCCCATTATCTTCGATACATACACGCAACTGTTCTGAAATCTTCATCTCATTTCCGGTACAATAAATTCTTATTTTTCCTTTATCCAGAGTATATTTTATTGCATTGGATAGTAAATTCCGGAGAACTGTCGAGAGCATGTTTCTGTCACCAATCACGACGATATCTTCAGGGATTTCCGAATAGAGCGATTGTTGCTTTTCCACGGTGATAGCCTTAAGGAAGGCAATATTTTCCGAAACAATCTCCTGTAAATTAATTTCTTCTGGATTGTATTGCATGAGTCCCTGCTGAGAAAGCGACCATGTCAATAAATTTTCAAGAAGGTTGAACGTTCTTCTCGTGGTATGATTAATCAATACAAGAAGCTTACGACGCTTTTCAGGACTATAACAATCTGATTTGTTCATCAGCAGTTCTGTAAAACCCAAAATAAGATTGAACGGGTTTTTGAGATCATGCGCAATTATAGAAAAAAATTTATCTTTAGTGGCGTTGCTCTCCCGCAATTCTTTTTCCGATCTTTTTAAAATTTCTTCGACCTTTACCCGTTCAATTTCAGCCGAGACCCTCGCCCCGATTACTTTCATGATTTCCCTCGCATAAGGGGGCAGTGTAAGTTTATTCCGTGAAATCGCACAGATAACCCCGTTTATTTCTCCCATCTTATTGTATAACGCAGTTCCGATATATCCCTGTGCCTGAAGATCGACAAGGATCTTGTCCTCAGGAAACAGTTTAATAACGTTCTCGTTGTATACACAATAGCCGTTCCGGTTAGTGATATCGAAAGGCGAACCTTTTAGGTCATACGAAAAATCATAAGAGATCTTCCCATCGAGATAAAGTGGCATTGTCTTTATCCTCTGGTTCTCAACGATCCGGCCTATAACAACACATTCGGCGTTAAGCCATTCGGATAATTTCGGTACAATTTGGTCAAAAAAGTCCTGGCCGATCTTTCCCGCTGCTACTTCAACGAGTGATTGCAGCATCTTCCCGTTTTTTTCTGCAAGCTCAATTTCTTTACTTACGGACTCACTTAATAGTAAAAATTCTCCATTTTTCAGGTCCAACTCTCTTTTCAGACTGACGACTTCCTTCCTGAGTCTGAAAACCTCATCCTGCAAATCCGCGTGAACTGATATTGTCTGCATAATTCCCCTACAATTGAAATTCGTATATCCAATCCAGTACTAAAGATAGCAAATGCATTATTTATATTTTGTTTTATACCGGTGACATTCCTCACCAGTACCCGTTTTTTATAATAAATTAACGTTTGGATGCCTTATAACTCATGGTGCCTGATTGCCTGTTTTCTAATCTTACCGGTATCATTTTTGGAAGAAATTAATTCTGCAGGTAATTATTCCACCTTTTTATATAGATGTTTATGATTATTTTTGATCATAGAAATATATGGAGAATATTTATGATAAAAAATAACGGGTTGATCCGGGGCTTAGTTGCCGTAGCCCTTGCTTTAATGTTGATGCCTGGTGGTTCTCAAAAATCATCTGCACAGGTTTTCACCGTTTCAGGCACACAACTTCTTGATGCAAATAATCAGGCGTTTATAATTCGCGGGGTAAACAATCCGCATATATGGTTCTATAAAAGAGCATTAAAAGCCCTTTTCCGCCTGGAGGAACTCAAGGTGAACTGTGTGAGAATCGTCTGGGATTCCAATGGTGAGCCGGATAAACTGGATAAGGTGATCAGCCGTTGTATTACACTGGGTATGATCCCGATGGTGGAGTTGCACAATGCCACAGGTAAAAATCAAACTGGCAAACTCATGGATATGGTTGCCTATTACACCAGAAATGACGTGAAAAAAGTATTGCTAAGCCACGAAAGGTACCTGCTGGTTAACATTGCAAACGAATGGGGAGACCATTCCTTAACAGCCGATAACTGGAAGAAAAGTTACATGATGGCAATTGATAGTTTGCGCCTTGCAGGATATTCATGTACCCTGGTCATTGATGCACCGGTTTGGGGTCAGAATTTGGATCCTGTTTTACAATATGGTTATGACCTGATCGAATTTGATCAAAAAAAGAACATCCTTTTTTCTGTTCATATGTATTATTACTGGAACGATTCCGGCAAAATTGACAGTGAACTTCAAAAAGCTTTTAATCTCAATATACCGCTTATTGTGGGAGAGTTCGGATACAACTACAACCAGGGCAACAACAACCTGAGATGTAAAGTCGATCCTGAAGAGGTGATGAAAAATTGCCAGGAGCTCGGTTACGGCTACATTGCCTGGTCATGGACCGGTAACAATGATAGCAACAAGTGGCTGGACATGAGCGACCCGGAGGACTGGAAAACGCTTACATCATGGGGAAAAACAATAGTTGAAGGCGTAAACGGAATTACCCGGACATCAAAAAAAGCATCTGTTTTTACACATCAACAGTAAAAACAAATGGCCATGCATATCGCCTGAATTCAGAAAATCATTAAACCGCATAAGATATCGGAGTTTTCATCTTCCCGATCCAGGTTCCTTTTCAATTCTGGACTCCCTCACAGATTGGTAATGTCATTCTGACAATTATTGCTTTTGGATAGTGTCATTATGACGGAAGAACGATCATGATTGATTTTTTTCATTTTTCTCAGAACTCTGAATTTCAATATTTTACAAGATTATTCCAGGAATATTCATGCTTTTGGCATCGAGTTTGAAAATAGTAAGAACGATCACGTAATTCGTGATCAAGCAATTAAATTCAGATGTCAAACTAAAATATGGAGGAATGAATCATGGCACTGGCAAAATTTAACCGCAGCATGTTTCCATCTGTCCCTTCATTACTGGAACGGTTTTTTGAAGGAGACCTGATGGACTGGAACACCTGGAATTTTTCAGGTATGGATTCTACCCTTCCTGCTGTAAATGTGAAAGAAAGCGACAATGAGTTTGCACTTGAACTTGCAGCACCGGGGATGAAAAAAGGCGATTTTAAACTGAACTTTGAAAACGGCAGGCTGACTATTTCATCCGAAACCAATAAGGAAAAGGAAGAAAAGGATGGAGAAAAAGTAACACGCCGCGAATTCAACTATCAATCGTTTCAGCGTTCGTTCAGTATACCCGAAAACGTGGTGAACGCCGATAAAATTTCGGCAAAATATGAAGACGGAATACTTCATATTTCATTACCCAAACGTGAAGAAGTAAAACCAAAACCGCCTAAAGAAATTAAAATTTCGTGATTTAGGGGGGCTGGCATTTGCCATGCCCTTTTTTATTTTTACCTGTGCACAGGTATATGTTTTTTTCGGTTCCCTGAACAAAATATATAGCTAAATATGTTATTATATACAGCTGATTCATTGCAGGAGCTGCGTATTTTTGTATAGTCTCTCTAACGACAGGCAGAAAGGGAATATTTAGCAGAATTGCACGCATTTAATGTTTTAAAAGATCTTTGAGTTTTTATTATAAATACAACCGGTTTAGCTGTGATAATTAATCTTTGAAGCTATGGAAACAAATTTTCTGAATCCGATAGAAATCCGGACAGATATTACACCCGATGAATTTAAACGGCATTTTCTGTCGCGTGAAAATCCGGTTGTTTTGAGAGGACTATGGGATAAATACCCTGCCCGTAAGAAATGGACGGTTGAGTATTTCAAAGATAAACTAGGAGACATAGAAGTAGGAATATTTGATGGTAAATTGCAAAAGGAAGACCGTTCATTCAAACAGCCTCACCGGAAGATGAAGTTTTCTGCATATCTTGATGCCATCACATCAGGGGAAACCATAGACTTAAGGCTGTTTCTTTTTAATATTTTCAAACATAAACCCGACCTGCGACATGATTTTGATTTTCCCCCGATTACCAGGCTTTACCTCAAAAAAGTTCCTTTTATGTTTTTCGGGGGTAAAAACTCAAAAGTGAGGATCCACCAGGATATGGACTGGTCAAATGTATTTCTGACACAACTTCATGGCCGCAAAGAAGTCGTCCTTTTCCATCCGCGGTATTCAAAATTATTATACCGTTACCCGTTTAATGTGCACAGTTCTGTGGATATTGAACATCCTGATTATACAAAATATCCCGGCTTAAAGTACGTCAGAGGTATGCACTGTATCCTGGAGCCGGGAGATACTTTATTTATCCCCAGCGGTTTCTGGCATTACATTAAATACCTTGACGGCGGCTTTGCCATTAACCAGCGCGCTTTGAGTCCCCACCCCTCAAGATGGTTGAAGGGATTCTGGAATGTAGCAGTTTTATCCACTACAGATGATATTATGCGGTATTTCTTTGGAGATAAGTGGTTTCGGTTGAAAACACACAAAAGCAGGGAAAATGCAGAAAAAGAGTTAAAAAGAATGGCGGCAGTTTAATCCGTTTCTGAACATGATCAAAACTGCGCAATTTCATGCGGCCATCTATAGGGTAGGTATGAAAACCTGCATTGTCAGAGCTGAACATGTTTCCAAAAACCCTTTTTCTTGCTCCGTACTTAAACTCTGATCTGATTTAGTGTGAGTTTGAGTGTGAGTACTAAGGGACAAAACAGTTTCTCACAAGAGTACTTCGCTGTTGCTCATTACTCTTGCTCTAAACTGTTTTGTGGAGCTGCCGGGAGTCGAACCCGGGTCCAAACAAGCAACCCATAAGGTTTCTACATGCTTAGCTTATTGTTTATTTTCGTGAATTACCTGGGAACAAGCACCCCGGTTATCCCTTATCCCCTGTTTATTCATCCGGTTTCCGGGGAGCCGCCGGACTATCCCTGTTTTTGGTGTACCTCTGAACCCGGACCCTCAGGGAATAGGTTCCGGAGAAGCAGCCTGTTCCGGTTACCTAGAACCGAAATTAGTCCACTTTCGTGGACGAGCCTTAATCTACTGTTATTCGATTAGGCAGCAAGCGCAAAGTTAGATTCGCCACTTAATTATTTGCACAACAGTTTTACGGGGTATCATGCGTTGCCCGGCATGCTTGCTTACCTGCTGATCTTGCTGTCAATACCATTTCAGCCCCGGTAATTGCAGTGCAAATATACAAAATTCAAGCTAATTTCCGGAGAATTTCCCGGTCGATTTTATGCCTGAATTATCACTCTAAATGAATCTGTGTATGGACAAATTCAATTATGGCTGGAACTACTGTAACCCGGGCAATATGCATTGCGGATAAAGTGAACTCTGCATACAGTTATATCGGTGATTGCACTGCAAAACACACAAGGAATTAAGAGGTATTTCCGGCAACCTCATATTTTTACTATCTAAAGTATCAGTCAGCTTGGTTGTGATACCGGATGAAAATTTTAGATTTTTTAACATTTGACACTAAAAAACTGAAAGTTAATTTATTACACATGATATTTACTCTATTTATGCAACTGAACGATATCTGGGTAAGAGCAAAATTCAAAATCACATTATATTTTTGCTAATCATACCAGTATTCATTTAAAAGTTATGGAGGATTTTTTTATGACATTTCGTACGGGATTTTACAGGCAATTTTTCGTTTTGCTGACTGTGGTTTTATCCATTAGTCTTGTTGTAAAAGCCGGTAATGGTATAATTCTATACACTCCTTATACCAATATTTCGGTTCCCCCGGGGGAAACGGTGGAGTATACCATTGATGTGAAGAACAACGGAAGCGGGTTGAAAAATGTTGAGGTCTATGTATCAGCATTGCCCGGCGACTGGAGTTCCAGTCTGAAGGCAGGTGGTTACAGCATTAATCAGGTCTCTGTCCTTCCAGGCGAGACAAAAACACTATCGCTTAAAGTGGCAGTACCCCTGAAAGTAAACAAAGGCAACCACCGGTTCAGGGTTATTGCCAGAAACTTTGATGTGCTGCCTCTTGTGATCAATGTATCGGAGCAGGGCACATTCAAAACAGAATTCACTTCCGATCAGGCCAATATGGAGGGCCATTCCAAATCAAATTTTACCTTCACAACAAAACTGAAAAATCAGACAGGTGAAAAACAAATGTATTCCCTGAGAGCTAATGCCCCCCGCGGATGGACTGTGATCTTTAAGCCTAACTTCAAGCAGGCGACTGCAGTTGAAATTGAGGCGAACTCAACTACAAATATTTCCATTGAGATCAAGCCTCCAACTAATATTGGAGCCGGCACGTACAAAATACCTGTTCAGGCTGTCAATAATTCAACATCTGCCGGGTTAGATCTCGAAGTGGTTATTACCGGCTCTTATGATATGGAGCTTACCACTCCTTCAGGATTGTTAAGTACGAATATAACAGCAGGAAAAGAAAAACGGATTGAGATGGTTTTAAAGAATACCGGCTCCGGCGAGCTACGCAGCATTGCATTCCGATCATCAACGCCCAAAAACTGGGATGTTGAATTTAAACCCGATACAATCAGCTATATCGAAGCAGGAGGCAGTACCCGGGCTTTTGCTACCATAAAAGCATATGATAAAGCGATACCCGGTGATTATGTTACAAAAATTACTGCTCGTTCGCCTGATGCTACCTCAACGGTATCCTTCAGAGTCTCCGTGAAAACACCATTGTTGTGGGGGTGGTTAGGTATTCTCATAATAGCGGTGACACTGGTATCAATCTACTATCTGTTCCGAAGATACGGAAGGAGGTGAGTTATGGAGAAGGTAATAGAGGTTTCCGGCCTTACCAAGAAATACGGTACCTATACCGCAGTTAATAATCTGAGCCTGTCAATCACCAAAGGTGAAATTTTTGGTTTGCTGGGGCCAAATGGCGCCGGAAAATCAACCACCATTCTTATGTTGCTTGGGTTGACCGAACCCGATTCCGGAAAAATCAGGATATGCGGTACAGATTCAGTCCGTTACCCTATTCAGGTGAAAAAAAAGGTAGGGTATTTGCCCGAAGATGTGGGTTTTTATGATGACTTTACTGGGCTTGAAAACCTGATTTATACTGCGCGTCTGAATAACCTGTCAAAAGATGATGCAAAGCAGAGGGCTGCAGAACTTCTCAACAGGGTGGGACTATCTGACGAGAGCGACAAAAAGGTCGGAAAGTATTCCCGGGGAATGCGTCAAAGGCTTGGTCTTGCCGATGTGCTTATAAAGTTGCCGGAAGTAATCATCCTTGATGAACCAACACTCGGCATCGACCCGGCGGGTGTAAAGGAATTTCTTGAACTGATCGTAAAGCTCAGCAGGAAGGATAAAATAACCGTTCTTTTTTCATCACACCTTCTGCATCAGGTGCAGCAGGTATGTGACCGTATGGGGATATTCGTAAAAGGTCGGTTGCTGGCAGAAGGTAATATCGATTCGCTGGCAAAACAGTTATTTTCGACCAATATGTTTAATACCGAATGTGGAATTTTGCCGGCAATTGGAACCAGGGGCAATGCGAAATCCAGATCTGTCACAGAAAATGATCTACTGAAAAAACTGCAGCAAATACATGGTGTGGCGCAGGTGAAAATGAACAACGATCATTTCCAGATTGAATCCGAAAGTGATGTTGCCCGTGAAGTAGCTCAGGTAGTTGTAAATTCAGGTTTCGGATTGAGTTATCTGAATAAGAAGGAATATGGGCTGGATGATATCTATTACCAATATTTTCAGGGAGGTAACGATTATGCAAATTAGTATTCCTAAAATAAGGCTTTCAAAATTATCCGGTTTGTTGAATGCAAACAATTTATTGAAAAAACAAGAATTTCAGCGGCCGGAAAATCATTCGGTTCGGCCATTCTGGGTTATGGTTCAGAAAGAGATCACCGACAGTATCAGAAGCTGGCGGTTTGTTATTTTGATGGCCATAATCGTCCTTGCCTGTATGGGCTCACTCTATACTTCACTCTCGAATATGGCCAAATCTGCAAAAGAAGCCAGAGAAAACGCATTCTTTTTTCTGAATTTATTCACTCTTTCTGATGGTACTTTACCACCCTTCTTTGTATTTGTAAGTTTTTTGGGGCCGCTTTTAGGGATCAGCCTTGGATTTGATGCGATTAATACTGAGCAAAGCAAAGGAACGCTAAGTCGTATTCTGGCCCAACCTGTGCCACGTGATTATCTGCTTAACGCAAAGTTTACGGCAGGCCTGATCCTGGTGGGAATAATGTTTTTTACGCTTAGTTTTTTGGTACTGGGGGCAGGATTGATCGCAGTGGGTATTCCTCCTTCGGCAGAAGAGTTTATCCGAATTATAATTTACACCCTGCTAAGTACTATATATGTAGCATTCTGGTTAAATCTTTCCATTCTGTTTTCGGTGAAGTTTAAACAGGCGGCTACATCAGCCTTGTCGGGTATTGCTGTCTGGCTGTTTTTTACTGTGTTTTACCCACTGATTGTAAATATCATCATTAAAGGGTTTGCTCCGTCTGAATATGCTTCTCCGCAGGCAATTTATCTTTTCGAAAAGCTGAAATTCGGTTTGGTTCAGATCATGCCAAATGAATTGTTCAGTGAAATCACTTCCACAATATTAATGCCCGCAGTACGAAGCCTGGGTCCTTTAACTATGGAACAGCTTAACGGTGCAATTCCCGGAGCATTACCCCTCGGTCAGAGTTTGCTGCTCGTATGGCCACAACTTACTGGATTAATTGCACTAACACTGCTGTGCTTTATATTATCATACATTTCCTTTATGAGAAGGGAAATACGCTCGCGGTGACAATTCATTAATAGTAAGCCTCGCCTACCTGGCATTTTTCAGGTCAGCGATCATCTGAACCGGGTCTGATGCTCCGAATATCGAGGTTCCGGCTACAAGCACATTTACACCCGATTCATACAGGCTGGCAGCATTTGATAGATCGATGCCACCGTCGACTTCAATCAACACATCAGGTTTTATATCGTTGCAGAGTTTACGAAGCTTAGTAACCCGCTCATGCGTATGCCCGATGAATTTTTGTCCTCCGTAACCCGGATTTACCGACATCAGCAACACCTGATCAATAAACGGAAGAATATCTTCAAGCATGAATACCGGTGTATGCGGATTTAGAGCAATCCCTGCATTCATGCCCAATGATTTGATCTCTTCCACAATACGGTGCAGGTGCCGGCATACCTCAAAATGAATGGTAAGATTCTGTGCGCCTGCATCCCTGAATCTTGTGATATATTTCTCGGGGTCAATCAGCATCAGATGAACATCGAGCGGTTTTTGTGCATGTTTGCTTACTTCACTGAGTATAGGAAATCCAAACGATATATTGGGCACAAATACACCATCCATAATATCACAATGTATCCAGTCAGCACAGCTCTGGTTCAGCATCCCGATCACCTCGGTTAATTTGCCGAAATCGGCAGCCAATATCGAGGGGGCAACGTATCTTTTCACAACGTATCTTTTCACTCAACTGATATTTAATTCTGTATAATATATTCAACGGCAACGGAACAACCCGCATATCCTGTCCGGAATATTACGAAAAATATTTGCACCGGAATAAGGGACACAGGTTCACTCAAAATTTTTCCAAAAATAGAACATTCGGAATAAAAAATGCGAAAAACCATAAAATTCGCATGATCCACCCGCGAAAACAACGCAAGAAAAATGGTCAGCCAAGATAGGTTTTCAGGATGCGTGAACGGGTTGCATTTTTCAGCCGCTTAATTGCTTTTTCCTTAATCTGCCTTACCCTTTCACGGGTGAGATTAAATTTTTCACCAATCTCTTCGAGTGTATGCTGGTGTTTTCCGTTTAATCCGAAGTACAGGCGGATGATATTTGCCTCCCTGTAGGTGAGTGTTGAAAGAACGCGTTCGATCTCCTCACAAAGCGATTCGGTGAGAAGTCCCTTATCGGGACTTGGGGTATCCTTATTCAGAAGTACATCGTACATGTTTCTCTCTTCATCTTGCTGCAGCGGGGCATCCATAGAAACATGCCTGCCTGCCGACTTCAGGGATACCTTAATGTCGTTGGGGGCAATCGCAAGAGCATCTGAGAGTTCCTGAAGCGAAGGTTCACGCTCAAATTTTTGTTCCAGTTCTGAAAAAACCCTGTTGATTTTATTGATAGACCCAATCTTGTTTAAAGGTAACCTTACAATCCTTGCCTGTTCGGCGAGAGCCTGGAGAATAGACTGCCTGATCCACCAAACAGCATAGGAAATGAACTTGAAGCCTCTGGTCTCATCAAATCTCTGTGCAGCTTTGATCAGACCCAGATTTCCTTCGTTTATCAGATCAGGAAGGCTTAAACCCTGGTTCTGGTATTGTTTGGATACCGATACAACAAACCGCAGGTTGGCTTTGATCAGTTTCTGTAAAGCTTTGTCGTCCCCCAACCTTATTTTTCGTGCAAGGTTAACTTCCTCATTTGCGTCGATCAACTCAACTTTGCCAATTTCATGAAGGTATTTATCAAGAGAATGAGTCTCCCGGTTAGTAACCTGCTTGATAATCTTGAGTTGCCTCATTGGAAAGGGTTGAAATAAATACTCAGGGTCAAATTGAAAAATGCCTCTGAAAAGGTTAACTTGTTGTTTCTCTGTCTCCCCCAATAGCACTAATCCAAAGTTAAAAACATTTAACCCGGACTTTTGTTTATTCTAAATAGACAAGTTAAAATTATGAATTTTTTTAATAATTGATTGTTCTTGAAAATATTTTGTTTTTTTTTTGTGTAATTGTGACGAAATCTTTATTATTGCAAAGAATTTCCCTATTCGATATCCAAGTTACACATTAGCGGCAAATTCCTTGTTGTAGTATATCTGGTATTCCTTGACACCGAAGACAAATTAATACAATGTTTTATTTATTTTTAATTATTCCTCTTTAATTAATTTCCTATACTATTATGTATGATATTTTAGAACTTAATAATAAGCTCCTTTCAGAGCTTAAGGATATTGCCAAGCAGTTGAATATCAAAAGAGCTGATGCATTGAGAAAGCAGGATCTGGTTTATAAGATACTTGATCAGCAAGCCATTGATGCTACAGATTCCAAAAAAGCAGAAAGCAGGCCATTTTCGAAAAATGCAAAAGCGGAAAAAGTTGTTTCATCAGATACATATGACCATAAATCAAATAAAGACGAACGCTCAAGAAGGAGACGGAAAAGAACGGAATCAAAGATCGACAATTTAAGTTCAAAAGAAGAAGCTCTTGAACGCACGATCGGGCAGTTTGATCTAAAATCCTCTGTGAATGAAGATCCGCTGCTTGATGCAGGAACTGAACCCGATATTCCTGAACCTTCTTCTGAAGATACACTTTCAGAAGATACACGTTCAGAAGATACACGTTCGGAAGATACACGTTCAGAAGATACACATTCAGAAGATACACGTTCAGAAGATATACCTTCAGGGGATAATGTTGTACAGGAAATCTCTCCACCACAGGAACAACCAAACAAATTCGAGTATCCCAGGAAAAACAAATACCCGAATGACAGAAGTCAGAATGAACGGGCAACTGAATTTGATGGGATAATCAGTGCTTCGGGTGTCCTTGAGATTATGCCCGACGGATATGGGTTTCTCAGGTCTTCGGATTATAATTACCTGAATTCTCCCGATGATATCTATGTAAGCCAGTCACAAATAAAACTATTCGGGTTAAAAACCGGCGATTCGGTAAAAGGAACAATCAGGCCTCCGAAAGAAGGTGAAAAATATTTTCCGCTTATAAAGGTGGAAGAAATCAACGGGCGTGACCCTGATTTTATTCGTGACCGGGTGCCTTTCGATTACCTGACGCCACTTTTTCCAAATGAAAAATTTACACTGATTTCACCGGGTGGAAAAGCAAACCTGAGTGCACGGGTTGTAGACATGTTTTCCCCTATCGGGAAAGGTCAGCGCGGATTGATCGTGGCACAACCCAAAACAGGTAAAACAATCTTGCTTCAGGACATTGCCAATGCCATTGCGGCTAATCATCCGGAAGCTTTTCTGATTATTTTGCTTGTTGACGAACGTCCTGAAGAAGTTACAGAGATGGCGCGAAACGTTAAGGCAGAGGTCATTTCTTCTACCTTTGACGAGCCCGCCGAAAGGCATGTGAGAATTTCAAATATCGTTCTTGAAAAAGCAAAAAGGCTTGTGGAATGCGGACATGACGTAGTTATCCTGCTCGACTCAATTACCCGTCTGGCCAGGGCCTACAACACAATTGCCCCTGCCAGCGGAAAAGTGCTCTCGGGTGGGGTCGATTCAAATGCGCTTCATAAACCGAAACGCTTTTTCGGCGCAGCCAGGAACATTGAAAACGGAGGCTCCCTGACTATCATTGCCACCGCGCTTACAGAAACAGGTTCAAAAATGGACGATGTTATCTTTGAAGAATTCAAGGGAACAGGCAATATGGAATTACAACTCGACCGTAAACTTTCCAACAGAAGAATATATCCGGCTGTTGATATCACAGCTTCAAGTACACGCCGGGAGGACTTGCTGCTTGAAAAAAACTTCCTGAACAAGATCTGGATCCTCAGAAAATACCTTACCGACATGAACTCCATCGAAGCGATGGAATTTCTGCGCGACAGGCTGCTGAAGACCGAATCGAACGAAGAATTTCTGATATCCATGAATGGAGAATAACAATAAAGCGGGAATATCCCGCTTTTTTTTACTATATTCGTATACCCTATATTCCTGAAATACCGGCTCATCATCCTGACCGGCAGAAAAGTACCCTGCAAACATGCAGGTGGAACAGGATTATGAAAACCTTTTTTAAGGGTGTTCCGTTAAAAGGAACAATTCATTGACTGAATCCAAAATTAGGCTTATTTAATAGAATGCCGAATGTTATTTTCATCCTTTTTCAGGAAGTGATTGACGAACAACTGGTTTCTTATTTGGATTGAAAATGAATTATCCTTAAATGTTTTAAAACAGTATAAAAAACACATGTTTTTTATAATTTTGTACTTTTTATTTTTGACAGGTTTGTAAAACATTAATTATAAGCGTATTAAAAAATGGCAACGAAGAAAAATTTCATGACTTGCGACGGTAATTATGCAGCCTCACATATTGCATATATGTTCAGTGAAGTGGCTGCAATATACCCTATAACACCATCCTCTACCATGGCTGAATATATTGATGAATGGTCGGCTATGGGAAGGAAAAATATTTTCGGTGAAGTGGTTAAGGTTGTTGAGATGCAATCGGAAGGCGGAGCATCAGGCGCTGTTCATGGTTCGCTTCAGTCAGGAGCATTAACCTCCACTTTTACCGCTTCACAGGGACTTCTTCTGATGATCCCTAATATGTACAAGATCTCGGGTGAATTGTTGCCGGGCGTCTTTCATGTTTCGGCCCGCAGTCTTGCAGCCCAGGCCTTATCGATATTCGGTGATCACAGCGATGTGATGAGCACGCGTCATACAGGTTTTGCAATACTGGCCACAGGAAGCGTACAGGAAATTATGGACCTGGCAGCCGTTGCACATCTCACATCCATTAAATCACGGATTCCCTTTCTGCATTTTTTTGACGGATTCAGAACATCGGCTGAGATACAAAAAATAGAGATGCTGAATACCGAAGAACTGGCCCCACTGCTTGATTACAAAGTTCTTCAGAAATTCAGGGACAGGGCACTGAATCCCGAACATCCTGTTACCAGGGGTACAGCCCAAAATCCCGATATTTATTTTCAATCGAGGGAATCGGCCAATGCATTTTATGATAAAGTTCCCGATATGGTTGAAGAATCGATGCAGGAACTTTCAAAATTAACCGGAAGGGATTACCATCCCTTTGCATATTATGGCGCCCCGGATGCTGAAAATATCATCATGGCAATGGGATCAGTAACAGATACCATTCGTGAGACTATTGATTATCTGAACGCCAAAGGAAGCAAGCAGGGACTGGTGGCTGTTCATCTGTACCGGCCATTTTCCACCAAGTATCTCCTGAAGGCCGTTCCGAAAACGGTGAAACGGATCGCCGTTCTCGACCGCACAAAAGAACCGGGAGCCGAAGGCGAACCGTTATACCTCGATGTCCGCAATGCATTTTACGAACAGGCTAATGCGCCTCTGATCGTCGGCGGAAGATACGGACTGAGCTCCAAGGATACTACCCCGGCACAAATTATTGCGGTGTATGAAAATCTCACATCGGACAAACCGAAAAACAGGTTTACTGTGGGTATTGATGATGACGTGACCTATACATCACTTCCAATGGGAGATGAGGTAAGCATTTCGGTCAAAGGAACATTTGAAGGAAAATTCTATGGAATCGGTTCGGATGGTACAGTTACAGCAAATAAAAACTCCATTAAGATAATAGGTGATAATACCGACAAATATGCACAGGCATATTTTGCCTATGATTCTAAAAAATCGGGAGGGGTAACGGTTTCTCACCTGCGTTTCGGAAATAAGCCCATTCGTTCGCCATATTATGTGAACACACCCGATTTTGTAGCTTGTCATGTACCTTCATACCTCGATAAGTATGACATGCTGAAGGGACTAAAAAAAGGAGGTACCTTCCTTCTCAACAGCATTTGGGATGCTGAAGAAACAAAAAACAGGCTTCCTGACACCATGAAAAAATTCATGGCTGTTAACGATATCAGGTTTTACATTATTAATGCCACAAAAATCGCCGAGGAAATTGGTCTCGGAAACCGCACGAATTCAATCATGCAATCGGCATTCTTCAAAATTTCAAATGTAATTCCATATGATGAGGCCTTAACTGAAATGAAAAAAGCCATAATAAAAACCTTTAGCAGGAAGGGTGAGGAAATTGTAAAAATGAACCATGCAGCCATTGACCGTGGAGGAGAAGTTGAAAAAGTTGCCATTCCTTCCGAATGGAAAAGCCTGGAAGTAAAGCAGGAAAATGACAAAGGAAAGAAAGTCCCCGATTTCATTAAAAATGTAATGGAACCCATGAACCTCCTGAAAGGGGACGATCTAAAAGTCAGTGCATTTCTCGGTCGTGAAGACGGTACTTTCCCTGCAGGAACCACTGCATATGAAAAGAGGGGAATTGCAGTCCACGTTCCGGAATGGATCCCTGAGCAATGCATCCAGTGTAACCAGTGCGCTTATGTTTGTCCGCATGCCTCAATACGTCCGTTCCTTTTAACAGAAGAGGAACTTAAAAATGCACCTGCCGATACCGTGGCACTTGAAGTCAGAGGCAAGGGAATGGAAGGGCTGAAATACAGGATACAGGTCAGTCCGCTCGATTGCACAGGATGCGGGCTTTGTGTGGATATTTGTCCCTCAAAGATCAAATCTCTTGAATTAAAAATGCTTGAAACTCAAAGCAAAGAAATCGGCCGATGGGATTATATGGCCAATAATGTAACGTACAAGACCGAAGGAATTGAAATTGATAAATCGGTGAAGAACAGCCAGTTTGCTCAACCTCTCTTTGAATTTTCCGGGGCTTGTGCCGGTTGTGGGGAGACTCCCTACATCAAGCTTGTAACCCAGTTGTTCGGTGACCGTATGATTGTTGCCAATGCCACGGGATGCTCTTCAATTTACGGTGGTTCTGCTCCCTCAACACCTTATTGTGCAAATGCCGATGGTAAAGGTCCGGCATGGGCTAACTCATTGTTCGAGGACAATGCCGAATATGGTTTTGGAATTGCCCTTGGGGTAAAGAAAATGAGGGAAAGAATAGCACGGTTGATGGAGGAATCAATATCAGGGAATGCCGTTTCAGACGGCACTAAAAGTGCATTCAGGGAATGGATCGATGCAAAGGACAATGCCGCACTTTCAAAAGCTGCTTCTGTAAAAGTGGTACAACAACTCTCCGGAGAAAAAGACCCGGTTTGCAGGCAAATAGGTGAATTGCAGCAATACCTGATTAAAAAATCGGTATGGGTAATTGGCGGTGACGGTTGGGCTTACGATATCGGCTACGGTGGTCTTGACCATGTGCTCGCTTCAGGAGAGGATCTTAATGTTCTTGTGCTGGATACTGAAGTTTACTCAAATACAGGGGGACAGTCATCAAAGGCTACCCCGATCGGTGCAGTAGCCAAGTTCGCTGCTGCAGGTAAACGTGTGAGAAAAAAAGACCTTGGTGCTATGGCCATGACATATGGTTATGTATATGTTGCACAGGTTGCGATGGGTGCCAGTCAGAACCAGTTTCTCAAAGCCCTGCGTGAAGCAGAAGCATATCCCGGACCATCCATGATCATTGCTTACTCACCATGCATAAATCACGGTTTGCGTAGTGGAATGGGCAAGTCACAGGAAGAAATGAAACATGCCGTTGAAGCCGGATACTGGCATCTTTACAGGTTTAATCCCCTGCTCGAAAAAGAAGGTAAAAATCCGTTTGAACTCGATTCGAAAGCACCTGACTGGTCCAAATTTCAGGATTTCCTTAATGGTGAGGTTAGGTATACATCTCTGAAGAAAGCTTTTCCCAAAGAAGCAGCCGAACTGTTTGTTGCGGCCGAACAAAACGCAAAATGGCGGTATAACAGCTACCGGCGGCTTGCATCACTCGACTATTCAATTCAGGAATGAAGGCAATAGTATTGAAAAGCGGCAGTCAGCCGCTTTTTTTATACCTTTGCATTTTGTTAAAATAACACCAGATGGCAGGTAGGATAATGGCAATAGATTATGGTAACAAGCGGGTAGGATTCGCAGTTACAGATGTTCTGCAACTCATCCCGAATCTGCTGACCACAGTTCCTGCCCATAAAGTGTTTGATTTTATGGATGACTATCTCGGAAAAGAATCCGTAGATGAAATCGTTGTGGGAGATCCGAAGACATTGAACAACCTGCCGTCGGAAAATGTTAAGTATGTCGGCCCGTTCGTAAATAAACTGAAGAAACGTTACCCGTCAAAAAAAATAATACTTATGGATGAACGTTTCACATCGAAACTGGCCATGCAAAGCATGAGAGAGGGCGGGCTGAGAAAAAAACAAAGACAGGACAAAAAGCTGGTGGATGCTGTGAGTGCAACCATTCTCCTTCAGTCTTATCTCGAGTACAAACGATTTTTGGAAAATAACCAGCAATGATATATCCCATAGTTGTATACGGGTCACCGATTCTCAGAAGAATTTCAAAGGAAATTGACAGAAATGATAAGGATTTACCGCAACTGGTTGCAGATATGTGGGAGACCATGTACCATTCAGACGGAGTGGGACTGGCTGCTCCCCAGATAGGAAAATCTTTGCGGTTGTTTGTGATCGATACTACCGACCTGAGCGAAAATGACCCTTCACTCGACGGATTTAAAAAGGCTTTTATCAATCCGGAAATAATAGTAGAAACAAGTGATATATGGGTGTATAACGAAGGATGCCTGAGTCTGCCGAAAATACGGGAAGATATTGAACGCAAGTCCAAAATTAGGATCCGGTACTACGATGAAAACTGGGAATTTTATGATGAGAAATATGATGGGGTAAAAGCCCGGGTTATCCAACATGAATACGATCACCTCGAAGGGAAATTATTCGTTGATTACCTCACACCCCTCAGAAAGAAATTACTCAGGAGTAAGCTCACCGATATCAGCAGGGGAAAGGTAGATGTAGATTACAAAATAAAAGTGTTGAAGGTATAGACCGGATGCTGGATATCATAGCGAAGCTTAGATCCCGAAATGGATAGGTCATGAGGTATTCAGAGATACTATTGAAGTAGTCGGTAATCAGTAATCAGTTAAATGGCATGCAGCCCCGCCTTTGGCGCCTGGCCGGCAGGCAGTGCAGGCAGTGGATCTTCGCTTCGATCAGACATGGGGCGGCCGGTATGCGTAATTGTCTGGAAATTAATATCAGTAACTATCCATTCACCATGAGGGAGGGTTCCTGCCTAACCGGCAGGCAGTACTTCGTCGTTATGCTCCAGCAATGACAGTAAAAACTTTAGGCCTGACTTAATTCTGCAATAATCCAATACTAAACCCGAAACATAAAACAAAAAAAGGGTTCCAAGGGTTGCATATTGGTAATCTAAATTAGAACAGAGCAACATGGAACATCAGGAACACCTGGAACACTTGAAACACATGAAACACAAAACCTGCCTGCCCTGTCTGCCGACAGGCAGGTGGTAGGCAAGCCCGAAACCCTGAACAATACATCCCCCGCAAACATGATAATTGTTATGCCATATAATGCCGGCAATTTTTAAATTTGTTAAGGATCAACCATCGGTAATCATATGATCAATAAGCAGCTACTTGATCCTGAAAGTATTGTGGTCATTGGCGGTTCAAACAATACCCACAAGCCGGGCGGAAAGATAGTGGAAAACATTGTAAAAGGTGGTTTTCACGGAAAATTATATGTAGTGAATTCGCACGAAGACAATGTTCAGGGCAATAAAAGTTACCGGGAAATACGGGATCTGCCCGATACCGATCTCGCCATTGTTGCCATATCCTGTAAGTATTGTAAAGAAACGGTGCAGCAGCTTGCTGAAACAAAAGGTACTAGGGCATTCATCATTATTTCGGCCGGATTCAGTGAGGAAAGCAGGGAAGGAGCACTTCTCGAAAAAGAAATTGCTGATATTGCCGGTGCGTATGATGCAAGCCTTATCGGTCCGAACTGCATCGGTGTAATAACTCCGAAATACAACGGAATATTTACCTCTCCTGTTCCCAAACTCGACCCTCACGGCTGTGATTTTGTGTCGGGTTCGGGAGGAACAGCAGTTTTCATCCTGGAATCTGCACTGCCGAAAGGGCTGACTTTTGCGAGTTTGTTTTCAGTCGGAAACAGCGCACAGACAGGTATTGAAGATGTTCTTGAGCATTGGGATAATACCTTCGATCCTGAAGTGAGTTCAAAAATAAAGCTGATCTATGTGGAAAATATCAGGGACCCGGACAAGCTGCTTAAGCACGCATCATCACTGATCAAAAAAGGGTGCCGGATCGCTGCCATTAAATCCGGCACTACGGAGGCCGGAAAAAGGGCAACTTCGTCGCATACAGGGGCTATTGCCAGTGCTGATTCCGCAGTCGAAGCCCTCCTCAGAAAGGCAGGAATTGTAAGATGTTCGGGAAGAGAAGAGCTAACTACTGTGGCGTCGATATTTATGCACAAAGAGCTGAAAGGAAGAAACATAGCCATTATCACACACGCAGGCGGACCTGCAGTAATGCTGACTGACGCGCTTTCCCAGGGCGGTCTGAAAATTCCGGCAATGGAAAAAAAGGATCAGGCAATGCTTCTTTCAATGCTAAATCCCGGCTCATCTGCCCTGAACCCGATAGACCTTATTGCTACCGGAACACCCGAACAACTCGGAAAGGTCCTCGATTTCTGTGATAAGGAGGCTCCGTATATTCACGGAATGACAGTGATCTTCGGCAGTACCGGTTTAACTGATGTATTCGAGGCTTACAGAGTGCTGCACGAAAAGATCGAAAGCAGCAGAAAGCCTGTTTTCCCTATTTTACCCTCAATAAGCTCTGCAAAATCAGAAGTTGAAAAATTCCTTTCGCTGGGTCACATTAATTTCCCCGATGAGGTAGTCCTTGGCAAAGCGCTGACAAAAGTTTACAACACCCCCTACCCCGCCGAGGAAAAGATATTTGTGGAAGGCATCGATATTCCGAAGATACGCTCCATTATTGAAACTCTTTCCCCGGGATTCCAGGATCCGTCTGTTATTCAGCAACTGTTCGAGGCGGCACAGATTCCCCAGGTGAGAGAAGGTATAGCCGCCTCCAGGAAAAAACTTCTTGGTCTGGCGAAAGAGATTGGTTATCCCCTGGCAATTAAAGCTATTGGTCCGGTACATAAATCCGATGTGGGTGGTGTAACGCTGAATATTAAGTCAGACATACACCTGCTGGCTGAGTTCAGAAGAATGAAAAAAATAAAAGGGGTTAAATTCGTTCTGATACAGAAAATGCAGTCAGGAACAGAACTTTTTATAGGTGCGAAATATGAGCCCCGATTCGGGCATGTGATCATATGCGGTCTGGGAGGAATATTTGTGGAGGTACTCGGTGATTATTCATCGGGGTTGGCTCCCCTGACGTTTAACGAAGCCTATTCCATGATCCGCAGCCTTAAGAGTTATGCAATTATTCATGGTACCAGGGGTAAGTCCGGAATCAACGAGGATAAGTTTGCAGAAATAATCGTGCGGCTATCGACACTCTTGCGGTATGCGGTGGAAATAAAGGAACTGGACATGAATCCGCTCATCGGAAATGCCGAAAGCATAACAATTGTGGATGCACGTATACTTATTGAAAAATGAACCGGTATGTTTTAAAACATAATTCTTTAGAGCAATTGATCGGAGGGTATTCATACATTTATGATCTTTTTTTGATTACTATTAAGGAGAAGTCATGATTATAAAACAGTTATCTGTCTTTCTTGAAAATAAATCGGGAAGACTTCATGAGGTGCTTGAGAGTCTGGGGAATGAGAACATAAACGTAGTTGCCTGCAGCATTGCAGACAGCTCGGAATATGGAATCCTCAGACTAATTGTCTCTGATCCCGACAAAGCTCGGGAAATATTAAAACAACGGCTTTTTTCGGTGAATATTAATGAAGTTCTCACAATTGCCACTCCCAATGCTCCCGGTGCGCTTGCAAAGGCACTTGCCATTTTATCGGCAGAAGGAATAAGCATCGAATACCTGTATGCTTTCGGAACCGGTGAAAAATCGTTTGTGGTTCTGCGAACCGACCAGATCGAAAAAGCGATTATGGCTTTCCAGCGAAACAAAATGGAGCTGATCAGCGCAAGCGATCTATACCAGATTTAATGTATTATTCTGAAAGTAACCACGCATTTACGATGATTTGGAATAAACACGTTGAATGCATGCAGCGTGAGGAATTAAGAAAGCTGCAAAGTGAATACCTGAGAGATGTTGTTGAAAGGGTTTATTTTAATGTGCCCTTTTACAGGGAGAAATTGCAGCAGAATGGTATCGGGCCGGAGAGCATTCAGCAAATAGATGACCTGTCGAAGCTGCCCTTCACTACAAAAAACGATCTGAGGGATAATTATCCTTTCGGTCTTTTTGCTTTGCCCATGAGCGAAATAGTCCGGCTGCATGCTTCCTCAGGGACAACAGGAAAACCGACTGTTGTAGGCTATTCAAGAAAAGATATCAGCATCTGGTCGGAAGTAATGGCACGTACTCTTACCTGTGCGGGTGCAACAAAAAAAGATTTTATCCACATCGCTTACGGTTATGGTTTATTTACCGGAGGACTTGGATTGCATTATGGCGGCGAAAAAATCGGTGCATCTGTAATACCCGTATCCGGGGGGAATACAAAACGACAGTTGCAACTGATGCAGGATTTTGGAAGCACAGTACTGGCTTGTACACCATCCTATGCTCTGTTTCTTTCCGAAGCTATTGAAGAGAGCGGAATAAAACGAAAAGACCTGAAACTACGTGTTGGAGTATTTGGTGCTGAACCATGGACCGAGAACATGCGAAAAGAAATTGAAAAAAAACTCGCTTTAAAAGCCATTGATATTTACGGCCTGAGTGAAGTGATCGGACCAGGTGTAGCAAGTGAATGCCTTTGCCAGTGCGGACTGCACATTAATGAGGATCATTTCATACCTGAAATAATCGACCCCGATACGTTGGAAGTGCTGCCTGAGGGTCGATTGGGTGAGCTTGTATTTACCACTGTGACCAAAGAAGGCCTGCCGCTGATCCGTTACCGAACAAGAGATATGACCCGGCTAAACTACCAGAAATGCGAATGCGGAAGAACGTTCGTAAGGATGGAAAAGTGTACCGGGCGTAGTGATGATATGCTGATAATCAGAGGAGTAAACCTATTCCCTTCGCAAATTGAAAGCATACTTCTTGATATAAGCGGTATAAAACCACATTACCTGCTTGTTGTCGACAGGATCAACAACCTGGATACCCTTGAATTGCAGGTTGAAGTCGAAGACAGGTTCTTTCAGGATAAGATAAGTCAGCTTCAGAGTTTAAGGCAGAAAATACAGGGTAACATAGAAAGTATAACCGGTTTGAGCGTGTCAGTAAAGCTCGTCGAACCCAAAACCATTGAACGAAGCGAAGGAAAATCGAAAAGGGTGATTGATAAACGAAAACTTGATTAGCGATGTCAACCGAGAAGACGCGCAATGAAGATTTACCCCTGGGTAAAGAATTTATATCGGAACTCAGGAAAGAGATGGGGCTTGACTCATTGGCCTATGCTTCAATCCGTAACATAGTTCAGTTCATCAACCGTATCGAGGAGATTACAAATATACGGTTTATACGGACCGAAATGGGTGTTCCCGGCCTGCCTCCGCCTGAAGAAGGCATCCGGGCCGAAATAGAAGCACTTCGTTCGGGAATGATTTCAAAATACCCTCCTATCGAAGGTATCCCTGAACTGAAAAAAGAGATTTCACGTTTTGCCCGGTTATTTCTCGACATTGAGGCAGATCCGGAAGGATGCCTGGCCACTGTCGGATCGATGCAGGGAGCTATGGCAGCATTTATGGTATCCAACCGGTGTATCGCCGGAAAAGAGACCACCCTTTTTATCGATCCCGGTTTCCCTGTGAATAAAAAGCAACTTTCAGTTCTTGGCCTCCCCTGCAAGAGCTTTGATATTTATAACTACAGGGGAAATAAACTCAGGGATAAACTGCTCTCGTACCTTGAAGAGAATACCATTGCCACATTCATTTATTCGAATCCGAATAATCCGTCATGGATTTGCCTGACCGACAACGAACTGAAAATTATTGGTGAACTGGCAACCTGTTATGGGATTATCGTTATTGAAGACCTGGCTTATTTCGGAATGGATTTCAGGCAGGAGTATGGTTTACCAGGAATACCACCCTATCAGCCTACAGTGGCAAAATATACCGACAATTATATTATTCTTATTTCCAGCTCTAAAGCATTCAGTTATGCGGGACAACGAATCGCTGCGATGATCATATCCGGCCAATTATACACGCGGGAATATCCCGAATTGAAAAGATATTTTTCCAATGTGAAGTTTGGTCCCGCGCTCATCCAGGATGTGATCTACACCCTTTCAGCAGGTGCGGCATATTCAGCACAGGCCGGGCTTTCAGCAATATTCAGCGCAGTGAATAACGGAACCTATAACTTTGTGGAGCACATCAGAGAATATGCTGACCGGGCCGGTCAGATGAAAAAACATTTTACAGATTGCGGATTTAACATTGTTTACGACAGGGATGAAGACAAGCTGCTTGCTGACGGGTTCTATTTTACGGTATCGTACCCGGGATTTTCCGGAGAACAATTGCTTGCAGAACTGATCCGTTACGGAATCAGTGCCATAACACTTGACACAACAGGCAGCGACAGAAAAGAGGGGTTGAGGATATGCGTATCGCAAACACCTCTCAGCGATATGCCGGTTCTTGCAAAGAGACTTGCATTGTTCAATACACATCATAAATAGCTTATCCTGATGAAATTTCCCGAAAAATACCTGTTTGTGAACAATCACGTGATCAAAAACATGGTTTTTTGATACAAATTATTTAATATTGAACCTTTTTCAAATCAGCACACATTAACCTGGCATATTCACCAAAGGTTAGAATAGTCATTAAATCTCATTCAAATGGCAAAAGTAAGAGGAGCTATAGTTATCGATATTGAAAGATGCAAAGGATGTGAACTATGTGTCGAATCCTGCCCAACAGATGTCATCAGGATGGAGAAGAAAGTGAATGGAAAGGGCTATCATTTCGCATACCCCGAAAATCACGATGCCTGTACCGGTTGCATGAATTGCGGCATTGTTTGTCCCGATGGTGTTATTACTGTTTATCGTACGAAAATTGAATCCTAATTTGATGTTACATGGGTGAAATTAGATTAATGAAAGGTAATGAGGCAATTGCCGAGGCGGCAATAAGAGCGGGGTGCGATGCCTACTTCGGGTACCCGATTACCCCACAGTCAGAGATCATGGAATATCTTGCTTCCGAGGAACCGCATAAACGCACCGGTATGGTGCTGCTTCAGGCCGAAAGTGAGATCGCCGCCATCAATATGGTTTTTGGAGCAGCAAGCACAGGGAAAAAAGTGATGACTTCATCATCAAGTCCCGGAATAAGCCTGAAGCAGGAAGGATTGTCCTATATTGCAGGCGCAGAATTGCCCTGTCTTGTGGTAAATGTAATGCGGGGAGGTCCTGGCCTGGGTACGATTCAGCCCTCCCAGTCTGATTATTTTCAGGCCACAAAAGGCGGTGGGCATGGAGATTACAGGCTTGTTGTGCTTGCTCCTGCATCGGTGCAGGAAATGGCAGATTTTGTGCTGCTTGGATTTGAGCTGGCTTTCAAATACCGCAACCCTGCCATGATATTGTCAGACGGGGCAATCGGCCAAATGATGGAAAAGGTTGAACTTTTCGAACAGAGACCAAGAACCACATTCTTTGATCAGGCCTGGGTTGCCACAGGTAAAACCCCCGACCGCGAACGCAATATCATTACTTCACTCGATCTTGATCCTTCACGCATGGAAAGGCACAATCAAGATCTGCAGGCAAAATACCGGAAAATGAAGGAAGAAGAGGTCAGGTATGAGGAAATCGACTGTGAGGATGCCGACTATCTTTTAGTGGCGTATGGATCGGCCGCAAGAATCTGTCAGAAAACAGTGAAACTTGCCCGGCAAAAAGGTATTAAAGCGGGGCTGCTGCGTCCTGTTACCCTGTTCCCCTTTCCGGAAAAGGTTCTGCAGAAACTGGGAGAACGGGTGATAGGAATTTTAACCGTTGAGCTTAGTTCAGGCCAGATGGTTGAAGATGTAAGGCTCGCTGTAAACGGAAAAACAAATGTTGAATTTTATGGACGTATGGGCGGAATGATCCCGGCACCGGATGAGGTTCTGGGAGCTTTGGAAAAACAGCTAATCGGAGGATAACTTATGGAAGTCAAAGATATCATCAGGGAAGAAAACCTGGTTTATCAGAAAACCGGATTAATGACCGACAATACGCTCTCGTACTGCCCGGGATGCGGTCATGGAGTAGTGCACCGCATTGCCATGGAAGTGATCGATGAGATGGGTATTCAAGCCGATACTATTGCCGTAGTGCCCGTAGGTTGTTCGGTCCTGGCCTATGAATTTATGAATGTTGATGCGTTGCAGGTTCCGCACGGCAGAGCTCCTGCTGCAGCAACAGGTATTAAAAGATGCTGGCCCGATAAATTTGTATTTACCTACCAGGGCGACGGAGACCTGGCTGCGATAGGTACTTCGGAGACCATTCATGCCTGTAACCGGGGAGAGAATATATCCATGATATTCATAAATAACGGTATTTACGGAATGACAGGTGGACAGATGGCACCGACAACTATTCCCGGCATGAAATCTTCCACCACTCCATATGGAAGAAATGTAGAGCTAATGGGTAATCCCATAAAAATGACCGACCTGGTTGCACAGCTACCCGGTACATACTATGTCACACGTCAAAGTGTGCACACACCCCTGAATGTGAGAAAAGCAAAAAAAGCCATCAGGCAGGCATTTGAAAATCAGCAATTGAAAAAAGGCGCTTCGTTTGTGGAAATCGTTTCAAATTGTCCTTCAGGATGGAAAATGACCCCGTTGCAGTCAAATAAATGGCTCGAAGAAAATATGATACCGTTTTACCCACTCGGAGATATGAAGGTGAATGGTGAAATTTTAAAACCCAAGTAATTGCCGGAAAATTATGAATGAAGAAATTATTATAGCAGGGTTTGGCGGCCAGGGAGTGCTTTCAATGGGAAAAATCCTTGCCTATGCGGGAATGCTGCAAAATCTCGAAGTTAGCTGGATGCCCTCATACGGCCCTGAAATGCGTGGAGGTACAGCCAATGTTACTGTCATTATAAGTTCCGAACGTATCAGTTCACCCATTCTCAATACCTATGACTCGGCAATCATTCTTAACCAACAGTCGATGGATAAGTTCGAAAAGACGGTAAGGCCGGGAGGAATATTATTGTATGATACCAACGGAATAACAAGGCATCCTGTCAGGAAAGATATCGAAATATACCAGATTGAAGCTGCTACTGAAGCTGCAAAAATGGCAAACACCAAAACGTTCAATATGATCGTGCTGGGGGCTTTTCTCAAGATTAAGCCAGTAGTCAAATCTGAATTTTTGACCGATGCCCTTAAAAAATCCCTTCCGGCCAGGCATCATCATCTTATTCCTCTGAATGAAGACGCCATAAAAAGAGGAACAGCCATGGTTAAGAAGGTTTAACACTGCATGCTGAACATATCCATTTATTTGGGGACAACCTTAAAAGCTTTCCGATCGTTCTGGCAATGATTTCAGAACGATAATCGGAAATTTCCGGCATTCGTTGCGATCCATTCTAGGAACCATTGATTTCCCTCAACTATTCAATTGATGGAAATCATCATTTCACGATAATGCAACTCATTGGTCTTACGTCAACTATTGTACTATATCCCCGTACATATTACATAGATATAAGTTGATGGACAGAAAATGAAGAAGTTGGGTTTGATAGTGTGGATGTTGGTGAATGTTGCCTTTCTTTATGCACAGTATGACAAAGAAATGGAATATCAAGGCCATTATGCAATAGGTTTGATGCAATTGAATTCAGGAAGCGGTTATGGTGCAGGCATTTCACTTATTGTAAACATTCAAAAAGGAAGAAAAAACATCGGATTCGGTCCAATCATTCAACAAAAGAATATGAAACTTTCAGGAGTTAGTTTGAAATACAGGATTTTTACAGGCCGGTTCGATGACGTCGAGTATATGTCAAAACGCTTAAAACCGTATTTTGAATATGATTTGTTATACCGGCATGCCAGTGTGGATAAGCCAATGATTGTGCTCGTTAATAATGCTCCTGTTGAAATTCCCGAAGAAACGGGTTCAATAGGCACCATGGAACATTACCTCTCTTTCGGATCTCAGTTCAAAGCTTATAAAAAAATATACCTTGATGCTTCTGTCGGTGCCGGCATATATATCGGATCGCTGGACCAAATTAACCAGCCAAAAACAATCGGAATACACTATAAAAATCATGGGTTTACCGGATTCATCCGAATTGGTATCGGATACCGGATAAACTGATTCCCGGTATTGAACCATTCTGATACTTCCTCATACCGGGTTGTATTCATTATAACCAGTTATATTCCAAATATTTACATGAATAAATTGCTATAAACAGGCCTATGCCAGTATTGTGTTATTTAGAATTTATTTAATCTGAATAAATGAATAAACTGACGATGAATCTGCTGAATTTCTTATTGTTTTAACAGAAGCCTGTAAAAGCCTTCCCTGAGATAAAGCCAGTGACAGCAAGAGCAGGAAATGATTATTTTTGCCCTCTTCATATTAACCCCAAACCTCTTTTTATATGAACGAAGTATGCCCTGTGTCAGAGCAGTAGCTGAATGAGCGGATTGTCAGGTTAAATGCCCTTTTTGTAGCTGCATTAATGTCAGTCTTTGTCTACTCATCATTTATCTGGATCGCAGTATTTGTATGCCATGATTTTTTTACACGGGGATTTCTGAAAGCCGAATTGCGCGTTGTTAAGGGAATTAGCAGGTATCTTATAAGTACGGTAAACGTTCAATCCAAGGTTATCAATGCCGATCCGAATATTTTTGCGCCAAAATTAGGTTTTGGACTTACGCTCATGGTGATTCTGTCGGTTATTACAGGCAATAACTTGCTGGCCGATTTATTTGCATCAATACTGTTTCTTTTCAGTTTTTTTTGAAGGTGCTACAGGTTTTTGTGTGGCATACAAGATTTATTCGTTGTTTATGCGGAAATCATAACTTAACAATACATAGAATACTATTACACGTTATTCATATCGAGCAATTTTCAGGTATCCGTATCAGCCGGTTTCAGTTTTAATCCGGATCAAACTATTTTGACAAACCTGTTCACCTTCTCAATTTTTCGTTGTACCTTTATTCTTTGATTTAATGAATCAAACCGGATGATAAATGGTCGATACAGGAGATCCATTATTCGATAATGTACATAAAATCCTTGGCCAGAAAAATTCGGAGGGACTACCCAAAATCATCGAGCTGGCCAAAAGTGACAGAAATTTTCTGAAGGAAGTTATTGACGGACTGGTTTCCTCAGACGACATTTACAGGTTCAATTGCTACCAGATCGTAAAGAACATCAGTGTAAATGTACCCCTTAAACTTTATAGCGAATGGGATTCTTTTGTTGAATTGCTTGGCAGTGACAATGCTTTTCATCAGACTGTTGCTGTGGAGATCATTGCAAATTTAACTGCAGTTGATGAAGAAGAAAAGTTTGAAGAAATTGCCGATTCGTATTGCAGCCTCATGGATGGCAAAAGTGTGGTGGTTGCCCGGCATATCGCATCATCTGCAGGAATAATTTCACAAACCAAACCGGGAATGGTCGATAAGATAACGAAATGCCTGCTTCATACCGAAAAAACCCACTTTAAACATAAGGAACTGATCGCTTACGATGCCATTGAATCGTTCGATGCCTACTTTAACCAGGTCGAAAACCAGGAACAGATTCTCCGCTATATCATAAGACAAAAGAAGAGTTCCAGTCCGAAGACCAGGAAACGGGCCGAAGAATTTCTTGAAACCCACCAACTGCAATAGAAATAGGGGCCACGCTGATATGTTTATCTACCTTGTAACAAGCAAAATAAATTATCTCCGGTATACAAAAAAACATCCCCAAACTTAGCTATTCATGGTAATATTCACTAAATTTAGAGTAAGGACTCTGAAAATTAGGAAGAGGGTGTCCTCTGCTCTATTTTTTTAAAGAAAAGCAGGATTTGCCTGATTGTCTTGGAAATTCAAACACGAATATTCAACACCGCTTTTTTGAATTTTCAACGTGTTATTTCTTAAATTCTGATCCGCACCAGCTTAACTGGCTTCCCAGGCTCTCGGAAATCTGACTTCCCAAAAGTACAAATGGGTATCATCTGATTGAGGATGATTTAAATTAGCGATTGTGAGAAGGGAACAAAAATATTTATCGAACCGGCTTTTTTATATCCTGTTCATTTCAGTGACCGGAATAGCTATCGCCATTGCCAGTATCAATTACAACTGGCAAAAGAGAACCCTGAGAACAGAAAAGAAGAATGAGCTCTATGCGCTATACCGGTTAAAGGAAAAGCAAATATCCGACTGGTGTGATGAGCGAATGACCGATGCCCGGATGATCAAAAACAATTCGGACGTTGTAGAAAGTCTTTGCAATTACCTGACCCTTTCTGAAAAAAACAGGGAGTATGAACGTATTGCTCCGGTTTTCAATTCAATCTTGAGCACCGGTCATTACAAATCGATTTCACTTATTGACAGTTCAGGAAACCCGGTTATTTCATCAGACAGTGCTGAATGGCTTTTTAATGTGGCAGAACATGCTAAAGATATTGACTCGGCAGCCCAGACTAACGAGTTTGTTATAACCAGGCTTCATCTTTCGCCCGACAGCCAGAGTATTTTTCATATAATAATTCCTTTAACAGTAAAAGAGAATAAGATAAACAGTTACTGCGGTGCCCTGGTTCTCAATATCGATCCTTCTGTTGATTTCTATCCCCTTCTGCAGACATTCCAGGTAAACAGTAAAACTACCGAAGCACTGCTGGTGCGAAAGGAAGGGGATAAGATGATTTTTCTAAACGAGTTGCGGCACAGAAAAAATACGGCCCTGAAAATGGAATATCCGGTTGGAAACAGCAAACTTGCAGCATCTTTGGCAGCTAGAGGCATGGAAGGTATTGTGGATGCTGTGGATTACAGGAATCATAAAATACTGGCTGCTGTCGGAAAAATTAAGGGAACCCACTGGTATCTTATCGTAAAGATCGATATTAAGGAGATCTATGAGGATATTCATTTTCTGGCATTATTTACCGTCATCATCATGTTGCTTTTAATGATTAGCAGTTATGCTATTTTCAGGCTTTTCTGGATGAAAAGGGTATTGCTTTACGAACAGGATATGCTGAAGCTTGAATCGGACTTCCAGTTTCTGAATCAGAAATACAACATTGCGGTTAAGTGTGCCAATGATGCCGTGATCCTTTCGGATGAACTGCATCACCTGATCGAGGTGAACGACAGGGCACTTGAACTGTACGGTTACAATAAAGAAGAAATAAAAGGAATGGACGAAACAAGCCTAATGACAAAGGAAGCATCGGCAGAATTTATCCACATGACCGGGAAATTGAGCCAAACTGTCGGACTCAGGTACGAGACGTATCACAGGCATAAAAATGGCAAAATTTTTCCGGTTGAAAGCAGTATATGGCAGTTTACGATCAACGGAAAGATATACCATCAGAGTATTATACGTAATATCTCTGACAGAAAAGAAGCCGAAATCAACCTGAAAAAGAACGAGGAAAAATTCAGGACCCTTTTTGAAAATATCAGGAGCTGTGTGGCTGTGTATGAACCTTTTGATAATGGGAATGATTTCATCATTAAGGATTTCAATAAATCGGCTGAACAAACAGAGAAGGTTCTCCGAAATAATATTATTGGTAAACGATTAACGGAAGTATTTCCGGGAATCGAAGAGTATGGCCTCCTGGATGTTCTTCGACGGGTCAGCCGGACAGGAATGGCGGAAAAATACACGGCAAAATTCTATGAAAACTCACGCATTTCAGGATGGCGAGAAAATTATGTCTACAAATTGCCCAATAATGAAGTTGTAGCGATATACGAAGACAGGACACAGAGGATCATGCTCAAGCCGGATCATTCCCTTAAATAACCCTGGCCCTAGTTTATCAAAAAAATTCAGAGAAAAATTTGACGGCTTGCAGAATCTTATGGTGCTATGATGTTGGTACTTCCTGCAGAATGAATATCTTTGTACGTTTTTTGAAAAAGGGTTGGAGAATATGAAAGAGAATCCGTTAATTCTGGTAACCAACGACGATGGTATTCAGGCAAAAGGAATTCAATCGCTGATAGATGTGGTAAGAAATCTTGGCAGGGTGGTTGTGGTCGCCCCTTTTGAACCAAAATCGGGCATGTCGCATGCCATTACGGTGAAGGAGCCCCTTCAGATCACTAAAGTACAGGAAGAGCAAAACCTTATAGTATATTCCTGTAACGGAACACCGGTAGACTGTGTAAAGCTTGCCTTCGCTAAATTGCTGGATAAGAAACCCAATTTGCTAGTGTCCGGCATAAATCACGGATCAAATTCCTCAGCCAGTGTTTTTTACTCAGGAACTATGGGAGCTGCTATTGAAGGATGCATTAACGGCATACCTTCCATAGGATTTTCACTGCTCAGTTTTGATGAGAACGCCGATTTTAGTGTATCAAAGGAATATGCACTTAAAATTATGCAAAAAGTACTTTCAAACGGACTCTCCGGATCAATTTGCCTGAATGTGAATATACCCTTCCTGCCCAAAGAAAAAATTGCAGGTGTAAAGATTGTACGTCAAAATAAAGGTTTCTGGAAAGAAGAGTTTGTGAAGCGTACCGATCATTATGGAAGGGATTATTACTGGCTTACTGGCCTTTTTCATAATGCGGAGCCTAATGCCAGCGATACCGATGAATGGGCACTTAAAAACAACTATATTTCAGTAGTACCGCTCCAGATTGATCTTACCTGCTACAATACAATACAGAGCCTTAAAGGCTGGGATTTCAATTAATTTTATGGATACTAGATACTGGATTAAAAAAGTAATCAGTATTGAGTATTCAGTAATCATTTTTTATACAGCACTTTAAGTACAAATTACCGCTTACTGATTCCTGATTGGCGTATGCTTCCCACACTCCACACGCACTCTGTTTTACTTCGTTCCATGTTCCATATCCCATACCCCTTGCCCTATGCCATTACTGCCATTACCTATTTTAACATATCCTGACTCCTGACTTCGGTCTTCCGACTTTGTTCTCGGGACTCCGGACTTCGGACTCCCTGTTCCCGGCCATGTTTCTTGAATCAAATCTCCAAAACCTACAAGACTCTTTTGTGTCAATAACCAATTTTATAACGCAGATTGCTATCTTTGGAAACTTAAGTAAAAATCGTAAACACAATACCGGGATACCCTTGAGAATAAAAAAGCTGAATACAAATTTAACCGGTGTACTGTCCGGAATAATCCTTCCGGGGATATTGTTCTTTGTTCTGTATTATGCCCGATTCAGAAGTATTGAATTCATCGATTATCCAGGGCAGATGATCATCGGAAAGTTTCTTCCTGTAGTTTTAAGCTGGTGTATTATACCCAATCTTCTGCTGTTTTTTGTTTTCAACTGGATTGAATGGCTGAAAGCGGCAATGGGGATTATTGTCATGACTGTTATCCTTACAGTATTGTTGTTTGCAATACGGTTCCTTATTCCATTGCTATGAAATATTACCTTATCGCCGGCGAAGCATCTGGAGATCTCCACGGATCAAACCTGATGAAAGAAATACTGAACAATGACAGCAATGCTGTCTTCAGATTCTATGGCGGAGATAAGATGCAGGCAGTGGGAGGCACACTCGTAAAACATTACCGTGAACTCGCCTTAATGGGCATTCTTGAAGCCCTCAGAAACCTAAGAAAATTTGCCGGCTATCTGAAAGACTGTAAAATGGATATGCTTGACTTTAAACCCGATGTGGTTATATTGATCGATTATGCAGGTTTTAATCTCAGGATAGCCAGGGTTGCCAAAAAATACGGACTCCCTGTTTATTATTACATCATGCCGAAACTATGGGCCTGGGGGAAATCAAGGGCCGTGAGAATTCGCCGCAATGTAAGCAGGGTTTTCGTGATTCTTCCGTTTGAAGTCGGATTTTATCAAAAACTGGGTATTGATGCACAATATTTCGGAAATCCTGTCCTGGATGAAACTGCCCGGTTCGAAAAGAATTATACCGAGACGGCAGAGCTATTCCGAAAGAAAAACAACCTTACAGGTAAACCCATAATTGCTTTGCTTGCCGGAAGCAGAAAACAGGAGATCGATCTTTGCCTTCCGGAGATGGTGAAAGTATCGGAAAGATATCATGAATACCAGTTTGTAGTTGCCGGAGCCCCTTCGACACAGCAGGAGTATTACAATATATTCCTGCACCGGTCAGGTATTAAGCTTGTCTATGATCAGACTTATGCCCTGCTCAAACATTCATCTGCAGCAATTGTGACATCGGGGACTGCAACCCTGGAAACTGCCCTGCTGAATATACCCCAGGCTGTTCTTTATAAGACCAGCAAGGGCACTTTCTATCTTGGCCAGATTTTTATTGCACTTGGTATAATTCATGTAAAGTATTTCTCACTGGTCAATATTATCCTGGATAAAGAACTGGTAAAAGAATACCTTCAGTTTAGTCTGTCAGATAAGATCTCCGGCGAACTGAACCAATTGCTGACCAATGAAGACAGGAGAAGAACCATTCTTGAGGGATACCGGAAAATGAAAAACCTGCTCGGGGAACAGGGTGCATCAGCAAGGGTTGCCCGTATAATTGTTGAAGAAATATCCGGTACCAGGAAATCATGACAAGGATAGCGAAGTCCAACTATTATATCCTGTTCGTTACAGCTCTATTTTTAGCCGGTGATTTGCATTCACAACAGCTGAAGATAGGGTTGTTCCCTGATGATAGTATTCAGTCACTTGTCTTTTCAGTCGTAAAAGGAGAATATGAACTTTTTCTTGATGACAGCCTGATTGGTAGAGCCGGTGAGCAGCGCATTTTTTATCTTACTTTAACACCGGATGGTGCAATTCTCTCGGATGGCCATACAGAATACGGCGGTTTCGGTGAACTCTTACTCACCGGACTCCGGGATGCCAATATATTCCAACTAAAACCGGTAGATCCGTCTTTGTATTCGGCTGATTTTGATGATGATCTGTCAATTAAACAGAACAAAGGTAAATTTACCATCATAAATCTTCCTGATGTAAATAAATATATTGCAGGAGTTATAGAAGCCGAAGGAGGTGCCAGTGCTACCGATGAATATTATAAAGCACAGGCTATTCTTGTTAGGACCTATGCATTGAAAAATATATACAGGCATGGTGCAGACGGATTCGATCTTTGCAATACCGAGCATTGCCAGGCTTATAAGGGAAGGAGCCTGCTAAATAAAAAAATCCATGATGCTGTTGAATCAACAGAACAGCTTGTTCTGACAGACTCATCAAGAAATCTTATCACTGCTCCTTATCATTCGAATTGCGGAGGCAATACAAGCACTGCTGATATGGCATGGCAAAATAAGTTACCATGCCTTTATTCCATTAATGACCCCTTTTGCACTGAAAGTAAAAATGCAGGGTGGTCCAGGAACATACCGCTAAATGACTGGAAGGAATACCTCAGGACGAACGGTTTTAGCAATGAAGATCTGAAGCAGAACAATATGCAGTATTCACGGGACCACAGGGAAAAAATTTATATTTCCGGTAAATCCTCCATTCCGTTCAGAAAATTGCGCGAAGATTTCGCCTTGAAATCTGCATATTTTGCTGTAGAGATAAACGGCAGATGGGTTATTCTTAAAGGCAAAGGTTTTGGTCACGGGGTTGGTCTCTGTCAGGAAGGTGCCATGGAGATGTCTCGTGTAGGTTATACCTTCGTGGATATTCTTCACTTTTACTTTCAGAATATCCTCATCCAGGACTATTCATCGATCATGAAACAATAACTCCGTCCTGGCACTTAGGAATCTATCCTGTCAGGCTTTGCACAACCCGATTTATTCTTCCGCTTACCGGATTGCACTATACTGTTATGCAAAATGAATAACAAACCTCACTCGCTGCTGCGATACAACAACACGAATTACAAAAACGATTGGTAATGCGTGATTTAATTGGTATAACCGGAGTATGTACCTGTGCAGTTTTACACTACAACCACCGAATTTTCTCCCTGAAACGTATTGGGAACATATTTGTCGGCTTCGGGATCGTTCAGCCAATTCATACCGTTTACCAGATACTTAAATTCATATTCCCTGCCTGGTTCAAGTTCCAAAGTGGTAGAAAACTGGCCATCCTTGGATTTTTTCAGGATATGCCCGTTGTGTTCATCCCAATTGTTGAATTCTCCAACCAGGCTGATTTTTGCTGAATCTTCAGGAATATTTCCCAGTTTGAACGTAACCTTACAAGCTGGTTTAGATTTCAGATACTGTTTTCTTATGCTCATGTGACAAATTTTAAGGTTAAATGATGCGATTAAGAAGCAAAACGCTGCTGCGATAATTCGAAATAGATATTTCTAATCTTACCGGCGGTGTCTTTCCATTTCAGATTTCTTAAGGTCTCTTCACCGTTTCGCTTTATGTGCTGTCCTATGGCTTTATAATTGAGAATTGCATACATGGCGTCGGCAAGGGCATGAACATTCCAGAAATCGATCTTAATGACATGGTTGACAATTTCAGCGACGCCCGATTGTTTTGATATAATCACAGGAACTCCGTGTTGCAGTGCCTCAAGTGGTGAGATTCCAAAGGGTTCTGAAACAGAAGGCATCACATAGAGGTCGCTCATGGCATACATCCTGCTTACGTCTGCACCCCTCAGGAAACCGGTAAAATGAAACCGGTCTGATATGCCGAGCGATGCCACATTCCGGATCATTTTTTCAGTCAGGTCTCCCGAACCAGCCATCACAAACCGTGCATTATTCATTTTTTCAAGGACCTGTCTCGCTGCTTCTATAAAATATTCCGGACCTTTCTGAAATGTAATCCTGCCCAGGTAGGTGACTATTTTATCTTTAAACAAAGACGGTCTTGGCAGCTCTGTTCTTTCCCGCTCAACAGGATCTACGCCATTGTGCACGGTAATAACCTTATCGGGATCAATCCCATATTTGCGGGTAACGATATTGCGTGTAAAATTACTCACGGTGATTACCTTATCGGCTGCCATCATTCCCTTCTTTTCAATTTCATAGACCTTTGGATTGCAATTTTCACCGCTCCGGTCAAACTCTGTGGCATGTACATGCAAAACCAGTGGTTTATGCGATACCTTTTTCGCTTCGATACCGGCCTGAAAAGTGAGCCAGTCATGAGCATGTATCACATCGTGTTTTGTCTGCCTTGCAATCTCCGAACCTATTCTGGCATATCTTGAGATCTCGCTGAAAAGATTGCCCCCATACTCTCCGTTAACAGTCAGTTTCCCGGAAGGATTATGAATTCCGGTTTCTTTTAGGCTGCGTTTTTTTACTAATTCTAAATATTGTTCGGGAGAGATGTATGCCGAAATTTGAGGATCAATTCCCTGCAGATGACTTTTTTCGAGAATTTCCTGAAGCCGGATGTCACTCTCTGAAAGTTCGACATCACTTGCGCTCACTATTCTCAGCCGGGAGTCGTTCGGTGCATTATATGCCTGTGGCAATACTAGAGTTAACTCAATTTCTGAGTAAGAAGAGAGGCCTTGAACTATTCCGTGGCAGGCTGTACCAAGCCCGCCGCTTATGAATGGTGGATATTCCCATCCAAACATTAATACTTTCATACTCAGGTCGGTTTAGGTTATGAATTGTGAAATTCATAACAACAATTTACAACTTATTTTTCATCTGTACTTCACAACCCCAGATGATATTTAATACCCCTTAACGGTGATTAAAATCACTGGTTATTAACAACCGAGAATGACAATCTGATCAAACCGGTAATTTTATTAACAACGGTTGTTTATAAAATGTTTTCGGCATTTCAGGCTATTTTTAAAATTTTAACATATGAACGAGAGCGAATAATTTCACATTATAAATTGCAATATGTATTTATCTGATATTAAAAATATTATAAAATACAAAATGATTTTGTTTCAAGCCAAAATATGCAACAGGAATGCATCACAGGAATAGACCGGTTGAACAAAATAAGACCAATCACGATTTAGTGCATGTCATAAATCAAAGCATGTAAAGGTGATTACTTTCCCTTTTCTGATCACCAGAAGTAACCAATACCCCACTCTACAAAATCGGCTTTGGCCAGATGTGATTTTACCGATACATTGCCCATTAAATGATCACTCAGCATATATTGAATGGCAATCCGGCTGTAAATAAGCGTAAGATCGGTGTATTTTGAATACAGGTAATGCCCTAACTGCATGGAAAAGGATACTTTTTTGTACTGTACGGTATGTGAAATATGCATTCCAAGCCTCAGGAGGTGGAAAAATGTATTGTCAGGAATGCCTTCTTCGTTTGCCAGTGCTTCGCTGATGGATTTGTCGTAAAACAAGTCAGCACCCAGCCCGAATCTTCTTTTAAGGCTTGTGTTCCGCTCGGCGGTATAGGATAAGGAGGATATGAAATACTTATTGCCAAGAAGGTTGTCAAAAACTTTTGAACCTCCGGCGATGATCAGGGTATGGCGGAACTTTTTATTGAAATCAGGGATTTCCGGATTTTCATAAGACCTGCCGGCATCTCCCAGCAGGTAATTGGCGCCAATTGAAAAAGTTGCAGTATTTATTCCGTAATTGGGTGAACGAAACTTACCATTTGAAAAATGCGTTCCTCCGGCCTCAAGGACCAGCTCACTTCGTGCATTTAACCTGTATTTTCCGTTAAGCCCGAACCGAATGTATACATTGCCGTGCGAACTGATGGCACGGTTCAGGTGATTGTCATGGGGATCGAAATGCCGGGTAATATACGCCAGGCCAAAAGCAATCTGATAATTCACAGAAAATTTTCGTGGTATCCTGTTCAGCGGAACATCCATATACCCGTATAAAGCGTGAGCATAGCCTAATACCCTATTGTTCCCAAGGGTATTAAACGAATAGCCCACTCCTGTTCTGGGGTACCTGTAAATCTTCTCCCAGTAATCTGTTCCATAGGTAGGAAATGCAATATTGCATTCGATTGCATGAACATTTTCTTCAATTAAATAACTTACCGCATCATATAATGGAAGGGTCACGCCATACTGAAACCTCGGCTCAATAATAACATTGCGTATTCTGGAAAAGTTTTTCTGTGCAGAACCCGGTATACCAGTTAATATTAAGAGTATGAATATGAAAAGTCTGACCGTACTGTGCAAGGGATTGTGCTTTTTATACAAAGATAAAATTATGTTCATAATTCCGGTAAAGAATTGTCCCAGGATGCATACCAGGCCCTGTAATATATTCGATGGTTTATCACCAGTTACAGAGGCATCTACGGAATGCATGTATCGATTAAAATCTTTACATGAAAAAAAGGTGTTTTTTGACTAAAACAGGGTAAAATAATCTATTTTTGGGCTCGTTTATCAGGTATGGCAATTATCGCGTTATATAAAAAAGAGATCACAGGCTTTTTCAGCTCAATCACGGGATATCTGGTCATTATTGTATTTCTGCTGTCCACAGGATTATTCATGTGGGTATTTCCAGGTGAACTGAACGTGCTCGATGCCGGTTATGCCTCACTCGAACCACTTTTCAGGATAGCTCCCTGGATATTCCTTTTCCTGGTGCCGGCAGTGACTATGCGTATGCTTTCCGATGAAAAACATTCGGGGACTCTTGAACTTTTGCTTTCACGACCTGTTTCAGCATTTGGAATTGTTTTTTCAAAGTATTTGGCTTCTCTCACCCTGGTCTTTTTTTCCCTTGTTCCATGCCTGATATATTACATCTCGGTATATCTCCTTGGCAATCCGCAGGGAAATCTTGATGCCGGTGGAACCTGGGGATCTTTCATAGGACTTTTTTTCCTTGCAGCAGTCTACGCCGGTATTGGCATTTTCTCGTCAGCCATTTCAGACAACAGTATTATTTCGTTCATAACAGCAAGTGCTTTATGTTTTATGTTCTTAAGAGGTTTTAAATATGTTGCAGAGTTGTCTATTTTTCAAGGTATTTCAACCTTAATATTAAATCTTGGCATAGAGGAGCATTACCAGTCTATGAGCAGGGGCGTGATCGATTCACGTGACCTGACCTATTTTGTTGCTCTTGTGGTCATTTTTTTATTCATTACTAAAACCTCGCTCCAAAGCCGGAAATGGTAGGTAAAAAATCAAACATCACCGTGAAAAGAGTTAAGATCAACCATATTATCAGGCTAGCAGCGTTAATTCTCATTATCTTTCTGGCTGCCTACATTTTGTCATTCTATAATTTCAGGATAGACCTTACCTCTGAAAAAAGGTATACCCTGTCTCCCGTGACAAAATCGATTTTAAAAGAGCTGGATGATGTGGTGTATGTCAAAGTTTACCTCGAAGGCGAACTGAACATCCCTTTTAAGAAATTTCAGCGCAGGATCAGGGAAATGCTCGAGGAGTTTAAGGTTCAGGCACGGGATAACCTTGAGTATGAGTTCATCAATCCAATGGCAGATAACGATCCTAAGATGCAGAATAAAATATTCAACGAGCTCTATAACAAGGGATTAAAACCAAGTAACATACTTACCAAAGACAAGGAGGGAGGAACTTCGGAGAAAATTGTTTTTCCGGGCGCTCTTCTCGTATACAGGGGTACTGAAATTCCTGTAAATTTTCTGAAAAACAACCCGGCATTGTCGGCCGAAGAAAACATCAATAATTCGGTGCAGTCAATTGAATATGAACTGATCAGCAAGATCAGAAGCCTTACCAGTAAAGCCACAGAAAAAGTAGCGTTCATTGAAGGGCATGGAGAACTGAATGAATTTGAGGTGGGAGATATAACCCGTGAGCTGGCCAATTATTTCCAGGTCGACCGCGGGGTAATTAACGGCCAGCCCGGTATCCTGAATGACTACAAAGCCATAATCGTTGCCAAGCCCACACAACGATTCAGCGAAAGAGACAAATTCGTGATCGATCAGTACATCATGAACGGGGGCATTGTTTTGTGGTTTATTGATGCGGTAAATGCCAGTTTAGACAGTTTGAACAACGGCTCTACCATAGCTCTTGCATACGACCTGAATATCGATGACCTGCTTTTCAGGTATGGAATCAGAATAAATCCTGTGCTGATAAAAGACCTCCGGTGCAATTTCATACCGGTGAATGTGGCACTTGCCGGGAGTCCCGCCAAATTTGTTCCGTCTCCATGGCTGTACTACCCTCTGCTGATTCCGCTTCAGACCAATCCGGTTACCCGCAACATTAACCCGGTTGAGGCACGGTTTGCCGGTTCAATTGACACCCTTGAAGCACGAAAAAATATAAAAAAAACGGTGCTGCTTAAAACCTCGGAGTATTCCACACAGGTAAAAGTCCCAGTACTCATTAGTCTGGAAGAAATAAAGCAGGAACCGCAAAAAAACGAATATCAGTCTCCTGGTTTTGAGGTAGCTGTTCTGCTTGAAGGAAAATTTGAATCGGCTTTCAGGAACCGGATGCTGGGAAACTATTTTCCTGAGGGCGTTCCTGAATTTTCAGGTATTGGGAAAGATACGAGGATGCTTGTAGTTGCTGACGGCGATGTGATCAGGAATGATATCCGCATGACCCCTCAGGGAACATTGATTTCTCCTCTTGGATTTGACAAATATACACAGCAGACCTTCGGTAATAAAGATTTCATTATGAATGCCATAAATTACCTGACCGATCAGAAGGGATTGATCTATCTCAGATCGAGAGATTTCAAATTAAGGCTTCTGGACAAATCAAAGATCTCTGAACAGCGGCTTAAGTGGCAACTGATCAACCTGATCGTACCTGTTCTGCTCGTGGTTTTGTCAGGTTTAACCTTTACCATTTACCGGAAGAAGAAATATGCCGGTTAAAAATCCCGGTGAAATACCCGTCATGAAATCACAAAAATTCATCTATATTGTTCTTATTATATTGCTTCTCATAGCAATTCTGCTTTTTCTAAAAGATAAAACAGGCACCATACGCAATAAAGAAAAAGACCTGAATATCTCTTCAGGAATTTCAATTGACAAGATCAGGATTACTATGGATTCTCTCATGTTGACGCTTACCAATGAATCAGGTACCTGGCATGTAAATAACACCTATATCGCACGAAGTGAACCAATTTCTGCAATTGAATTTATGTTGCACCATATTGAAATTGTTTCACCTGTGCCCAGGGAATATACTGTACTGGCCCGAAAAAAACTCCGCGAACATTCAAGAAGAATCGATGTCTTCTCAGGAAAAAAGATGGTAAAAAGTTATTATATCCTTTATGATTCCAGCAGGTATAACGCAACCATTATGATGCTGGCAAATGCCAAAACCCCGTTTATTGTTAAAATTAGCGGCTACGATCTTCAAAATATCGCGGGAATATTTGCTCTTGACGCCAGATACTGGAGAAGCAATAAGCTGCCCGGCTATTCTTACGATCAGCTGCAATCGGTTAAAGTCAGGTACACAACTGAACCGGAACAATCGTTCGAAATACTGAAAGAAGACAACAAGCGGATCAGACTGATCGCCTTAAAATCGGGAGAAGATCTTACGGCACGAGCAAATCGTAAAGATATTGATGACTACATGTATTTCTTTTCAGGGATTACATTCAGGTACCCCTCAACAGAAATCAATACAGACACTTTGAAAAACAGTAAATTTGCAGAGATCATACTGTCCGGCAGGAATACTAAAAACCTGAATCTTACCTTTTTCCGGAAATCTGTAAATGAAGCCTTGAACGGTGATTATACATATGATCTCAACACTTGTTACGGAGTGATCGGAGACGAAACAGAACCTGTGGAATTCAGGTATATTGATATCGATCCTCTTTTAAAGGAATTAAGCGATTTTCTAAAAAAATAGCATTCCTCATTAATAGAAATAGTATTTTTTTTGTAATATTGATTCCCCGTAAAAGGTTTGGTACGGATATTCAATTGTTTGAATTATAATACAATAAAATACCGATAAATAATGAAGTTTGTAGTTTCTAGTATCGACTTGCTAAATCACCTGCAGGCAGTGAGCAGGGTAATCAGTTCAAAGAATACCCTGCCTATTCTGGATAATTTCCTCTTTAACCTTGACGGCAGCCAGCTGGAAATCACGGCTTCAGACCTTGAAACCACTATGGTTACCCAAATGGAATTGAAAAATACTTCTGAATCAGGATCTGTAAGTATCCCAGCACGGTTGCTCACCGATACCCTGAAAGAATTTCCCGATCAACCGCTGACCTTCGATATTAACATGGACACCATGGCCATTGTAATAACCACTGAAAACGGACAATTTACGGTTGTGGGACAGAACGGGGCTGATTATCCGCAATTGCCAACCATCAAAGCCGAAAGAAAATCAACAATTACAATACCGGCAGAAGCATTGGAGCGGGGAATAACAAGTTCACTATTTGCTACTGCGGATGATGAACTGCGTCCTGTAATGAACGGTATCTTTATGGAATTATCGCCCGAAGACATCACTTTCGTGGCCTCCGATGCGCATAAGCTGGTAAGGTACAAAAGAAAAGATATCAATTCAGATCTCAGTTCATCGTTCATTTTCCCAAAAAAGCCTGCCGGATTGCTTAAAAACTTATTGAATAAAGAAGATGGCGAAGTTACACTTGAATTTGATGATAAAAATGCCCTCTTCACCCTTTCGAACTATAAAATGGTATGTAGGCTTGTGGAGGGTAATTATCCCAGCTATAATTCTGTGATACCGCTTGAGAACCCGAATAAACTGATCATTGACCGCGTCAAATTTCTGAACACATTACGCCGTGTATCTGTGTTCTCTAACCAGGCCAGTAATCTTGTTAAACTTCATCTTACCGGCAATCAGCTCACCGTTTCTGCACAGGATATCGATTTTTCCATTTCAGCCTATGAACGGTTGTCATGCCAATACGACGGCGATGAAATGGACATTGGTTTCAAATCTGTTTTTCTGATCGAGATTCTAACCAATATCCAATCGACCGATGTGGTTATGGAACTTTCAGATCCTTCAAGGGCAGGATTGTTCCTTCCTGTTGAAAAAGAGGATGAAAGTGAGGATGTGCTTATGTTACTGATGCCAATGATGATCAATAATTAAGGAACCGATTGAACAATCATCAAAAGAGTTACCTGCCGGGAACTCTTTTTTTGTTTTAACCGTCAACCTATGAAATTAAAACTAAAGAATCCACTTGTAATTTTTGATCTTGAAACCACAGGCATTAATATAGTGACCGACAGGATCGTGGAAATTTCTTACCTCAAGATCTTTCCAAACGGCGATGACGAATCCCGTACGTTGAAAATAAACCCTACCATTCCTATTCCTGATAAAGTCACTCAGATTCATGGAATTACGGATGAAGATGTTAAAGATGCTCCGACTTTTGCTGAAGTGGCAAAGTCTCTGGTAAAGGTGTTCGAAGGCTGTGATTTTGCCGGATACAATTCCAATAAGTTCGATCTTCCGCTGCTTGCCGAAGAATTTATCAGGGCTGATGTTGATCTTGATCTCAAGAAACGTAAATTCATTGATGTGCAGGTGATCTTTCATAAAAAAGAACAGCGTACGCTGAGTGCAGCATATAAATTCTATTGCGATAAGGAACTGATCGATGCACACAGTGCCGAATCAGACACCAGGGCGACATTTGAAATACTTAAGGCCCAACTTGAACGGTATACCGATCTTCCGGATGATATCGACGGATTGGCAAAATTTTCAAGCCATAATAACAATGCTGATTTTGTAGGAAGGATCATATACAATGACGAAGGTCAGGAAGTGTTCAATTTTGGTAAATACAAGGGCCAGCTTGTTGCAGATATTTTTAAAAAGGATCCTGCATATTACGGATGGATGATCAACAATGAATTTCCGCTGTACACAAAAAAGATCCTTACATCCATTAAGCTCAGGGAGGCATTTAAAACATAAAATGTCCATACCATGAAAATATTCTGTATTGGCCGCAATTACTCCGATCATGTGAAGGAGTTGAATAACGCCATACCCGAAGAACCTGTCTTTTTTTTGAAACCCGATTCTGCGCTCATTCTCAATAACCAACCTTTCTTTCTTCCTGATTTTTCAAACGAAATACATTACGAAACAGAGATCGTTCTTAAAATAAACCGTCTGGGCAAGAACATCGATCGAAAATTTGCCGACAGGTATTTCGAAGAAATTGGCATTGGTATTGACTTTACCGCAAGAGACCTGCAGAGAAAACAGGCAAAAGCCGGCAACCCTTGGGAGATATCCAAAGCATTTGATGGTTCCGCTCCGTTGGGCAAATTCATCAAGAAAAATAAACTACCCGATTACCATGCTATTCATTTTCACCTCGACAAGAACGGCGAGCGGGTGCAACAGGGAAACACTGCTGATCTCATTTTTTCATTCGATGAGATCATTTCCTATATTTCGCGCTTTTTAACCCTTAAAATTGGGGACCTGATTTATACAGGAACGCCGGCAGGTGTTGGTCCGGTAAAGATAGGAGACCATTTGTGTGCATTTGTTGAGGATGTGAAAATGCTCGATTTCTATGTAAAGTAGAAAAGTATTTCTAACGTGAGTTCGATATAGATAATGTTATTTGGTGCTCATAAGATAACTTGTGAATTTCAGAAATCATGATTCCTCGCAAATAAAATATTACCTTTTTATGCTTCTCTATTGTTTTCCAGATAAAATAGTGCCTTCTATGTGCGGATACTTTGAGATTTTGCGCTTTGTGATAATTAATTATTAGCCACAAAATCACGGAGACCCGAAGTTTCACCAAATTTTTTCCTGTATTTCATTTTGCGAAATAAAATTAGTCTAAATACTCAGAATTCAATTCTCAGATAAGGAGTCCTGAAATTGCTATTGAAGGTTTGATACCGGTAAAAATATGCATGTGATCATGGGTACCATTAATTGCAATTAATTATTGTCCTTTATTTCTGACAATGCTGCTGATATATTGTAAAGTTCTTCACTCCAGATGTCTCTCGGGCAATTTTCATGCCTATAAGGACTAAAACTATTTGTACATAAATCTGACTAAAAGTAACGGCCATATCTTATTGATTTAAATGGATTTAATATATTTACCCTGTCAGGGTTCCTTCCGGCTGATATAACCACTTTTCTATAAACATACCAGCCCTTCGGACTTTGCATTGGATAATATTTAACCCTTACGGACAGGCAAAACCCACAGCGTATACCTGATTATTGCAGGGTTTGATTACTTATTCGACACAGACTTTTTGTATATTTATATCTCCGTTGTCTAAGATAACTTTAAGAATATACATTCCTTTTGAAATGTTCTCGACATCTATTGAAGATGTTTTAGTGGAAGTACTTGTGCTTATAATTAACTTTCCCTGCAGATCATATAAATTGATTATAGCTGTTTCGTCAATATTCTGAATTTGTATATTTAATATATTATCCGCAGGATTTGGGAACAAGATAATTTCAGATTCTGCTGGCGTTTCTGATAATTTTTTTGGATTCGTACTCTTATAGCATGACGGTACATATACCTCCCTTATTGTTGAAACATGCTGTGCTCCACTGGTGACTGTTAGTCTTAGATATAAATAATTACCGCAACAACCTCCGGGTGTAAATGTCAATGAGCTGGAATATCCTATAGCTATATAATTGCCATTATAAGAAAACTCCCACTTATATGTATAACTTCCTGTTCCCCCTGTAGGATATGCTGTCCAAGTACCACTCGAAGTACATGAGGGTAATGAAGAAGGGCCAACAATATTAATATAAAGAGGAGGGTTGCATGGATCATTATTTGGATCTCCTACACCTACGGCAGCCCAGGCATTTTGAGCAGCTTTCGCTTCGCAAGAAACCGTACCATAATTGAATCTGGCTATGTAAATTGATGCATCACGGGAATCCTGATAATCGGCGTCAGGGTTTAATATTTTCATAGTACCCCATGCTATTTTAATAGCTTTATCAAAACCTATAGCATTTGAAAGCAGATAAAACCAATGGTTTTGCACACCATTATTATGATGAACATAATAACCTGCATCGGATCCGGTATACCACCATCCTTGTTCATGATATGTTGCAGGTTGGTATTCAGGTGCATCATGCGGGTTAATTAATGAACGAATTTGTCCAAAATCTGTTCCTATAATCCAATCATTTGTCCCACGAACATATCTTTCTACTGCAGTTCCAAAGATATCTGCAAAAGATTCACTTAATGCTCCCGATTCTGCCGCTACATTGTTTAAATTAGAAGTATGTGAAATAATTCCATGTGTGTACTCATGTCCAATTGCCTCCGGTGAAGCAGCGCTATATCCGTTGTCCATGTATCCGATAAAAATATAATTTGTGTAGTTTATAACATCATGGCCTGTAGTAGTAGCATCAGCCAATCCTCTCACTTCGTCATTATTTCCCTCTGTACCATACCATCCATAATTATATTTAAAATAATCATAAGTTTTTTCCATTCCCCAAAGAAGAGATGTTGCCGGTCTTTCATCGATTGCAGACCAATTGTTATCACTATCATCAATATGGCCGGTAATATCCCAATGTCCGCCATTGCCCCACCAGTCCGCAAACCACTTTACACAAATTTCGCCACGTTTATTGTCTTTAAGGATATAATCAAAATTTGGCAGGCCTCTGTAATATGTTGTAAAATTTTGAGGGTCATCATATAATGTTACACATGTGCCGGAAGCTCGGTGAATTAAATTCCTTTATTTCAAAAATTCTCCTTTATAAGCATTGACGTAAATAACACTATGAGTAAAAGGAACTAATGAAGTTATGTCAAAACTCCATGCTAAAGTATAATTTTCATTATTTTTAGGGGCATCCTCTTTTATTTTGGCAAATAATAACTTTCCTTCAGGAAAGTTTGTGGCATAAGGATCATTACTTATTTTTTTTAATTCGATCTCAAATATAGAATCCTCCCATATATATTTTTCTGCATTTACATATGCTAATGCAACCGCTAATGCTTCTTTTTCATTGATATAATTTTTCGTAATTTTATTATTTAATCGTATTATTTCCCCATTTATAACCCTGGCTTTTCCTTTCTTTTCAAAACATGAAATCCAACCGTCTTCAACAGGTATATTATGGTAATATTGTAAATATTCTCTTTTATCGCCAATGATACTATCCGGTAAAAATCTATGTTCTTTTATTGAAAAAGAGGGAGATAATTTGTATTCTTGTGAAAATGATGATACTAAATCGTTAGAACTCAAATTCAAATCCTGTTTTACATAATGCCATTTATTTTTTGAATTAAAATTTTCTATTGCATTGCTAAATTTATTTTGCGTAAAAACTTGAATATAAAGAAAAATTAAGCACGAAGTAACTAATAACTTTTTCATTTTCTAAGGTTTAGAAAGGTTAGACTTATATAACCTGCAATATTCATACAGGTTATGTTAGATTTATTTAGCTGCTTCTTTCCTTAACTCCATATCTAAATATACTCCTTCTTTTCCTTCAACAGGATTTATTGGAGAATAATATTCGGCTTTTTTTAAGACCAGAATATATCGGGCATTGTAAAAGTTCAAAATTGCAGAATCAGGAGAAAGATCTGTGAATGACCAATAATCAGGGGATGGATGCTCACCATATTTTAACAACACCGTGTCGTTTTCATCTTTAAAAGTTATGCCCATTAAAATCTTTAAATATCCTTCGGAAATGCATACAATTTCAGGATTTGACGGGCAAAGGGTGTTTTCCATTTCCAGTACCTTTGCGATTAAGGTATCATTTTCAGAGATGAATTTAATTTCCTGATTGACTTTTGTCCCGAAATAAGAATCTTCTACACCATTAATTTCAATTGAATCGAGTATTTTTATTGAACTGTCTTCATCGTTTTTCTGACAACTTCCTAAAAAGCTTAAGAATACTATCAGGTGTATAATTACATAACTTTTCATAGCGTGTTGGATCAAAGTTTGTTATAAGATGAATTTATCAAAGAATTGGTTGCGCGTAAAAGAGAAGAAAAATTGATCACAACAACATTTAATTAGCATCGAACTTTCAAATATAATTACTTTATGCAGATTATTTAAAATTTTTTGTAAATGGAATTATCAATAATTCGGGCAGGATTCCTTATGATGGATGCCTTTAACAAATTTTTTATCATTGATGAAATTTGATGAGTTATTTTTTATATCCCACACTAAGTCGGAAATTCAGAAATCCTGATTCCCGGCGAATAAAATACTACTTTTATACTTCTTCTTTGTGGATAATTTGAGATTACGGTCAATCAACCGATTAATTTTTTCAACAGATTTTCCTGTTCTCAAATCGTCCGGCGGAGTATTCTTCACGTAATCAGTAAGGCGTTCGACTGAAGAAACAGCAACGTGCATGCGTGTATCTGACGATGCATAATAAATATACACCGTACCATCATCATCGGTGATCCACCCATTGGCAAACAAGACGTTTGAAACATCTCCCACACGCTCATCTCCAACAGGCCCCATAAAATATCCGCCCGGATGATAAATTATTTTCGAAAGATCCTTAAGGTCGGTCATAAACATATAGAGTACATAGCGCAATCCGGCAGCGGTATTTCTTACTCCATGGGCCAGGTGTAACCAGCCTTCGCTGGTTTTTATGGGAGCCGGTCCCAGTCCGTTCTTAAGTTCATATACCGTATGGTATTTTTTTGAATTGATTATTTTTTCATTCTGTACTACAGGATTTTCCATCTTTTCGACAAAACCCAGTCCGATGCCACCTCCACTACCCACATTAATGAAATCATCCTGCGGCCGCGTATAAAGAGCATATTTGCCGTGGACAAACTCCGGATGCATCACCACGTTCCGCTGTTGGCCTGTATTGGAAATCAGATCGGGTAACCTTTCCCATGCAACCAGATCTTTTGTCCGTACGATCCCTGCTTTGGCAACTGCACTGCTGGTATCACCAGCCGGAGCAGCGGGATCTTTCCGCTCAGTGCAAAAAATACCATATATCCAACCGTCTTCATGAAGGGTAAGCCGCATATCGTAGACGTTTACATCGGGCTCTGCGGTTTCTGGCAATGTTACAGGCCTTTCCCAGAAGCGGAAATTATCCACACCATTGGGGCTTTCAGCGATTGCAAAAAATGATTTCCTGTCCCACCCTTCCACCCTGACTGCCAGAAGATACCTGCCATTTAATTTTATAGCACCGGCGTTAAATGCCGCATTGATACCGAGACGCTCCATGCAATGCGGATTGCTTTCCGGATTCAGATCATACCTCCAGTAAACCGGAACATGTGCAGCAGTGAGGATTGGATGTTTATACCGCATGAATATGCCGTTCGATTCTTCCAGCGGTTGGTTTTTTCGTTTTATCAGGTCTTCGTATTTTTGAATTACTGTTTTTTGTCTGGTTTCCAAAATTTCGTGTTTTTAAATTTGTGACAACCTGTTCCACCATGTTCTTTTCATGATCATTATGCACACGGCAATTATTGCCACCGATATGGCGAAAGGCCCCCAGTGTTTAATAACCAGGTATATCGGCATGGCAACAATTGCGGTCTGACCAATAATTCCCACAACAATGTTAAACATATCAATTTTGAAATTCGTATTCTTTTTGAAGCTCGGGTCTTCCTTTTTCACCTTCTCAAGGATCGGTTTCCAGAATCCCCATGGCCTTACAGTTTTGTAGAATTCCATAAGTGTTGCATCATTAGTAGGCTTACTTAGAAATGTGCCGATCAGGCAACCGGCAAGCGACAATATTAACATCAACGGAAAGAAATAAAGCAAAATGATCTGCTCTGCCACATCCGGGAACAGAGGAGGCAGTATTTTAGGAAAGATCATAGCTGCAGCCAGTCCGGTAAGCATCCCCCAGAAATAACCATGCCCGTTGAATCTCCACCAATACCATTTAAGCACATTGGCAGCGATAAATCCACCGTATATACCCGATACGATCCATTGAAGCAAGCTATTGATATTGGTAGAAAATGCCCCGATAACAATGCTGATAAGAACGATCACAATACCCACTGAATAGTATGCTGCTTTTAATTGTTTCTTACTCGGATCAGGTTTAAAATATTTAATATACACATCGTTGACCAGATAAGCCTGGGCAGCATTTAATGTACCGGAAAATGTTCCCATAAAGGCTGCAATCAAACCGGCAAGAAGTATACCCAAGAGTCCGGCCGGCGCAAATTCATTGATTGCCGAAGGCAATATCTGCTCAAAATCAACTTTATTATTAACGATCAGATCCAGCTTATCGAAGAATACGAGTGCCAGTACAATAAATCCGGTAATCAGGAGGTATCTCACGGGGTTTAGAATTACCGAAACAAATCCGCTCATTTTTGCGGCTTCAACCGGATTCTTCGTAGCAAGAATTTTCTGCATATCATAGTTCGGAGCAGGACCTGCACCGCTTACCAAAATGCCCTTCAGCAGCATCATGCTGAAAATAAAACCAAAAAGAGAATACCCGTGTTCGCTGATGGCAAGGTTTGCTTTATCGACAATCCCTGACCAGTCAAGATGAAGATGCATACCGAAAAATGGGGATGTCCATCCCTGGGGTACAACAAGTTCCTGAGCTCCGAGAGCATTCATGGCCATTACTGCAATAATTACAGAGGCAACGGTCATAATGAGATATTGAACAAGATCGGCCCATACAATGCTTACCATTCCGCCAAGGATCGTATAAAAAACTGCAAAGGCCGTGAAAATAACTGCATATAAGTGGGGAACATAAGCCGGCTGAATTGCAAAAGGAATATATTTTGAAACGACTTCCCAGGGAATAAATATTTCAATGAATTTACCCAACCCGATAAACCCGTATGCCAGCATTCCCAGGCATAACAATACAGCAAATGCCACAACGATCAAATGCGCCAGCTCCGCACCCCGCTTATAGCCGAACCTTGTTTTCATCCATTCGGCTCCTGTGGTCACATTTGATTTCCGTATCCAGGCCGACAGGTACACCATCAGGAATATCTGATTAAAAACTGGCCACATCCATGGCAACCAGATGCTTTTAAGTCCGTACAAAAACCCAATCGCCACAAGCCACATGGTACCCGATATATCAAACATACCTGATGCATTTGATAGTCCGAGCATGTACCATGGTAACTTGTTGCTACCCAACAGGTATGACGCTTTGTCTTTTTCAGCCCTTTTTCTCAGGACCAATCCGATAATAACCGTTAATGAGAGATAGACCGAAATAATCAGGATGTCAATGAGTCTTATTTTCATAGTGCGAATTTTGAGATTGGTTAAATAAACAATGTGTTAAATATGCATTTAAACTTCAAATAATTCAATACATCAAAGGTATTTTTTTTGCTTAATTATAACAGCACCGACCTGATCCGGTACTGTGAAAAATCAGGACAGCCTATAACAAAGATTTCCTCTCAAAAGATCAGAGAGATCCGGTAAATAATTAAACATCTGAATCCATAAAGATTTAGGGAGAATAGTGGAAGCTGCCATGATCGATGCAAGGTTTGCTTTGTAAAATAATCCGACAGATCAGTCGGATGTGATTATTCGGATTGAGAAGCGATGGTGAAATAAAATGTAGTGCCTTCATTTTCTTTGCTTTCAGCCCAGATTTCACCCTTGTTCAGCCTGATAAAGTCTTTGCATAGCAAAAGTCCCAGACCTGTTCCGGTTTCACCATCGGTACCTTCGGTGGAAATACTACTTTCGACCCTGAACAGGTTATTTAATCTTGCCTCAGTCATTCCAATACCATTATCCTTAACAGATACCATAACCATATTATCTTTTAACTCCGCGCTAATTTCTATTTTACCTCCACTGGAAGTATATTTAACTGCGTTGCTTATAAGATTTCTGAGTACCAGGTTGATCATCTCATGATCAGCATAAACTGTTAAATGATCATCGGTATTGTTTTCAATGACGATGTTTTTGGATTTTATATTGTCCATCAACAACTGGAGAACATCCTTTATAAGAGTATTCAGTACAAGGTTATGGGGAACGTACTTAAGATGCTTTGATTGTGCTCTTGACCATTGCAATAAATTTTCCAGCAGGTTGAATATTTTTTTCGAGGAATTGTATATTGAATTGATATACATATCGAGCTTTTCAGGCGATAATATCTTTATTTTTAATTTTAGCAATTCAGCAAATCCGAAAATGCTGCTGAACGGACTTTTAAGATCGTGCGCAATGATGGAAAAAAATTTATCTTTTGTTCTGTTCAGCTCCTCAAGCTCCGAATTTGTTATTGCCAGAGTTTCAGCCTGACTTCTGAGCTCAACTGTCTGCTCTTCGATTCGCTGCTGGCGTTCCTCAAGAATTGTATTTATCTCGTTCAGTTCCTGGGTCTGATCGTAAAGTGTCTGGTTTTTCAATTTCAATTCTTTGGTCTGCTCATTTACCCGCCTTTCAAGAAGTACCTTCTGCGTATTGATATTTCTTATTCTTAGATAATAAAAAAGATAGAAAAGGGCAATAACAAATACAGCAATAATCGCCCTGAACCAAGACGTCATCCAGAACGGAGGCTCAATATAAATTTCAATCGATTTTCCGATATCATTCCAGATATGATCATGGTTTGATCCCTTCACATGAAAGGTATATTTCCCCGGCGATAAATTGGTGTATGTTGCTATTCTTCTGTTACCTACATTATTCCAGTCTTTTTCAAGCGGTTCGAGGTAATAAGCATACTGGTCTTTTTCTGTATGCAAATAATTTAATGCCACATATTTAAACCCAATGAAATTTTGATTGTAGTTCAAATCAATGCGATCTGTTTCCTGTATATTTTTTTTTAATGGCGATCCCGGAGTATTCCATTTGACCACTTTATTGTAAATGTAAAATTCCACGATCTCAACAGGCGGTTTATGCAGATTTTCTTTCATCCGATCAGGATAAAACGCACTCAATCCCTTTATGCCTCCGAAATAGAATTTTCCGTCGTTTGCCTTTAGCACCGCATTGCGGTTAAATTCATTTCCCTGTAGATTATCGGAGTAATCATATAATCTGATATCTTTTGATTTCATATCAAACTTGATCAGACCTACAATCGTACCAATCCAGAAAATATCATTATTGTCCTGAAGCATCGTATTGAACATGCATGTATGGAAGTTGTATTTCTTATCCATGTGTATAAAATCTCCGGTGCTTTCCGCATAAAGATTGAGACCGTTTTGTGTTCCGATCCATATTCTTTTTTGCCTGTCTTCAAAAATGAAGTTAACAGAATTTGAGCTGAAGCTGTTACTATCTCCGGGCTTGTTCGTATAATTCGTCAGCGTATTTTTTTTCGGATCGAACAAACCTATCCCTAAATCGTCAAAACCAAGCCAGATTCTTTTCCTGCTATCTTCCAGTAAATACATGGAAGCCAAGCTTTGCAACTGAACGCCTGCCAAGGTAGTAACATTTTCAAAGTTCCGGGTACCATTCCGCTTTATTGAAAATCCCTTGTTCAATGTACTTACCCAAATATTATGATCACGATCCTCGTAAATATAATTTATTGAAGTGCTGTTAAAATAATGTTCCGGATCATCTGATGAAAAACGTATTGATCGGCCGGTCTCAGGATCGAATTCGTTTAGTCCTCCGTAATATGTTCCGATCCAGAATTTTCCACGACTGTCTTCCAGCATGGTCAAGATAATGTCTGAGTTGAGACTTGATGCATTGCCGGGTTCGTTCCTGAACACCTTAATTACCCCTTTTTTCGGATCAAGAATATCAAGGCCTCCGCCGTCGGTTCCTACCCAGATTTTACCTTTTGAATCCTGTAAAATGGAAAGTACCGATTTTGCCGATAGACCACCCGGTGTGCCATCGTATGTGTAATTGGTAATTTCGTTGAAGATGGGCGTGAACAGGTTCACTCCTCCCCTGTAATTTCCTATCCAGAAAATATCCAGATCATCTTTATAGATGCAAAGCAACTGGTCATTGCTAATGGTAAAGGGCTTTAAAGGGTCAGACCTGTAATAGTGGAATGCGCGTTTATACTTGTCGAGCAGGTTTAATCCTCCGTGATCTACGGTTACCAGGTAAAATTCATCTGTGAACCTGACAATATCCGTCACATCATTATTTGAGATCCCTTTGCCGTAAGTTTTAACCGGATATCTGTAGAATCTTTCAGTAGCAGTATCAAACTGTTGCAGGCCATCAGGATAATTGCAAATCCAAACAGTACCGGAATCATACAGTATTTTTCCCCTGAATGGATGGAAAAGATTATTGTATTCGGAAGTATTGTAGATATAATTTGTAAAAGTTCCCTGTTCCGGGTCAAATTTACTGATCGCACCGTTAATCTGGGATATCCACAGGTTTCCGTTTTCGTCCTCATCGATATCGGTGACATAATCACTATAGATACTATTTTTTTTATCTACGGAATGAACGTACTGCACAAACATGCCATTCTCATGATCGTATTTTACAAGTCCTGACCCAAGAGTACCGAACCATATGTGATGGTTATGGTCCTCAAAAATTGCGCGGATTAAATTAAGATTATGCTGATCGGAAAACAGAATACGCTCAAAATTATCATAATCCCTGTTATAAAGGTTTAACCCTTTTCTTGTGGTGGTAATCCAGATGTTGTTTTTATGATCGCAAAGGATATCGGAAATAAAATTAGCACTAATGCTTGTTGAATCTTCCGGATTATGTGCATAGTTTCTGAACTCATATCCGTCATAACGGCTTACGCCTGCTGCCGTACCGATCCAGATAAATCCGTTCTGGTCTTTCTCGACAGAGGTAACGGTATTTTGGATCAATCCCTGTTCGGTCGATAAATTGATGAATTTTATATCAAAAGGGTTATTAAATGATTGTGATAATACTGCCTGAAAAATAGTCAGCAGCATAAACATGAATGTCGTATATGAAAATAGCAATTGTTTCACTACATATTAATATTCATTTAAATTAGTGAAAATATGAATAATAAACGCTAAAAATTTGTTTTTAATCAGGCATCCGCTCTTGTTATCCCCTGAACTCAATCATTTTACATAAAAGTTCCCTGAATAAAACGATAAGTATATTTATAAAGCGGCGTGCGTCATGGAGGTCATTTTAGGAGTAATCAATGATCAGTGATCGGCAATCAGTAATACGGGGTTAGTGACTTTATGTTGTATGTTGTATAAAAAACTAAACTCATACTTTCATTATCCCTCTATTGCTCTAAACTCAAACTCACTCTCATTTTCCCTCCTCCTGCTCTATACCCGCGCTCACACTGCCTATCCCAGGTGTTGCTCGATAAGTTCCAGAAGGTCTTTTGAGTTGATCGGTTTGCTGATAATGTCGGTACAACCTGAAGCAAGAATGTTGCTTTTTTCGCTTTCCATGGCATAGGCTGTCTGGGCAATGATCGGCATAACGCGGTTGAACTTACGGATCTCCAGGGTCGCTGAAACACCATCCATGACCGGCAGGTTTATATCCATCAAAACCATATCAAAATCTTGCTGTTTTATCAGGTCAATGGCCTTTTTCCCGTCGTTTGCCCTGGAAATAACCGCATGATAAGGTTTCAGTACTTCCACAAGATATTCATAGGAAACATCGTGATCTTCCACGATCAGGATTCGCTTATTTCGTATTTTTTCCATGGATTTGGATGTGGTGAGGCCTGATGGATTCTTTACCAGGTAAACATCAGAAAGTACCAGCGGAATCGTAAAACAAACCCTGAATCCTTTGGTATACTCCTCATCTATCCAGATTTTACCACCCATCTTTCGAATGATACCTTTGGATATTGACAGCCCAAGTCCCGTACCGCTGTATTTCCTGCTTAGGGACTCATCCCCCTGCCTGAATTGATCAAAAACGATATCTTTTTTTCCGGGTTCCACTCCAACGCCTGAATCCTCAACAAAATACATTATCGCTTTATCGCTCGGATAGCATCCAAGTTTAACATATCCCTTGTCAGTAAATTTAAACCCGTTCCTAATAATATTCATCAACACCTGCTTCAGCCTGAACGGATCAGAACGGATGATATCGCGTTCAGTATCTATTTTCAGGTCGGTCACAAGATCGACATGCGATTTTTCGATGGTGGATTTGTACAGCTCAAAAAACTCAATGATCTCTGCATTGAGCTTTGAAAGGCTGAAATCTATGGGATATATCTTTAACTGGTTGGATTCAATCAGTGAGATGTCCACAATGTCGTCAATGATCCGGATTAGCTGATCGCCGTTACTCATGATAAGCTTGATGTACTTATCCTTCTTTTCATCCGTCAACTCTTTGATCCTCAGTAATTCGCTGAAACCAAGTATGCCATTCAGGGGAGTGCGTATCTCGTGCGACATATTGCCCAGGAATACGGTCTTGAGCCTGTCCGATTCTTCAGCTTTCTCCTTTGCCTGCCTGAGGTTTATTTCATACTCCTTCAGAGCAGATATATCGGAATCGACCGCAATTATTTTAGAAACCTTTCCTGATTTGATGTAAGGTGACAGTGTGGTTTGTACCCATTTTTCCTTGTCCTGACCGGTAACAAGCCGGCTTTCAAAGATAACCGGCTCTTTTTTTGAAATGCATTTATAGAGAAAATCCCGTATTTCTGTATGCGGCACGATATCTTCAATAAGGTCTTTTTTATTTTTGATCAGGTCATTCAGCCTTTTTTCATAAAATTTCTCAAATCCCGAATTGCACCATTCAATGCGCCCCTGTTTATCATAAATGGCTACGGAATTATCCGTTTCACTGGCTACGATCGACAATTTTTCGAGCTCGGTATTGATGACCTCAAGCTCCTTATTTTGGACCTCAATCTGGCTGAGGTTTTTTTCTATCGTTTTCTTTGCATTTTCCTGCTCCAGCCTGAAACGCTCAAGAACGGCAATGGTTAATAATATGCTTTCAAGTGTGAATCCGAATCTAACGGAATTGACTGTAAAAAAATTATAAGGTAAGACGCCAACTTCTTTTAATGGATAGATAATTGTAAAAACTACCATAACAATAAACGCAAGCAAGAAATATAATGATGGCATATAATTTTTGTTATAAGACTTAAATGCATATATTGTAAAAATTATAAAGCTTGATCCAAATAAAATTGTAATACCAAAAACAAACATTGAAATAAAAAATGAAAAGTTAAAAATTGGTAGTATGCCAAAAACTATCATTAGTAATTTTAGGATATTAAGGATTTTGTGTAATCCTGGCCATTTATTTGAAGATTCGATAAATTTTTGAGCAATGGCAATAAAATACACAACTGCAATTGAAGGAATTAAAATTCGTCCTATATTACTTAACCACTGCCAACCTAAGTAATAAAGATATCCATCATAGCTTAAAAAGAAAATAGTACTAAATAATATATAAACCAAGTAATATAAATAAATTTTATCTTTTACTATCTGATATAAATAAAAGTTAAATATCATGATGAAAATAAATATGCCATATATAATTGCATAGAAGAAATGGTATCCCATATCTTCTTTATAAAAGGATTCTGTTGTTTGAAAATAAATAGGAACTATATTAGAATCTCCGTTATTATTTGAACAGATAAAATAATTATAGGAAATATTTGGTTTTAATTCAATTTTAAAAAGAAAAAATCGATGAGGTATTGGTCTTGAATTTTTTTTTCTTAATTCCCCTGTATGAGCTTCATTTTTAATTTTCGAACCTTCAAATTCGTAATAATCCAAATAATTCAAATCAGGATTTGAAATAACCAAAAAATAAGTTGCGACCTCAGGAGATAAATTCTTGAGAGAAAATTTAATCCAGCAATTATTTTTATTTAATCCGAAATTCAAACTTGTCTGATTATTCGATCTGACAAATTTTTTGTTAATCACATCATTGATTTTTAGATTGTTTGTACTATCGATATAAGTGTAGAAGTATGGATTTAATTTTTCGGTCCGTTTTTGAAAAATTAAAGTATCAATAGAAAAGCATCTAAAATTTAAGAGGAATGTTATAAGAACTAACCCTAAGTACTTAAGAATATTTATCATGCAGGTTAATTAAATTAAAGATCCTATATTAAATTTACTAAAATCTAATTGTATCAGAAAGGAATAATAAACATTTTTCTTATAATTACAAGAAATTCGAGTTACCTTTTGGTTTATTAATTCGTTTAATCATGGATTTACTTTTTCAAGTCAAACTAATTTTTTGTAAATATGCATTTACACCTAAATATATTATAAATATATTATTGATAAAGATTTTTTCTTAAATCCAAGAAAAAAATAATAAAACACAGATATGAACAGTTTGCAAAGGTATTATTACAAGGAAAAAGATTTAATCAAAGATATTATTTTTCAAGTATCTGAAAGTAACCATATTGACTCTGAAAAATATTCTCTTTTTGAAATCTTATATGATGAAAAACTTGATCATTTACAATTTCAGGAAAGAATTAATATATTGAACAGTTGGTTAGCAGACAATAATAAAAAATATACGGCAACAGATAGAAGAATTGTAGAAAATGGATGCCAGACATATGTGAAAATCAAAAATACTGTCACTAATGAAGAGCAGACTCTACTAAATTTATCATCTAATGATTATTTAAAACTAACACAACACCCAAGAATTAAAAAAACTGTGACTGAAGCAATTCAAAAATATGGATTGGGTGCAGGAACTTCTTCAATAACTACAGGCACAACGAGAATGCATAGAAGGTTAGAAGAAAAAATAGCTTTTTTTAAAGGTTGTGAGGATTCACTTGTTCAATCATCAGGCTATGCAACCAATCTGGGAGTTATTAGTGCATTGTTAGGTGAGAACGATATCGGCATTTTTGATTCTTATTCTCATGCTAGTTTGCTTGATGGACTAACTTTAGCTAATGCTAATAAAGTTTTCTTTTTACATAATGATATGAATTCTCTGGAATCTATGCTTAAAAGAACTCAGAAAGATTTCATAAATAGAATGGTAATTGTCGAAGGGCTTTATAGTATGGATGGAGACATTGCACCTCTGGATAAGATCCTTGATCTGGCTCAAAAATACAATGCATGGCTGCTTGTGGATGATGCACATGCCACGGGAGTGCTGGGTAAAAACGGAAGAGGAACCATTGAACATTTTAATCTTGAGGGACAGATCGATGTGGTCACCGGCACCTTCAGCAAATCCATCGGAGGTGTCGGCGGTTTTGTTGCCGGTAAAAAAGACCTCATCAATTATTTGAGGTTATCAAGCAGGTCATATATTTTTTCAGCGGCTGCTTTTATTCCAACGATAGTAGCAGCCTTCGAAGCTTTTAACATAATTGAAGAGGAATCTGAATTAAGAAAAAAATTATGGGATAACACGAAATATATGCATCAAAAATTAATCGAATTTGGTTTTAACATAGGTGGAACTGAAACATGTATTTTCCCTTTATATATTGGTAATAACAAAAAGGTTTTAGAATTAACACAAAGGTTGCAAAATAATGGTTATTTAGTTAATCCTGTTATATACCCTGCTGTTCCTATGGAAAGATCACGAATCAGATTTGCAGTTACTTCTGAAAACACAAAGGAACAACTTGATAATTTTCTTTTTACTCTAAAAAAAATTGCTGTGGATTTAGACATTTTATAATGTGGATTTAATTTAAGCCCAACGTCCTTTTAAATTTTTAAAATTTTGAAACATGTGCATATTACGCTTCAATGATATGTCGTCATTATAAATTTCATCATACAGCTTTATAATTTCTTTCTCTGCTTTTTCTTTATTAATGTTTTTATGTTTAAAATTTAGACTGTAAAAGCTGAAGTTATCCCAAAAACTGTTCTTAAAGAATCTATTTTCAAATTTCATTTTTTCATATAACTCGCTACCGGGTAAAGGTGTCAGTATTGTAAAATGACCCGAAATATTGTTTTTTATGACAAAATCCTTAATCTTGCCAAATGAAGTTAAATCATCATTTTCAAATCCGATTATAAATGATCCGAATACCAAAATACCATGTTCATGGATTTTTTTTATACTTTCTGTATAGGTATTTAATTGATTCATTTTCCATTTATTAGTATTTATTTCACTTAAACTTTTTTGATTTGTACTTTCAAATCCGATTAACATTAATATACATCCACTTCTATACGCTAAATCAAGAAGTTCTTCATCGTTTGCTACTTTTATATCCGTTTGTACAACGTAAGAAATTTTTAACGGTAAAATCTCTTTAAGCAAAGCTTTACTAAATTGGCGATCAATAAAAAAATTGTCATCTACAAATAATAATAATGAATCAAATTTAAGTTTTTGCAAGTATTCAATTTCTTTTATAATCTGAGAAATCTTTTTTTTCCTAATGACCTTACCATAAAATTCAGGTACAATACAAAAATTGCAACTGCGCGGGCAACCACGGGTAGCTTGAATTGGTATTAAACTAGTATAGGCATCATTTAATTTATATTGATGATATTTTAATAAATCATATTTTGGTATGGGTATATTTTCCAGATTTAAAAAGTTACTATTTTGATAAATTCTTTTTTCTTTTCCTTTTTTTAAGTCTCTAAGATAATTGCTCCATTGCTCTTCAGCTTCTCCAATAATGACTGTATCAACATATTTAAGTGCTTCGTCGGGTAGAACAGAGGCATGAATACCACCCATTACTACAGGTATATTTTTTCTTTTAAACTCTCGAGCAATTTTATATGCCCTAAAAGCTTGTTGAGACATAGCAGTGATACCCACTAAATCAAATTTTTCATTGAAATCAATTTTCTCTATATGTTCGTCAATTATTTTTATTTCAACTTCTTGTGGAGTAATTGAAGCCAAAGTGATAAGATTTAGAGGGGGAGAAAGGTAAGGTTTATAATTTTTTTTATTTCTTTTGTACATTTCATACATATGTATTTCAGAATTAGAATATGTACTTGGATTAATTAAAGCAATTTTTTTTAGTTTTCTTATCATCTTTTTTCCTTTTTATATTTTCAGTTATTCAAATAGCCATCTTTTAGGAAGCGTAATATTGTTGATATTTTCCTGGCACCATTTTTTGTATTCTTCCTGTGCTTTAATGGAGTTATCGTTTAACCTCATCCTGGAGCATATAATTTGTCCCTGTAAAACAGACTCTTCACTGTAAATTGAAACATCAACAGCATTTTTATTCACCATCATCATCCGTTCCAGTTTTTTGGGATACACTTTATTTCCTGCAACATTGATCATGTTTTTTTTCAATCCGCAGAAGTATATCAATCCATCTTTGTCAATCTTACCACTATCGCCGGTATGAAACCAGCCGTTTCTCATGGCATTTTCCGTTGTTTCCTCCCGGTTAAAATAACCTTTAAATACCAGGTCACCCTTAATGCATATCTCACCCACCAGGCCGGGAGCACATTCCTTCTGATCTTCATCGAAAATACGGATATCAGAATCAGCAAGAGGCCTACCCACACTCTCAATATTGGGTTCATCGTCTGAAAAATTGAAGGTACATGCAGGCGAAGTTTCGGTGAGTCCATATCCCTCCTGTATCTTATGGTTTGTTTTGGCATAGAAATTTTCAAAAATAAATGAGGTGAGCTTGTTGCCTCCCGAAACACACATCTTAACATTTCTCAGAAGATAGCCGACTCCTTCTGATTTGCTGATTATATAATATACCGACGGCACAGAATAAAGGTGCGTGACCTTATATTTCATCACCTCATCGAGAGTATCCTGTATTTTCATCAGGTTTAATTCGGTAATCACCGAAACACCGCCTGAGTGGGTTGATACCAGTACACCCAACACCAGACCGTATAAGTGAGAAAAGGGAAGAAGGGAATAAGATACTGAATGCTCATCAAGATGGTTGGCTTTGATAATCGCATCAACCTCTGTCATCAGGTTTTTTTCGGTAAGCATGGCTCCTTTGGAATAGCCGTCTTCGGCATTTGTATAGGCAAGTGTACAGACACCGGAGAGCTCGGAGTAAATGATGAACGATTTTTTTGAACTCCTGAAAATTACTTCTTCCTCATAGTTGAACCCGGTGGTGCTGTTGTTAATAAACAGAATTGCTGCCGGATCAATATCATCGATGACCTCTGCCACTTCCATTGATTTCCATTCGGGATCAAGTACAGCGGCAATCTTACCGGATCTCAGAATGGCATGATAGGCAATAACCGATTTAATGTGGTTATATGCGGTCATCAGGATAAACGGAGAATCTGAACGGATATTTGAGTCAATATAGTTCGCCAGGTGATCTATGGCATTGTTCAACTCCATTTTATCGTACCTTATCCCCTTAAAAATAATACACCGGAAATTAAGCATTCTGCTCAAACCAAAATCAGTCATAATTCAACAATTAATTCAAGAAAAACAATAAAACTCAATACTTCTGATCAGGGTTTGATACGGGTAAGCTGCTCGTCGAGCATTTTCATGAATGCGCCGCCTGTTTTCGCAGTCATCATGCTGAGGGGTAATTCCACACCCAGTTCGGCTTCGAGCGAGGCGAACAACTCTACAATTTGTATTGAATCAAGGTTCAGCTGGGATTTCAGATCATCATCGGGATCAAGATTTATAATTTCTTTGCCTGTTACTTTATTAATTACTTTGATTACACGCGTCTTTGTTTCTACATCCATAGTACTGAAATTATGAAATAAGAGAATCATATTGTGCAGATGAAACATAAAGATACGATAAAATCCCGAGAAACAGCACATACAAAATAAATATTTTACATTATCTCAGTTCTGATTAGCAGCTAATTATATAATCTGTTTAAACAATAAGATGAAATACTACACAAAATCAGGTATACATAAGCATATTCGTTACCCTTCCTAACGTGATCATGTATGATAAAAATCACGATTATTGAGTCAATGGGTCTTTATTGTTCAGCATACGGATACAGTTCATCAGCGATCTGGAATTATGATAGTTGATCTTCCAGACTGATGCTTTAGGTGCCCTGACCATTTGCGGACTGTTATCCAGTCCTTCGATATACCAGCCACTGTATTTATGATCAATAAGGTACTGTTTTATGTATTGCCATTGATGTTCAAAAGCCTGGTAATATTTTTCTTCATCAGGATATAACTTCGACATCAGCAGCAACGCATTTAACCCTTCAGCCTGAACCCACCAGTTCTTGGAATTATCAAGGATTGAAACAGAGGTTGAACCCTTCAGATAATACCCTTCATAGTAAAAACCACCCTTTTGGCTATCCCATCCGTTAGCGAGTGCATGATCGACCAGGTTTTTGGCTTTATTCAGGGTTAAAGAATCGTGTTTAATTCCAAGAATATGTGATGCTTCAAGCATAAGATAGGCTGTTTCCACGTCATGCCCGAACGATACATGATCAAAAGCTACGTGCCGTTTGCGTACCGATTCTGAAGAATCGCGATACGATACAGGTTTCCAGTCTTTTTCGAAATATAAATTCAGGTAACCCTTTTCAGTGATCATGATATCTCTTATGATAATCAGCAATTCCTGAAGCCGTTCCCTTAAACCGTTGTCGGGCCACACACTATAAAGCTCAGTAAACGCCTCCAGAAGATGGATCGAAGAATTCATATCTTTCCATGGCGCATCAATAAGATCCGTTGCTCCCGGGTCGGAATCCTGCATGGTATATTGAGACCCGTCGCGCATCAGCCGGTTGAAATACCCGTTGTAGCGCGGCTCATGACTATGCTCATCGAGCCAGCGGAAGGTTCCTATGGCAAGGTTTAAGGCTGCCGTATCACCTGTAACTCCGTAATAGGCCGCCAGTGAGTAAATGGCAAATGCATTGCCGTATGCTGTTTTTTCATCGGGATGGACACCACCGGCAGGTTCTCCCTTTCTGTTCCTCAGCATATAAAATCCGCCATACTGGTCATCCCACATGTGATTTTTTATGAACCGGAATCCATGTTCTGCAATTTGGAGGTAGGATGTATCCTGCAAAAATTGCGATGCTTTTGTGGCTGTCCATATATGCCTGGTCTGGGTTACGATCATTTTGTCCTGAGGTCCTTCAGGCTTCCAGTCAAAGGTAAAATCGCTGAGAAATCCGCCATATATTGTGTCAATTGTTCGCGGATACCAGGCATTCAGCAGTTCATTTTTCAATGAATATTTCATTTCATCTGCCAGGTTTCCTGCAGGTGAGATGTTACGGGTACATGTGCAGGCAGCGATAAATAGCGCTGTAAGGTATATAGTCGGGGCATATATTTCACAGGCATTCATAATTTATACAGTAATTATGGTATGATTTCGGTAAAAAGGCAAAGGTAGGATTTTTTTTAAATAGTCCTTGATACTGATGAAATCCATCATTCATATATACTGCAATAGCAGGCCAGCGACAAGGAATCCGGAAGGCTGGCGGAACAGGTATGCAGTAATCAGTAACCAGTAATCAGCGCTGATAACAAAGGATCTTCATCATATTCCTGTTTCAGAAAACGCTTTTCACAGATGCGTGCAGAAATAAATCGAATAAAAGTACTTTTTACTTTTATTCGATTAACCACCTAACAATATGAATTTTAACTGATTACTGAACACTGATTACTCCTATAACAACCTGCATGCCGCATACCATCGCGGGACCTACGCTGCATTCCGATATCCTGTATATATAGGAAAGGGCATTTCCGAAACTCATAGGGTTTTCACCTGTTTATAACCAACCTGATCTAGCAGATTACTCTTTGGAAATGCCCAGTTCACCAACACTAACCTAAATTAATCCACTCAATAGTAACTATGAAAATGTACACTTTTTTGCTTGTAATTATAAGATGCCTGAGCAGGCGTTTTCCCTAGACCGCAAGCGGTCTTTTTTGAACCGGGAATCACTTATTACTGGGATCCGAACGATTATTAACTGATCATCAAATCTTTACAATCTGACAATTAAATTGGATTCTGAAAATTCATGCGAATGGTGTGAGTCACACGCCCGGATAAAATCCGGATAGGAGATAATGAAACCGAAATGCACTTACTTTTTCATATGTTTTGCAAGTATTCTAAGCAGAGTCTCCGATTTAAACGGTTTCGCGATATAATCATCAAATTTCTCTGCCATGATCTTTTCCCTGTCGTTAACCTGTGCATAAGCGGTTAATGCAATTACCGGAATGGCATTGGTTTTGGATTTGATTATTTTGGTCGCCTCATACCCGTCGAGTACCGGCATTTTTATATCCATAAGAACCAGGAAAGTACTCGAAAAGCGCTCTTTCTCAAGATAATCAATAACTTCGCGGCCGTTTTTTGCCCATATAATATTGGTTATGTATGGTTTAAGTATGCTTTTGATAAGCTGGAAATTATCGGGTTCATCTTCGGCCACAATTATTGTATTGCCTGCATATTTATCGAATTCTAAAGGGCTGTATTCTTCTTTTTCAGAAGTTTGGGCAAGTTTTTCAAAGGGGAGTGTAAAATAAAATACGGAACCTGACTGCGGAGCCGATTCGACCCAAATTTCGCCACCCATATGGTAAACCAGTCTTTTGCAGAGAGAAAGTCCCAGACCTGTTCCGCGATAAAGTTTGTCATATCCGGTATCGACTTTATAAAAATGATTAAATATTTTATCGAAATGAACCGGGTCAATCCCGATTCCGCTATCAGATACAAAGAATCTCACGTGATCGTCAAGGATCTCGTACCCGAACCATACATAACCCGATTCTGTATATTTTACCGCGTTGTTGATCAGATTGGTAAGTATCTGCCGAAACCTTACAGGATCATTTTTTAGCATCAGATCCCCTTTTCTGACACCTTCCTGTATAAATGTAATTTCAAGATCTTTATGATTATTGATTTGATAGTAGCTTTCAAGTTCCCTTAGAATTTCATTTACATCGAACGTATTGATGTACAGTTTTAGCTGATCGGTTTCAATCATTGAAATATCGAGTATTTCGTTGATAAGAATCAGTAAAGCTTTGCTGCTTTTAGTGATAATATCGATAAACTTAATTCTTTCTTCATCATTTACATATTTTTCACCAAGAAGTGATGTGAATCCAACAATCGCATTCATGGGAGTTCGTATTTCGTGGCTCATGTTGGCCAGGAATGCCGATTTGAGCCTGTCTGACTGTTCTGCTTTTATTTTGGCTGCTTTTAGTTCCCTTGTACGTTCATCAATTAATTTTTCAAGATGATTTCTGTGTTGGGATAGCTCAACATTCTGAAGCGTGATCTCCTCTGTTCTTTCTTCAAGCAGTGTATTCTTCTCATTCAGTTCATGGGTACGTTCTTTTACTTTTTCTTCAAGCAACTCCTTTTGTTTCTTAAGCAGTGAAATACGGATCCGGTAAAACGAATAAAGTGCTGATACCAGGATAAGAAATATCAATATCTCAAACATCCGTGTGTGCCACCACGGCGGATGTATCACGATCTCAAGATTTTTGGGTTGCAGGCTCCATTTCAGATCGTTATTCGACCCCATCACCAAAAATGTATATTTACCGGGATTAAGGTTGGTATAAGTTGTAGCCCGCTGGTTTCCTGCATCTATCCAGTTTTTATCATATCCTTTAAGCTTGTACCGGTATTGATTCTTTACAGAATTCAGAAAATTCAGCGCCGAATATTGAATAATAAAATCCGAATTGCGATACGATAACTCCAACCTGTCAAGCGTTTCTATATTTTGTGCAATGGTGGCATATTTTACATTTTCATCGGGCGTGGAAGATAATGTATTGAACCCGGTGATTACCACATTGGGCACAATAGTATTCAGCAATATACTGTCAGGATGAAAATAGGTATATCCTGTGGATGATCCAAAAAACAATATTCCGTCCTTATTTTTATACGCCGATCGTTTAATGGATTCATTGCCTGCAATTCCGTCCTCTACAGTGAAGTCAACCAAAATTGCTGGTTGCGGAGTAAATATACCCCGTTCGATTTTTGAGATCCCTTTATTTGTACTTATCCAAAGGTTTCTGTGATCATCTTCAAGGATACTCTGTATGGTACCGTGAAGTTTTGACCTGTCGAGGATATACGGTATGAAAATATTCCACTTCTCATCAAATATTTCAAGTCCCGCATTGGTGGCTATCCATAGGTTTTTCCTGCTATCTTCAAATATCGAGATGATTTCCCCGGCATGTGTTGCAGAATCAAGTACGAAATGAGGGTAATGGATAAAATTATCGCTTTCATAATTGTATTGTTCCAGGGAATTGCTGGTGGCAATATATAATTTTCCACGGCTGGTTTCAATAATATTGTGAACATAGTTATTATCGAGGCTGGAACGATCATTATCATCATGCAGATAATGAATAAAGGTCTCAGTGCTGTAATCAAAACGATCAAGACCACCTCCGATGGTTCCGATCCATAAATTTTCCCTACTGTCTTCATATATTGAAAAAATACTGGAATTGCTCAGTGAACCCGGCTTCTTATCGGCCAAGAACCTTTTGAACGTTTCGGTTTCATAATCAAATAAATTCAGTCCCCCTGCCCATGTGCCAACCCATAAGTTTCCTTTAGTATCCTTAAGGATAGCATAAACAGGATTACCCCCGATGCTGGAAGGATTTGATAAATCATATTCATAATGGCTGTATTTGCCTGTGTTTTTGTTCAACCGGTCCAGCCCTCCTTCGGTACCTATCCAGAAAAAATCCTTTTCTTCGAAAAAGGAATTTACCAGATTGCTCCTGATCGATTCGTGGTTGTCGTATGTTTCCCGGACTATTTTGAATTTTTTTGCCCTGGGACTGTAATAGTTCACGCCCCCTTCGAATGTCCCTATCCAGATATCATTGAGATGATCCTGGTAAAGGCAGAAGACAGAATTATCACTGAGGCTTGCAGGATCAGCCCTGTTCAGCGCATAATGTTCAGTTGCCGGGTCTTTCTCCAACGAAAAATCATTAAGATGCATTCGTTCGAGTCCAAGATTTCCTCCCCTGGCTATCCACAATATGTTTTGCCTGTCAATCATAAGATCGAGGATCGCCCCCGGCAACACTTTTTTAAAGCGTGCATTCCCATCTTCATCTTGAACCAGCACATATAATCCTTTTCGGGTTGACCCCAGCCATATCCTGTTCTTATTATCTTTGGCGATAGCCATAACATCGTTTTCAAGGCCAATATCAGCCGGATCAGCAAAAAAATACGAAATAAAAGAGTCCGAACTATCCCGGTAGAGGTTTAATCCGTTCTGTGTACCTATCCAAAGATCCGATTCAGAATCCATGAAAAGTCTGGTGATATAGCCGTTGCTAATACTTTTCGAATCATTCGGATTGTTCACATAATGGTTCCATGTGCTATCCCGGATGGTATACCGGTATAAACCGGCATGTGTTCCAAGCCAAACCTGTTGCCTGCTATCCTGTAAGATACAGGTAACTGACAATTGTTTCGGAGTCGGCAAAGGTACCAATTTATCTTCCGGTGCATCATAAACGAACAACCCTATATCGGTTCCCACCCATAACCATCCATCGACTTCAAGCATAGTATTTACAGCAATATCACCCAACGTTATATCTTTAAAATATCCCGGCCTGTATATCTTACAGGTATATCCATCATATCGGTTTAGTCCGTCTCTTGTCCCAAACCACATAAATCCTTTCTGATCCTGGTAAATATCACGCACCCAGTTATTGGACAGTCCGTCGCTGGTGGTAATCTTTGAAAACGATATCCGGTCATATTGAGAATAGATGAACCGGGTGGTAAAAATAAATACGCCGACAACAATGATTGTTCTCATCCGGGCTTTTATCAACTATACTAAATTTAATGCATTTCGCTGAATAATTTGTCTTAAATTGCAGAATTTATGATGATTTTGTGTATAAAGTAAACCGGCTTGTATTCTAATTAAACCGGGGGAATATGCTCTGCATTTTGTTAATTAATGCCATTGCATTTGAAGGTTTGGAGAAATAATCATCAACATTCTCTGACGGCTTTTAAATAACTTTTATTGCAGAATCAGGTATACTGACCCGGTCATCTTAAATTCTAACGAATATGGGTATAAAAAGGAATGTATTCATTTCGGCAATTATACTGCCCGTGTTTATTTTTATTCTTCATGGCTGTGCCCCGGCCTACGTTCCCAATGCTGTCAATACGCCACTGCTGAGTAACGCCGGCGAATTTCATGCATCGTTAGCTACCGGTACTTCGGGGATAGATCCCCAGATAGCTTTGGGTATTACTGATCATTTCGGAATAATGATTAACGGGAGTTTTGCCAACCGTACATCAGATTCAACAGATGATTTTCATAAACACCAGTTTATTGAGATGGCACCAGGTTATTATACCAATTTTGAAAAAAACGGAAGATTTGAGATCTATGGCGGGTATGGTATTGGAAAGATCCAGGCTGAATTTGACAACATTTTCTGGAGATCGTATTCCAATGTGAGCTATTACAGGATCTTTATCCAGCCATCGATAGGGTTTACATCGGATTATGCCGAAGGAAGTTTAGCTGCAAGGATTGTCATGTTGAATATCAGTCAGGAACACAACCAGAATACGGGGTATTTCGTGGAGCCTGCTGCTACAATTAAATTCGGTGCAAAACCTGTAAAGATGTATATACAGCTCGGATTCTCGCTTCCGGTGAACACAAGCAAGGTTGAATTCAACTACCAGCCTTTTATGTTCTCCTTCGGAGTTCAGGGTTCACTGGGAAGAAAAGAAGCAAAATAATAATATGTATTCCTGATCTTAATGCGATATACTGGTATGGTATGGCTATATTGTATACCTGGTAATTAACTTATTACAGATAATGACAATAAGGTTCGCTATTTCTTAAATCATGGTGAATATCAAACTAAAAATGTATATTATATATCTATATATCAATTATTTAAACTGCGATTCTTTGCGACTCCTTTGAGCCTTCATGACTTAGTGGCATAAAACAAGTATATATTATAACCACAAACAAGCATAGAACAAGCGAGGATATTCAATAACCTATCAGTTGACATGAACACTAAACGTATACTGAAATTTTCAAAAGCCTGCTTTATCACAACTATGCTTCTATATTGGTCTCACACTAAATTATTTCAATATCATATCCCTGGTTGGTGAGATTTTCATGCACTTTTTTTGCCTTTTCAGGATCGACATAGATGAAGGGTCGGTGCAGCGCAAAAACAGGGTACTTGCGGGCCAGTTCATCATCTTCATCATCTGAAATATTGAACCCGACAAGTTTCATATCCGAATTCACCAGCTTTAACTGGTAAACCGGCAGATGTTCACATATACTCAGAATTTCGTCGAGCTCATAATCGGTAAAAAATACATCTTTAGTAAGATTCACCGATTTGACGACTGTACCGGAACCGGGAGATTTCAAAAAATGCAGGGTTGTACCATTGATGAAACAGGAAAGCAGGAACTTATCATCGAGAATGATCATCGGATCTTTTTCGCCCACAATGCGAACATTCAGTCCCTTTGACGTAAAAAAACTCAACAGTTTCTTATTGCGGTTTTTCAGGTTTTCAGTATCGGCTTTTGCCCTATTCATGACAGTTATTCTTTTCAGCGGTTGATTTTACCAATTTCATTGCAAAGAAAACAGATTTTATTGAAAAGTCAAAAATAAGCTCATTAAGGGTGATCACTCTTTCGAATTTACAATTTTTTTTAAAAAAATAAAAGAATCAGAAATTCGATTGAATAAGTATTAAGACCGGTCTGGTATAGCATTCATGTGGACCTGCCATCCCTGCCAGTCATGACCAAAGCGATAAATATTTTTTTATGAGTAAACTGCATCAGATCATTCAATCAGCTAAATTCTTAAAACAAATGGATCCCGGCAGGAAACAAGCCAGTATAATTATCATTTAGATTATGCTGCATTTTTTAGTAATATTGTTCTAAATAATCCTTTTCAGACATGCCTTCCCCCGACGAAAAAATACTTGTTTGCCAGCTTAAACAGGGAAATGATGAGGCATTTAAACAATTGTTTCTTAAATACCATAAGAAGTTATACCATTTTAGTAAAAAAATCCTAAAGGACAGGGATGAATCCGAAGGCATCGTTCAGAACGTTTTTATGGAAATATGGGAAACACGAAAACGTCTTGACGAAGAAAAATCATTCAGTGGTTACCTTTTTAAAATTGCCAAAAACAAAATATATAACACTATCAGGAAAAAAATAAATGAACAGGTTTACAGGGAATACATCGTTTCAGAGAATCATGGTAATGGACCTTCGGTGGAGGATGAATACAACTCCAGGCATCTTTCAATCACAATTGAGAAATTGATCGACAGTTTACCCCGACGCCGTAAAGAGGTTTTCCTGCTCAGCCGGGATGAAGGCCTGACGTATAAAGAGATCGCTACAAAGTTGAAAATATCGGAAAACACTGTTGATACGCAAATCAGGAGTGCCCTGAACTTTCTCAGAAACCAGTTCCGGAAGTTGGTATAGTGTTTATATTTCTGCAATTATTCGAGAATACAATAAATCAATATTTTTTTTACAATTCAAATCACGGAAAATTACTTTTTGCGTGTAATCATTATTGAAAGACAAATAAAATGAAACATTTTTTAAGAATTGATGAGTTATTGGATCTTTATATAAAAGGTCAGTTAGAAGGTGATGAATTAAATCATCTTTTCGAAAGTATTAATCATGACAAGGATCCCGAGCACGTCACAGCATGGTTCTACAGGATATGGGATGAGTCTCACGCAGACCATCCGGAGAGGAAGTCTGAAGAATCATTTAATCTATTAAGGGAAAAATTAAATCTCAAAGCTCATGATGTTGATTTCGCTAATTTATCACAAAACAAAAAGAAAATCCATACTATTATAAAACCTCTGTTAAAGTATGCTGCTGTTTTCTTATTTGCTTTGGGAGCTGCGTGGTATTTTTTCGGATACAATCGGTCTTATATACAAACTGTAAAAGTTTCTGCAAATGAAATTTATGTACCCCTCGGTTCAAAAAGTCATTTAATACTAACTGATGGTACGAATATCTGGCTCAATTCAGGCAGCCGGATGAAATATACGGAGTTTACAAACACACCTGCACGGGAAGTATTCCTCGAAGGCGAAGCATTTTTCGATGTGGTTAAAAATGCAAGAAAACCATTTATAGTAAATACATCTTCTGTCAGGGTAAAAGTTCTTGGCACTAAATTTAATGTAAAGTCGTATCCCACGGAAAAAACGATTGAAACTACCCTGGTTACCGGTAAAGTTGAAATTGAAGAATTAAATCCTTTCCACGGACACAATAAAATCATTGAACTTCATCCCAATCAAAAAGCTACGTATATCAAATCTTCCAGTGAGATTAATGTTGAAAAAAATCTTAAGAAACAACAAATACAACCAAAACAACCTCAATCCGGGGAATTAATTGAAAAGGTCAATCCCGTATTGTATACATCATGGAAAGATCAAAAACTGATCTTCAAGAATGAGAGACTGGAAAGTCTTGCTGTTAAGCTTGAACGATGGTATAATGTAAAAATCGTAATTAAAGATCAGGCAATAAACAACTATCGTTATACCGGAATATTTGAAAAGGAAAATATTGAACAGGTCATGAAAGCACTTAAACTGGCCACACCCTTAAACTATACCATAGATAAAAACAATATTAGTATTTATAAAGGAAACTAACCCTGAATATAAAAACTTAAAACCAAAACAACTATGACATAAACCACGACAATCTAATCCAAAAGAAATCGGAAAATGCTGTCACATTTCCCGATTTCAAATCAATTGGTTAAAGTAATATTAATAACCTTAATCCTAACAAATTTATGAAAAAACCTCGAAATGGGCATCCATTATATTTATTAATGCGTGCAAAAATAAGCCTATTAATTATGAAACTGACAACGCTATTGTTAACTCTTGGAATCTTGCAGGTCACTGCGAGTAGCTATTCTCAGACGACAAGATTAACTTTGTCCATGAAAAACGAACCAGTTACAAGTTTATTTCGTGCAATTGAAGAGCAGAGTGGATTCCGGTTTCTCTACAGAAATGAAACAGTTGAAAACAAAACTGTTACAATCTATGTAAACAATCTTTCTGTTGAAGCTATTCTTAAACAAACATTAGGAAAAGCAGAAATCGGATATACAATGCTTGATAACAATCTTGTTGTGATCACTCCTACAAAATCAGCAAATAAATTGCAGGAAGTCAATGTTAAAGGTATGGTCACGTCTGCTATGGACGGACAACCCATGGCTGGTGTCAATGTGGTGGAAAAAGGCACATTGAACGGAACAGTCACGGATATGAACGGTGAATTTTCGATCAATGTATCTGGTCCGGAAGCTGTACTTGTATTTTCCTTTATAGGATATATAGCACAGGAAGCCCCGGTTAACGGTCAATCATCGATCAGCATAACCTTAACTGAAAATGTGAAAAAACTTGACGAAGTGGTCGTAATCGGATATGGTACCGCAAAAAAAAGCGACCTTTCAGGTGCCAGTGTTTCAGTATCCGAAGATCAGCTAAAAGGAACAATTGTTTCCAGCCTTGATCAGGCTCTGCAGGGACGGGCAGCAGGTGTAACCGCTATAAATACTTCAGGTCAACCAGGGGGATCAGTATCCATTCGAATTCGAGGACAAGGAACTTTGAGACCTCAGGCTGCCGAACCGCTTTATGTAATTGATGGCGTTCCTATACAAAACGTGAGCCAGAGCGGACATGATGTCGGTTTGGGCGATGCTTTAGGTAATGGATCAGTACAAACATTTTCCGGTTTATCTTCTATAAATCCCAATGATATTCTTTCAATAGAAATTTTGAAAGATGCCTCTGCAACTGCTATTTATGGTTCGCGTGGTGCAAACGGAGTTGTACTGATAACTACAAAAATCGGAAAGACCGGTGAAGCAAGTTTTTCATATGATGGTTTATATGGTGTTCAAGAACAGGTCAGCCGGCTTGATGTAATGAACCTGCGTGAATTCGCCAGTTACAGTACCGACTGGGCCAATGAAACTGCAGGCAAAGATCCGAGAGAAGAATTGCTTGACCCTTCCCTGCTTGGAGAAGGAACAAACTGGCAAAATGAAATGTTCAGAACAGCTCCTATGCAGAGTCATCAACTCAGTGCAACCGGAGGTTCTAACATTGTTAAATACTATGTTTCAGGAAGCTATTTTAAACAGGAAGGAACACTGGTAGGAACAGACTTTGACAGGTATTCCGGTCGTGTAAACATAGATGCTGAGCTTAAAAAGTGGTTTAAGCTGGGTAGTAAGGTGTTGTTTTCCAAGACAAAAGAGCATCTCACACTCAATAATAGTACAGAGGGTATTATAAGTGTTGGCGTAATAACAACACCTGATATTCCAGTAAGAAATACAGACGGTTCATGGGCCGGTATTACTTATGAAGGGGCTGCAGGAACGATAAATCCTATTGCAAAAGCTTTGGACGAAACAAACATTTTGAAAAAGAACAACCTGAATGGAAATATATATTCGGATATCACATTTATAAAAGGACTTACGCTTCGTTCCGAAATTGGCGGTGACATGACATTTGCCAATGCATATCATTTTGTTCCTACATACCAGTACGGCAATCGTATAAATGACGTAAACTCTGCCTCAAAAAATACCAGAACTGACTATTTCTGGCAATTAAAGAACTATTTAACCTATACCAAGCAGTTGGAGAAACATAATGTTACTGCTATGTTGGGTCAGGAAGTATCGGAATACGGATATGAATATGTGAAAGGAACAAGCAGTGACCTGACCAGCAATGATATACAGGAACCGGGATTGGGAGATCCGCTGACAATGGCAATAAATACAGGAACCGGTAGTGGCGCTCTGGCCTCATTCTTTGCTCGTGCGAACTATGCATACAATGACAAGTATTTTGCAACATATACGTTCCGTTATGACGGATCATCAAATTTTGGTCCTAAGAATCGCTGGGCTCCATTCCATGCTTTCGCAGCTTCATGGAGGATATCCAGTGAGCCGTTCATGAAAAACTTTGAAAGTATTCTGAATAATTTTAAGATTCGTGCCGGCTGGGGACAGACAGGAAACCAAAACATTGGGGGATATCGTTGGGGGGCGGCTATTTCCAGAATGCCATCCAATCTGGGAATGGGTTTCCGACAGTTAAACATTGCTAATCCCTATATTTCATGGGAAAAGCAGGAACAGGTAAATCTTGGTATCGACCTTGGTTTTCTTAAAAACCGTATAGCCCTCGTTGTTGACCTGTACAAAAAGACCTCAACTGACATGTTGATGCCCATGCAATTGCCTTCTTATATGGGAACCAGAGGTAATGTTTCGATTCGTCTGGATCCGCCATATGGCAATTTTGGCAAGATTGAAAACAAGGGAATTGAAATATCGCTTAACACCCGTCCTCTTTCCGGTAAATTCGAATGGACAAACGATCTGCAATTTACCCTTAACAAAAACAAACTGCTGGGACTAGATGGAACACCGGCAGCACATATCGAAGGATATGGACAGTGGACAGACTTGGTTAGCTTAACAGAAATAGGAGACCCGCTGTATAATTTTTACGGATACAAAGTTGTGGGAGTTTACCAGGATAAGGAAGATATTCTGAACAGTCCGCAGCAGGCTGCATATCCTTCTGATGGCAACATTCAGCGTACAACCATATGGCCCGGAGATTTGAAATTTGCTGATTTGTCAGGTCCCAATGGTGTTCCCGATGGTATAATCGATGAATATGACCGTACCAGTCTGGGATCTCCACTTCCTAAATTTACTTTTGGCTTCAATAACACTTTCAGTTACAAAGGAGTTGAATTAACTGTATACCTGAATGGCTCTTACGGCAACAAAATATTGAATTATGTAGGCAGGAGTTTAAGCGGAATGGATAATCAGTACAGAAACCAGTTGAGAATTGCTGTCGACAGGGCTAAACTTGAATCTATTGATCCGGACAAAGTATATCCTTTTATAAACAGTTACGGAACAACCATTAACAACTGGTTCGATGATATTGACAATGTTCAGGTTGCAAATCAGGGAACTACTGTACCACGTGCTATATCAGGCGATCCAAACGAAAATATGCGCATATCTGACAGGTATATCGAAGATGGCTCATATCTTCGTTTCAAGAATATAACTCTTGGCTATAAGCTTCCGCAAAACCTGATACAAAAAGTAGGTATCAGTAGTCTAAGAGTGTATATCAATCTTCAGAATATGTGGACAATTACTAATTATTCGGGTTTAGATCCCGAAGTGGGAATCAGCCAGGCTAACGATAACGTATTTGGTATAGATAATGGTCGGTATCCGACTTCTCGCATTTATTCCCTCGGAGTAAACCTTACTTTTTAAATCCTGAAAAATAATGACTATGAAGTATTTATCATATCTGAATAAAATAACAGTGCTCATTGCAATACTTGTGATTGCAAGTGCCTGCGAAGAATTTCTCAATCGTCCGGTTGAAGATAATTATACTATTGATAGTTTTTATAAAACTGATGAACAGTGTTTCCAGGCCGCTAATGTGCTTTATAATGCCCCCTGGTATGACTTTCAGCGTGGCTGGGTAAGAATAGGCGATGTAATGGCCGGTAACATTTATTATGCTACTGATGATGTTTTTCAATCCCTCATCCTGACTTCTTCAAATGCTCAGCTAAATGATGCATCGAATTCACTATGGCTGGTTAACGGACATGCAAATGCAGTAATTGAAAATATCGCAACCAAAGCCGGAGACGATGTCAGCCAAATAACCAAAAATACGGTTACAGGAGAAGTAATGGTATGGAAATCAATGGCCTATTTTTTCCTGGTGCGCTGCTGGGGAGCCGTTCCGATTATTCACAACAACAGTGATATTATTGGGGCCGGTACTGCCACATCGCTTTATAAAAACAGGGTGGAAGATGTTTACGAATACATCGTACGAACACTGAACAAAGCTATTGCATTGCTTCCTGAGACCAACGATCCTGGCCGCGTTAGCAAATATTCGGCTTATGCATTGCTTTCAAAAGTATACCTGACCCGCTCAGGTTGGGGCCAAAGCGGTAGCCGTTTACAATCTGATCTGGACAGTGCAAGAGTTTATGCAAAGAAAGTAATTGATGGCAGCGGTGCTACCCTTGAACCGGTTTACAGAAACTTATTCCGTATTTCTACAGGAAACCGCAATCCTGAAAACCTGCTTTCGTGGCAATGGGTAAATATACGTGATCCATGGACACCACAGAATAGCGAACAATCGGATTTGGCTCTTAATAACTTTACAGGTCTTGCTGATTCATGGGGTACATGGGTTGGTCCCACTATCGATCTGCAACGGCTTTTTGGAGATACTGCCAGCAGTATGATACGCAATAACACAGATGCACGCCGCAGAGCAACAATGATGATGTACAGCGATTATTATCCTTACTTCTGGAGAGACAAAGGTGGTTTTACAGCAACATGGGATGATAATAATAATGTTGCAGGCGCTGTTTTCGGTTGCGCTACAGGGGCGAATTGTGTAAAACACATTGTTGGAAACAATGCAGATCATACGGCTGAATACGGTAGTCCGGCAGTAGTTATGGGCACAGCCTTATCTACTCATCTTATTCGTTTAGCCGATGTTTATCTGATCTATGCAGAAGCCATTCTGGGTAATAATGATCAGACATCCGATCCCGAAGCTTTATACTATTTCAACGCTGTTCGTCGCAGGTCCATCTCCAATTATATGGATGTAAGTTCTTTTACTTTCAAGGATATCTTTAATGAACGAAGAAAAGAATTGGCTTGCGAAGGCGATAACTGGTACGACTATGTTCGTCTCCACTATTACAAGCCCGAACTGGCCAAACAATGGTTAAGTGTCCAGGAAAGAGGAGGTTGGAATAACCTGAGGGAATACTACGATGGTGAAGCAGATCAGTCAGAAGTTACCGTCAATTCTTATAAGCTAAGTGTTACCAATGACGACAAGTTCACATTGCCGTTTCCTGACGTTGATCTTACAATGAATTCTCATTTAACAGAAGATCCGGTTCCTTTTGATTTTAATTCCATCGGCTATTAATTTATAATCCCAAAAAGTAATTCAGATTATGAAAAAATATATAAATAATCATACAGGAGTATTAACATTGATAATGTTGACCACCCTTATTTCTGCCTGCCTTTTCCAGGCTTGCGAAAAGGACGATGCTGATAGTGGTGGAAACCCTTCAATCAGTTATATTCGTATGACTGATCCTGATAAATCCGATTCACTGATTACCCACGCATATATGGGGAATATCATTGCTATCGTTGGTGAGAACCTGCAAGATGTAAAAGAAATATGGTTCAATGATCAGTCTGCTATGTTAAACACAAGTTTAATTACCAGTACTTCAATCATTGTTATGATACCAGGTGAAATTCCAGGTACGGTAACGAATAAAATGTTGTTGATCTGCAGTCACAAGGCAGATACATTCAGCTTTGATTTTGGCGTTGATGTTCCGCCACCTGCTGTTAATTCCATGCTATGTGAATTTGTGGAAGATGGCGGAACCGCAGTAATTCAGGGTAATTACTTTATTGACGATCCGGGTTCACCACTTGAAGTAGTTTTTCCCGGCAATCTGGAAGCTACCGTAACAAAGGTAAGTCTGACCGAAATTGAAGTGACTGTTCCGGTTGGTTCAGCTATTGGGCCGATACAGGTAAAATCGATTTATGGTTCTTCACGTTCAAAATTCTACTTTCGTGATGACAGAAATTATGTATTGGATTTTGATGTTTTAACAGCTGCAGGTGGTTGGCGCTCTGGTGTTATTGCCAACTCTGACCCTGATCCTATCAGTGGCAACTATGTAAGGTTTCAGGGAACTATGACCGGAGGGGCCGGCTCAACATGGGATGAGGATCATTTCAGTTTTAATCTTTGGCCTATTGCAAATGGACGACCGGATGTACCGCTTTATGACGGTAGTATTGCAAATGCGGCAATTAAATTTGAATGTAATGTGGTTGAAGACTGGAAGGCATCAGCATTGCAAATGATTTTTACCGGATACGATATAAATGGAACCAATAGCTATATTGCTGATGAAAGTGTGCCCAGAGGGTTATGGATACCCTGGCAGGAAACCGGAACCTATGATACAGATGGTTGGATAACAGTAACTATTCCTTTAAGTCGATTTAATCGCACACCTACCGGAGGTACATGCGCAAATCCTCTTACCAAAGATATGCTTAGGGGACTCACTTTCTTTGTTTTTAACGGAGGTGTTGAAGGAACTGATTGTACTCCTAATATATGTATTGATAATATACGTATTGTACCTATAAACTAGTAGTTTACGATATCTAAAAATCTTAACATGAAAACAAAATTCATAAATTCTATAATATATGGTCTGCTATTCGCGGTAATGTGTATAGTAAGTGTCAGCATAATTCTTACATCATGTGAAAAGGATGATGACGGGGACGGAGGTAAAATAGTTTTAAGTAGTTATGGTCCGATGCCTGTTGCTCGTGGGGCAGAACTGAGGTTTATCGGTATAAACCTTGACAAGGTTACATCTGTGATGTTACCTGGTGATATCGAAATAACAACATTTGGTACCAAGACATCAGCGTTGCTGACCATAACTGTTCCTCAAAATGCTATTGAGGGCCTGGTTGTGCTTAAAACGCCCCAGGGTGACATCACCACCAAGACCCCGCTGGGTTTTTCAGAACCAATATCTATTCTAAGTTTTTCTCCGACTACGGTTAAAGCTGACTCTGTACTTACTATAACCGGTGATTACCTGAACCTGGTGAAGGAAGTGATATTTACCGATCGTGTTGCTGTGGGAGATACTCTATTTATCAGTCAAAGTCGTTCTCAAATTACGCTGCATGTAGCGGCTGCTGCACAATCAGGGTTGATCGCAGTTTCGAATGGAAATGATGATCCTATTATTGTCTATTCCACAGACAGTTTAATGGTAAAACTTCCTGTAATTTCTTCAATTAATCCGAATCCGGTAAAGGCAGGTACACAACTGACCGTTACAGGTTCGGACCTGGATCTGGTAGAGGAAATTGTTTTTGGTGGTAACAAGAAGCTGGGAGACACTGCATTTATTGCAAGTGAGGGTACTATTGCCGTAAATGTCCCAGATGATGCGCAGGATGGAACATTAGTATTAATCCCGGCATCAGGTATTCATGTGGAATCAGCCAGTGTTCTGATAATGGTTGTACCAACCGTCAGCATTGCCACTACCACAGTCAAAAACGGAGACAATATAACTGTTACCGGTACAAATCTTGATTTGGTGGATCAGGTGATTTTTGGTGGCGATAAAGAAGGTGAAATCATATCAGGAGGCACTGGCACCCAGATTGAAGTAGCCATACCGGAAGATGCAGTCAGTGGTGTTGTAAAATTTGTTACACTTGCGATAAAAGAAGTTACCGGTCCCGCCCTTACCATGATCGATCCGGTATTAACATCATTCAGTCCTGCTTCTGCCAAAGCTAAAACAGACATTACGATTGACGGAACTGATCTGGATGTTGTAAAATCTGTATTGTTTTCCGGTGGAGTTTCTGGTACTATCGGTGGCGGAAGTACAGCTAACCAATTGATCGTAACCATACCTGTCGGCGCCAAAAAAGGAGTAATTACGCTAGTGGCAAAAAACGGGACAGAAGTTGAATCGACAGATACCCTTACTATACTCTCAAACCTGCCTACAATAACTTCATTTACAGAGAGTAATGGTACTCCTGACAGCATATTGACCATTAACGGAACCAATATGCTCTTAATAAAAGAGCTGGTTTTCCCCGGCAATGTAACCGCTACGGCTTATGGTTCTAAATCCGACACGAAAGTTGAGGTATACGTTCCAGCATCGGTAACTTTTGGTATAGGAAATATAACAATGATAACCTACGAAGGTGAAGAAGGTTTGTTACCTGAATTATTTTTTGGAACAACTGATCCTGTTGCCGATCCAAGCTTAATGATTACTGATTGTGAAAATGCTGATATACCAGGTAATTGGGGTGGAAATATTGAAGTAATAAGCGATCCTGCTGATGCATATTTCGGCAACTATATACATGGAACAGCTTCTGCTTTAAACGGTTGGGCATGGTTGTGGGGAAATAATTGGTACACATTTCCTTCAGTTGATCCCGCAACTCATTTGTTTAAAATAGACATCAACATCACAAAACCGTTTGGAACAACCAATGTACATTTCCAAATGGAATTTGGCGGAAACAGAATTGATCTTGGTGCATTTGGCATGTCAACAGCAAGCGAAACAACAAATGGATGGATTACTGTAACCTACGATCTTTCTACCTCTGGTTTGCCAGATCCAATACCAGCCGACGGAGAATGGGGCATTAATTTCTGGTATGCTGACGGGGATGTTGATATTTCAGGTTTATATATGGACAATATGCGTTTTGAACTGGCACCTTAAGACGAATTATAAATTGAATTGCAAGTTAGGGTTTTAAATAACAAGGGGTTATCTTATTAAGACCAAGTACTTAAGATAGCCCCTTATTTTATTATTCAGGTATACATTTCAAAAACTGATTTACACAATTTAATCACTGAAATTCAAAGATTCAGGAATAGAACTCAGATAAAAAATGCACCATTTAATGATCAGAAGGCTGTCTCCTGTATATTGCTTTTTGCTTTTCCTGGCATTCGGTGTAAATTTCGTGGACGCACAGGAAACAAAATACGAAGCAGAAGATGGAGTGCTGACCGGAACAGTAACTGTTCAGAATTCACAGCCCGGCTATTCCGGCAGCGGGTATATTGGCCAGTTTGAAAACAATGGCGACAAAGTAGCCATAAATTTTGCACTCACCGGAGACGGTAATTATGATTTATACATCGGATATGCCGCTCCCAACGGTGAAAAAATCAACAATATCAGTATAAACGGAAACGCTACCGAGGTTACTTTTCCAGGGTCCTCTTACTTTGCGGAGGTCTCTTTTGGCATGGTTAGCCTGAGGGCAGGCAACAACGCTATTGAGATAATCAAAAACTGGGGCTGGTTCCTGGTTGACTATATTCGTATTGAACCGGACAACGATCCTGAAATTGTTGTTACAATTCCTTATCAGCTGGCAACTGCTGATCCGATGATTGAAACCCAGCGGTTATTTTATTACCTGATGAATAATTTTGGGAAAAATATCCTCTCGGGAACGATGAGTCTTAATGCCATTGAAGAAGCCCAATGGCTATATACTAATACAGGGAAATATCCGGCTCTTATCGGACTCGATTTTATGAACCACACACGTGACTATGGCTGGTATGATAAATCAGTGCTGGCTAATGAGGGCATTGACTGGTACCGTCAGAACGGTGTTGTAAGTATTTGCTGGCATTGGCGTGATCCGTCACGTACCACCGATGCATTCTATACCACCAACACAAGCTTTGATATTTCAAGGATATCCGATGAGACTTCATCTGAATACCAGGCTATGGTCAGCGATATCGATATCATTGCAGGATACCTCAAACAAATGCAGGATTCTGCTGTGCCGGTCATTTTTCGTCCGTTGCATGAAGCATCGGGAGGCTGGTTCTGGTGGGGCGCCCATGGGGCTGAGCCGTGCAGAACTTTATGGAGGCTAATGTTTGACAGACTTGTTCAATATCACGGGTTAAACAATTTGATATGGGTGTGGACAACTGATACCAGTGAGGATAACATGGACTGGTACCCCGGTGATGAATATGTTGATATTTTGAGTGCAGATATTTATGCCGATACAAACGACTTCAGTTCTCAATTGTTGACGTTTAATAAAATAAAGGGAGATTTTCAGGGAAAGAAGCTGGTTGCCCTGAGTGAAAATGGCATAGTGCCTGATCCCGATAATCTCGCCGCCGACAAGGCAGCGTGGTCATGGTTTATGACATGGTACGGCAGCTATGTCCGTGATGGTATCTTGAATCCGTTAAGCCATTGGCAGAAAGTTATGGGCCATCCGTATGTAATAACACTCGATGAAATGCCCGATTTAGAAACATACACCATATCAGGTACAACTGAACATAATGCGATACCTGATTTAAGGGTTTATATCAATTATACAGCCCGTATATTGCATGTAACCGCAAACCCTGGTCAGCAGATACTCCATCTTGATGTGATTGACATAGAGGGTCGCTCATTCTTCAGTAAAAATAATATCACTGAGAATATGTCTGTTTCTCTGTCTTCAATGCAATCGGGTATCTATTTTATAAGTGTGTCAACCATACAGGGACAGAAAATGTACAAAATAGCTTTTTAAGCATGAAGAAAGTCCTGTTTAATTGCCCGCTGAAAATAAAAAAAACTAACTTGCAGTTAAATGGATCTTGTATTTGAAAACTATAAATTTTTAAAATCTTACTCCTTTCAATGATAAAAACAAGTATTGTTATTGCTCAAATGTTTTTATCTTTTTTGGTATCTTCATATTGCCAAAAATTTGATAACCTGGCGCTCACTCCTCCAATGGGTTGGAACAGTTGGAATAAATTCGGTTGTGATGTGAACGAGAAACTCATTAAACAAATTGCGGATGCCCTGGTTTCAACCGGTATGAGAGATGCCGGATATATCTATCTTAATATCGATGATTGCTGGCATGGCCAGAGAGACAGCCTGGGATTCATTCATCCTGACAGCAGAAGATTTCCATCGGGTATGAAGGCATTGGCCGATTATGTTCATTCCAAAGGTTTAAAACTTGGAATTTATTCCGATGCAGGTAATGCTACCTGTGGCGGAAAACCCGGAAGCCGGGGCCATGAATACCAGGATGCCATTGCATATGCTTCATGGGGGATCGATTACCTGAAATATGACTGGTGCAATACCGGTGAGATGAATGCCAAAGAAGCTTACATCACTATGCGCGATGCCATATATTCGGCAGGCCGCCCCATGGTGCTGAGTATTTGCGAGTGGGGTACCGACAAACCCTGGACCTGGGGAGCAGATATCGGACATTTATGGCGCACTACCGGTGATATCACCGATTGCTGGGATTGTGAACTCGGACACGGCTCATGGGTTTCAAACGGAATTATGAGGATCCTTGATATGCAGAAAGATTTAAGGCAATATTCAGGCCCGGGCCATTGGAATGATCCGGATATGATGGAAGTTGGTAACGCCTTGTCAATAAACGAAAGCCGTGCCCACTTTTCGATGTGGTGTATGCTTGCTGCACCGCTCATCGCAGGAAACGACATCAGGAACATGAACAGGGAGATAACGGATATTTTAACCAATAAGGAAGTGGTTGCTGTTGACCAGGATTCGCTAGGCATACAGGGTTTCAGGCTTTATGATTACGGAGAAGTTGAAATTTGGGTAAAGCCGCTTGTAAATGACGAATGGGCATTCTGCTTCTTGAACAGGTCGGATACACCACAACCGGTTGAGCTGAAATGGAATGAAAACCCGATCTATGACGGTGTATCAGGAAAGAAAGTGGAATTTACGCGAAGCACCTATTCAATCAAAGACCTGTGGTCCGGCAAATTAACCGGAACAACTGAGAATATCTTTAAGGGAACCATCCCTGCCCGCGATGTTATCCTGGTAAGGCTTGTCGAATGACAGGATTTGCCGGCAGATAAAATTATCATGAGATAGAGCTCTGCACGTATTGAACTTTAAATAGTTATGACTAAACCTTTGTGAATGCTTTGTGCTTTGGCGCCTTTGTGGCTAAAAAACACCACTGACCTCACAGCAGGAAGGATAGAAAACAAAGACTCTAAATCACCAAAATATGCAAAACCGGCCAAAGGCTAAAATGAGGAATATTATTATATCAACATTAGAAAATACTACTTAAAACCATTGAGATATTGCATATGAAAAGGAAATTAATTACAGGAGCATTCATAATCATCAGTATGGTCATCTTAGCACAAAATCATGAAATCAGGATAAATTCGCTGGGATACCTTCCAGGATCTTCCAAGAAAGCAACAATTATAAAAGAGTGCAGCCGTTACCAGGTTGTATCTGTAAAAAACAATAAAGTGGTTTACAAAGGGGTGGTCAAGGGACCATTTTACCAGTCTGATGTGAACCAGCATGCCTGGATCGCAGATTTTTCCAATCTGAAAACAAATGGTACTTATTTCATAAAAGTTCCCGGAGTGGGAAAATCCATTGAATTCAAAATCAGCGACACTGTATACGACCAGCCGTTTTATACGGTATTCAGAAGCCTGTACCTGTTTCGCTGCGGAACCGATCTTGAAGCTGAATACCATGGGAATATTTTCAGGCAAAAGGCCTGCCATTTGCAGGACGGATACACCGACTATATCGGACTGAAAGATGGCCATATGGACGCAACCGGAGGATGGCATGACGCAGGCGATTATGGAAAATATACAACAAATGCAGCATTTTCGTTGGGAATACTGTTTATGGCATGGGATCATTTTAAAAATAAGCTGGAGAAATTTGAATTTGATCTTCCTGAGACAGCCCCCGGATTTCCTGAATATCTCGAGGAATTAAAATGGGAGACCGACTGGCTATTGAAAATGCAGTATCCCGATGGTTCGGGTAGAGTTTCTGATAAACTCACCAGACTGAATTTTGAAGGATTTATTCCACCGGATAAAGATGACGGAAAGCGATACTTTTCCGAATGGAGTTCTACTGCAATAGCTGATTTTGTTGCTTCCATGGCTGCCGCCGCCAGGTATTTTAAGGAATATGATCCAAACTATGCTGAAACATGCCTGAATGCAGCAGTTAACAGTTATAGGTACTTGAAAAAGAACTCGGAATATAAACGTATGGAACAAACGGAATTCCACACAGGCGCCTATGAATCGACTGATGATGATGACCGGATGTGGGCTGCGGCAGAGCTATGGGAAACCACTGGACAATTTACCTACCTGGCTGATCTGGAAGAAAGGCTTAAACAATATATAAATATAAGCACGAATGACTGGGATTGGCCTTATGTTGCCCCCCTCGGAATTTTTACATACCTTTCATCGGTGAAAGAAGGGAAAAATCCGGAGCTCGTCAGATCATTCAGAGAAAAATTATTAGCAGATGCTGATTCACTGGTCAGCTTTATCAATAAGGATGTCTACGGACGATCACATGACAGGTATTATTGGGGTACCAACGGGCTCCTGCCACGACTGGTCATTAACCTGCATATGGCCTGGAATTTATCAGCCGATAAAAAATATGTCAGAGCATCACAGGACATAATTGCCCATATTTTTGGCAGAAACTATTACAACCGTTCTTTCGTCACAGGAGTGGGATTAAATCCTCCAATGAACCCTCATGACAGGCGTTCGGGATCAGATAATTTGACCGATCCATGGCCGGGATATATTGTGGGCGGCGGACATACAGCAACTGATTGGGTGGATGAACAGGATAATTTTTCGAGAAATGAGATTGCTCTGAACTGGCAGGCTTCTTTGATATATGCTCTGGCCGCTTTTATCGATTATCAGGAATGGTAATCGTTAATCAACCTTGAATAGTTTAAAAGTATGACGAAGCTTTTGCCGGTTTATATTGCCTGCTTTATTCTTTATACATCCGTTTCAGGCCAGAGAAACCTGATCCCCCGGGATTTTGATCCGAAAACAAAGAAAGGACTGTCAAGATTCGAACCTAATGTGCTGGAGTGCATCCAATGGTTGAAGAACACTCCGGGGGACAGCATGAAAGAAGCACACCTGAGCATTTCAAAATTTATACTCGATTGGGGTAAGGCTACCCCCGATGTCTTACTTTTTCCTTACACCCGCGTGTCGAACCCTATTTATTATGAACGCGATGATGAATACGGACTTGAACTTTTTGTGTTGTATTACGGTGGAATGCTGGAATTTTTAATTGAAAATCCTCATGTAACAGATTTGGTGAAGGTTCAGGTTGCCGGAATTAATGCAATGCTGGATTTCTGCAAACGGAACAGCAACAGCATTTCCCACTCCGTTGCAGCGGATATATATGCACAACTTGCGCAAAACAACATGCTTGAGAGCTGGATTAGACAAAAACTCAGAAAACAGGAAATCAAAAAATTCCGTAAGTTCCAGAAAAAGAAAAACCGGTAATCCTGGGGATCACCGGCATTTCAAAACTTCCTCATTATGAATTAATTGACACTTTCCCTTTTGTTATTCACCGCTTTTTCCATAATTGGGAAGAACCCGTGCACTAGGATCGTTGACATTACAGTTTTCCCATTCTTTATTCGGCATCCACATTGCTTTGATCACTTCAGCTCTTCCCGGAAAATGTTGTTCAAAAATATCACGGTACATCAAAGACTCTTTTGATATAGGCGGTACATGTGAATATTTTACCTGTGCGATCAGCAAATCTTCGTCAGTATATAACTCTTCCGCATATGCCTTCAGGTTATCGACCACACTGTGACCCACAGCATCAGAAAAGGCAGCTTTCTCACGGTACAGGATATCATGGGGCAGGTAGTCACCCTCGAAACTTTTTCTCAACAAATACTTGCCGATTCCGGTAAAATTCATCTTCTTTTCAGGTAGAATGCTCATTACATATTTTACAAACTCGAGATCACCAAATGGTACCCTTGCTTCAAGTCCGTTAGATGAAATCGAACGGTCAGCCCGGAGCACATCATACAGGTAGATCTCCCTCAGCCTTTTCTGTGCTTCCTGCTGGAAAGATTCCGGCGAAGGAGCAAAATCGGTATATTTATAGCCGAATATCTCATCGCTGATCTCACCTGTCAACAATACTTTAATATCGGTTTTTTCAGCAATATATTTGCATACGAGGTACATTCCCATTGATGCCCGTATTGTAGTAATATCCCAGGTTTCGAGGTTATATATGAGGGTGCTTAAGGTATCGAATATGTCCTGCCTGGTAAATAATACTTCGGTATGATCGGCGCCGAGATAATCAGCCACAATCCTGGCGTACTTAGTATCTATGGGATCTTTATCGATACCTACAGCAAAGGTGCGGATAGGCTTATTTAGCATTCTTGCTGCTATGGCACAAACCAGGCTCGAATCGAGCCCTCCGCTGCATAGAAAACCCACCGGTACATCAGCCTGCAGGCGTTTCTCGACACCTTTGGTCAACAGGCTATTGATATTTTTATAAATATCATCAAGGTCATGCTGAACATAAGCATCCACTTTCGCAATATCGCAATACTGGAGGAACTGATCTCCGTCATATACATATCCGGGAGGAAAAGGCTTTACCTCATCACAAATGGAATGGAGCGCCTTCATTTCGCTGGCAAACAATATTTCACCGTTTTTTGAATACCCGTAAAACATCGGGCGAATGCCAACCGGATCGCGGGCAGCAAAGTATTTCTTCTGCTTCGCATCATAGATCACACAAACAAATTCGGCGTCAAGTTCCCGTGCCGTAGCCAGAATTCCTTTTTCCAAAAACAGCGGGATGATTACTTCACAATCGCTCTCGGATTTAAACTCATAAGAATTGCTGTATCGCCTCTTAAATTGTTTGTAATTATAGACTTCACCGTTGCAGATGAGATGAATATGCTCATGAACCAACGGCTGGTTGCCGTTATTCGAAACATCAATGATCTTCAGCCTGTGGAAACCCATCCAACCCCTGTCGCCAAAATCTTCGGTATGTGAATTATCAGGCCCCCTGTACTTCACTTTTTTGAAATCATGAGCTACGCTCAACTTGAGCATCTTATCGCTTCCGGTATACACAGTAAATCCACACATATGCTATATCCTCATGGTAAATTGGTAACAAAATTTAATGAATTTACAGCAAATTTATATAATTTGTTATAAAACATTGACACTATATTTATAATTATTTATGTTAATTTATATTTTCATTGCAATTTAACATAATTTAATCTCAATCCTTTACAATTTTTAATTTCAGGAAACGTTACAGCCCGGAATGCTTCTAAATTGAAATTTCCATTTGATTTTTTATGGCGACATAAAGAAACAATACTATTGGGTGCCAAAATAGATGTTCACGCAATTCCTCATTATGAATTGCTATTGTCAAGAATAATTGCAACAGATGAGGCGGGGAAATGGTTCCAATTGTACCTGCCAGGCAATGCTTGGCAGGTATTGAGACAATTATTTTCTAATCTTTTACCAGGTCGGGAATAGTAGCAAGAAGAAACAAGCCGAACAGGATGAGGCTGGCAATTGAGATGGTATACAGATCGGTTGGAATGGCAATATTCGAAAACGCATCGAGAACCTTTGCTGTCCATATTTTTATCCGGGAGAGATCGATGGATACCATCCAATCCCTTACAGACAGGTATAACCGGTATATCCCGGGTAGGAATATAAACAAGCCAGCTACAGCAACAATCGCCAATAATACATAATACCAACCCGGGAAGAGCCATGCGCTGTGGGCTCGTATCTTTACCTGTTCGTCATTAATCTTCTCCATTATCATGGCAGTAAAGTCCTCCCGCGGCTTTTCAATGGGCACATTCTTAAAGATCTCTCTCAATGCGTTGTCAGCGGCTATTCCATGTTCTCTTTTCATAACTGGTCCATTAATTCGTGATGTAAAACCTGTTTCAATTCCCCGAGCAGTTTTTTCCGGCTCCGGTGCATTCTCACCTTAACATTTGCAACGGAAAGACCTGTTATGCCTGCAATGCTTTTAACAGGTATGTCCCGCTGGTAAAACAGCGTTAAGATTATCCTGTCGGTTTCATCCAGACGGTTTAGGGCGTTGTTGATGTATTCCACCGGTATTTGTCCCACCTTTTCAATTCCTGCATCTTCTTCTGCAACCTCCTTCATCACCAGGACCGGATCGTCGATCGACCGGGTCACGGGCCTCTTCACCCTGACTTTTGAAATGGAATGATTGTAGGCTATCCTATACAGCCATGTAGAAAAGGTAGATGACTTCCGGAATCCCGATAATCCGTTATATGCTTTCAGAAATACGTCCTGTGCAATTTCTTCGGCATCTTCACGTACACCGATAATTCTGTATGCTATGGTGAAAACCATATCCTTGTATTTGTCGATCAGCAGAGCAAAGTCTGAAGTGTTGCCTGCCAGTATCCGTTCAATATAATCGAAATCTTTATCTGGTTGCATCCAATGGTTTGACGCCCGGATTGCTGTTAAGGTTACAACCTGGAAAAAATAATAATTGTTGTAACCGAAAAAATTTTCAGGCGTCAAACATTACAAAATTAATTGTTTAACCTTTTAAATCTTATAATTATGGTACCTTTTGGAGCAGTATTGATATTATTGATCATTTTCGGATCAATTACGACCGTTATACTCGGACTTGTGTATTTACGGAATAAGAACAAGGAAAGAATGCTTATCATGGAAAAAGAGATCGATCCCGAAATGCTGAAAACAGAATTAAAGCCATCGGGTTACATATCTTTGAAAGTTGGCGTTTTTCTTATCGGACTTGCTGTCGGTATTATTGTTGGTGCTCTTCTGGTCAATTATACCTTTATTTTCCCTGATGAACAGGTATCCTACTTTTCTTCTATCTTTTTATTCGGGGGCCTTAGCCTTATTTTATCTAATTTTATCGGGAAATCGAAAAAAGACGCTGTAAAAAAATAAATTAAAAAAAGTATTATGAATGCATTACGATGTTTAATAAAGTATTCTTTTGTACCGGTTTTAGTTTTGCTTCTGGTATCGTGCGATTACTCGAACGATAAAGTTAAGGATCTTCACGGACACTGGAGGTTTTCAGTTGGCGACAATATGCTGTGGGCAGATCCGGATTATAACGATATTGACTGGGACAGGATCTATGTTCCGGCAGCATGGGAAAACCAGGGATATAACGGATATAACGGGTATGCCTGGTACCGTAAAAAAGTGAGGATACTAAAGAGGGCCGAGAATGTGAACCTTTATTTATACCTGGGCCGTATTGACGATGTGGATGAAGTATTTTTCAATGGCAAACGCATTGGAAGTACAGGCAGCTTTCCTCCGAACTATGAAACGGCGTATTCTGTTCAGCGTAAATATTATATTCCCTCTGATCTGATCCGATATAATGAGGACAATGTGATCGCCGTCAGGGTTTATGATGCCAGGGAATCCGGCGGAATAAGGGAAGGAAGGATAGGAATCTACAACCGTGAAGCCATACCGGTTGACCTTGACCTGCGTGGAAACTGGAAATTCCATACAGGAGATTCATTGGTCAGGAAAGAGGCAACCTATGATGACAGCGGCTGGAAAACCATCGCTGTTCCTTCGAGATGGGAAAACCAGGGTTATGATAATTACGACGGTTTTGCATGGTACCGGAGAAAATTTGATTTGCCGGCATCGCTAAAAGACAAAAAAATTGTTGTATTGGCAGGCAAAATCGATGATATTGATGAAGTATACATCAACGGTGTTATGGTCGGACATTCGGGAACATTCAGTCCCGCTATAGATAAATCGGAGGCGGCGAGGTTCTGGGATGAGTTCAGGGGATATTATCTCCCGGATGATGTGGTTCTGAAAGACACTGACAATCTTATAACAGTGAGGGTGTATGATGTGGGAGGCGACGGAGGGATCTATGAGGGACCGGTCGGCCTGATCTCACAGGAGAAATATATGAGTTACTGGAGAAACCATACCAGGAACCGGAGATTTTATTATGACGAATGATCTTACGGCATAACATTTTAATTGAAGCTGTCTGAAAAGCATATTACGGATCACTATTGAAAATCCGGGACTTTTCAGACAGCTTTTCTTCTTAATGCCTGCAACCGATTAAATAGCAGTGCCCCCCCGCTCTCCGGTCCTTATCCGTATTACATCTTCAATAGTTGTAATCCAAATTTTCCCATCTCCCACTTCACCAGCAGCATTTGTCCGGGCATTATGAATGATCGTATTTATCGTAACATCTACAAAATCATCGTTAACGGCAATTTCGAGCTTGACCTTTGGAATAAGGTTTGGTACCACCTTCTTGCCCCTGTAAATATCTTCATTCAGTTGCTGGCCATGTCCCGAAACGCGGGTAATGGATATTCGCGTAATTTCATTTTCAATCAGAGCTTCTCTGACCTGATCAAGTTTTGTTTCCCTTATAATAGCGGTTATTAACTTCATAATTATATATTTTTCAGTATTATTTCCGGTTTCAGCTAAGGTTTAACATACCGTATCCGTGCTCACCATGGTATGAAGCATCGAGACCCTGCATCTCATCTTTTTCAGAGCTTCGCAATCCTACCGTTCTGTTCAGAATGAAAACAAGCACAAGTGTAACTGCAGCTGCGTATCCTATGGCAATGGATACTGCCAGCGCCTGTACACCCAGCTGGCTGAAAACTTCATTTGAAGTGTGTTCACCACGCATGAAAAAGGTAAGGAGAATAGCCCCTACAATACCTCCTACTCCGTGAATTCCAAAAGCATCAAGACTGTCATCGTATCCCAGCTTGTTTTTTGCAAGAATTGCAAAATAACATATTGTTGAAGCCAGAGCCCCGAGAATCAATGCTCCCCAGGGTTGCACAACACCTGCCGCGGGAGTTATAGCAACCAGTCCTGCCAGAATTCCGGAAGCAAAACCCAGTCCTGTAGCTTTTCCATGATGGATACCTTCTATCAATATCCAGGTTATGGCCCCGGCAGCAGCAGCCGTTTGTGTTGCTGTCAATGCCTGCGTAGTAAGCAATCCGGCACCCACACTACTTCCTGCATTAAATCCGAACCAGCCGACCCAGAGCAGGCCTGCACCCATCATCGTCATGGTGAGGTTGCTTGGTGGCATGGAAGCACCGGGATGTCCTCTCCTTCTCCCAAGGTATAATGCTGCCACAAGTCCGCTTATCCCTGCGGAAATATGCACCACGGTTCCACCGGCAAAATCAATCGCTCCCATTTTGTACAGAAATCCGTCGCCAGCCCATACCCAATGGCAAAGAGGATTGTAGACAATGATTCCCCAGAGGGCGATAAAAAATACATACCCTTTGAATTTCACTCTTTCCGCAAATGCACCGGCAATAAGTGCAGGTGTAATGATGGCGAATTTTCCCTGGAACATGGAAAAAACATATTCCGGTACACCCGCATCCATGATCCTGTTGTCTATACCTTTCAGCAGGAAATAGTCCTTATTCCATCCAAACCAGCCTCCAAGCACATTGTTTCCAAAACTCATGGCATATCCCATGATCACCCATAGTACAGCCATGATCCCCATAGCTGTAAAACTATGCATCATTGTGCCCATTACGTTTTTTGTTCGTACAAGTCCGCCGTAAAACATGGCCAGTCCCGGTACCATCAACAAAACCAGCGCTGTTGATGTGAGCATCCATGAGGTAATCCCTGTATCAACCGGAGTACCGTCAGCTCCATAACCACTGGTAAAAAAAAGCAGCAAGACCGTTATGGTCAGTAAAACACTCTTATTCCTTAAAACTTTCATTTTAATACAATTAAGTTTTTATTCTGAGCATTGAATTTAAAAATTAAACAAATTACAATACAAATATATCAATTTCATAGGTATTTCAAAATTTTTTAGTATTTTTTTAATATTATACCCATTTTTAATATAGGTTTAACATATTTAATACTATGTTTATTTAATTTTAACTATTCTTTTTAAGGGGGGGCAACATTATAGAAATTTTCTTTTATCTGGCAGATATAAAGTGGTTATCCGGATGAATGTGTTCGCATTTCCGCATCATGGATTGTATTTACCTTGAATAATCTTGGCGGATGACTTTGGGGAATGGCTCTGTTGTTTATTTCTATAAACAGGACGCTGCTCTGCAGCTCATTTAGAATAATGAACTACCTCGCAGTAAAGCTGACGAGGTATCAAAAAAGAATTCTGTTTCGATCGCTGCAAGCACTGGAGAACCGAGTTCACGAGCTCGCCGAGGGCAATTATACTCGTTTATCCCGTCCCGATACGCTTTGCTACAGGGATTATTCCCTTCGGTCATGAGATAATTCGTTCAACTTACAAATTTCAACCTGCTTGCAGCCTGTCTGCGGAAGGCAGGCAGGGAAGTAGCACTGCAATTGCAACTTAGTCCTATATAAACTATTTTTCAGAAAATTCTGTCAGACCAGAAATATATTATTCTTTCTGCATTGACTGATCATTTCTTCGGGCCAGATGCCTGACTGGATTTCGCCGATATGTGCTTTCCGCAGGTAGTACATACATATTCTCGACTGCCCGAGCCCTCCACCTATGGATAAAGGCAATTCGTTGTTCAGTAATTTTTTATGAAAGATCAGGCTTTTTCTATCAATCGTCTTTGAAATTTCAAGTTGTTTGAGTAGTGTTTCACTGTCTACCCGTATTCCCATTGATGAAATTTCATAAGCCGATTCAAGGATTGGGTTCCACAGGATAATATCGCCGTTCAACCCTTTAAAGCCGGTACGTGTGGGTGTTATCCAGTCGTCATAATCAGGCGCCCTCCCATCGTGAGGTTTGCCATCGGCAAGTACACCTCCGATGCCCACGACAAAAATGGCCCCGTATTCTTTTACCGCTTCGGTTTCCCTGTCTTTCGGCGACAGGCCGGGATACTTGCTCTGCAGCTCCTCGGAATGGATAAACGTTATTTCATCGGGCAAAATGGGTTTCAGTGATGGATAGTTTTCGTAAATGGTAAATTCCGTACGCAACAGCACTTCATATATTTTTCTTACTATATATTTCAGAAATTCCAGCGTTCTCTCTTCTTTTTTAATTACCAGTTCCCAATCCCATTGATCCACATAAAGGGAATGAATATTATCGAGCTCTTCATCAGGCCTTATAGCATTCATATCGGTATAGATCCCGTATCCCTGCTCAATTCCGTAATCAGCCAGAGCAAGTCTTTTCCATTTAGCAAGCGAGTTAACCACTTCGGCTACCGAATCTTCCATGTCTTTTATGGGAAATGCTACTTTTCGTTCAATCCCGTTCAGGTCGTCATTAATACCGGTTCCCTTAAGGACAAACAAGGGTGCTGTAACTCTTCTTAACCTGAGTTCCGAAGAAAGATTCTGCTGAAACGTGTCCTTAACAAGCTTGATGGCTTTTTCAGTCTGATTCAAATCGAGGAGATTCTTATAATTCTTTGGGATTATCAATGGTTTACTCATACAATCAATTTTTAGGATTTCTATTCAGTTTCATTGCGTAAATCTAATTATTTGAATCAAACTTACCAACCGGTACGATCACGAAATAATAACAGCGAGCCCAGATCATAAAAACCCGGGCTCTTTCAGATGCATGGCAGTATTTAATTATGCACCCTGTTTTGGTAAATATTTTGCCTGACTTTAAAAATGCTGATTCCTGTATAAACTAAAAACTACATATTATAAACTTTGCCTGACTAAAAGATATTAATTACGATTTATAAATAAATTATACATTTAATTCATTCTTTATAAGATATCTCACTCAAATGTATTAATTTAACAGAATAATTGCAAATATATTTTTATATTTATTATATTTGTTGTATATTTGGTTTCAATTTAATATATTTTAAGGTCAATCAATTAATAATTTTAGTTTAATTCGGATATTATGAGGAATAACTTTCAAATCGATAGTCTGGATAAAAAAATCCTATCCATCCTTATCCGGGATGCGCGCATTCCTTTCCTTGAGGTGGCAAGAGAGTGTGGTGTTTCAGGCGCTGCCATTCACCAGCGTGTTCAGCGCCTTACAAGGCTTGGAATTATTTCAGGGAGCCAGTTCAATCTTGAACCTAAAAAGCTTGGTTACCATACGTGTGCATACATAGGGATATTTCTTGATAATGCACAACAGTTTAATGATGTGTTCGAAAAGATGGTGAATATCCCTGAGATCGTCCAGTGTCATTACACCACGGGACAGTACGCCATGTTCATTAAGGTTTTTGCCAAAGATAATGAACACCTCAGGAAAGTGCTCGGAGATAAAATACAGGCCATTAAGGGTATTGCAAGAACTGAGACATTTATTTCGCTCGATATGCTTGTCGACAGGCAAATTCCGGTGAGTGAAGAATAATGGTTTTTCGGCACGTTGAAATGTGTGGGAGTAACCTTGATTTTCTATACTTCCAAATCCAGAAAGCCGGGATTGCGTTGCCTGAGCACTTCATACATCATAACCGACGCAGCTATACCAACATTCAGCGATTGAATTGAACCCATAAGCGGAATTTTTACCAGGTGATCTACCCGCTCTAATACCGCCTGTGATATTCCTGCATCTTCTGCACCAAAAACCAAAACAGTCGGAAGTGTATAATCTGGTCTGTAAAAATAACCAGAGGCCTTCTCCGATGCACCAATGATCTGTAACCCACTCTCCTTGAGATATATCAATGAATTTAGGAGATTTTTCTCTCTGCACACAGCGATTCGGTTCAATGCACCTGCAGAGGCATGTATAGCATCGGGATTTACCGTAACCGATCCTTTCACAGGAATCAAAACGGCATCTGCCCCGGCGCATTCCACAGTCCGGGCAATCCCTCCGAAATTACGCACGTCTGTAATCCCATCAAGCGCAATCAGAAATGGTGTTTTACCCTGTTCAAAAAGAGTGGGTAAAAGCATAGTCAGATCTGTAAATTCAATAGGTGATAAATAGGCAATAATCCCCTGGTGATTTTTTGAAGTGATCCTGTTCAGTTTTTCAACCGGTACAAACTGAACAGGTATACTCAAATTACGTATAGTATGAACCAGCGAACCTGTCTGTGAACTGCCTGATCCCTGCCTGACAAATACTTTATCGATTGTACGGCCCGACCTGAGTGCCTCTTCAACCGGATGGATCCCGTAAACCAGGTATTGTTTTTCAGTTTTCACTAATTTATGCATGATGTTCATTCAAAGCTGAATACCCTGCCCTTTTTCCACGAGTCTACCGCTTCTCTCCAATACGTATCGTAGCTTTCTGATCGCTGCAACACATAATTATTCTCTGAGTAAGGGGAATGAATATAAGAAAAAGTGAATGAAAGCGAGGTTGAAAAACTTTTTCGGTAATAGACCCATTTTTCACTGCCCACGGATTGATAGATTGCCTGAGGAGGTCCGTAAACGATATAAATCATGCCCCTGTCGGTCATCCATCCTGGTTTAAATGTGGTAAAATAGTAATTTGAGAAGTATACCCTGTTGTAATAAATCCGGATAAGCTCTCTTGAACGTTCGAGATTATCGGTCTTTTTCAGCCAGAAATCATCAACAGCAAGCTTCTTATTTTTGGCATTCATCAGATCAGCATAGGCGACAGATGTGTTCAGGTAAGCAAGCGGCTCAGCCAGGGCCTCGGGGGTAAGTATTTTCGGGAAGTCACTTCCAAAATTCATAAGCGTAAGCCCATCATTCACCGATGTATCGAGCTGAAAAAAATACATCCCTTCATAGCTCAACCGGTAGCTTAATCCGGATCTGAAAGGCAACACCCACATACTGTCAAACCGGGCCAGAAACTGTGTCTCACGACTTACTGAAAAAGAGGGCTTTGGCAACGGCATTTTCTGTCCGTAGTACAAAACGAATATTGAATCGAATTGTTGAAAATTCGGAGATTCGAGGGTGAATTCCCTATTCCCCACCACATAAGGTGAAAAATACGGAATCTCATGCGTGTTGTCAATGACCTTAAAATTCTGCTGTGAAAATACCGTACGCTTATCCACATAGATGTACCTGATATATTCATCGTTCCTGACGACATCTTTTACACCTATCTTTAGCTGGTACAATCTGCCTGTTGAGGCTGCTATCTCAACAGGTGCAATAAACCGCTGATTGACACCTTCGCGTTTGAAATTATACGTGATAACTGCGCTGTCAGCAACCTCCGCCTTTTCCTGATCGGTTATATCCAGAAGTATGTAGGATACCCTTACCGATGCTTTATATGCGCCTTCGGAATTGGCCAGGCTGTATAAGAATTCCTTCGGAAAAAGCTTAATATAGAGCAGCGAAGAATTGCTCTTATCGTGGTATACTGAAAAAGAAGGGTGAAATTTTGAACTGGCCGGGTTATACGAGCTGGCAATATTTTGTTCTTTTAGTGCGGTTACATGCGGCCGGCAGCCATAAAAAAGAAAAAAAAGAAGAGCCGGAAGAAAGAACCGGGTAATGCAATTCATTATTAATTTACGGGAATTGTTTTCCATAATGTCGAACTAAATTTCCATATAAAAATACTCAATTTCTTTTACTTTTAAGGGATTCAAGCCCGGTATGCAAAGTTTCCCATTCATCAAGCTCTTTTTTTAATTCTGATTTCAGCTTATCGTAATCGGTATAAAATTCCTTTGTATTTATTTTTTCCCGGAATTGTCCCGGATTTTCAATCATGTAATCCTTCCTTTTGATCCTGTTCTCTATATCCTCTATTTTTTCTTCAATCTTGGCTATCCTGCTGTTTATTCTCCTGATTTCGCGATCAAGCTCTTTCTTTTCGTACCACAGGGTTTTTCCGGCTGATTCTTTCCCTGCATTTCCTGTTATTTTGATATGATCTTTTTTTTCAAGTTCGTTCAAGTCATGGAGTTTTTTATACGACAGAAAATCATAGATACCCCCCGGATACTCCTTTATCTTCCTGTTCCTGAATTCATACACCTTTTCCACCAGTCCGTCAAGAAATGCCCTGTCATGCGATACCACAATCAATGTCCCGTCAAATTTAAGCAATGCCTGTTTGAGAATATCCTTGGAACGCAAATCAAGGTGATTGGAAGGTTCATCAAGGATAAGCAGGTTATACTCCCTGAGCAACAATTTGGCGAGGGCCAGCCTTGATCGTTCACCACCTGAAAGAACACTTACTTTTTTATCCACATCTTCTCCGCTGAACAGAAATGCCCCCAGAATATCCCTGATCTTTGGACGTATATCTCCTACTGCAATATCATCAATGGTTTCAAATACGGTTTTACTCCCGTCAAGCAGTTCATCCTGGTTTTGTGCAAAATAGCCCATCTGCACATTATGGCCTGGTTTGAAGAAACCCCGGCAACCGATCTCATTGGCAAATACCCTTGATAATGTTGTTTTTCCCTCACCATTTCTTCCCACAAAAGCCACCTTTTCTCCCCGGGTAATGACCATATCGATATTTTCAAGCACATTCCGGTTTTCATATCCTGCCGAAAGATTCCTGGCTTCGATGACCATTGTTCCCGAGCGTGGAGCTGGCGGAAATTTGATATTCATGGCAGCCGTATCTTCTTCTTCCACCTCTATCGGTTCGATCTTCCCGAGTTGCCTGATCCTCGACTGAACCTGCACTGCTTTGGTGGCTTTGTACCTGAATTTTTCGATAAAATCACGGGTATTCCCAATCATTTTTTGCTGGTTCCTGAATGCTGCCAGCTGCTGTTCACGGCGTTCATGCTGCAGGGCAACAAATTGTGAATAAGGGACTTTGTAATCGTAAACCTTTCCAAGCGAGATTTCAACAGTTCTTGAGGTCACACGATCGAGAAATGCCCGGTCGTGCGAAATAAGAAGTACCGCACCGGAATAATTCTTCAGAAATTCTTCCAGCCATTGTATTGATTCTATATCCAGGTGATTGGTCGGCTCATCAAGAAGGAATACATCGGGAGAGCGCAGCAGTATTTTTGCAAGTTCGATGCGCATCCTCCAGCCACCGCTGAATTCCCGGGTAGGACGGTCGAAGTCCTCTCGCCTGAATCCCAGACCAATAAGTGTCTGTTCAATTTCCGCTTCCCTGTTGGTACCTCCAAGCATACTGAACCGGTCGTGCTTTTCGGTGTATTTCTCAAGCAGCTTCAGGTATTCCGGTGATTCATGGTCCTGTCTCCGCGAAATTTCCTGTCCCAGCCTGTTTATCTCATCATCAAGCCTGTTCAGTTCTTCAAAGGCTGTAACCGCCTCCTCAAAGACTGTGCGGGTATCTTTTACAACAAGCTCCTGTGGCAGGTAGCCAAGAGTAACGTCTGAAGGGACCACCACCTCTCCTGAATCGGGCTTTTGCATTTTCATAAAAATCCTGAGCAAGGTTGTTTTCCCGGCACCGTTTCGTCCCACAAGACCAATTTTATCGCGCGGATTTACAAGGAGACTTATGCCGTTGAATATATCCCTTCCGCCAAACTGCAAGCTGAGATTATCGACTGAGATCATGAACAAAATCAGGTTAACAAAAAAACGGTCAAATATACAGAAAGTTTGCCTTACAGGCAGGTTCCCTGATAAGCATTTTATGCACCTGAGCTGTTATTCTTAGTTGGATGTATAAACGTTTATTATGAAGATCTATTTCCCGGCGATCCTTTTCAGGTATTCATGCAGAAATGCACCCCCCTCAGCAGGTTCGGGATGATTCTCAGTAACCTGTAACTTGTCTCCCACACGATTTACAGCAAATGAAAAGATAAAAGGTGATTGTGCCGTAAAACCCATTCTGCCAAACCGCAAATCGTTGATTATTAACATTCCGCTTTTAAAATTCACTGTATAAAAACCTTTCGTAAACCTTATCACATCACGGATCTGAGGGTACCTCTTCAGGTTATCCAACAACACGGCATTTTTCTGAACAATTTCAATTGAAATATTTTTGTCGTCATCGAATATTGAATAATATCCGATCGCATAGCTGTCCGGTTGTTCCGCAATTCCCATCCAAAGAAAATTGGTAAAAAGCATGGGAACTGTTTTTACCTTGCTGAAGCCGATTTCCTGATGATTAAACGAAGATTTGAATATTCCTGTGACCACTGACTTGTTAACCACAGTGAATAAGAGGTAAAGAGAGCTCAGGGTTATGCCGGTGAGGTTAATTATCTTTCGTGCGGAGGATCCTCTTCTGAAAAACGTGAATAAAAGTACACTGATTAAAAAAGGAATGGTATAAAATACATCGATAATGGATATCGTGCTCCATTCCGCACGGTAATGGCTAAAAGGTTCGAAAATGCCGGTTCCGTATGTAGTAAAAAGATCGAGAAAGATATGTGTGCCGAGTACCAGATAAGCCATGAGTATCCATCTCTTTAATGAGGTGTGCGACTTCCTGTTGATCTTAAACAGAAGATACCCGATCAGCGGAGATACCAGCAAAACAAAAAATATGGAATGGCTGAATCCCCGGTGAACCAGCAGGCTTTTTACCGGACCGTAAAGGCCGGAAAAAAGTACATCAAGGTCAGGTATGGTACCGATCACCGCACCCCATAATATAGCCTTATTTCCCTCCTTTCTTCCTATAACCGCTTCAGCAACCGCAGCACCCAAAACCACATGTGTCAATGAATCCATAATTTCCGATGAGTGTTATTAACAATACTAAAACAATAGTTATAGCGAATGGTTTTATGAACCCTAACACCGTTTTGCCGAACCATCCTGATCATTATGACTACTGGCTAACCAGAAAAAATAATATATTTACGAATTATCCAAAATAATTACGAAGATATGAAAACCTTAAGGTTGTATGTCCTTCTGATCACATTTGCCCTTTTCGATTTTGCATCCTATACACAGGACTATCATGTACGCATAGCCTGTACAGGCAACAGCATTACTCAGGGCGTTGGTTTATCCGATCCTTCGACACAAAGTTATCCTGCTCAGCTTGCAGCTAAGCTCCAGGAAGTATACGGCGATACATGTATTGTTCAAAATTTCGGCGTTTCGGGAAGAACAATGCTTAAGGACGGCGATTTCCCCATCTGGAATGAAGCGCTATTCAGGAACAGCCTGAATTTTGCCCCTGACATCTGCTTTATTTTGCTTGGAACGAACGACAGCAAACCTCAGAACTGGGATGTTTACGGCAGTGAATTTTACAGTGATTACATATCGATGATCGACACGTTTAAATCAAGAAATCCATATACTCTCTTTATGATCGCTTATCCCCCTCCTGCCTACGATGTGGTATTTGATATCCGCGATACAATAATCCATAACGACATAATTCCAGTCATCGATTCAGTGCTGGCACACACAGATGCCGAATTGGTTGATTTTTATAATCCGCTTGTTGACAGCGCTTATCTTTTTCCCGATAAAATTCATCCGGGGATCAGAGGTTCTGAGGTAATGGCGGAATTGATTCGCAGCAGGCTTATCGAAACAGATCTGGTACATCATGTATTCAGGTATGGTACTTTCAGGAAAGGTTACAAAAAACAACTTAACTGATCAACCGTTTTTTCTTTTATCCAAAATATACCGATGCTTTTGCATGCCTTTAATAAAAGGCATCTGAAGGCACTTCATATTTAGAAAAACCATTGGACGGATTCCAATTGTTTTGCTTCAAAAAAGCAATAAATTTGTAGCTCAATAAACTATTTATTAATAATCTGAGAAAAAAACATGGATTTATCCGCAGCTTTATTATCGGTTAACTGGCTATCGGTAATTGTGGCCACATTGGCTGCATTTGCCATAGGCAGTTTATGGTATTCATCTTTGCTTTTTGGAAATACCTGGAGTAAAGAATTGAAACTCAGCAAGGAGGATATCCAGGGTGCAAACATGACCCTGATATTCGGCATTACATTTGTTCTCAATTTCATCGGAGCCGTTGTGCTGGATATGTTTATAGGCAGGGATTCGACCCTGATGAATGGATTGTTCGCAGGCCTTATAGTAAGTTTGGCCTGGATTACCACTGCACTGGGAACCAACTACCTGTTCGCCCGCAAGACCTTCAGACTGTTCCTCATTGATGCTGGTTATTTTGTGGTATTTTTTGCCGTAATGGGAATTATTCTCGGAGCCTGGTGATCGCTCAGAAAATGGTGCCTGAAAAACAATAGGATGCTTAAGCAGGCATCATTCCCGGTACTGTTAAAATCCGTTTTTAAAACCGGAGCTCGTTTACCGGAAAGGAATACCATGACTACCTTATATACTGTACCATATAAAGATTTACTGGAGTATGATCCATCCTCATTTTCACCAACAAAGAAAATATTCCTTTTCAATGGCTATCTTTGCAGCTCAAAAAGCATCAAGTGAGCCGAAAGAACAACCATCTTGTTATTGAAAATCTTGACATAACCGATATTGCAGCTGAGGGAAAATCCATTGGCAAGTATGGTGGACAGGTGGTTTTTGTTTCGCAGGCAATTCCTGGTGATACGGTTGATGTTAACGTATACCGAAAGCGCAAAAATTACCTGGAAGGATTTGTCATTAAATACCACAAGTATTCTGAGAAAAGGATCGATCCATTCTGCAGGCATTTTGGAGTATGCGGCGGATGTAAATGGCAGCACCTGCCCTACACCGAGCAACTCAGCTACAAACAAAAGCAAGTTGCCGACAGTCTTGAGCGTATAGGAAAAGTGAGGTACCCGGCGTTAAACCCGATCCTGGCCTCGGAAAACCAGCAGTACTACCGCAATAAACTTGAATATACCTTTTCTGAAAACCGCTGGCTCACTGATGAGGAGGTCACCGGCAACCAGGAAATTTTACAGCGGAAAGCACTAGGATTCCACATTCCCGGACGTTTTGACCGGGTACTCGATATCCGCGAATGCCATCTGCAGGCAGATCCGTCAAATGAGATCCGTGAAAAAATAAGAACATATGCACTAACGAACAATCTGCCGTTTTTTGACCAGGTAAAGCTCACCGGGTTTTTACGCAATCTGATCATCCGGAATACATTGGAAGGAGAGCTAATGATCATCCTTACCTTTTTTGAAGAGGTACAGGACGATATTCAAAAACTGCTCGCATATATCTGGCAGGAAATCCCCGGTATCACTTCACTGATGTATGCCATCAATCCAAAAGCCAACGATACGATCATCGATCTCAGCATTTATCTATACAAGGGGCGCGACTATATTACTGAAAAATTCGAAGACCTGACATTCAGGCTGGGGCCTAAATCGTTCTTTCAGACGAATTCACTGCAGGCATTAAACCTATACCGGGTTGTACGTGAATTTGCGAGCCTTACCGGAAATGAGAACGTATATGACCTGTATACGGGTACCGGAACAATTGCCCTGTTTCTTGCACGGTTCTGCAAAAAAGTTACAGGCATCGAACATATTCCCGAAGCCATTGAAGATGCAAAGAAAAATGCCGGGTTAAATGCCATAAACAATGTTGATTTCGTTGCCGGCGATATCAGGGACGTGCTCACTGAGGATTTCGTCAGGCAATACGAAAAACCCGATGTGATGATCATTGACCCCCCGCGTGCGGGAATGCATGCCGGAGTGGTGAAACGCATCAATGAAATACTACCCCGGCGGATTGTTTATGTAAGCTGTAATCCGGCGACACAGGCGAGAGATATTCAGCTGTTATCGGAACATTATGCAGTGATTCAGGTCCAACCTGTAGATATGTTCCCGCATACCCATCATGTGGAGAATGTGGTTTTGCTTGAACTTTGAACCTTTTCTCCTTCGCCAAGCCTGTCTACCGACAATTAGAGCAGGCAGGCGACAGGTAGAGCTTCGGAGGACAAAAGAACTTTGAACGCTGAACAAGAAAACTGAGACACAGAACAGTTTTAAATCCGTGAAATCTCCGCCCCTATTGCATTCAGCCGTTTATCTATCTCCTGGTATCCCCGGTCGATCTGGTCGATGTTGTGAATGATGCTGGTACCCTTGGCCGACAGGGCGGCAATGAGAAGGGCTACGCCGGCACGTATATCGGGTGAGGTCATTACCGTGGGCCTTAACCTCACCTGGTTGTCAAGTCCGATTACGGCTGCCCGGTGCGGATCGCAGAGTATGATCTGCGCACCCATATCAATGAGCTTATCCACAAAAAACAGGCGGCTCTCGAACATTTTCTGGTGAATGAGTATGCTTCCCCCGGCCTGTGTGGCCACCACAAGCAACACACTCAGGAGATCGGGCGTAAGTCCCGGCCATGGTGCATCATCAATGGTCATGATGGACCCGTCGATGAATTTTTCAATTTCATAATGTTCCTGTGAGGGAATGTAGATGTCATCGTTTCTTTTCTCAAACCTGATCCCGAGTCGCCTGAATGCACCGGGTATCATACCAAGGTTTTCATACGACACATTTTTGATGGTTATTTCGGATTTCGTCATGGCCGCCAGTCCGATAAAACTGCCCACCTCGATCATATCCGGCAATAAGGTATGTTCACAGCCTGATAACTTTTCAACCCCTTCCACTGTAAGCAGGTTAGACCCCACACCCGAAATTCTGGCACCCATGCTGTTAAGCATCTTGCAGAGTTGCTGCACATAAGGTTCGCATGCTGCATTATAAAGGGTGGTTGTGCCTTTTGCCAGTACAGCAGCCATAATAATATTGGCTGTTCCGGTCACTGAGGCTTCTTCCAGAAGCATGCTTGCTCCCCTGAGCTCTTTGGTTTCAATCCTGTAAAAATCATCGAGGGTATCGTATTCGAATTTGGCACCCAGGTTAATGAATCCGTTTATGTGTGTATCGACCCTTCGTCTTCCAATCTTATCTCCTCCCGGTTTGGGAATATACGCTTTCCTGAACCTGGCCAGTAAAGGTCCGATAATCATTACTGATCCCCGGAGGCTGGCGGTTTTTTTTCTGAATTCGGGGGTTAACAGGTATTCAATATTTACCTTACGCGCACAAAATGTATACCCGTTTCCCTGCTCTTTCATTACCTCAACACCCATTTCAGACAATAAATCAATGAGGTTTTTTACATCAAGGATATCGGGAATATTCCGGATAGTAATCTTTTCGGGTGTAAGCAGGGCGGCACATATTACCTGTAACGCTTCATTTTTGGCTCCCTGGGGAACCAGCTCACCTTTCAGGCGTATGCCTCCGCATATTTTAAACGAACCCATTTAAGCGAAGAAAATAAGTGGGGAGTTACTTTTTCCGTACAATCTTCTTTCTTTTCTTGAACATCTCCCTTGAATCGTTCAGTTTCAGGCCTTCACCGATCGTAATTTTCCCGCCTGAAAGATCAGACAGGTCTTTAAATATCAGCTCGTCATCCACAACATCTTTATTCCAGGTCAGATATGACTTTTTCATATGGTTTGCGATGATCTTTATCAATTCCTCCTTATCTTTTCCGTCCTCCATTTTAATCGCTTCATTGATCATCAGGGTGATCACCCTGCCATAATGTTTGTATTTAATTCCATTGCTGTTGTAAGGAACCCTGCGTGGTTTTTCAGTGAGTATTTCTGATGTAGGGGTTTCATAGGGAGAATCGATGTCGAGCTTAAAATCAGACATGATCGCCAGATGATCCCATAGCTTGTGTTTAAAATCACTGATGTCTCTCAGGTGAGGATTCATATTCCCCATAATGGTGATGATCGCTTTCGCCAAACGGTTTCTTTCTTCCCTGTCTTCCACATCGATAATATATTCCACCATTTTCTGGATATTCCTGCCATATTCAGGAAGTACTAACCTGTTTCTCTGCGAATTATAATCGTAACTCATGAATTCTTTTTTATGCAAAACTAGTCGAAAATAAGTTAGGAATCAATAGTTTGCACGGTGTTTTTTGTTTTTATTCAATGATGCACAAAAAGGAACTGTGAAAAAATCTTCTTAACAGGAGGAAAACAAAGCCCGGCTGTTTTTCCGATTTTATTGTGCCGGGTTCAGTATAATAATTGGTATTAAGGCTTACAGGCCAATTTCGTGTACTCACTTAAATACATATCCGGCCGTTAACCGGAACCGGCTGTATTTTTCTGTCCGGTCTCTTTCCTGAACCCAGTTATTCAGTGGCGACAGGTGATAATTGAGCTCCTGGTAATAGTATGAAAATGTGAGAATAAACGAGGTGTACTCATTGAATATCTTTTCTATTCCCAGTCCAATTGACGAATGCACACCCCCGAGACTTTTGTAACTATAGTCCCGGTCATCCCCCCTTTTTTCAGCCGGCATGGTATATCCTGCCCCTGCAATTACTATGGGAGAAAAGGCCCGGTCATTGATACGAAACCTTACTGAAGCTGTAAAAGGTATTTCCATCCATTCATAAAACTCCATGCCTATGTCTGCACTTGCTGCTATATGCGAATTTACCCGGTATCCCAGTCCCAGCTTTACACCGGGTATCACGGCCTTACCAATGGAATTGCTGCCCGACCGCATCAGAAATTCTGTATTTAAACCCAGTTCAAACCCATGGCGGGTAAACAACATGGTTTTGTACTCAACCGGTTTTTCGTATTTGACCGAATCTACCTCACTGCGCTTAAATACCAGGATATCCCCCGAATGATTTATGATGCTGATGGTGTTCAGGCTGGAATCGTTTGTGACCACTCCATGGATCACCGATCCGCCCGAAAGGTAAATCACATCTTCTTTTCGTTGTGCAAGCAAAGTATTTGTTAGTAGGATAAACAGGAAGATAAGCACATGGGTGGATACGGATTTTTTCATCAGCCTTAATTTTCATATGGATGCGAAACCTGATGAAAAAGTTGCGCGCACGAAAATCTTTTTATGCACGCAACGTATGGCTGATTTTTTACATCTAAGAGAACAAACAGTAAAAATTATTCCTATGAAAACAACCAAAGTTCTCTTTTTGACAGGTATTATGATCCTAGTATTTGCAGGATGCCAGGAAAAGATCATTGACCGTTATATGGTTAATGCTCCTGTGTATATGAACAGAAGTGATTTTAAAAATGCAGTTCAGGTGAGCGGTTCCGAAGATATCGTAAAGCCAGGCAAGATTTATTTCAAAGGCCAGTTTATTTTTATCAGTGAGTCATTAAAAGGAATCCACGTGATCGATAACTCAGATCCTGCAGACCCGTTATTCGTATCTTTTATTGAAATTCCCGGAAATACGGATATGGCCGTTAAGGACAGCATTCTTTTTGCCGACAGTTATATCGACCTGGTAGCACTCGATATCAGTGATATCAATAACATTCACGAAGCAGGCAGGGTCGACAGTATTTTCCCCTATATCCTTCCTCCTCTTACTGAAGGAAATTCTTTTCCTGTAGGAACAATCGATGAAAACCTGGGGATTGTTGTAGGATGGGAAACAAAAGAAGTGGAAGAGGAAGTTGTTACGCAGCAATCCAACCTGATTTTTTTTGAAAACGTTGATTTCGTAGAATATATGGATGTGAGCAGCAGGATCAGTTCATCTTCCGGCGGATCTTCAGGCATGTCTGTGGGTATCGGCGGATCAATGGCCAGATTTACCATCGGCGGCAATTTTCTGTATACCGTTGATCAGTATAACTTAAAGGTGTTTGATATCGACGACCTTTCAAGTCCATTGCTCATCAGCGACCAGTCAATCGGATGGAATATCGAGACCGTATTTCAATACATGAACAAATTATTCTTTGGCACACAGACCGGAATGATCATTTATGACATCAGCAATGCAGCTAATCCTACCTATCTTTCCACATACAACCATGTGAGAAGCTGCGACCCCGTGGTGGTTGAAGGCCGTTATGCCTATGTCACCCTGAGGGCAGGCAACCTGTGTGGTGAAGCAACCAGTCAGCTCGACGTCATTGATGTTTCGGATATTCAGTATCCGAAATGGGAACAATCCTATCCTATGCAGGAACCTTACGGACTGGGAATAGATAACAAAACCCTCTTTGTTTGTGACGGCAATGCAGGCCTTAAAATATACAATGCCAGTGATCCTAAAAACCTGGTAAAAATTGCCTGGTTTGCCGATATCAATGCATTTGATGTGATCCCCTATAACGGTGTGCTAATGATGATCGGTTCGGGAGGCCTTTATCAGTATGATTATTCAGGACTATCGGAAATAAGCCTGTTAAGTCAGATTCCTATTGCCAGTCAGGAATAGGATGCCAGGGATTCCGGATATCGAAGCGAAGCGGAGATCCAGCCGAAGGCGGGACTGGATGCTGAATAAAAGTACAAAATACTTTTATTCAGCATCCGGCATCTATACTCTCATTTTACAATCCTGAGTCTTGCGAATTTAAGCAGCAAATGCTTTTCTTCGCCCAACACCTGAAAAAAAACAGTAGCTTTCCTGTTTGGCAGATCTCCTTCCAGGTATATTACCTTACCGATACCAAACCGCTGATGCTCTACCTTCATTCCGGTTTGAATCAGGTCGGGATTATCGGGTCTGAAACCAGGATCCGAAGTAAGGTGAATCTGCTGTTTTACCGGTCTGGTTATATTATTCGAATGCAATATCCCGTTCCCCTGCTTCAGGGTGTTTATGCCGGTTTTCCTAAATTCCCTGTTTTTTCTGAAATGCGGTAAATTGTTGCCGGAATTGTTGTCATAATCGAAAATAAAAGTGTTTTCCTTTTTCAATTTTTGAGGCCAGTCAACGAACTGTTCGTCAATGTCGTTTAGGAACCTGCTTGGTTCACAATCGGTGGGAACCCCCCAGCGGTATCTTGAACGGGCATAGGTGATGGTCACCCTCTTCTTTGCCCGTGTCACTGCAACGTAGAACAACCTCCTTTCTTCCTCAAGTTCCTGCGGACTGTCAAGTGACATCTGGGAAGGAAAGAGCTTTTCTTCGGCACCCGCAATGAAAATGTTATTGAATTCAAGCCCCTTGGCCGAATGCATTGTCATAATCGATACTTTATTCCGGTCTTCCTCCTTTTCATTATCCATATCGGTAAGCAACGATACATTTTCAAGGTAATTGGCAATTGATACTCTTTCTCCTTCATTCCGGTCCTGATTTGTGGCTACAAATTCACGTATGGCATTCAGCAATTCTTCAATATTTTCATATTTGCTGCGCTCTTCTGTTGACATTCCGTTTTGCAGGTCACCGAGAATACCCGATCGTGAAGCGGCAAACTGGCCGAGATCATAAGCATCAAGCTCTGATGACTTTGTTATGAATTCCTGAACCATGACTTTGAATGCCGACAACTTTTCGATCGTGCCCCTGTTGAATCCTATCTTGCCTATTTCTTTGCCTGTGAGAACCTCCCAGATGGAAGTATCTGCCGATGCTGCCGCCTGTTCGAGCTTTTCCCGGGTAATATTACCAATGCCTCTTGCCGGATAATTTATGATTCTTTTTAATGCTTCATCATCGCGTGGATTTGCTGTAAGCCGCAGGTAAGCCAGAAGGTCCTTGATCTCTTTTCGCTGGTAAAACGACAAGCTCCCATAGACTTTATACGGTATATTCCTCCTCCTCAGCGATTCTTCAAAGATCCGTGATTGTGCATTAGTCCGGTAGAATATGGCAAAATCGGAATATTTCTGCTGCTCGTTCAGCATAATGTCCATGATCATTCCCGATACCACAAAACCCTCTTCGTTATCTGTCAGCGTTTCGATCACATTGATTTTTCCTCCCACACTGTTCTCTGACCATACCTTTTTATGGATACGTCCGGTATTTTTTTCGATAATGCTGTTTGCCGCATTTACAATGGTTCTGGTTGAACGGTAGTTCTGTTCAAGTTTATAGAGCGTGTAGCCTGGATAATCGTTCCTGAAATTCAGGATGTTCTCAATTTTGGCGCCCCTGAAGGAATAGATGCTCTGGGCATCATCGCCCACAACGCATACATTTTTATGCATAGCAGATAATCTGTTCACAATGAGGTATTGTGCATAATTTGTGTCCTGGTACTCGTCTACAAGAATGTATTTAAAACGTTCCTGGTATTTTTGCAGTGCTTCCGGAAAATCACGGAAAAGAATATTGGTATTGAGCAGAAGGTCATCAAAATCCATTGCATCGGCTTTGCGACACCTGATCACATATGATTTATAAATTTCTCCAATCGATGGTTTTCTGGTAATCCTGTCCCGTTCAACGATCTGAGGATTATTGTTATAAGCCTGGGCAGTGATGAGATTATTCTTGGACGATGAGATCCGGCCAAAGACTTCCGAAGGTTTGTATACCTTATCGTCGAGTTTAAGATCCCTGATAATTGATCTTACAAGGCTTCTTGAGTCGGCCGTATCGTAAATGGTATACCTCGAATCGTAACCCAGGAATTCTGCCTCGTACCTTAATATACGGGCAAAGACCGAATGAAAGGTTCCCATCCAGAGATAGCGCGCAGGTTCTTCTCCGACCAGCCTGCCGATCCGGTCCTTCATTTCGGTTGCTGCTTTATTGGTGAATGTAAGTGCGAGAATTTCACCCGGTCTGACCCCTTTTTTCAGTAAATAAGCAATCCGGTAAGTCAATACCCTGGTTTTGCCCGAACCCGGTCCTGCAATAATCAGGGAAGGCCCATTGGTATTCACAACAGCCTCATACTGAGATGTATTCAATTCTTTTAAAAAATCAAACTCCACAATAATGCATATTTGTCACATAAAGATTCCAAAAATACAATATGTATACCGCAATATTTACCCGGCCGCTGAGTATTTATCCATTTTTAATTAACAACTTTTCCTGTGGCATAAAATTCGGGATGATTTTTCCGGGAATGATTTATATTTAGTAAAATTGCAGAATTCAATCAGGGAATAATAATATTTGTAAAAAAATCTTGTTATACTTCAAACAGTTGCCTGCACATATGCCATACAAATTCAAAATAGCCATTCTCATATCGGTTATGTTTTCTTTACCTGTTTCTGCACAAATTTATAGTCCTGATGAACATGCTTCCGATACAGTGGCTTATGTAATGGCAGATAAAACCGACTCAGTGTTTATTTTCAATGTCCCCGAACCTGGCGGAAACTTAATCGCAAGTATAGCAGCCGATTCACCGGACAGTCTTGGTGGATGGACATTCAGGTGGTATATTTATAACCCAGCCACATTCACATACGACCTTATAGGCACCGCTTCGGGTTCAGGTACTTCGATCGATACTCTGACATCATTTGCAGGTTACCGACTTATTATGAATAAGGGTGCTGAAGGAGACACTTCAAGAGTATGGGTTCTTTTCAATGACTACAGTGTCACCATCACCTCGAAAGATGCAGAAGGTCACCTGCCCCAATCACCCGTATTTGTGAACTGCAAGACAATTAAACTGGTATCGGCATTGGATGCTGCGGATCTTTACTATCATATACCCGGAATGGATTCCTCCATAGCCATTGTTCCGGTTTATTCTGTTACATGGACTAAGGATACCGAAGCCGGATCTCTTCCACAGCGAAGAACCGGAGATGCCTATGTAAACGATCCACCGTATGAAGATACATGGTATACCCTGACCTTGAGGGATAATTTCGGGCTTAGACGAAATGACAGTGTTTTCTTTGAAAGCATACAGCCCAAGGCAGCCACTTCGTATAACTATATACCCCTTTCAGATACTAAATATTATCCCGAAGTCTATTCCTATTATTACAGTTGGGATAATAATACAAGTCCCGAAGTATTGGGCTATCCGGCACCCGCAAAGTTCCTTTTCACGAACAGCGAATCGAAGAATGCCTACAGGTTTATCTGGCATTTCGGTGATGATTCTGTTGCCAGTTCGCTAACTCCTGATGATACCATTCTCCATCAGTATTACTTCCCGGGAATTTACACAGTGCAAATGGTTGCTTTCGGGCCTTTACCCAATGAGTGTGCGGATACCCTTACCCTTGATGAAAAAATAACCCTTTCGAATTCTTTTATCGGTGAGAGTGATTCCCTGAAATTTCCAAACGTTTTCACACCCAATTCCGATGGCTTTAATACTATGTTCCAGGCCGGTTATGAAGATGTACTGAAGAATGATTTTTTCAGGCCGTATGATGTGTCTATTTATGATTTTTCCATTGTTATTTTTAACCGGTACGGTAAAAAAGTCCATGAATACTCCGGGGATATAAGAAACTGGAAAGGATGGGACGGTAAAATACTGAACACAGACAAAGATGCCACGGAAGGCGTATACTACTATGTGGTTGATATGGTGGTGGGGTTCGAACTGAACAACAAAGGTGAACTCTCAGTGAAAAAATTCGATAAAAAGCAGCAGACCGGATTTGTGCACCTTTTCAGGGAACCGAAATAAAGATTCAAAATTCAAAGTTCATGGCTTACCAGCAGCAGGCAGGCATGAAACATAAAAATAGTTATCGTATAACGATAATAAATTATCGCGATTAGATAATTCAATTATCATATCACGATAATTATTCAACTGATAATTTTATTGTTACATGGTATGCAGCATGCTTCATACCGCATGCCCCTGCAATAGCTGCCGTCGTAGCTGCATATTTCCTTCGGCAATAAACTCCTGGCTTCCGTTTTCGGTCTTCAGACCTGTCTGACGGCAGGCAGACTCCCGGCTCCAATTCAAAAACTCAACAACTCTTCACTACTCATCATTCTCTTCTGCTTCGTAAGCTTTTAGCAATTCTTCCTGAACTTCTCCCGGTACCTGTGCATATTCTGAAAATCTCATTGAGTACATGGCCCTTCCTCCTGTCATTGAGCTTAATGAAGTCGAGTAACGGTCCATGGTTGCTAAGGGTACTTTGGCCGTGATCTTTTCGAACCCTGATTCGCTTGTCATTCCCTGAACAATCGCCCTTCTGCCCTGAAGATCACTCATCACATCACCCATCCTGTCAGACGGCACAAAGACTTCAACTTCATATATGGGTTCGAGGATCTTTGGTTCGGCCTTTTTGAAGGCCATACTGAAGGCATTTCTTCCTGCAAGCCTGAACGAAATTTCATTGGAATCGACAGGGTGCATTTTCCCGTCGTACACACATACTTTAATATCACGTGCATAGGAGCCTGTGAGTGGTCCCTCTTCCATTTTTTCCATAATTCCCTTAAGGATTGCCGGTAAAAACCGGGCATCTATCGAACCGCCAACGATACAATTATAATAGATCAATTTACCACCCCATTGCAGATCATGCTCCTCTTTTGCCCTGACAGAAATTTTATATTCCTTACCATCGATCTTATACATGGTCGGATCGGCTGATCCTTCATAGTAAGGTTCAATGATCAAGTGTACTTCCCCGAACTGTCCTGCCCCGCCCGACTGCTTTTTATGCCTGTAGTCGGCCTGGGCGATCTTGGTGATGGTTTCTCTGTAGGGTATCCGGGGTTTTAGAAATTCTGTCTCCAGCTTATAAATATTATCAAGGTGCCATTTCAGGATATTAAGATGGTATTCTCCCTGGCCCGACAGGATGATCTGTTTTAGTTCCTTTGAATATTCAACCCTGATGGTCGGATCTTCTTCGCGCATTTTTTGCAGCGCTTCGCCCAGTTTTTCCTCATCACCTTCACTGACAGGTTTTATAGCTGTTCTGTATTTGGGTTCCGGAAAATCAATCGGGGCAAATTTTATGTCGGACGAGGTGGACAACGTATGATTTGTTTTTGTGCCCTTAAGTTTAACAGTGGTTCCGAGGTCACCGGCAATCATCGAAGCTACCTTCGTCCTGTTTTTTCCTGCAGTCAGAAATATCTGCGAGAGCCGTTCCTTGTTATGGGTTGAATTATTAACCACATCGAGAGCCTCTTTGATTTCGCCCGACATAACCTTGAAAGAATTGATTCCACCCACATGAGATTCATAAGCGGTCTTAAACACAAACAAAGTAGGTGGTCCTGATCTCTCACATTTGATTTCCTTATTTCCTGCCTTCGGCGCAGGCATTTCAGCCGGAGATGGCGCCACATTTGCAATGAATTCCATCAGCCGGTTGACACCGATATTCTTTTTTGCCGAAGTACAAAATACAGGAAAGATACCTCTGTTAATAAGTCCTGCAGTAATGCCTTTTCTCATTTCATCCTCGGTAAGCGTATCATTTTCGAAGAAAAGTTCCATCAGGGCCTCGTCATTTTCTGCAGCTTTTTCAACGAGCTCACTCTGCAGTGCCGATGCCTGGTCTGCCAGGTTCGCCGGAATATCAGAGATCTGAGGCTTACCACTGTCATCAGGATATGAGTACATTTTCATGGTCAGCACATCGATCACGGCCTTGAACCCTGAACCGGTTTCAACCGGAAACTGAACCAGTGTAATCTTGTTGCCAAACCGTTCCCTTGTTGTTTCGATTGTTTTTTCCCAGTTGGCTTTTTCATGATCAAGGTGATTCACGACGATGATCATGGGCTTTTTCATCCTGGAAATATACCGGTTATGGATTTCTGCTCCTACCTCAATACCATTCTGTGCATTCAGCACCATTACAGCCGTATCGGCAATATGAAGAGAAGACACAACACCACCGATAAAATCATCGAGTCCCGGAGCATCAAGTATATTAATTTTTGCATTTGCCGTTTCAGTGTATAAAAGGGAGGAAAAAATGGAGTTTTCATTTGCCTGTTCTATTTCTTTAAAATCAGACACAGTATTTTTGGAGCTAACATCGCCCCTGCGGTCGATCACACCACCATTAAACAGCATAGTCTCCGCAAGTGTGGTTTTTCCCGAACCCGAATTACCTGCTAAAACAATATTTCTGATTTGCTCGGTAGAATATGTTTTCATTTCATTACATTGATTATATTATACATACTAAAAAGATACGGCTTTTCAAGGACTTGCAAAAATAGTAATTTTTTAAAAAGAAGCAAGATGGTTAAAATTCATTAAAATTTATTTTACCAGTTGTTGTTTTTAATAAAAAATCCTCTACCTTTGCAAGCCAAATTAAGAAAATACTCAATAGTTTTTATGCCGACAATACAGCAATTAGTAAGAAAAGGAAGGAGCAATATTGCATTCAAAAGCAAGTCTCCGGCGCTTGATTCTTGTCCCCAGAAACGCGGTGTTTGTGTGCGTGTATACACCACCACTCCGAAGAAACCTAACTCGGCTATGAGGAAGGTTGCACGCGTCAGGTTGACTCATGGAAAAGAAGTGAATGCATACATACCCGGTGAAGGCCACAATTTGCAGGAGCACTCTATTGTATTAATACGGGGCGGCAGGGTCAAAGACCTTCCCGGTGTAAGGTATCACATTATCCGTGGAGCTATCGACACATCAGGTGTGGAAGGAAGGACCCAGAGAAGGTCGAAATACGGAACTAAGAGACCAAAGAAATAATTAGTGTTGAACGACGATGAGAAAGACAAAACCAAAGAAGCGCATTACTTTGCCTGATCCCAAATACAACGATCAGCTTGTTACCAGGTTTGTTAACAATCTTATGCTGAGAGGGAAAAAATCTGTGGCATACAAGATATTCTATGATGCAATGGAGATTATCGAAAGCCGGTCAAAAGATATTGAAGGATCTCCTCTGGACATTTGGAAAAAAGCGCTTGAAAACATTACACCGCAGGTAGAAGTCAAGAGTCGGCGTGTTGGAGGCGCGACCTTTCAGGTACCTACTGAAATACGTACAGACAGAAAGACCTCCATCAGCATGAAGAACCTCATTCTTTTTGCGCAAAAAAGAGCGGGAAAGTCGATGAGTGAAAAGCTTGCTGCCGAAATTCTGGCGGCATATAACAACGAAGGTGGTGCATTTAAGAAAAAAGAAGATACTCACAGGATGGCAGAAGCAAACAAAGCGTTTGCTCATTTTCGCTTTTAACAAGGGTATTTGACATAAGGACAGACAATTATAGTTGCTAGCTGATAATTAGTACAATGAGTTTAGATTTACATTATACCAGGAATATTGGGATTATGGCCCATATTGATGCCGGTAAGACCACAACTACCGAGCGTATCCTGTTCTATACAGGCATCACGCACCGGCTGGGAGAAGTGCACGAGGGGTCTGCGGCGATGGATTGGATGATACAGGAACAGGAACGGGGTATTACCATCACATCAGCCGCAACAACAGCCTTCTGGAAATACAACAATCAAAATTACAAAATCAACATTATCGATACTCCGGGACACGTTGATTTCACTGTTGAAGTCGAGCGGTCGTTGCGTGTATTGGATAGTGCTATTGCTGTTTTTTGTGCTGTCGGTGGTGTTGAACCGCAATCCGAAACAGTATGGCGTCAGGCCGATAAATATAACGTCCCGCGTATTGCCTTCATCAATAAGATGGACCGCGTGGGGGCCGACTTTTTTGGTGTAGTAAGCCAGATCAAGGACAAGCTGGGCGCCAACCCGGTTCCGATGCAGATTCCCATTGGTTCGGAAGAACAGTTCAAAGGGGTTATTGATCTTATCGAACGTAAAGCAATCGTTTGGAAAGAGGATGAAAAACTGGGGATGAAATACGACTATGAAGAACTTCCCGCAGACCTGGTGGAAATTACCGAAGAATGGCGTGAAAAGCTTATTGAAGCCGTTTGTGAATCGGATGATGAGCTGCTTGAGCGCTTTTTCGAAAACCGTGAATCAATTACCGTTGAAGAGTTCCTGGAAGCAACACGTAAAGCAGTTATTAACAGAACGATCGTTCCGGTTTATTGCGGCGCTGCATTCAAAAATAAGGGCATACAACGCCTGCTTGACGGCATATGCGCTTTGCTGCCGAGTCCTCTCGATATCGGTGCGGTAAAGGGACATAACCCGCATAACGACCAGGCTATTGAAAGACAGCCCGACCCAGCCGAACCCCTGGCCGCGCTTGCATTTAAAATTGCTACAGATCCTTTCGTAGGCCGGCTGGCATTTTTGCGTGTATATTCGGGATATCTTGAACCGGGTATGGCGGTATTTAATCCCCGGACCGGCAAAAAAGACAGGATTTCCCGTCTGTACCAGATGCACGCCAATAAACAAAATCCCAGGGAACGGATTGAAGCCGGCGATATCTGTGCCGTTGTTGGTTTAAAGGATTTACATACCGGGGACACACTTTGCGATATTAAAAAGCCTATTTATTTAGAATCGATGACTTTCCCCGAGCCGGTGATCGGTATTGCCATTGAACCGAAAACACAGGCCGATATCGACCGTCTTGGCTTAGCCCTGAATAAGCTTGCTGAAGAAGATCCGACATTCAGGGTAAAGACTGATGCAGAAACCGGTCAGACGATAATAAGCGGTATGGGCGAGCTTCATCTTGATGTGCTTCTAGACAGGATGAGACGCGAGTTCAAAGTCGAATGCAATCAGGGTGCTCCCCAGGTGGCATACAAAGAAGCCGTTACCACCAAGGTTAATCACCGCGAAGTCTTCAAAAAACAAACAGGAGGCAGGGGAAAATATGCCGATATCACGGTTGAGGTATCACCTGCCGACGAAGGATTTAGCGGTTTGCAATTCATCGATGAAATTAAAGGCGGAAATATACCGCGTGAATACATACCTTCTGTTGAAAAAGGATTTAAACAAGCCATGCGTAACGGAGTATTGGCAGGATTTCCTGTGGACAGCCTGCGTGTGGTGCTGAAAGACGGATCATACCATCCTGTGGATTCAGACTCCCTTTCCTTTGAAATCGCTGCCAAATATGCATTCAGGCATGCGCTGCAGAAATCAAAGGTTGTATTGCTGGAACCGGTCATGTCGGTCGAAGTGGTTACTCCGGAAGAATATATGGGTGATATAATCGCCGACTTCAACCGCAGAAGGGGACAGGTAGAAGGTATGGAATCAAAGGCAGGTGGACGGGTAATTAAAGTAACCGTTCCGTTGGCCGAACAATTCGGATATGTTACCATATTGCGCACTATAACATCAGGAAGGGCAACATCTACAATGGAATTTTCACATTATGAGGAAGTTCCACCGGAAATCGCAAAACAGGTCATAGAGAAAATTCAAGGAACCAAAGCATTTGTATAAAATTATATTAGGTAAAACCAATGAGCCAGAAGATTAGAATAAAACTTAAGTCGTACGATCATAACCTGGTAGATAAGTCGGCTGAGAAAATTGTAAAAACCGTAAAATCCACAGGTGCTGTGGTTAGCGGACCCATTCCATTGCCTACGCATAAACGTGTATTTACCGTTTTGCGTTCGCCTTTTGTAAATAAGAAATCCCGTGAACAATTTCAACTTTCTTCGTTCAAAAGATTGCTCGATATATACAGCTCAACACCAAAAACAATCGATGCTCTTATGAAATTGGAACTACCCAGCGGAGTTGAAGTTGAAATTAAGGTTTAAACGGATTAAATTGTAAGAATATGCCAGGATTAATTGGAAAAAAGGTTGGAATGACTTCCGTTTTCGATGAAAACGGAAACAATATACCCTGTACGGTATTGGAAGCAGGTCCGTGTATTATTACACAGGTAAAGACCGAAGAAAAGGATGGTTATGATGGTATTCAGCTTGCTTACGAGGAAATGAAGGAGAGCAAAGCAACCAAAGCCATGATCGGACATTTCAAGAAGGCAGGAACTACCCCAAAACGTCGTATGATAGAATTAAAGGGCTTTGTCAAAGATTGGAAACCGGGTGATATAATCACTGTTGAATACTTCAAAAACGATCAATGGCTCGATGTGACTGCCAAATCAAAGGGCAAAGGATTTCAGGGGGTAGTCAAGCGGCACGGATTCAGAGGAGTCAACGATGCCACACACGGACAGCATAACCGCGCCAGACATCCCGGTTCTATGGGTGCATCGTCATTCCCTTCCAGAGTTTTTAAGGGAATGCGGATGGGCGGCCAGACGGGCAACAAAATGGTTAAAATACTAAACCTGAAGATCGTAAAGATCGTGCCGGAAAATAACCTGATCCTGCTGAAAGGATCGGTGCCCGGATCGATTGGTTCATATGTGGTCATCGAAAGTCCTGACAGGACTTAATCATAATTTGCAGAAAGAATGAAAGTAAGTGTATTAAGCATCAAAGGTGAAGATACCGGCAAAAAGGTTGAACTGAAAGATTCGATTTTCTCGATCGAACCCAACGATCATGCCATATATCTTGATGTGAAACAATATCTTGCGAATAACCGTCAGGGTACTCATAAATCCAAGGAAAAATGGGAAATTATTGGTAGCACCCGCAAGATAAAAAGGCAGAAAGGTACCGGCACAGCCCGTGCAGGAAGCATTAAATCACCTGTATTCAGGGGTGGCGGACGCATTTTCGGCCCTCAGCCAAGAGATTACAGCTTTAAGCTCAACAAAAAAGTCAAACAGCTGGCACGTAAATCTGCCCTTACCTATAAAGCAAAGAATGCAGCCATTATGGTTATGGAGGATTTTTCACTCGAAGCACCTAAAACAAGGGATTACCAGAGCATCCTGGACAACCTTCAGGTTTCCGGAAAAAAATCACTGATCATTTTAAACAATCTTGATAAAAACATCTACCTGTCATCCAGAAACCTGCCCTATTCAAGGGTTTTACCGATTTCTGAAATGACGACATACGATATAATGAATTGCTCCTCCCTGATTTTTGTGGAGAGCGCAATTGATGTGTTACAAAACATGCTTAATTAGACGAAACATGAACATACTTATAAAGCCGATTGTAACTGAAAAAATGACTTTACATAGTGAACGCCTGAACAGTTATGGGTTTATGGTAGATAAAAAGGCAAATAAGCTTCAAATAAAGAAAGCCGTTGAAGATCTTTATGATGTTACTGTATCTTCAGTGAATACTATGCGTTACGGCGGCAAACGTAAGATGAGGTATACCCGTACAGGGACTGTTTCGGGTACCACAAACTCATATAAAAAAGCAATTATTACTTTAATTGAAGGTGATTCGATAGACTTTTATAGCAATATCTGATAAAACATGGCTGTAAGAAAATTAAAACCTGTAACACCAGGTCAGAGACACAAAGTAATTACTTCATTCGGTGACATCACAACAAATGTTCCCGAAAAGTCGTTGCTGGAACCGTTGAAGAAATCCGGCGGAAGAAATAACACCGGAAGAATGACCATGCGATATATTGGTGGCGGACATAAACGTTCATATCGCCTGATCGATTTCCACAGGAATAAGGACGGAATTTCCGCAATAGTCAAATCGATTGAATATGACCCCAACCGCACTGCACGTATTGCGCTGCTTATTTATGAAGACGGTGATAAAAGATACATCATTGCCCCGCATGGATTGAAGGTTGGACAGGTTATCCGTTCCGGCAGCGGCATTGCACCTGAAATTGGCAATTGCCTTACACTGGGAGAAATACCCCTCGGTACTCTTGTCCATAACATTGAGTTGAGACCCGGTCAGGGAGGTGTTCTTGCCAGAAGTGCAGGCTCATATGCACAGCTGACTTCACGCGACGGTAAATATGCCATCATCAAGCTGCCTTCGGGAGAATCACGGATGGTGTTGACCACCTGCAGAGCAACCATAGGTACGGTTTCAAATTCAGATCATGGTCTTGAACAATCGGGCAAGGCCGGAAGATCGAGATGGCTGGGAAGGAGGCCGCGCACAAGGGGTGTAGCCATGAACCCGGTTGACCATCCTATGGGTGGCGGCGAAGGCAAGGCTTCAGGAGGTCATCCGCGCTCACGGAAGGGGATCCCTTCCAAAGGGTATAAAACCCGCTCCAAGAAGAAGCCATCTAATAAATATATTGTTGAAAAGAGAAAGTAATATAAGCATTTAATACTATGAGTCGCTCAGTAAAAAAAGGTCCGTTCATTGATTACAAGCTCGAAAAGAGGGTATTGGATTTGAACAAATCCAATAAAAAGTCGGTAGTCAAAACGTGGTCAAGAAGATCTGAAATTTCGCCTGATTTCGTAGGGCATACTATAGCTGTTCATAACGGCAATAAGTTTATTCCGGTATATGTAACCGAAAATATGGTGGGCCATAAGCTTGGTGAATTTGCACCTACCCGCATATTCAGGGGACATGGAGGAAAACAGAGATAAATTGTTCGTAGATCCAAAAAAGAGACAAAGAAATGGGTGCTAGAAAAAGACTAATGGCTGAGAAATTAAAAGAAGAACGGAAAGACCAGTACATGGCCGTTCTCAAAAATTGCCCTACGTCACCACGTAAGATGCGGCTTATGGCCGACCTTATAAGGGGCGTTGAGGTAAACAGGGCCCTGGATTTGCTCAAATTCAGCCATAAAGAACCTTCAAAAAAACTTGAAAAATTATTGTTGTCGGCAATTTCGAACTGGCAAAAGAAAAACGAGGATACACGCCTTGAGAACAGCAATCTGGTTGTAAAAGAAATTTTTGTCGACCAGGGCAGATCTCTAAAGAGATTAAGGCCTGCCCCACAGGGAAGAGCTTACCGCATCAGGAAACGGTCCAACCATGTGACGGTCATTTTGGATAGCCTGACATTGAATAACGAAACAGAAAGTAAAACAAATTAATATTAATGGGACAAAAAGCAAATCCTATCAGCAACAGGTTGGGAATCATCAAAGGCTGGGATTCCAATTGGTTCGGCGGCAATAATTATTCCGACAAGCTGACGGAGGATTTTAAAATCCGTAAATACCTGAACGCCCGTCTTGCAAAAGCAAGCATTTCAAAAATAGTGATCGAGCGTACACTAAAGCTTATAACAGTTACTGTGAATACAGCACGCCCCGGAATAATCATCGGGAAAGGCGGACAGGAAGTGGATAAACTGAAGGAAGAATTGAAAAAGATCACCAATAAGGAGGTTCAGATCAATATATTTGAGGTGAAACGGCCTGAACTCGATGCTACAATAGTCGCCAATAATATTGCGCGGCAGCTTGAAGGTAAAATATCGTACCGGCGTGCCATAAAAATGGCCATAGCATCCACCATGCGGATGGGCGCCGAAGGCATAAAAGTGATGATCTCGGGACGGCTTGGCGGTGCTGAAATGGCCCGTTCTGAAATGTACAAGGAAGGAAGAACACCACTGCATACGTTTAGGGCAGATATTGATTACGCTCTGGGTGAAGCGCTGACAAAGGTGGGACTGATAGGAATCAAAGTCTGGATCTGCAAAGGGGAGATCTTCGGCAAAAGAGACCTGTCGCCAAATATTGAAGCCAAACAGCAGAAATCAAAAGGCGGATTCAGAAAGAAAAGAAAATAAAATACTAACGAGGTAATAGCTCAAATCCGATGTTACAACCAAAAAAGACAAAGTTCAGAAGACAGCAGAAAGGTAAGATGAAAGGCAATGCCCAGAGGGGCAATCAGCTGGCATTTGGGTCTTTCGGGATCAAGGCACTTCAGTCGAGTTGGCTCACAGGCAGGCAGATTGAAGCAGCCCGTCAGGCAGTGACACGTCATATGAAACGTGAAGGGCAAATCTGGATCAGGATATTTCCCGACAAGCCCATCACGAAGAAACCTGCCGAAGTACGTATGGGTAAAGGAAAGGGAGCTCCGGAAGGTTTTGTTGCCCCCGTTACACCTGGAAGAATTATTATCGAGCTTGAAGGTGTGCCTTTTGAAGTCGCAAAAGAAGCGCTGAGACTCGGTGCACAGAAACTTCCGATTACAACTAAATTTATCGTAAGGCACGATTACGCTGAAATTTAATAGCAGTATCAATGAAAGCAAAAGAAATCAGAGAATTAACCCTGAAGGAATTGAAAGAGAGAATCGAGAATGAGGAAAGCTACGTGATGAAGCAGAGGCTCAATCATGCTATTTCTCCCCTTGATAATCCATTAAAATTAAGGCACGCAAGACGGAATGTAGCCCGGCTCAAAACCATATTGAAACAAAAAGTAACTGAAGAAAGTCAGCAAAAAAGCTAATTTAAGATACATGGAAAAAAGGAATCTTAGAAAAGAACGGATCGGGATTGTTGTCAGCAGCGCTATGAACAAGTCGATTGTAGTAGCTGAAAAACGTAAAATGAAACATCCTATATACGGAAAGTTTGTGAATAAAACATCAAAGTTCATGGCACACGACGATAAGAATGAGTGCAATATTGGTGATCTGGTACGTATTATGGAAACCCGTCCACTCAGCAAAAACAAATGTTGGAGAATAATCGAAATCATTGAAAGAGCTAAATAATCATGATACAGCAAGAAAGCAGATTAACAGTGGCTGATAACAGCGGGGCAAAGGAGGTCCTCTGTATACGCGTGCTCGGAGGTACCGGCAAACGTTACGCAAGAATCGGTGATAAGGTAGTTGTGACCGTTAAGAGCGCCATACCTTCAGGAGACATCAAAAAAGGGACTGTCAGCAAAGCTGTGGTTGTCAGGACCAAAAAAGAAATAAGGCGCGCTGACGGATCATACATCCGGTTCGATGACAATGCCTGTGTTCTGCTTACAAATACTGACGAGCTTAGGGGAACGCGTATTTTCGGACCCGTAGCCAGGGAACTCAGGGAAAAATATATGAAAATAGTATCACTTGCCCCTGAAGTACTATAATAATACATCAAAACCAATGCAGAAGAAAATTCATATCAGAAAAGGCGATACCGTGTATGTAAATACGGGTGAGTATAAGGGACAAACAGGAAGGGTGCTCGAAGTCATGAGAAGCAAGGAAAAGGCTATCGTTGAAGGCATTAACCTGGTTTCAAAACATACAAAACCCAATTCGAAAACACCCCAGGGAGGAATTCTGAAAAAAGAAGCTCCCATACATATTTCGAACCTGATGCATCTTGATCCTGCTTCTGGAAGTCATACCCGTTATGGCAGGAAACCGGGCAAAGACAATAGACTAGTAAGATATTCAAAAAAATCTGGAGAGGAGATTAAGTAATGGCTTACGTACCCAATTTAAAGAAGAAATACACGGAAGAAATCGTTCCTGCCTTGATGAAGGAATTCAGCTATAAATCAGTAATGCAGGTTCCCAGGTTGGAAAAGATCATCCTGAATCAGGGTGTTGGCCAGGCAGTTGCCGATAAGAAAATGGCGGACGTGGCACAACAAGAGCTAACTACTATCGCCGGTCAGAAAGCGATCCAGACTCTTTCGAGGAAAGACATCTCTAATTTCAAGCTCAGGAGGAAAATGCCCATTGGCGTAAAAGTAACCCTGCGCCGGGAAAAAATGTACGAATTTCTTGAACGGCTGATTAGTGTATCACTGCCAAGAATTAGGGATTTTAAAGGCATAAACAGCAAACTTGACGGGAGAGGGAATTATACCCTGGGAATATCCGAACAGATCATCTTTCCGGAGATTGATATCGATAAGATAAGCAAAATCCTGGGTATTGAAATTACCTTTGTAACTTCAGCCAACAGCGATGAAGAAGGTTTTGCATTATTGCGTGAATTTGGGCTACCGTTTAAAAACATAAAAAGAAACTAAGGATGGCAAAAGAATCAATGAAAGCCCGTGAAGTCAGAAGGGCAAAACTTGTTGCAAGATATGCGGAAAGAAGGGCCAAACTAAAAGAACAGGGCGATTTTCAGGCATTGAGCAGGCTTCCGAGAAATTCCAATCCCGTCAGGCTTCATAACCGGTGTAAACTCACCGGCAGGCCTAAAGGATATATGAGGCAATTTGGTATCAGCAGAATTGTTTTCAGGGAAATGGCATCGCAGGGACTGATACCGGGAGTAAAAAAAGCAAGCTGGTAAAAATAAATGGAGAATAATAATACTAAGGCAATATGACAGATCCAATTGCAGATTATCTGACCAGAATCAGGAATGCCATCATGGCAAAACATAAAATAGTAGATATTCCTGCTTCCAATCTTAAGAAGGATATTACCAAAATTCTTTATGACAAAGGATATATCCTTAACTATAAATTTGAAAAAAACGATATTCAGGGTTCAATAAAAATAGCCCTTAAATATCACCCCGAATCCAAAATGCCGGCAATTAAATCGCTGACAAGGGCGAGCAGGCCCGGATTGCGAAAATATGTCGGTAAAGATGAAGTACCCAGGGTATTGAACGGACTTGGCATTGCTATTATATCTACTTCCAAAGGAGTTATGACGGATAAAGAAGCCAAAGTTCAGAATATTGGGGGTGAAGTATTGTGTTACGTTTATTAAACCGGAGGAATTAGTAATGTCACGAATTGGAAAGTTACCTATAAGAATACCGGATGGTGTTGCCATTAGTCTCGGCAACGATCATGTGATTACCGTGAAAGGACCGAAAGGTGAACTGACACAAAAAATCGACAAAGATATTACGGTAGAAATTGCAGACGGTGAGGTTACCGTAAAACGGCCTACCGACCAAATAAGGCACAGGGCGCTCCACGGATTGTACAGGTCGCTGATATACAATATGGTTACCGGCGTTTCAAAGGGGTTTACCATTCAGCAGGAACTTGTCGGCGTCGGATACAAGGCTGAATCTAAGGGACAAATACTGGAGCTTAGCCTTGGATATTCACATGATATAGATATTATGCTTCCACCGGAAGTAAAGGTGGAATGCAAGACCGAAAAAAGGAGCAACCCGATCATTACCCTTACAAGTGCCGATAAGCAGCTTTTAGGACAGGTAGCCGCCAAAATACGGTCGCTCAGAAAACCTGAACCTTATAAAGGAAAAGGGATCAAATTTGTGAACGAACAACTTAGGAAGAAAGCTGGAAAATCAGCCAGTGTGTAATATTTAAACAACTCATGCAATGGCTTTAACAAAGCAAGAAAGAAGAAACAGAATCAAACTGAGGATCAGGAAAAAAGTCTCCGGGACAAAAGAAAACCCGAGAATGTCAATTTTCAGAAGCAATAAACAGATCTATGTTCAGCTTATTGATGATCTGGGGGCGCAGACTTTGTTGTCGGTATCTTCCCTGGAACAGGAAATTCAGGGCAAGAAAAATATCAATAAAACCGAACAGGCTAAACTTGTTGGTAAGCTAGCCGCCGAGAAATCAAAAGAAGCAGGCATTACACAGGTAAAATTCGATCGTAATGGTTATTTATATCACGGCAGAATTAAGGCGTTAGCTGATGCAGCCAGAGAAAACGGATTAAAATTTTAAAAAGATATGTCTACAGCAACAATACGAAAAGTTAAAACAATTGATCTGGATTTAAAAGACCGTCTGGTTAGCATTCAGAGAGTTACCAAAGTGACCAAAGGAGGAAGAACGTTCAGTTTCTCAGCCATTGTTGTAGTAGGTAACGAAGACGGCATTGTGGGATACGGGCTGGGTAAAGCCAACGAAGTGACCACTGCCATAGCCAAAGGCATCGAAGATGCCAAGAAAAATCTTGTAAAGGTGCCTGTTATTCGAGGTACAATACCTCATGAACAGGCGTCAAAATACGGAGGTGCACAGGTCTTTCTGAAACCAGCTTCGAGCGGTACCGGTGTAAAAGCAGGAGGTGCTATGCGCGCCGTACTCGAAAGTGTAGGCATTAAAGATGTTCTTGCCAAATCGAAAGGGTCTTCTAACCCCCATAATCTTGTAAAAGCAACATTCAGGGCGCTTCAGGAGATCAGGGATGCATATACCGTTTCACAGCACAGGGGTGTTTCGCTTGAAAAAGTCTTTAATGGTTAAATCCGGATAATATACAATATACAATAAAAAATGGCAAAGATCAGGATCAAATATATTAAAAGTAAGATCGGGAGTACCGAGAGACAGAAACGCACACTCCAGGCACTGGGACTTGGCAAACTCAACAGTTCGGTTGAAAAAGAAGCCACTCCCCAGATCCTTGGTATGGTGTCGAAAGTACAACATCTTGTGGTGGTTGAAAAGTTCTAATACTCTTTATTAAACAAGACATGGAATTACACGAATTAAAACCTGCAAAAGGATCGGTAAAATCGAGAAAAAGGATTGGCCGGGGATATGGATCGGGTAAAGGCGGAACCTCCACCAGGGGACATAAAGGTGCAAAGTCGCGTTCTGGTTATAAAATGAAGATCGGACACGAAGGCGGCCAGATGCCCCTTCAGCGGAGAGTTCCCAAATATGGGTTTAAGAATATAAACCGTATCGAGTACAAAGGAATTAACCTGAGCACATTGCAGGCATTATTTGAAAAAAACAATATCAGTGCCATTGAAGTGGAAACTCTGGTTAAGGCGGGTCTTGCATCCAAAAGAGACAGAATAAAGATCCTTGGGAACGGGAAACTTACGGCCAAACTGGAAGTAAAAGCACATGCCTTTTCCAGGTCAGCCAAAGATGCCATTGAAGCTGTACAGGGAACCGCAATAAAAATAGATTTGCATGAAATCATTCATTGAAACATTAAAGAATATCTGGAAGATTGAAGAACTCAGGTCAAGAATTCTTTTCACGCTTGGTCTGATTCTCATCTACCGCCTGGGTTCACATGTGGTACTTCCGGGAGTAGATCCGTCAATGCTTAAAGTATTGCAGGAGAGAGCTTCTCAGGGCGTTCTCGGTATCCTCGATATGTTCTCCGGTGGTGCATTTTCACGGGCATCGGTATTCGCACTGGGTATTATGCCGTACATATCTGCATCCATCGTTGTTCAACTCCTCGGAATTGCAGTTCCTTACTTTCAGCGCTTGCAGAAAGAGGGTGAAAGCGGCCGAAGGAGAATTAATCAGATTACCCGGTATTTGACTATACTCATCCTTATTGTCCAGGCGCCCGCTTACCTGACGCAAATCCCTTCAAATTCCTGGGTGCCGGGTGTTTCCAGAGGTTTCCTTCAATCGTTTTCAGTGATCATCCTTACTGCCGGTACCATGTTCATTATGTGGCTGGGAGAAAGGATCACCGATAAAGGAATTGGCAACGGAATATCGCTGATCATTATGATCGGTATTATTGCACGCTTCCCTTTTGCCATATTCACAGAGCTGACCTCAAAACTTGAAAAGCAGGGTGGAGGTCTGGTGGCATTCCTTGTAGAAATTGTCTTTTTGTTTCTTGTTTTTGTAGTAAGCATATTGCTGGTGCAGGGTACACGACGTATACCCGTTCAATACGCTAAACGCATCGTAGGAAACAAGCAATACGGAGGAGTGCGCCAGTATATTCCATTGAAAGTAAATGCTGCAGGCGTTATGCCTATAATCTTTGCGCAGGCAATAGTGATGCTTCCCTTATCATTTGCACGGTACGGCGCAGGCGAGCAGATGTCTGGATTTATTTCCGCATTTGCTAACCCGACTAGTTTCTGGTATAACCTTACAAATGCAATCCTCATTGTATTGTTTACATATTTCTATACGGCAATTACGATAAACCCGACGCAGATGGCGGAAGATATGAAGAAAAACGGTGGATTCATTCCGGGTGTTAAGCCGGGAAGAAAAACCGCTGAATTTCTGGATACGATCATGTCACGCATTACTCTGCCGGGGTCACTGTTTCTTGCACTGGTTGCTATAATGCCAGCTTTCGCAATGATGGCGGGTATTTCAACCGGATTCGCATATTTTTATGGCGGTACATCATTGCTTATCATGGTAGGTGTAATTCTCGATACACTCCAGCAAATCGAAAGTCACCTGCTCATGAGGCATTATGATGGGTTAATGAAATCGGGCAGAATAAAAGGCAGAGCAGGTGGTGTCGCCTCGGCCATTTAATGCCCGGAAATAGGTTCTTTGATGATCTTAATAAAAACAGAAGAAGAGATTGAAATACTGAGGGAGAGTAACCTGCTGGTATCAAAAACATTGGCTGAAGTGGGCAAACTACTCAGGCCTGGTTGTACTACGCAAATACTTGATAAACATGCAGAAGAATTTATCAGGGACAATCATGCCATTCCCGGTTTTTTAAAATATCAGGGTTACCCCAATACGCTCTGTACTTCTGTGAACAGCCAGGTTGTACACGGTATACCTTCGGAGTACGAGCTTAAGGAAGGAGATATCATATCGATAGATTGCGGTGTTGTGCTGAATAATTACTATGGCGATTCAGCCTATACCTTCGGGATAGGTGATCTGATGAACACAAAAATCGCAGAACTGTTAAGAGTAACAAAGGAATCCCTTTATAGGGGCATAGAGGTTGCCTTAGATGGAATGCGGTTAGGTGATGTGGGTAGTGCTGTTCAGGAATATTGCGAAGCAGCCGGTTTTTCGGTGGTACGTGAGATGGTTGGGCACGGTTTGGGTAAAAATTTGCACGAGGCCCCTGAAGTTCCGAATTACGGGCGGAGGGGTAAGGGTATTATGCTGAAAAAAGGTATGGTGATTTGCATTGAACCCATGGTTAACCTCGGACGAAAAGAAATAGTGCAGGAACCTGATGGCTGGACGATACGTACGGCAGACAATAAACCGTCAGCTCATTTTGAGCATGCAGTGGCGATCGCCAAGGGTAAAGCTGATGTTTTGTCAACTTTTGGATTTGTTGAAGAGGCGATCAGGAACAATATCAATTTGCACCAAAACTAAAAATAATGGCTAAACAACCTTCAATCGAACAAGATGGCATTATCAAAGAAGCTTTATCCAATGCCATGTTCAGAGCAGAGCTGGAGAATGGACATATTATAACGGCGCATATCTCAGGAAAGATGAGGATGCATTATATTAAGATATTGCCGGGTGATAAGGTGAGGATTGAAATGTCACCCTATGATCTGACTAAGGGACGAATAACATTCAGGTATAAATAAAATTTCATGCTATGAAAGTAAGAGCATCGATAAAAAAAAGGAGTTCAGAGGATAAGATAGTCCGCAGAAAAGGACGCTTATATATCATTAACAAGAAAAATCCCAGGAATAAACAAAGGCAGGGATAAAAAATATTTAGTGTAAACCGAAAACAATAAAAATAACTAGTTATGGCACGAATCGTTGGCGTCGATTTACCCAAAAACAAAAGAGGAGAAATAGGCCTGACCTATATCTTCGGAGTGGGCCGGAGCACGGCACAAAAAATACTGGAAAAAGCCGGCGTTGATAAGGACGTCAAGGTAAAAGAATGGACCGATGACCAGATCACAAGGATCAGGCAGATCATCAATGAGAACATTAAGGTGGAGGGCGAACTTCGTTCGCAGGTTCAGCTTAACATTAAAAGGTTAATGGACATCGGATCATACAGAGGTATCAGGCATCGTATCGGACTTCCCGTAAGGGGACAAAGCACCAAAAACAACGCCCGGACAAGAAAAGGCAGGAAAAAAACTGTGGCAAACAAGAAGAAAGCTACCAAATAAGAAATAGGCTATGGCAAAAAAGACAGGAACATCAAAGAAAAAAGTAGTAAAGGTCGACCCGTTAGGGCAGGCGCATATCCATGCTTCGTTTAACAATATTATCGTATCGCTGACAAACAGCCAGGGACAGGTTATTTCATGGTCATCAGCCGGTAAAATGGGATTTAGGGGATCCAAGAAGAATACACCCTACGCTGCACAGACGGCCGCTGCTGATTGTGCCAAAACAGCTTACGATCTTGGACTCCGCAAAGTCAAAGTATTTGTCAAAGGTCCGGGATCAGGAAGAGAATCGGCAATACGGACGATCCACAGCTCAGGCATTGAGGTGACTGAGATCGTTGACGTTACACCATTGCCCCATAACGGATGCAGACCTCCTGCAAGAAGAAGGGTTTAATTGAATACGAATTGTAAATTACACATTAAATAAATGGCTAGATATACAGGACCTACAACGAAAATTGCACGGAAATTCGGTGATGCAATATACGGTACGGATAAATATTTTGAAAAGAAAAATTATCCTCCGGGACATCACGGCCTGAATAAAAAAAGAAGAAAACTATCTGAATACGGCTTACAGCTTAAAGAAAAACAGAAAGCCAAATACACATACGGTGTACTTGAAAAACAATTTAAAAATCTCTTCGACAGAGCACAGCGGAGTAAAGGTGTTACCGGCGAAGTGTTGCTGCAGTTGCTTGAAGCAAGACTCGACAATGTTATCTTCAGGCTTCATGTTGCGCCAACACGAAGAGCTGCAAGACAGCTTGTTTCTCACAGGCATATAACGGTGAACGGAGATGTAGTGAATATACCCTCGTATAGCGTTAGGCCGGGAGATATCGTAGGAGTCAGGGAAAAATCAAAATCACTGGAGGCGATCACCAATTCACTGTCAGGAAGCAGGGTCTCTTCAACGTGGCTGGAATGGGACGATAATCTCATGACAGGGAAAATGCTGAATTTGCCGGAACGTGATGAAATACCTGAAAATATTAAAGAACAATTGATCGTTGAATTATACTCCAAATAATTAAATAAAATATACAATTTTATGGCAATATTAGCTTTTCAGAAACCCGATAAGGTTATTATGATTGAATCGGACGACCGGATTGGAAAATTCGAGTTTCGTCCTTTGGAACCGGGTTACGGAATAACTGTAGGCAATGCCCTGCGCCGGATTCTTTTATCATCACTTGAAGGGTATGCTATAACTACAATTAAGATCGACGGCGTTGAACATGAATTCTCGACCATAACAGGTGTCATTGAGGATATTACAGAAATTATCCTGAATATCAAGCAGATACGATTCAAAAGGTTGATTGAAGATATCAGGGATGAAAAGGTTTTGGTTAAAATAACCGGACAGGAACTATTCAAAGCCGGTGACCTTAACAGATTCCTTTCCGGTTTCGAGGTGCTGAATCCCGATCTCGAAGTTTGCCATATGGAAACAGATGTTGAGCTCAACATGGAGCTTAATATTAGCAAAGGCAGGGGGTATGTGCCTGCAGAAGAAAATAAACCTATTGATGCCGAATTTGGTGTGATCCCCATTGATGCCATTTTCACGCCAGTTAAGAACACAAAATATAGTATAGAAAACTATAGGGTTGAGCAAAAAACCGATTATGAAAAACTGGTAATTGAAATCGTTACAGATGGCTCAGTTCATCCGAAAGATGCTCTGAAGGAAGCAGCCAAAATTCTTATTTACCATTTTATGCTTTTTTCAGATGAAAAGATCACACTCGACTCTGATGAGGCTTCTGCAAACGAGGAATTCGATGAGGAAGTTCTTCATATGCGCCAGTTATTAAAGACCAAACTTGTTGATCTTGATCTGTCGGTTCGTGCATTGAACTGCCTGAAGGCCGCCGAAGTAGAAACACTGGGTGACCTGGTCAAATTCAATAAAAACGACCTGTTAAAATTCAGAAATTTCGGTAAGAAATCGCTTACGGAACTTGATGAATTGCTTGAAGGAATGAATCTTTCCTTTGGAATGGATGTTTCAAAATACAAGCTTGAAAAAGAATAATTATTGATGACAAGAACCTGCAAAAGGTAAAAATCAGGAATTGAAATGCGACACAGTAGAAAAGTTAATCATCTGGGAAGAACGGGCAGTCACAGGAAAGCTATGTTATCCAACATGGCGGCATCCCTTATCCTGCATAAAAGAATCAAAACCACTACCGCAAAAGCGAAAGCGCTCAGGACATATATTGAACCCTTGCTTACAAAAAGTAAAGAAGATTCAACCCATTCAAGACGTGTGGTATTTGATTATCTTCAGAATAAAATTGCCGTTTCGGAATTATTCAGGGAAATTTCGCCAAAAATTGCCGACCGTCCCGGCGGTTATACACGCATATTGAAAATCGGTAACCGGCTTGGAGACAGTGCCGAAATGAGTATCATCGAACTGGTGGATTATAACGAAAACCTGCTCGCTGCGAAACGGGGAGACACAACCAAAACTGGGAGAAGAAGAAGAAAAGGTTTGAAGAAAAAAGCAGAGGAAACCCATGATACAAAGAAAACCAAAGCAGCAACAACTCCGGTGGAGCCTGTAATCACGCCTGAAATCGAAGAAACAGTCCACGAACCCGAACCGGAAAATGTTGTTCCTGAAGTTGAACCGGTACCGGAAACCGAACAGGACGAATCACAGGTTACACCTCCTGAGAATACGGATGATGCCAAGCCTGAAGAGGATGATGACAGTAATGAACAGAAAATTTAGAAAATAAGGAAAAAATGATTCTGTTTCTATAACATTGGGGGATAAAGAGATACATTTCTTTATCCTTTTTTTGTAACTTATAAGTAACGAAATTATAATCTTTTAAAAAAGTAATTATGGGACAAATAATAGATGTACACGCACGTGAGATCCTGGATTCACGGGGTAATCCAACCATAGAAGTTGAAGTAACCCTAGCCAGCGGATTTGTTGGCAGAGCAGCAGTACCTTCAGGAGCATCAACGGGTGAAAATGAGGCAATTGAACTGCGTGATGGAGACAAAAAAAGATACCTCGGAAAAGGTGTATTGAAAGCAGTTGAAAATGTCAATAAAACCATCTCCAAAGAAGTGATCGGAATGAATGCACTCGATCAGGTTGCAATTGACAGAAAAATGCTTCAGCTTGACGGTACCAAAACTAAAAGCAAGCTCGGGGCAAATGCCATTCTGGGGGTTTCACTGGCTGTGGCAAAAGCTGCCGCCAGTTACTGTGACATGCCTCTCTACAAGTATATTGGAGGAGTAAATGCGAAAATTTTGCCCATACCCATGATGAATATCATTAATGGAGGTTCACATTCCGATGCCCCAATAGCTTTTCAGGAGTTTATGATAAGGCCGGTAGGTGCTCCGAATTTCAGAGAAGCACTGAGAATAGGATCGGAAGTTTTTCATGCGCTCAAGAAAGTGCTTAAAGAACGCGGACTTAGCACAGCGGTTGGCGACGAAGGCGGATTTGCGCCAAATCTGAAAGGGACCGAGGATGCTCTGAATTCAATCATCAAGGCAATTGAAAATGCAGGATACAAACCCGGAAGAAAATCAGAAGGAGGTCAGGTAAGTATTGCCCTCGATCCTGCCGCATCAGAATTTTATAAGGATGGGAAATACGATTACACCAAATTCGAAGGTTCAAACGGAGTCATCAGGACATCGGCACAACAGGTTGAATATTTCACTGAACTGATCAGCAAATATCCTATCGATTCACTGGAAGACGGTATGGCAGAAAATGATTGGGAAGGGTGGAAGCTCATTACCGAAAAACTGGGTGCCAAATGCCAGATCGTGGGAGACGATGTATTTGTTACCAATGTTGAGTTTTTGAAAAAAGGCATTGACATGGGTTGTGCCAATTCCATTCTGATTAAAGTTAACCAGATCGGCACACTCACCGAAACCCTGGATGCTATCGAAATGGCCCACCGTGCAGGGTATACTACGGTAACTTCTCACCGATCGGGCGAAACTGAAGACGCAACTATTGCCGATATTGCAGTCGCAACCAATTCGGGACAGATAAAAACAGGATCATTGAGCCGTTCTGACCGCATGGCTAAATATAACCAACTTCTGAGAATTGAAGAGGAACTGGGAGAAAATGCCATTTATGGCTATATAAAATAGAAATGTAACTTTTTTTTTTACTATCTTGAGAGCTGTCTGAATTTCAGACAGCTTTTTTTTAGTTTTGTAAACAAGTCACTGATTTGAGTGTTTAATTATTGATAACAAATAGTAAACAAAATGGCTGGACTGAAAGAAAAACTGCACGAAAAAATACTGGCATGGAGACCCAGGATCGAACGGCTGAGCGAAGAATATGGCGATGTGGTTGTGGATGTGGTCACTGTGAATAAAATACTGGGAGGTATGCGCGGATTAAAAAGCCTCATTACCGATATTTCATACCTCGATCCCGAAGAAGGGATCCGGTACAGGGGTCACAGGCTACCTGATTTGTTTAAAGAACTGCCCAAGCCAAAAGGTTCACAGATGCCCTATGTCGAAGGTGTGATTTATCTTTTGCTGACCGGCGATATACCCACCGAAAGCGAAGTAGGTGATGTGATCGATGAGATAAAAAAACGCAGGATCTTACCCCGGTATGTTTACGAGGTTATCGATGCCTTTCCCTGCTGCAGCCATCCGATGGCCATTTTTTCAACGGCCATACTAACCTTGCACCGTGAGTCTTTTTTTGCAAAAAAATACCATGCAGGAATAAATAAACCCGATTACTGGGATCCTACCTATGAAGATATGATGAACCTTCTGGCCAAACTCCCTGAAATAGGCACCTATATCTACGCCAAATTATATAAGGATGGCAAACGCATTCAGTCAGATCCCGATCTTGATATCGGTGCAAATTTCGCCCGTATGATGGGTATCAAAAAGCCTTATGACGATGTGTCGCGCATGCATTTCATTATTCATGCCGATCATGAAAGCGGCAATGTAAGTGCGCATACCGGCCATCTTGTTGCCAGCTCATTATCGGATATCTATCTTTCGGTATCTGCAATGATCAATGGTCTGGCGGGACCATTGCACGGACTTGCCAACCAGGAAGTGCTCAGGTGGCTGCAGGAGATTATGGCAAAAATGGATGGCAAGATTCCCAGCGAAGAAGAAATGCGTCAGTTCGTTTGGGATACCCTGAACGCCGGACAGGTAATTCCCGGATTCGGACATGCAGTCCTCAGAAAAACCGACCCGCGGTATATGATACAACGGGAATTCAGTATGGAGCATCTTGCGGATGACCCTTTATTTAAATATGTTGATCTTCTCTACAAGGTTGTTCCACCGATACTCAAGGAACAAGGCAAGGCAAAAAACCCATGGCCCAATGTTGATGCCCAGTCGGGTGCTATTCAATGGCATTACGGGGTGGATAAATATGAATTTTATACTGTGCTGTTTGGAATAGGACGTGCCATAGGTATTTGTGCCAATATTGTATGGGACAGGGCATTGGGCTTTCCTCTCGAGCGGCCGAAATCATTAACCACCGAGATGCTCGAAAAAATAGTGCAATCGAAAAAAGTACACACTCAGCGCGATCTGGCCTGAACGGTTTTGCCTGATCGTAATGCGTGAAAGTTATCTTCCTGTATCACTTCAGAGAAGACAGGATCGTTTTCGATCCACGACCAGTTTTGAAAGCCATATTCAGCTGCCTTTTCAAGGGCTTTAAAGGCTATCCACGGACGGCCGGTCAATGCATTTCCCTTTGCAAGATAATAATATGCATACCTGTTTCCCGGTGCAGCCAATACCCATAATTCGTATAAAAAAACAGCTTTACGGAATTGATTTATGCTTACGTAATCTTCCCCGAGGAGGTAAAATTCAGTTGTAAGAAAGTTCAGAAGCCTTGATGCCATCATGCTTTTGTTCCTGTTTTTTGATTTTCCCATGTTTTTCAGGATGATGATCTTAGTGCTCCACCATTGCTGAATACTGTCATTCAATAGCGGGGCCGCATTCATCATTTGAAGCGAATACATCAGTTCCTTCTGGCTATTCAGCTCCTCTTCCCGGGTGAGGTCACGTTTATGTTCGGCCTTTTGATATGCCCTGGTCTCTTCAATGCTGTCAAGTCTGTTCCTGACCAACGCAGTTTCAGGCTGATCCGGAAAATCTTCGAGAATGTAACGGTAATTTCTTGCTGCTTCAAGAATATCACCCTGTCTCAAAAATCCCTGAGCTCTGCTGACCGATCCTGAAAATTGTTCCCGGATAAAAGAAGTGTATTCAGGTAGTGATTCTTTCCCGGCATATTGCAGTTCCAGCCATTCAACAGCCGACAGGATCATTTCAGCCGAAGGCCATTGGTGGCCAAAATCTGAAGTTCTGATGGTAACTTTTACCCCATGATTTTTTAACTCTTGTTCAAGTGTAAACATTTCCTGATAATTCATATCCCTGTTCCCGACCAAACCAATATACACAAACGACAGACGTTCGCCCGGATTATTTATTAGACCGGGAAACCCGGCTCCGCAGCCGATGACTCCTGCTATGTTTCTTTTCAGCGCAATAAACGAAGCCACCCTTGATCCACCTGAAAATCCTGAAGTATACATGCGGCCCGGATCGATGGAAAATCTTTTTTCTGCATCACCCATCGTGCAATCAGCTATTTCCATGACCTTATCCCAGGAAATTCCGTTCCTGGAATTGTTCGACGCAACCAGAATGTATCCGTATTTCCCGGCTGCAGAAAGAAAGTTCTGCAATGCCACCGAACCTCTGGCTGCAGGATCAAAAATATAGATCACCGGCCAACAGGTCATGGCAGAAAAGTCTTCCGGGAGGTACAAGGCATAACTATATTCATGGTTGGCTGTGCAAACTACAGTATCTGCAATCCGGTTCTTGTCAAAAGATAAACTGTCGCCGGTTGCAAACAGTACCTGATGAAATAGGCAAAGTAAAAAAATCATTTCGATCCTGTTTACTGCAACTGAATGCAAAATATGTCTTCTGATTTTCTTCATAACCTTACAGCGGTTATTCTTTGCCTTTCCGGTATAATGACAAATAACTTACCGGTTACCCTGCTGCATAATATTCAAAAAAAAGAGTAATTTAGATAACATAACCAATCTTAATCACCCAGAAATTAATGTCCGTTCGTTTGCTTATCGGCATATTGATTACCATTCAGTCCGGTTTAATGATGTCAGTTTCCCTGAATGGCACTGATCCGCAAGATTCTGTGCACAGCGAAATTCGTACAAACACAAGCATAGATTCATTGGCCGATACAACCTCCGGTTCAAACATACCCAATGACATTATTAAGAACCTTCAGGACAATTACTTCAGAATTAGTAACATTTATATATCTGAAAACCATAAAATTACACATTTGCAGGAAATCGATGAAAATATCCTAAATCTGTCGCCCGATCTGGATTATCTTAAAATTGATTTTGATACTGCCGGAATTACGGATTCGTTAGTACGGAATGTTCTGTATACACTAATAAAAAGGAACAGGAAGATAATCGAAGAGAACAACATATATACAGATTGTATCATCCTTTCCGGGATAAGACCGGGTAAATACAAACTTTACCTCACATATCTTGGGACCGGTAATAAAATATTGTATTATACCGATATTTTGAGTATCAGGATAAAAGGATCGTTCTGGGCAGGCCGCACTTCATTTATGTTTTACGGTTTGGCCGCGTTGCTTTTCCTTTTCTTTTTTACACGGTTTCAAACCCAGGCTATTCGAAGGATAAGCCGCCAGTTCCGTGAACGCGATAAATTCGCCAACATGCTGATGAAGCAAAAGGAAGAGCTCTCCGTTAAAAATAAAAACATCACCGACAGCATCAATTATGCCAAACGTATTCAGTCGGCAATGATGCCTCCTGAAAAATTCTTCAAGACACTTTTCCCCCAGTCGTTTATTTTACATATCGCAAAAGATATTGTAAGCGGGGATTTTTACTGGATAAATGAAGTGGACAATATCATTTTTATAGCTGCTGTTGATTGCACCGGACATGGAGTGCCCGGAGCTTTTATGTCGATCATTGGGTTCGAACTCTTCAGGAAGCTTACGAATGTGCAAAAAATTAAACACCCTTCGGAAGTATTGAATAATCTCAATTTCGATTTTCAGAGCATATTCAGGGATATCGAAAATATCAACCTGCGTGACGGAATGGACCTGGCTTTTTGTGCCGTTGATAAGAAAAAAAGGATCCTGGAGTTTTCAGGTGCGTTCAATCCGCTGTATCTTTTGCGTAACAACTCGATAATCGAGATCAAAGCAGACAGGTATTCGATCGGTCTTGAGCCGACGGACACCGAAAAATTTGATTTTACCAATCATATGGTTAAACTGGAAAAAGACGATGTATTTTATATTTTTTCAGACGGATATGTTGACCAGTTTGGTGGACCCGAAGGTAAAAAATATAAATACCGCCGCTTCAGGCATTTGTTGCTTGCCCTGCATAAGTTGCCTATAGAGACCCAGCATCACCTCCTGAATAAGAGTATTATGGAATGGAAAGGAGACCTCGAACAGGTGGATGATATACTGGTTATCGGAATAAAAGTTGATTTTTAGTATTCATGCGAGCAGGTTTTTCATTTTGGTTACCAGCAATTCAACCTGAAAAGGTTTACTGATATAGTCATTCATGCCGGCCGCCAGGCATTCTTCCTTATCACCTGACATGGCATTTGCCGTTATTGCAATAATTGGCACATGCGTATTTGTGCTTGCTTCGAGTTCCCTGATTTTCCTGGTAGCTACTATTCCGTTCATCACCGGCATCTGTATATCCATAAGTATTAAGTCATAACGTGTTGTACCGAATTTGTCAAGAGCCTCTTTGCCATTCGCTGCTACATCCACATTTTTAATGTATTTCTTTAGGCTTAAAATCACAATTTTCTGGTTAATGGCATTGTCTTCAACAAGCAATATTTTTGCATCTTCAAGTTTAACTTTCTCTGCGAATTTCGGGAAGACAATCTCACTATCTGCAGACACCTCCTGGTCCCGTTCAAGGGTTTTGTTGATATCCAGGTTGTATCTGAGGGTAAACGAGAATTTCGTGAACTCGTCGTCGGTAGTTAAATTGAGCCTGCTCCCCTGTATTTCCAGAATCTTTTGTGCTATGTTAAGATCAAAGGAAATCGGATCTCCTTCCGGAATCTTGTTCCCTGTAACATATGCCTTATAATTTTCATTACCTGCGTTGACCAATGCAATACTCGGACACCGTATCTCAAACAACAGATTGACTTCGATTTCCGAAATATCAGCAATGCTGACTTCAATTAAAATCGAAAATTTTTCCTCACTCAATACCTTGGTTATATTTTCCAGTAGGTTAAGAAATATCTGTTTTAACCGTATCGGATCGCCGGTAAGATTATATTTCAGCTGCTCAGTAACTATAAGGTTAATCTCAAGGTTATCACGAAACTGATCCCTGAACAGTTTTAACGTATTATCGATAGTTGTGAACAGGTTGAAACTTGCTTTGCTTTCAGGCGTCCTGTCGATTTCAACCTTTGAGACCCTGACAATATTATTTACTACATTTATCAGGTTATTTGTGGAGGCAATAATGGTATCCAGCAAATCCTGCTGGTCGCTGTCCATTTTTTTCCTGTCAATCAGGTTCGATACCATCGTCAGGTTGTTGAGCGGAGTTCGTATCTGATGTGAAAGGGTGGAGAGAAAATCATCCTTCTTTCTGCTTTCTATCCTGCTGTCCTGTATAGATTTTTCCTGTCTTTTGGAATATAAAGATCGTTCAAGTTCAAAAAAATACGATATAATAAGAATAATAAGATATACTGAAAGTATCTTGATAGAAAAAATCAGGTTGTATTCCATGAGCGAAGGAATCATTTTTTGAAGGAAAAGGGTCAATCCGAGCAGCAAAAAGAAACCCAATGATAGTAACCCGCCTTTTCTGTGATCATACAATGCGATGAATGCAATCGGCACAACATTGATCCACAGATATCCCATACCCCCTGTTCCTCCGGTAATAAATACATACAATATTACCAGAATACCCGTGACTGAAAGAAGGGTTATCGCAGTTTTCCATAAATTATACCGCCAGTTTACGATCAGGCAGAAAATACTTAATGCCGCGGCAAAAAACAAAATCACGGTCTGCAGCACTAAATTGCATGAATACGAAATAAATCCGTAAACAAAGTAAAAAACAAAGGTCACCAGTGCTGATATATGCACCTGAAAAAGTTTCCTGGCCATTTCAGGATCTATCCGGTCAGAAATTCTGGAATAGAAATTGTAAGATATTTTCTCTAGTAATCGCATAAATGATGATCTTTCTTATATAAAGATAAATAAAAAAAAATTTTGAACGGGTATGTTAAAAAAAATTAAGCTCAGGAAAATACTTAAATCTGCAAAGACTTAAAAATCTTTTTCAATAATTTTCGTTAATTGAGCAGGATAAATATTTATTAAATAAATTTGTTATAGAGGCATGATCAGTTTGCGTACCATGAAACATACTGTTATATTAGCAATTAACCTGCTGGCATTTTGTCCCCTTATCTATGGACAAACCGATACAGGTCTTGTCAAATACAATCCCGAATTTAAATTTAATGAGGGTATTTTCCTCAACTTCGAACAGGTCAGAAATAATCAGCCTGTGGCAAAATCAAGAATATTGGCCGATGTTGGGTTCGATGATCCGCATTTTTACGACAGGGTACTGGAAGATAAAAAAATTAGCTTTTACGATAATTATGGTGTTAAGCAGGAGATTTCGACAAGAAATATCTGGGGATATTCACGGAACGGAGTCTTGTATATCAACATTAACGCTGGGTACTACCGGATAACCATTGTCGGAGCCATTTGCCATTTTGTGGCTAACCTGACCACCTATTCAAATGATTATTATACCTCCCCATACCCCTATTATAATTATGGATATCCTTATGGAAGGCAGGCAAGTCATCCCACAACAGAAATGAGGCAATACCTGCTCGATTTCAGTACCGGCAGGATCATGGAATATGACATTGCAAGTGTTGAAGTCCTTCTGATGAAGGATCCCGAGCTGTATGATGAATTTATGGCCCTGCGAAATAAAAAGAAAAAACAACTCAAATTTTTATACATCAGAAAATTCAACGAGAGGAATCCCTTGTATTTTCCGGTACATTAACGCGAATATTTCCGACAAATCTTCAATACATAAACATACTAAGTATTCACCATAAATAAACAGTTATGAAAAAAATATGTTTGACGGCAGTGCTCGCAGGTTTATTTGTCATTGCTTACAGCCAGGATTATGTGCCTTCGCGGGAAGATATCAAAACTTTTTTTACAACCAAAACCCTTGTGGTGCTGGATGATAATCCGCTGATGGAATACAACTATAATATCAAGGAAGTGATGAAACAGGAATGGACGATAACCGATTATGATTTCATATCGTCAAAAGAATTTGAAGAAAAACGTCTCGATCCGCAGTATTCATTTCTACTTATGACACAGGTCAGATTCGAGAACGATAAGACCGATGCCATTTACCGGTTCCTGCATCTTTCACTGGGGGGGAATTATTTCAGGTTGAACCAGATGCCCGATATGGCGTCGGTACCTGTGGCATACTATAATGTCGATGAAGATAACTATGCTTACAAACTGGGTATACTGGTCAGGTTCATTCAAAATCATGCGCTGCTCATAAAAGATCATCCTGAAATAGTATCGGCCAACGTACTGAAACATTACAACAACAATATCAGGGATATTAAGGGTAAAACACTTTACCTTCTCGAAAATGAACTGGCCAAAGACGTGAACTCAGTTGCGCGCATAAAAAAGGTGTATCCGTATAAATTTAAAATTGTTGATAAGAAAGAAATTGAACAGGCGATAAAAGACAGAAATGATAATATTGTTTTCTTGCATAAGGTAGGTCCCGAAGGGACAAAAATAAATGCCCGGTGCTACAAGGTAATAATTGGAGCCGGTGACGCCAAATTCTATTATTTTGATTACCATAAGATCAATGATAAAAATCCCGACGGGTTTCTGGAAAGTGACTTTAAAAAACTGGCCAAATGATCTGAGGTATGTGGCCACCCTGAAAACCCGAACGGAGAAACACGCCGTTCAGGTTCTTTTAGATTTCGGCCAACATGTATCATTAGATCCTGATCTGTTCACAAGATCAGCTTTTTCAGAAATAGGCCGTACGAATTCCATGACCAGTCCTGCAAGTCCGGTAGTCGCTGCCCCAAACCTGACATTTTGTTGATATTAAGTGATAAAAGGGCTTCCCAACCTTTGTCAATAATTCGAAATATACCTAACTTCGATATTGGATAATAAACTTTGGGTATGAGGTTTTTAAAAGTAACTGTTCTGCTGATATTTACAGTAAACCTATCCTACGGGCAATCAGACATACAAACGCTTCTTGCAGTAGCATCGGCAAATCTTAAAAATGAAAAGTACGATGTTGCCCTGAATATGGTAAAGGAAGTGCTTGTATATGAGCCGGAAAATACTCATGCATTGCAGATGGAAATAAATATCTATATGCTGCAGGATGACCTGAAAAGCGCTGCCTCAGCCGCTGAAGAAGCAATTGAAAAACTTCCCGGAGATCCTGAATTCATATACCTTTACGGACTTATTAATCTGGAGCGGGGCAGAGATCAGAAGGCAGTTAACGAATTTGATAAAATAATCGAACAAAATTCATACTCCGGAATGTACAAAGTGTATCTTAACCGTGGCGTAGCCTATACAAACCTGCAGGAATACGAACTGGCTCTTGCCGATTACAGAAAATCAATAGAGCTGGAGCCTGGTAATGCTGCCGCCTATCACAGCCGGGGAATGTTGAATTACCAGCTGAGGGATTATTCTGCTGCGGTGAGTGATTTCCGGCAGGCGCTGCTCTTCAATAGCGATAATCCTGAAACTCAGTTTAATCTGGGAATGTCCTATTTCAAGATGGATGAAAAAGAAAATGCCTGTCCGCACTTCCATCAGGCCTGCAAAAATGGGAACCTGAATGCCTGTAAGATGGTTCTTATGGAATGTTCCAATGAATAACCCTGTAATAGTATACTGTGCTATTCACTTCCTGTCCCCAAAAAAGAACAATCGGGATATTTTCTCCCTGAGTTTTTATAATTTTGAGCCCTCTTGCAACCCACATGAATGGATATCTCTGTAATCATAATAAATTATAACGTTAAACATTTTCTTGAGCATTGCCTGCACTCAGTATTCAATGCATCAAAGAATTTAGAAGTGGAGGTTTTTGTTGTCGACAACAATTCTGTCGATGGATCAACACTCATGTTGCGGGAAAAATTTCCCGGGGTTAAACGCATCGAAAACAAAATCAATTATGGGTTTGCAAAGGCAAATAACCAGGCAATAAAACAAGCCAAAGGAAAATACATACTGATTCTCAACCCTGATACTGTAATTGAAGAAAAAACACTTGATAGTTGTTACAGTTTCATGGAAGACCATGAAGAGGCAGGGATAACCGGGGTAAAAATGATCGACGGCAAAGGCAATTATCTCCCTGAGTCCAAGAGGGCACTCCCTACACCCTCGGTTGCCTTCTATAAGATTTTCGGCCTCTCAGCCCTTTTTCCAAAATCACGGAGATTCGGAAGATACCACCTTGGTTTTCTCGATAAAGACGAAATAAACCCTGTTAATGTACTTCCCGGCGCTTTTATGTTTATCCGGAAACAGGTGCTTGACAAAGTAGGGTATTTCGATGAGACTTTTTTTATGTATGGTGAGGATATTGATCTCTCATACAGGGTAAATATGGCCGGGTATAAAAATTATTATTATCCGAAAACAACCATAATCCATTATAAGGGAGAGAGCACAAAAAAAGGAAGCATCAATTACGTAATGCTTTTTTACAATGCCATGATCATTTTTGCGAAAAAACATTTTTCTTCGCCAAATGCGTATTTTCTTTCCATCCTCATTCATTCTGCAATATACATTCGTGCAGGTCTTTCCATCATACGGAGGTTGATTATTACCTCGATAAATCCGTTGCTAAATGCTCTTATGATCTTCCTGGGATATTGGCTATTCTTACCGTTCTGGGAAAATTATGTATTTCAAAAAAACGGGTTCTATCCCGATACTTATTTGAAATTTGTGGTGCCTTCCTATATCCTTATCTGGCTTATTTCATTGTACCTTTCGGGTGCATTTGAAAAACATATCCGCACCGGAAACATCATACGCGGGGTACTGTTGGGTTCATTGAGCATTCTGATTATTTACGCGCTATTGCCTGAACACCTCCGCTTTTCAAGGGCACTGATCGTTCTGGGAACAATTTGGACACTGATGTCAACATTTTCAACACGTATTTTGTTAAGTGTAATTGACAATGCAAATTTCAGGTTCGAAATAATTCGGCATATAAAACGCATGCTTATTATTGGTGACCAGGCAGAAAGCCAAAGAGTATATTCTATTGTGAAACAAACTCAGGTGAAACCCGAACTCGTTGGTATTGTTAATCCCGATACAAATGGCGATAATACTGGCTATATCGGAAACCTTTCGCAGATCGTGGAGATTGTAAGCATCAATAAGATCGATGAAGTGATTTTTTGTGCGAAAAGCATGCCTTCGCAAATCATCATTGGCAATATGCTTAAGCTTACCGGTACCGATGTTGATTTTAAAATCGCACCTCCTGAAAGCCTTTCCATAATTGGAAGCAATTCTATCAATACAGCAGGTGATCTGTACACAGTGAGTGTTAATTCTATTTCAAAAGGAATAAATAAACGCAAGAAGCGATTGTTTGATTTTCTGACGGCTGTTTTGCTGCTATTGCTTACACCAGTCACTGTATGGTTTATAAGCAATCCTTTCAGGATGGTGGCAAATATACTGAAAGTGATCGCAGGCAAGCTTACATTTGTCGGGTATAAGGCCGGTGATCATTCCGTTGCTGAAAAACTTCCGCCTCTTCGGCCCGGAATACTCACCCCGATGGAAGCCCTGAACAGAGAAATTACCGATACCTCGATGATCGATAAAATAAATATGATCTATGCCAAGGATTATAAGATGATCAATGATATGAATATTGTGGTTAAGGGGTTCACCAAATTGGGACGAAAACGAGCCTAAACAGTAACTGATGGCACAGCATGAGATTAAATTACCGGCAATGGGAGAAGGAATCATTGAAGCAATCATTACAAGGTGGCTGGTTGAAGAAGGAGCATTTGTAAATGAAGACGATCCGATCGTAGAGATCGCCACCGATAAGGTTGATTCGGAAATCCCCTCTCCCTTTACAGGAACTATGGCGAAAATCCTCTATAAGGAAGGAGAAATTCCCAAAGTCGGCGAAACCATCGCAGTTATATCCAACGATATGGAAAAGAATTCACCTGACGCGGATACCGTGCCGTCTGACGAATACATGAGCAAAGAAACTATTCCTGCCGATGAACCGGACATTCCCGTTGATGCCGGTATTGAAGATCCGGAACCAGTGCCTGAAATGCAGGCTGAAAAAGAGGGAACATATATCTCACCCTTTATTAGAGATATGGCAAAACGGCGCGGCATACCATTTGCTGAACTGGCAAATGTTAAAGGCACCGGTAAAGATAACCGCATTACCAAAGATGATATACTCAATTACATTCAGTCGGGCCGGACGTTCAGAAAAAGGATTCAGTCTCCGGAACATTTGCCGCACAAATCATCCGTTATATCAGAAATCGTACATTCTGTTCCTGATGATTTCTCACTGGCACATTCGGGTGAAACCGATATAGTTAAAATGGACCGGATCCGGAAAATTATTGCAGACAATATGCTAAAATCAAAACGAACCGCTCCGCACGTAACTTCTTTTGCCGAAGTGGATGTTACCGATATGGTACTATGGAGGGAGAAAATAAAGCATGATTTCTCACAAACCGAAGGGGTCAACATTACCTATACCGTACTTTTTACCGAAATTGTCGCCCTTGCCCTTAAGGAATTTCCAAAGATCAATGCCTCGGTGGACGGAGATAAAATACTGATCAAAAAAGAAATCAATATTGGAATAGCCACAGCCCTTCAGAATGGAAACCTTGTTGTACCTGTAATTAAGAATACCGACAAAGAAAATGTCCGTGGCCTTTCGCATAAGATCCACGACCTTGCCATGCGGGCAAGGCAGAACAAACTCTTTCCGAATGAAATCCGGGGCGGAACATTTACCATTACCAATATAGGCCAGTATAACAGTATCACGGGAACTCCGATCATCAACCTTCCCGAAGTGGCAATCCTGGCTATTGGCATTATCAAAAAAAAGCCGGCAGTAGTATATATGCCCGGCGGACCCGGTATTGCCATCCGGGATATCGTAATACTTTCACTTACCTATGACCACCGGATTATTGATGGTGCCCTGGGGGGAGAATTTTTAAACCGGATAGCTTACCATCTCGAACATTTTAACCGCGATAAAACCTGGTAATTTTCTTTCCGGAGTGTTCCGCCGAAAAGAAAATCGGTGAACCGGGGTAAAATCTATGATCAGATACCTGCCCGTTAATTGTGAAATTTATTTATCTTTAAATCAGAATACTTCACTGTTTGCAAGTGACAAATATACATTTAGACAGCTATTTAATTTTTATTATTAAATTTGTTTAAACCAAATTTCATACTATGACAGGTAAAACCCTAAAACCTCACCTTAGTATATTACTAATCATCGTTTTAAGCATCACCTTCTCTGTAAACGGACAGGAGGCAGGCAGTCTCAAAGATATGTTCCTCGAAGCAGAATCGTATTATTTGTTCGAAGAATTTGCGGATGCACTCCCCATTTATCAGAAAATCTACCGTGAAGAACCTGAAAATTATAATATCTGCTTCAAAATAGGCGTCTGCTATCTGAATGATCCTTACCAGTTAGAGAAATCCGTAACTTATCTGAAGAAAGCAGCCGCTAATATCAGCGCACGGTATAAAGAAAACAACTATAGAGAGAAATCAGCCCCGCCCGAAGCACTATATTACCTCGGTAATGCTTACAGGGTCAACAATAAGCTGACTGAAGCCATTGATGTATACAAGCAGTTTAAAGAAGTACTTGATCCCGAGATTTATGATGCTGCTCTTGTGGATAAGCAGATCCGCTCGTGTGAAATAGCCATGGATATTGAATCACGACCGCTTTACATTAAAAAAACCAATCTTGGGGATGAGATAAATTCCCGCTTTGCAGAGATCAACCCTCTTGTTTCAGGCGACGAAAGCACAATGGTATTTACAAAGAAACTGCAATTTTATGATGCCGTCTTCTATTCAGTTAAAGAAAACGGCAAATGGGCGTATCCCCTAAACCTCACACCCTCCTTCGCTCTTGATGGTAACTCTTATGGTACTGGTTTGTCGTGGAATGGAAATGAACTATTCGTCTACCGGAGCGATGGTTTTGACGGCAATATTTATGTGAGCAGAAGAAGCGGCGACAAGTGGTCGAAGCTCGAGAAGCTAAATGATCATATCAATACCAAGTACTGGGAATCGCATGCATCCCTGTCACCCGACGGAAAAACACTGTACTTTACAAGCAACCGTAAAGGCGGATTCGGCGGACTGGATATTTATACGTCGAAACGATCAGGAAAAGAAGACTGGGGACCAGCAGTTAACCTTGGAAATGTAATCAATTCGGAATACAACGAAGAGACCCCTTTCCTCACCGGTGATGGCAAAACCATCTATTTCAGCTCACTGGGACATTATAATATGGGTGGTTATGACATTTTTTACTCCACGATGCTTGATGACGGATTGTGGTCAAAACCTTTGAATGCAGGATATCCCATCAATACCACAGGCGATGATCTATTCTTTGTTCCTGTGAAGAACGGTGAATATGCCTACTATTCAATGTTCGATCAGAAAACAGGTATGGGACTCGATGATATTTACAGGCTTGAGATCTTTTCCGATACACATCCTCGTAAATTTATCCTGCGGGGCATCACTTCAAAGGAACCCGACCTGAACGTCAATTTCAGTGATCTTACCGTAAAACTTATAGACAAGAAAACAGGCAATGTATTTGATGAAACGAAAGCAAATGCCGACGGATCATACCGGCTTGATGCGCAATCCGGAGATTTTGACCTGCTCATCAGCGGTAAAGGTGTCTCCGAAAGCATGGAATCGCTCAATATCCCGGTTAACCTTCCGTCTGATGAAATTACCCATAAATCAGTACTTCAACCCGCTGAAGAAAAGGAAGAAACAAAATCCATGGTTGTTACTGCCGAAAAACAAACACCACGACTGGAAATCTCAGAAAATACCATGGTGGTTACAGATAACAAACCGGTAGCCATAAAGCTTAATGTTGATAAAAATACCAACCTGCTCATTGAAGTCTTTGTTGCAGATACTTTTGTCAAGAATGAAAACCTCCAAATGGGAAGACGCAGGTTCATTTATTTTTATTCACCCGAAGAAGGGACGAACCTGCTTAAATTCACCCTAACCGATAATGCTGGCAATTCAACCGTACGCGAAGTTACTATTGACTATACTCCGGTAAAAGAGCTGGCCACACCTGAATCCATGACCAGTGATACCGGCCGGGCTGCATTTTCTGATGAATACAGGTACCTTTCGTCAATTGCCACTGGTGCCCTTAAAATATTCCTCCAGAACCTTGACTGCGAAAAAGAAGGAATAACATCTCCTGCCGATCTGTACTCCTATCTTTACAGGGAACTCGCCGGAAAGGACTATACTATGGCAGAGGTGGATGAGTTATTTATTCGGTATTTGTCACAGAAAAACGTGAATTCTTTCATGGATGAGATCTATGATGCAGCTCCCGACTCACTTAGGCGCTTCGTTCAGGAAACAAATCCCGATTCTGCCGGTGTCCGCTTTTCTGAGGAACTTGTCGATTTTCTTGAGTCCAATGCAGGTCGAAAAGGCTATACCATCGAAGATCTTGATTACGCGCTATCGGCCATCATCTCAAAAAATCAGCCGGCACTCGACGATTTTCTAGAAGTTCTAAATGGATACGCTGGCGAAGAGCTCAGCTATACACTGAAAAAGCTCATGAACAACACCGATAACTATTCCGATCCGTTCCAGCTTGTTAAATACCTGCTCTCAAATGCATTAAATGATAATTATTCCACCGGTGATGTACAATCTGCCCTCAGGAATTCGGCTTCAGATTTCGATCTGAACTTTCTTTATCAAAGCCTGCTTTTCTTTTCAGAAGGAAACCTGAATAAAACACTTGCCAACCTCAATCCTGATATCGAGAATATTCATACAACGCCCGAATTGCTCAGGTACCTGTGGATCCATTCACAGGATAAAGGTTACACGGTGAAGGAGATCATTGATCTTGTTGAACAGATCAGGAGTGACACCCGGAGAGGCCCTGAACTCTTCAGGAAAAATCTTGCCCGTCATGCATCGGGAAACCTGAAGGCATTTCTTCAAACCATTAACCTTGAAGACAGGAATATATCAACATTCATCGACCTGCTTAACTACCTTATTAACAATTCAAAATTCCAGAATTACAACAGGGAGACCGTGTACAGGCTGCTCCTCGATATTATCAACCCGCAAAGCCTTGATGAATTTGTGAAAAGATTGAAAAGACATACCGGCCATGAAATACAGCAGGCCCTTAACGACATCGACCTTCAGCAATTTTCTTCACCATACGAACTGATCCAGTACCTGATTGGTCATGCAAGCCAATATTCCTATACCGAGCAGGATATCCTGAACCTGTTGCTGAAACTTGCTCTTGAACAGGGATACAGGGATGACAATTCAGCAATGGACCTGGCAGCAGCAAAAAAATTGAAGCAACAGAGATTAATTATTGAATTGGTCGTGGTTAACCTGATTATCATTGCAGGAATACTTTACATACTTCTCCGAAAAAAGAAAAAGAAGAAATGAAAATATGGTAACCCTGAAAATGACAAAAATCCTGATTAAACCTGTAACAATCCTGTTGCTGTTTTTTTTATATCCCGGGCTTTCGCCGGTTAATGCTCAAAAACTATTTCTGACTCCGGAAGATACCTACCGGGAAGCCTGTGAATACCTGCTTTCCGAAGAACCTGCTGAGGCACTTCCCCTGTTCATGCAGTTGCATCAAAAAGGGTTCAGATCTGCTTCATTGTCCTATAACCTGGGGAAATGCTACCTGGGAATACCCGGAAATAAAGAGCTTGCCGTACCCTATCTCGAGGAAGCAGTAAAAAAGGTATCACGCGAATACCGCGGTGAATTGTTAACCGAAGATGCAAGTCCTGTTGACTGCATATTCCTGTTAAGCGAGGCTTACAGGTTAGGTGGTGCCTTTGACAAAAGCATAAAACTAATTACCGGGTTCAGCGATTCTTTGCAGTTTGACAGGAATGAAAATGCTGAAGCCAGATTACAAATAGAAAAAAGTGAGAATGCCATAGCGCTTTTGAAGGCAAAAATGAACCTTAAGCTCGAGCAATTGGGCGAACCTGTCAACAACGGGATATCAAACAGCAATCCTTTGCTTTCACGCGATGAATCGCTGTTATATTATATCAGTCACCTGAAATTCTATGATGCGGTAATGCGCACTTCCGGAATGCAGGAAGGATGGAATGAACCTGAGAACCTTACACCCGACATTAAATCCGATGGTGATTACCTGATCACCGGTGTTTCATCAGACGGCGCTACACTGTATCTTTGCAATTACAACCCCTACACGAGCGGTGATATTTACTGCACCCACCTGGCAAAAGGGAAGTGGAGTTCATTAACCAAACTCAATGAAAACATCAATAGCCATTATAACGAAACCCATGCCAGTGTTTCGGCCGACGGAAAAACACTGTATTTTACCAGTAACCGTGATGGTGGATATGGCGGAATGGATATCTACAGATCGGAAAGGAATGAAAAGAACGACTGGGGCCCTGCGGTAAACCTCGGTCCGGTTATTAATACTGCATATGATGAAGAAACTCCATTTGAAGCACCTGACAGCTCCATTTTGTTCTTCAGTTCCCGGGGACATTACAATATGGGAGGATACGATATCTTTTTTTCTGAGATAGCTGCGCCTGGTAAATACAGCAACCCGGTTAATCCGGGTTATCCGCTGAATACGGTCGATGATGACCTGTTTTATTTCCCGCTGAAAAACGGTAAAACCGGTTATATGGCACGTTTCACCGGGACTATAGGGACCTCAGACATTTACAGGTGTGAGATCTTATCGGTTGCCAATCCGGCCAGATTCAGCATAAAAGGCCGGGTCGATCTTCCCGCAGAAACAACTGTTGAAAAAAAGGATGTTACGGTAACATTCATTGAAAAAGAACCTGCTGATACACTGGGAACAATTTCATGCGATCAGTCAGGCCATTATACCTATAAGCTGCCATCCGGTATCTTCATATTGAATTTCTATGCCCGAAACAGGTTCCTCGATTCCAAAGAATTGTCCCTGCCTCAGGATATGCCTCCCGGAGAACTTGTAGTTGAATCCGAACTTTTTTTCGAACCGGAAATCCAGAAGGATACCCTGATCCTGAAAAACATATACTTCGGGTTTGATCAATACAACCTCCCTGAAAAAGATCTGCCGTTTATTCTCTCGCTGGTAAAAACCCTCGAAAAATATCCGCAACTTACCCTCAGCCTCATCGGAAATACCGATGCCATCGGAAGTGCATCGTATAACAGGATGTTATCTCTGAAACGAGCCGGTGAAGTGCATGACCTGTTAACCGACCATGGTATAACAGACAGCAGGATTACCGTAAAAGGCAATGGTGAAGAGAACCCTGTTGCGCTAAACTCCAACCCTGATAACACCGATAATCCGGAGGGTAGAAGGTTCAACCGCCGTGTAGAGATTACCCTTAAAGACATACCCGAAAACCTGGTGGCCATCCAAATTCAGGATGTTCCCGCTCACCTGATGATCCGCAATAAAAACGGCGAATAGAGGTTTACACGGATTCTATCGGAGCAGCAAAGAAACCATCTCATTGCTGGAATAGTGATTGAGTTATTCAGTGATTAGGTGACTGACCTTTTCCTATACGGCCTGTTCACAACTAATAGTCAAATTTTGCCCCATGATATACATTTTTAATCGGTTCCGGCTGTCTTATTAACTTATTTTGCTAAATTTAGGTGTAGGCTTATACTGTTAATAATTAACAGCTTCATTTTGGTGTTCATTTTTTAGATTTCGTAAATTTGTTTAAACTCAAAAAATCAACACATGAAAAAATTTTTACTCCTTATCATTCTGGCTATTCAGGGGACTTATCTCCTGTCCCAGACCAGTGAAGATACATTAAAGGAGTATTTTCAGGATGCTGAATTCTTTTTAACCCAGGAAGAATATGTGGATGCATTGTATGATTACATGGAGTTGTATAATAACGGTTATAAAGACAACGCCAACGTGAATTACCGGATCGGCATCTGTTACCTGAACATCACCGGCCAGAAGGACAAATCGATCCAGTATCTATTGGCGGCTGTAAAAAATACCAAAAACAACAACCGCGACAGCAAATTCAGGGAAGAAAAATCACCTATGGACGCATGGCTATATCTTGGAATGGCATACAGGATAAATACCATGCCCGACGAAGCCATAGAAGCGTATGCCCGGTATAAGACCATGCTTCCTGCCAGAGACAATCTTACACAACAGTATGTAGACACTGAGATCGAAGCCTGCAAATCAGCCAAGGAGGCCATCAAACATCCTGTAAATGTGGAGAAGATTAATCTGGGTGAGCCTGTAAACAGCGCTTCTTCGAATTTTAAGGCCGTATTGTCAGGTAACGGGAAATCGCTTCTTTACATGGATGAATTGCCTTTTTATAATGCTGTATACTACTGCCGGTTTGAAAACGGAAACTGGACGGAACCTGTAAACATAACTCCGCAAATCCAATCTGACGGAGACCAGTATGTAACTGCCGTATCGTATAATGGCGATATGCTTTACCTCACCAGGGAAGATGCCTTCAACAGCGATATATGGGTCAGTCACCTGAAGGATGGGATATGGAGCAAATCCCAGCCGGTTCAGGGTGAAGTGAACACCCGCTTCTGGGAGTCGCATGCGGGAATTTCCAGTGATGGAAAAGTTATGTATTATGCCTGCAATCAGACCGGGGGACAAGGGGGAATGGATATTTACAAATCAGTTCTCGGTGCCGATAAAAAATGGGGACCGCCGGCTAACCTCGGGCCGGTGATCAATACGCCGGTTAATGAAGACACTCCCTTCATCACTGAAGATGGTAAAACACTCTATTTCAGTTCTCAGGGTCATGGAGGTATCGGAGGGTATGATTTCTATAAATCCACTCTGAATGGAGATAATCAATGGACAGCTCCGGTCAATCTGGGTTATCCGATAAGTACCACTGATGATGATCTGTTCTATTATCCCTGGATGAATGGCCGCTACGCCCTCGTCTCATTATATGAATCCAATGGCCTGGGCAAGGAAGATATTTACGAAATGCATGAGGTTAAGCCCGGGGAATCAACAATGACGCTTGCAGAAAAACTTACTGCCGATGAAAAGATTGAAAAGGAAAAAGCAGAACTGGTAGAAATGGAAGAAAAGGAAATCACGGAAGAAAAAGCGGAAATCGAAGTGCCGGATACAGTATCCGATCATCTCATGACTGAAGAAACAACTGAGGAAAAGGTTAAGGCTGAGAAAATTGAAGAAGTTATTGCTGAATTTCCGGCTCCTGAAGAAGTACAGGTAAAAACCGTGGAACTGAGCCCTGTATATTTTGGATTCGACAGTTATACGCTTACCCCGGAAGGTAAATCGGTTCTCGGGGAAATGGCAGGTCTTCTTGAAGAAAATCCCGGATTCAGTTTACAGCTAAAAGGATATACAGACGCCATTGGTTCGGCTGCATATAACAAGATCTTGTCCGAAAGACGTGCGGGATCCGCCTTGAATTACCTCACTTCCAAAGGTATCAATCCGGAGAGAATGAGTATAGCCGGTTTAGGAGAAAGCGGATTTGCCGCCATTAACCGGAATTCTGACGGTACAGACAGTCCTGAAGGAAGAAAACTTAACAGAAGGGTCGAATTTGAGCTTTCCGGAACCGGTAAGGAAAATCTGGAGATCATCCAGCCAGAAATACCGGAAAACCTGAAAATTAAATGACAATCAGCCAAACGAAGTAAGGATAAGGGTCAACCAGTCATAGTATAAGGAACCTTCACATGACCCGGGTCTTCGTGGTGCAGTTTCGATGAAATTAGTGTTCACAACCACACTATAATTTTTTAAGACATGCTCTTTTTTCTTCAAACAGCAGTTATTTTTTCGTATTCAGAATAGTTTTTATAAATTTGGGGTAGCTTAAAACCTCACTGCCATGAAATTAGCATTCACCGTCCTGGCGTTGTTCCAGATATTTTCCTATAGCTCTTTTTCTCAGGCCGATACTTCCGGAAAATATAAAGAATATTTCGATGATGGTGAATATTTTTTTCACAGAGAGGATTATGAGGAGGCCGTATTTTATTACCTTAAATTGCTTGAATACCAGCCCGATAATGCAAATTATAATTTTAAGATCGGTGAATGCTATTTAAATATCCCCGGCAGGGAAGCCCTGGCTGTGCCTTATTTTGAGAAAGCGGTGACCAACATTACCGAAAAAAACAAGTATAAAAAACGCTCCTTCGAAGAGGATAAAGCCCCTCTGCATGCATGGTTTTACCTGGGAAATGCTTACAGGATAGCAAATATGCTCAACAAAGCGCTTAAGGCCTACGATACATTTGTTCGTTCCCCGCTATATGCCGGAAATTATAATAGTACCATTGTTGAGAACGAAATAAAATCGTGTGAACGGGCTAAAATAATTGAGGACAATCCGGTTGAGATTGAACAAACCTTATTGCCGGACATCATAAATACTTCAGCATCTGAGTTGAGGCCTGTAATTTCGGGAGATGAAAAAACACTGGTATTTGTGAGGACCCTCAAGTTTTATAATGCCATATTCCTTGTGAGATTAAAAGATGGAACATGGTCTGATCCGGTAAACCTGAACCCTGAGATCGGGAGCGATGGTGATTTTTATCCCACATCCCTGTCTTTTAGCGGTGATGAGTTGTATCTGGTCAGGGATAACGGGGGCAATAAGGATATTTACCTGAGCCGGCTGGTTGATGGTAAATGGACCAAAGCCGTGAGCCTGGGCAATAAGATCAATTCGCTTTCTGACGAATCACACGCAGCAATCACTGAAAAAGGCAATAAGCTGTATATCGCCAGCGACCGTAAAGGCGGCCGGGGCGGTGTTGATATCTGGCTATCGGCAAAGGACAAAACAGGACAATGGGGGAAACCCAAAAATCTTGGTAAAGTGGTGAATACCTCGTTCGATGAGGCTGCTCCCTATCCCATTAAAAACGGCAATGTATTGTTTTTCAGCTCAAAAGGTCATTTTAATATGGGGGGGTTCGATATTTTTTATGCAGTTTTGTCGAACAGGAAATGGGGCACTCCCGTGAATATCGGATCGCCGGTGAACGATACCGGTGATAACACCAACTATATGCCCACGCCCGACGGCCATTCGGGTTACCTCTCCAGATACCCCGAACCAGGTGCTCCGGCTGATATTTTTAAGATCACCATACTGTCTAACCTGCCGGAGTTTTAAATGATTTTATCTTATCTCCGGTCAAAAAATAAAAGTATAAAATACTTTTATTTTTTAATTCCGTCTCCTTTCAATTTTTTTATGCCTTGGCAGTATCACCAGAACCAGACAGACTCAGGAATTTCTTATATAATGTCCCGCAGGTCTGTCTGCCAGGCAGGGACAATATCCTGATGAATTCGCTAAAGCATGCCGTATTGAATACAGGCATTCACTTCTTTTACGCTGTGGTTTCAAAACCGCTATGGAAGCTCACTTAGGTATTTTGATTCGTCTGTACAAGCCTGGTGATTATATCGGGGTTAATCCGATTCGGTGCAGCAGAACGGCTGATTGCAAAAATGGCAGGTAATGATATAATACAAGAAGGAAAAGACAAAGACGGGATATAAGGTCTGAATATTTGCCTTTCTGTAACTAATTCAATAAATTTGAGCAATGATAGTATGATGTGGATCAATCCCGAAAACTGCACAAAATGAAAAAATCAAATTTTTTTCCCGTTTTCTTAATTATCTTTTTATCAGGTTTCAATCCTGATTTATCAATTGCTCAAGGATCTTGGAATTTTTTTTCAAAGGAGAATGGTTCTTTGTTCCCATTATCATCTAAAATAATTTTTGAGGATACACAAAACCACTTATGGGTTGGAACCGATTACGGATTGTTTATGTTTGACGGAGAGAAATGGAATCGTTATTTGAAGAAAGAGGGGTTATTGAGTCCAAATGTAACCGCAATCATGCAGGACAGTAAAGGAACTGTTTGGATAGGTACGCAGGGAGGAATATCAACATTTGCCAACGGTATCCTCAAGAAAACTGAAAGGACACTGACCGGAGGCTTTCCAAGAATGTATATCAGCTGCATTTATGAAGATTCACAGGGAAATATCTGGTTCGGGACCGGAAGGGTGGAACCACCGCTGACGAATGAAACAAACCATGTTACAGGATTGATAATGAAATATACCGGCGATACCTGCATCTACCTGAATCATTTTTCAGATCCTCCGCTTTTCAACAAACATCCTGTAAAAGAGATCATGGAAGATAAGAATGGGAACTTCTGGGTGGCATCAGGCTGGGTTACAAGCAGGGTATTTGCAGGCCATCTAAGCATGTACGACAATGGTAACTGGAATTATTACATCAGTAAGATTCCCTATGAAGGTGAATGGATCATAGACGATATCTATAAAGATCTTTCAGGAGATTTATGGTTTCAGGCCAGATCGAACATCAGAACCGGTTGCCTGATTCAATATGATGGTAACGAATTGAAATTTCATACCCGGGCCAACGGCTTGCTCAATTACGTCAACCACTTCTACGAGGACAGTAATAGCAGATTATGGTTTGGAGGCAGCAGGGGTCTTGTTTACAGGGAGGAAGGTGAGTATCACTATTTAGAAAATGAGAACAACGAGCCGATACCTGTAAATGTACATGTTATTAAAGAGGATACCAGGAAAAATGTCTGGATTGGCACAAACCTTGGAGTTTATGTCTTTACGGGAAATAACCGTAAACACTTTTCAACTGATAATGGTTTATCCGGTGAATCGAACAACGTGAGAATGATTGCACAAGATTTTGAAGGAAATATGTGGATCCTGACCAGGGAATCCGGCTTTTCAAAAATCAAATATTATCTTTCAAAGATCAATACTGAAAAATGGCGTTCAGAGACTGTGCCTCTGGATAAAATACATAATGCTGAGAAAGTAGCGAACATTTATGAGGATTCCGCCAAGAATATATGGTTTTTTACGGCCAGTGGCATATCGAAGTATTCACAATGATTTTCATTCTCAGCGATTCATTTTGGGTCTGTAAACCGGAATTATTAGCGGGATACCAAAACGTCAGGTAAAAATACAAAGATTAAATAAACCTGAAAGTCCGCAACAGGTATTCAAGCAGTAATATCAACACCATCTTTTAATATAGACTAAAAATCCAGGAAAATGAAAACAAAAGAAATCATCTTGTCAGTTTTATCTGTTATGTTTGTGTGTTTTGGTTGTGAAAAAGACAATAGTAATCAATTAGTGCCAGGTCCTGAAATTGAATGGGTTTCAAGTGGTACGGCAATCACATATACATATTCCGCAGGAGTTGTCTCAGGGTATTATTTCCATAGAAGTTTTAACGTGTTGAATGAATCCGGAGAGGTCTCGATAGATGTTCAGGTCCTTAATGACGACAACACAAAGGTTTCAGGTACTTTTACCGTTGATAAAGACACGCAATATTCATTAGAAGTCAGAGGAAGTAAAAGCAGCAGTCAGGTATCTTCACCCGGTGAAACATGCCTAACTGTTGTCTTCAGTTCTCCAAATAGTCTGACCAAACAAGAGATCAGGGTTGACAGTTACCTTGTATCAGGCGGAATCGGTGATACATATTATTGTCCGAAATCACTGACTTTCGGAGAAATAAGTATTTCTATGTAATCCAATAACTTTACAATTTAAAACCGGGACAACAAACCGCATGGCAAGAAAAAACACCACGAGCGGCTAAGCAGGTATAGCCAATAAGAGCATTCAAATAACCTGACAGCGTTATTTGCATCAAGTATCCGGTTTTTTGTCTTGATATATTACACTTTTTTTAATTTATATAAAATTTCTGTAACATATTATGTTGCCAATTGCTTTCAACTTAGCGAAGCGATCTCACGAACACCTTAATAAACAATAAACTCATGTGAGTAAATTGCTATTTAACGATCTTTGATACAGTCAAAAAATAGCTGGACCTCTATTTATGTCAGTTGTGATTTGCTTTCAACTTAGCGAAGCGATCTCACGAACACCTTAATAAACAATAAACTCA
>CAZDCD010000002.1:0-1546 GCA_964503885.1 uncultured Bacteroidales bacterium
TTGAGTAAATATTCCACATTATTATCAATGTTTGATATTTTCCTGGAAAATTTACTCAGGGTGAAAACAGACATGGAAAAAATGAGGTTTCCGACTAACATTCGGTAGAAATATTTATTAATATCGATGTCGAAATTATCTGTAAAATATTATTTATAATAAATATGGATTATAACCCTGGAATCCAAAAATTGTGTTTCACTTATGTTTCATTCTACTAATTGCATGTGTTGTAATTCACTAATATAATGCCTGTTATACATACGCAACGTAATCCTGCTACCCCGACAAATCTATGCGAGAGTGAGAGTGAGTGTCTTCAGGACGCCTGTAATCGCACGTCTTCATATTATCAAATCGGAAGAGGATTAAATAATTTGCAAAAAATGCAACTTGGTCAAACATAATTTGCAAAAATTGCAACTTATTTTGGATTTAACAAGATATGATGATCCGTATCCGGAATTGCGGCATTTGTATTGCCGGTCAAATGCAATATTGCCGCTTCTTTAGGGTTGATGTATTGTGCATACTTTAATTGTCCCCGGCAAATATCCTGAATTGGCATATCTTCCATAAATTTAATCATAAAATTGACCAGGAATTCAATATCCACATATGTATGATGAGCGAACCAACAAAATCGTATTCCCGGAACGGCATTTTTCTGATTCCTGCTGTTGTTTTTCTGCTGGTTGCCTGTGCAAAAGAAAAACCATACTGGAAGTTTCAAACACCGCCCGAGAATCCTTAAGCAGGTCCTCCTGCCGGTTATCCCGAGGGCGGTTATACAGTTCCATAAGAAGCCGGATTGAAAGATGTTTCCACACCTGATCATGTCCTTGGTGATGGCACTCCCGAAAGTTGCACTTGTGAGGATTTTGTGAGTGCAGTTGCGGAAGAAGGCAAGATTATCTTTGACTGCGGACCCGATCCCGTAACTATTAAAATGTACCAAACCGCAAAAATATATAACGATGCCGATCCTGAAATCATCATCGATGGGGGTGGCCTTATTGCATTAAGTGGTATGGGCAGGAGGCGAATCCTGTAATGGATACCTGCGATCCTGATCTGCACCGGACCACCGGTCATTGCCAGAACCAGGATCACCCGCACCTGACATTGCAGAATATCACGTTTGCCGATGGCAACAGCACCATTGAACGAGAGTATGACGGTGGGGGAGCGGTCTGGGTTCGTGGCGGGCGTTTAAAAATAATCAACTGCCGGTTTTTTAATAATTATTATACCGATAATGGTCCCGATGTGGGCGGTGGAGCTGTAAGGGTATTCAGCCAGTATAATAACCTGCCCGTATATATTGTCAATAATACGTTTGGTGGAATGGAAGGATTTGGAAATATCGGGTCGAACGGAGGTGCGCTCAGCAGTATCGGTGTTTCATGGACCATCGTAAATTGCCTTTTTTCCTATAACAGGGCCATCGGCAACGGAGGAAATCCCGCACAGAGCACCACTGCCGGAGGGGGTAGCGGAGGTGCAATATACAACGACGGGAATACCATGACACTGACCATTCCGG
>CAZDCD010000002.1:1646-269510 GCA_964503885.1 uncultured Bacteroidales bacterium
GGTAGCGGAGGTGCAATATACAACGACGGGAATACCATGACACTGACCATTCCGGTAACATCCGCATTGATAGATCGGTAATCAGGGATAATATTGGAGGTTCATGGTACCCGGTATATCCGGGAATATCTATACACAGCGATACACCCTGCGGGGTCACCGACAGTTTTATTGAATGGCCTGACCACGTTCTTTGGTCAGAAAAGAGTATAGAAATCCTCTATGCACTGACCCGATAAGTCACGAACATGTTTTATCAAAATCCTATTGGACAGTTATTTATTCTTTGAACCGGGAAAGCCGGAATCAGTGGCTCTTTAATTCTTCTTCTGCCTTTTTCCAGTCGGTTTCAGCATCACCCGGGAGATATTTTTTCATTCGTTCTTCAAAAATTTCCTGGGCCCTGCGACGGATGTCTTCTTTTGAAATTTTCTTTTTTTTGGCAGCAGGCCTGCCGGTTGGTTTTATTGTTGCAGCCATAGTTTTTTGGTTTTAATTGTATTTAAGTTTGTTTATAACTTGTTGCATACTGGAATGATTGAAATGTATGCAGACCTTCATTAAAACTGTTTGTTGTAAAATATAGATTAATAAATTATTACATTTTAACAGCAATCACTTTCCAATACACTCTAAACGTTATAACAAAGAATCTGGTATTTTGTTCAGGAGATTTATCTATTCGTTATCATCGGATTTTGTTTATTTTTAGTTATCGATCTTTTTCTGCAATAGATGAAGCAAAAGATACTCCGGAAGCAATTTTTGGGTGGGGATAAACGTGCATTATCGCTCCTATTCCTTTTGTTTTTTGACGATCTGGTAAAGTAGGGACAGAAACTGACCCATCATACCCAGATCCTGGAGGACAGCCTGCAGGATATGTTTTTCAGGTTCTGGAAAAACAGGCAAACTCTTGGTGAGATGACCAATCTGAAATAGCTCCAGTTCAGGAAAAAATCTCTTACGCAAAGTCATTTTCTCAGCTATTCGGGAGGATCGGAAATCCGCACGTTTTTCATCTCATAGCCTCACCTCCTCACTTTAGTGCATAGTATGAATTATTTATCATTTGGTTAATAATACAGGCGAAAATTTTTTGCAGGCAATTATACTGAGAGTTCATCAATCATTTATTTGTAAGGCAGGATAACGCGGCTTTGCGAGTATTTATGCAATAAATTACTTTTCCGGATGGCCGTAACTAAATCAAAATATAGCTATCTTTGCTATCTTTTATTTAGCTGAAATTAATGGTTTAAAATCAGTTGATCCGGTGAGCAGGTATGATCCGTTACACCCATACGGCAGTAAACAGAAGCAATTTGACCGGCGGTATCTTGAGATGGCCGGTATATGGGCAAAAAACTCATATTGCCAGCGCAGGCAGGTAGGAGCGTTGATCGTTAAAGAAAAAATGATCATTTCTGACGGCTACAATGGGACCCCTGCTGGATTTGAAAATGTGTGTGAAGATGATGAGGGCAACACAAAGCCTTATGTGTTGCATGCCGAGGCCAATGCCATTACAAAAGTCGCCAAATCAAACAATAGCAGCGATGGATCTACGTTGTACATTACTGCTTCGCCATGCCTCGAATGTGCAAAACTGATCATTCAGTCTGGCGTAAAAAGGGTAGTCTATGCCGATAAGTACCGGATTGAAGATGGCATCAACCTGCTGATAAGGGCAGGTATTGAAGTAGAATTTCTGGAATTAATATAGTTGAATGCATGATGATAAACAATCGAAGAAGATTAGTATATTTTCCTGTCTTTATGGCCGTTGCCATTATTGCAGGTATGTTGTTCGGAAGGTATTACAAAAGCCTGCATACCGAGGACCGGTTTTATATCTATCCCAGAACCGATAAACTTTCGTCGGTCCTTAACTATATCGAGCGTGAATATGTCGATCCGGTTTCCCGCACAGACCTCGAAGAAAAAACGATTCCCAAAATCCTGGAAGAACTTGATCCGCATTCGCAATATATTCCCGCAAAGGAACTCCAAAGCGTTAACGAGTCGCTCGAAGGGAATTTCAGCGGCATCGGGGTCCAGTTCAATATGCTGAACGATACGCTGGTGGTCATTAATACCATTGCAAACGGACCGTCTGAAAAAGTGGGCATTCTGCCCGGAGACCGTATTATCATCGTTGACAGCGATACGGTTGCAGGAAAGAGCATGCCCAGCGACAGTATTGTGAAAAAGCTTCGCGGGCCGAGAAACACACCGGTAACTGTTGAAGTGATGCGTAAAAACGTCGACGAACTGATCGATTTCAACATAATCCGGGACAATATTCCGCTGTATAGCGTGGATGTGGCCTATATGATCAGCAACGATATTGGGTTCATCAAGATCAACAGCTTCTCAAAAACCACATTCGAGGAGTTTATCACAGCATATAATGAGTTGAAATCGTATGGCCTGAAAAAGCTCATACTCGATTTACGGAATAATGGCGGGGGCATTATGGATGCTGCAGTGAATATTGCCGACCAGTTCCTTGCCGGGGATGAGATGATTGTATTCACCCTGGGTAATGCCACACACAGGCATGAATACCGGTCGGGTGCCGGAGGATTGTGTACGGATGTTGAACTCAGTGTACTCATTGATGAAGGAACAGCCTCGGCAAGTGAAATTCTTGCAGGTGCAATACAGGATAACGACCGGGGATTGATCATCGGACGCCGATCATTCGGGAAGGGTCTTGTTCAGGATCAGCGGCAGTTTTCGGACGGATCGGCAGTAAGACTCACCATTGCGAGATATTATACACCAACAGGCCGGTGCATTCAGAAATCGTATAAGAATGGTACCAGAGAATATTACAACGATTTAAATGAAAGGTACCTGAATGGCGAACTCGAATCGAAGGATTCCATTCATTTTAATGATTCCCTGAAATTTACCACACCAAAAGGGAAAGTTGTATACGGCGGCGGAGGGATCATGCCCGACATTTTTGTACCAATGGACACAACGGGTGTGACGGATTTTCTGTTCAGGATCAGAAACAAGGGACTGATCTATCGGTTCGCACTTGAATATGCCGATAAAAACCGCAGGGAGCTTGAGAGACTATCTACCACGCAGGAGATTGTCAGTTATCTGAGCCGGAAAAAAGCCTATGAAAAGTTTATTTCGTTTGCAAAACAGGAGGGAATAACCGCCCCTCAGCAGGAAAAGGAAATATCAAAGGAAATACTGCAGACACAGCTCAATGCATATATTGCCCGTAATATCATGGACAACAAAGGTTTTTATCCGATCATCGAACCGATTGATAATACACTTCAGAGGGCAATACAGCAGTTCAGGGAAGAAGAACAGTGAACGATTTAAAGCGATTCCGCTATTGAAATAATTCTCCGGAAATTCTATAACCAAGGTATACCGGTTTATGTTTCCGCAGGCGGCACATTTTCTCCCCTGTTTGAAATATATCTGCGCCATTTGTCAAGGATTGCCGACATATCTGCCGGGAGTTCAGAATCAAAAAACATGGGCTTGCCCGTTTCGGGATGATTAAAACCTAGCGATTTAGCATGCAGTGCGGGACGCGACAAGATACTGAAGCAATTGTCGATGAACTGTTTATATTTTGAAAATGAAGTGCCTTTTACAATCTTGTTTCCGCCGTATTTATCGTCGTTGAATAACGGATGACGGATATGCTGCATATGCACCCGTATCTGATGAGTACGTCCCGTTTCAAGCCGGCATTCCACCAGGGTGACGTATCCGAAACGCTCTATCACACGATAGTGGGTCACGGCATTCTTACCGTGCTCATCATTTGGGTAAACCTGCATTTTCAGCCGGTCTGCCATACTTCTTCCGATATATCCAGTTACTGTGCCTTCGTCTTTTTCAAGATCACCCCACACCAGGGCCACATAGATTCTTTTTGTGATGTGTTCAAAAAATTGCCTGGCCAGCCTGTTGAGGGCAATATCTGTTTTGGCAACAACCATAATACCCGATGTTCCCTTATCGATGCGGTGAACGAGGCCTGGACGAATATCCCCGCTCTGATAAAGAGGTAAATCCTTAAGATGAAATGCAAGCGCATTTACCAGTGTTCCCGTATAATTTCCATGACCGGGATGCACAACCATATCGGGTTCTTTATTCACCACAATTATGGTATCATCTTCATATACAATATTTATCGGTATGTCTTCGGGAATGATCTCAAATTCTTTCGGGGGATTTGGAAGCACCACAGTGATGACGTCCCGGGGCCTTACTTTGTAGCTCACTTTAACGGCCGTTCCGTTTACCAGTATATTTCCGGCTTTGGCAGCCTGCTGGATCTTATTCCTTGAAATGTGTTCAAGCCGGTTATAAAGGTATTTGTCAATCCTCAGCTGGCTTTGTCCTTTGTCTGCCTCTATTCTGAAATGTTCGTAAAGCTCCTGCTGATCATATAGTTCATCATGCATTCCCTGAACAGTCATTATTGTGTTACGGAAAATTTAGCAGTATACAGTTGTCCGTCCCCTGCAATAACCTGCAATATGTAAACTCCCGGTTTAAGCATGCCGATATTCACAGATTCCGAATCGGTTTCCGCCTTGTAATATTTACCAGTAAGATCTACGATCCTTACCTTAGCTCCGGGCTGCATGGTGTCGGTTAACCTGAAATACAATATCTCCTTGGTCGGATTCGGATAAACCAATAAGGCATTTATCCCTGATACGGTATTCTTATTCATTCCAAGTGCAATCCGGTGGTTAGCCACTACAGGCCTGATGATCAGTGAACCGTTAAAAATATCCTCGCCCAGGGTTTTCCATACTCCCGTGATGTTATAAAAAATACGGTCCTTATGCGGGTCATTCAAGTCATAGCCGATATTAAGGAACTCATTGGTAAACTGCTGAATACCTATGAACACAGTGTCATGAATAAATACCGGATGCCGCAGCACTATTCTTTGAAGCTCAAGAAAGCCTTTCGATGGATCGGGGGTATAATTTACACTGTCGATATACAATATATCACCTGGTTGTCCGTCGGCATTGCCCAGAACGATAAGCTGAAAAGGTTTATCATCCGTAAAATCGTTTTTGGTATGGTTGAAAAGGATATCCACAGCCCTGAGCGAGTCACTCCTGAAAATTTCAAACATGCAAGTGATCAGTGATCCGCTCACCGATTCACCCGAAATCCCAAAGCCAAATTCCGGAGTACCGTCATCATAAGCATAGGCATTGCGGTAATGTTCAATTCGTGTCACCGTGTTGTTTGCATGGTTCTCAACACTATCTTCGACAAACAGGGTAGCCCCGGTCTCGATAATTCCTTCCTCACCGCCATCATATGCTATCGGAGGTATAAAAATATCGCTGCGTTTTATGATGGTGTCAAAACCGACGCTTTCTATTCCTTCCACATAGGGGCTGGTAAGGTAACTGCCTGTCTTCAGGTCCTTAACATAGTATATTCTTGAGATTGTTACGGAATCGGTTAGGCTCTGCGGCAAACGGCTGTTGGTCCTGATGGTCAATGGTATCACATCCCGGAAATCATGAATTGCCGCGTAGTCCACATGGTCCCAGGGAACTTGCTGGTAGGTCTTAAAACTCGAGGCAAGATTGCTGATAATTGACAGGTCGTAGACTTTTTCGTGGTTGCTGACAGGTTTGGTATTCAGCCTTATATAGTCGAGATGCCAGAGATCGACATTGCTCAGGGCTCCTTTTCCTCCTTTAACCTCATTTTCGGACATGCTTGCATAATTTCTGAACCTGAACCTGAACCCGTCCTGGCAAAATAGTTCATTAACCTCGATGATCACTTGCGTGAATGGCTTAACCGATTCACCGTATGCTCTCCATACCAGGTTCCATGTATGAAGATCGGGACGGTAAAATTCAAGAACTATGGAATCGTCGTATTCAGGAGCCTCACCCAGCCCTCCCGGCTGATAAAAGAAGCTTAATCTCACACCTTCGGGATTTCCTGCATACTGTGCAAGTTTTATGGGATTCGATGTCAGGGTATCGCAGGATACAGGACTAGCGCCCACGGAGTATACATCGCCCTTATCGTTGATGGCATCAAGCGTCACTACGCCATATGTTATCGGTTCGTAGCCATAGGTATTGTTCACGAAAGCATACCGGTCAGACCACAAGGCGGGATCGGGATATATGCCGGTACCCGAGAAATCATCAAAAAATGGCAGACCGGCGATTGTGTCGGCAGATGTTGCTTTTTTCCGGGACGGATGCTCCAATACGTGTTTTTTCAATATTGGATTTACCTGCAACGGTCTTAATTCCTGGCCAAAAAGCCCGGGAGACAATAAATAGGCGAAACACAGGATTAAAAGCTTACCGAAGCGAATCATTGGGATCATAATTCAGCGTATCAATCTGTTCAACGGCTATTTTTGTCGAATCGAGAGTTAGCCATACATCTACCGATGAACCTAACGGGATGCGAACACTTTTATTGTGTTCGGGTCTTTGCCGATAAACCAGGGCATTTGCCTTCTTTTTCTCAGGAACGCCCGGGTCGGGTACAGCGCCCCCTATTCGCAGGAAGGCATCCGATGCTTTGAGCGTTGCTTCTTCAAGAGTGAGTCCGATTAAATTGGGCACCATGGAGCTTTCGTTGCTTAGTCCTTTTCCAAGCACCAGGTCAATGAATGACCCTTTAATGATCGTATCGCCAGGATTGATTTCACGGCCCTTATATTTTTGAGCAAGCACCATATTTACAGATATATCCGGCTCGTAATATATTTGTCCGAGCTTAAGCCCGAACGATTCGAGTTTGGCCTGGGCACGGCGTATCGTTAACTGAATAAGGTTGGGCATTACGATCTTCTCGGGATTCATTGCATTTACGGTGATGAAGATTTTTCGTTTTCGTTTTACTTTAAACCCGGCAACCGGATGCTGTTCGACAACAGTTCCCTTTTCGAAATCGTTTACAAATACCGAATCAAAAACAACGAAAGAGAAGTTTTTCTCAGTAAGGATCTTTTCCGCTTCCTTAACCGTTAAACCGGTAAGATCGGGTACCGTAAGCGCTTCACCATGATGAGTATATATCCTGAGACTGGTAAAAATGATCGCCAGCAGGAAAACTACGATAAAAACTGTCAGCAAAAGATTTTTAAGCACGATGTTTTTATTTAGGCTGTCGATTATTTTTTTGTAATCCATAGGTACAGTTCTATTCTATTTAACAACAAATATAAAATTATATTGCATATCTTTTTTCAATTACCGGGCCGTAATATTCCCGGGGTTTAAATAAACGTATTATTTTTGCTTCTGCAAATTAAACTGGTTTAACATGGCATATACTGATGATAAGGTGTTAAAGATATCCAAGGATATTAGCTGGATCGGGATCCTTGATCGTGATATTGTGACATTTGATGTAGTGATGCAGACACAATACGGCACCACATATAATTCTTATTTTATAGACGCTGATAAGAAGGCAATTATTGACACAACCAAAGAAACATTCAGGGATATATACCTTGCTAAAGTAAAAAAAGTGGTTGATCCTTCGGCCATCGAATATATCATTGTCAACCATACCGAACCCGACCATTCCGGAAATCTTGAACACCTGCTGGAGCTGGCTCCCGGTGCTGTTGTATATGGAAGCCGGCAGGCAATCAATTACCTCAGTGAGATGACAAGTAAACCGTTCAGTTCATGCGTTGTTAAAGACGGAGATACGTTGAGCCTGGGCAATAAGACCCTTCGTTTTATCAGTGCCCCGAACCTGCATTGGCCTGATACAATATACACATATATTGAGGAAGATAAGATCCTATTCACCTGCGATTCGTTTGGTGCACATTTTTGCGATGAAAAGATGTTTGATGATCTGGTGGGTGATTATTCCGATGCGTTTAAATATTATTTCGATGTGATCTTAAGGCCGTTCAGCAGATTCATGGAGAAAGCCCTTGAAAAAATCGAACCTCTGGAATTGAAAGCCGTTTGTCCCGGGCATGGTCCTGTTTTAAGAAGCACCTGGAAAGAGATTATCCGGAAAACAAGGGAATATACTGCTATTTATCTTGCTGACTCAAAATGCGAGGAAAACAATATACTTATCACCTATGTGTCTGCCTACGGTTATACCAGACATATGGCGGAACTTATTGCCAAAGGCATCTCTGAAGTCGTGAACTATAAAATTACTCTCGTTGATCTTGAAAATATTCTACTGGGTGATCTGGAGGAACTGGTCGTGAGAAGCAATTCGATACTTGTCGGCTCACCGACCATCAATCAGAATACTTTACTGCCTGTTTATAAATTATTTGCACTCATTAATCCGGTAAGGGATAAAGGCAAGAAAGCCGCAGCCTTTGGCTCATATGGCTGGAGCGGTGAAGCTGTCAGGTTGATCGAGAATCACCTGAGCGCCTTGAAACTCGATATTATCTGCGAAGGCATAACCGCCCGGTTTTCACCGTTGAAGGAAAAATCAGAACAGCTTGTTGAATTCGGCAGAAAATTTGCAGGGAAACTTATCCGGGTCTCCGAAGACCGGGTTTAATACATCATAAAGTAGAACAGCATATAAAAACCCTGAATCACATGGGGTCCACATCAAAGTTAATATGCAGGTCGTGAAAATCATGGCCGGATAACAGATCATTGCCCGCATCAGAAAGTCGTTTCTTCCGGGTAGCATTGTCGTGGTTTTTTGGAAGTTTTATCAGGATTCGTTTCAGGGTGTAATCATGAATCCTGCTGATAAGGGGAAATTCTGGCCCGATAACATGAAGTCCGGATTCTGTTTTTAACCGTTTCGCCAGTGTACCGGAAGCCCGCTCAAGCACTCCCGGGTTTTTGTGTTTAAGTGTAATCTCAATCAACCGGTAAAACGGAGGATATTTAAATTGCCTCCGTTCTTCGAGCTGAGTCCTGAACATGCCCAGGTAGTCATTGTTTACCACATTGCGGATAATGGTATTTTCCCGGTCCGATGTCTGAATAATCACAAGTCCTTTGCTGTATCTCCGCCCTGCACGGCCGCTGACCTGTGACATTAACTGATAGCTGCGCTCGTAAGACCGGAAATCGGGGAAATGCAGCATGTTATCGGCATTTAATATACCGACCACCTTAACATTGTTAAAATCAAGACCTTTAGATACCATTTGTGTTCCCACAAGAATGCTTATCCTGCCTGTTTCAAATCCTGAAATGATCTCTTCATATGATTTCCTGTTTCGTGCGCTGTCGAGGTCAAGACGTGCTATTCTAGTTCCAGGAAACAATATGGCCAGTTCATCCTCAACCTTTTCCGTACCAAATCCCCTGGTGAGCAAAGATACTCCGCCACAATGCTGGCAACTCTTCGGATTTTTAACCGAATAGCCGCAGTAATGGCAGATCAGCCGGTTGCTCTTCTTATGGTAGGTCAAGCTTACGTCGCAATGGATGCAGACCGGGATCCATCCGCAGATGTCGCATTCAAGATAAGGTGAAAAGCCGCGACGGTTCTGAAAAAGGATCACCTGCTCATGGTTATCGAGTGCTTTCTCAATGGAATTCAGGAGCATGGGGGTAAATATCGATTGCATCTGTTTCTTTTTCCTGGCCTCACGTACATCGGCTACCTTAATTTCCGGCATTTCCAGATTGAGGTATCTTTCATTCAGTTCAACAAGTGCATATTTTCCGGTAATGGCATTCTGATATGATTCGAGTGAGGGAGTGGCCGAGCCCAGCAATGTTTTTGCCCGGTGCAGGGATGCCAGAATAATGGCTGTATCCCTTGCATGGTAACGTGGTGCGGGATCAAACTGTTTGTATGTATTTTCATGCTCTTCGTCTACAATGATCAGTCCCAGATTGCTGAAAGGCAGAAAAACCGAGGATCTGACACCGAGAATGACCTGGTACTGCTCCTGATCGGGCTTTACATCTCCCAGAAGATTTTTCCATACTTCAACCCGTTCATGATCGGTGAATTTGGAATGGTAAACACCCACCTTGTTGCCGAAAACCGATTTTAAACGAACAATGATTTGTGTGGTAAGGGCAATTTCAGGCAACAGGTACAGCACCTGCTTGTTCATTTCGATCTGTTCCCTGATCAGGTGGATATATATTTCGGTTTTACCGCTGGATGTAACACCATGCAGCAAAATGGCGTTTTTTCCGGTAAATTGCTCCTTTATTTCGCGAAGTGCGTTTGTTTGGGCATTGTTCAGCTGAGTGGGTTCATTAATTTTCAGAGATTGTCCGGGAATCCGGCCTACCTCCCGGGTTTCGGATGTGAGAAATCCCTTTTTTATAATTGCCTGGATGGTCTGGGATGTAGCGCCCTGTCGGAGTAACTCCCCTTTTTCTATTCCTACGGTGCTGTTTACTCCGTATTTCTTTACTAACGCGAGATATACCATCAGCGATTCCAGTTGTTTCGGGGAACGGTCAAGCTCTTTAAAAATTCCTTCAAGAATTCCGGGATCATTGCTGTCAAAAGACTGACGAATGAACGTTTCTTTTTTAGGTATATACCCTCCGTGAAGATGCTCCTCCAGAATTACAATTCCCTTTTCAGCCATTGATTTTACCACTGTCAAAAGATCTTTACGGTGGAAAAGTGAGGTCAATCTTTGGATGGAAAGATCGTTGTATTTCAGCAATGCTTCAAATACCGATCGTTCAAATTCATCAAGCCGGATTTTGTAATCCGGAACATCTTTTGGAAACACCCTGGTTTCACTTTCGAGTTTTAAACCCGCAGGCAGTGCTGCTTTTACCACATCGCCCGGAAAGCACATATAGTACTCTGAAATCCAATCCCAGAGTTTAAGTTGTAGGGAATTTACGACAGGTTTATCATCGATAGCCGATAGTATATCTTTTACTGCAAATGCCTCCGGTTTATTTCCATGCACCTTTACCACGACGCCTGTATAAAGCTTCTTCCTTCCAAACTGAACAGCAACGCGGCAACCCGGTGCAATCATTTTATGCTGTTCCTCGGTGATGGAATAAGTGAATACTCCGGGAAGAGGCAGGGGAAGCAGCACATCAGCAAACCGGTTTTTTTCAGGCATAGCAGAAAAGATTGCAGAACTTGATTTTCTGCCGGTAAAATTAGCCATTATCCTGGGATAACCTCTAAGTGGGTATGCAGTTAAATCAGCAGTCTTGCCATTTCAAATAATTCCCTGTCCACATCTTTATGCAGTTTTGCTGTTTTGCTTAACGGAACGTGGACGATGTTGTTATTTACAAGGCCAATCATGATGCTTTTCTGATCATCGAGCAGTGCATCAATAGCAGCAACACCCATCCTGGTTGCAGCCACACGATCATAAGCTGACGGAGAACCTCCACGCTGAATATGTCCGAGTATTGTAGCCCTGACATCAAAATCGGGAAATTCTTTCTGGAACCTGGCGGAAAGTTCCATGGTACATCCTTCATCTTCTCCTTCGGCCACAAGAACTATGCTTGATTTGTTCAGCCTGTCGCGTTTCGCCATGAGTTGGCAAAGCCTCTCATACTGCCCCTTGATCTCGGGGATCATAATACCCTCTGCACCGCTTGCAATGCCACAGTTGAGGGCAAGAAACCCAGCTTCTTTGCCCATGACTTCGACAAAAAAAATACGGTTCAGTGAACTGGCTGTGTCACGGATCTTATCCACAGCTTCCACAACAGTATTCATTGCCGTATCATAACCTATTGTGTAATCGGTCCCGTAAAGATCGTTGTCGATGGTACCCGGAATTCCAACGCAGGGAATATCAAATTCTTTTGACATGATGTTAGCCCCGGTAAAGGAACCGTCACCTCCGATAACAATGACGGCATTGATGCCAAATTTTTCCAATTGTTGGTAGGCTTTTTTTCTTCCTTCGGAGGTCATAAATTCCTTGCTCCGAGCAGTTTTAAGGATGGTGCCGCCATGCTGTATGATGCCGCTCACACTGGAAGAATCAAGTAGTATGATCTCACCTTCAATCATTCCCTGATAGCCCCTTTTGATTCCAAAAACTTCCAGGTTATTTTTTAAAGCAGTCCTTGTAACAGCACGTATTGCAGCATTCATGCCCGGCGAATCTCCTCCTGAAGTAAGGATGCCAATACGTTTAATATTTTCCATGGATACATTTCATTAACAATTACTATTTTTTGCGCTAAGTTTTGTATTTAAAATTTTAATTGCATTAATTTTTGGTTAATTTTTTGATTTCCTCCCTGATTTCTTCTATGAGCCACATGGGAGTTGATGTTGCCCCACAGATACCAGTTGATGAGGCTTCATTGAACCACGACCGGTTAAGTTCTTCTTTATCCGAAACAAAAAACGTACGGGAATTTACCGCCCGGCACGCTTCAAACAGGATCTTGCCATTCGAACTTTTTTTCCCGCTTACAAAAATAATTATATCGTGCCTGCGGCAGAATTTCCTCAGCTTAGGTGCCCTGTTCGCAACCTGCCCGCAGATTGAATCGGTGCATTTCACATAAACCCGTTCATTTTTCGATCTCCTGATCATCTCACCGTAAATTTGTGCGAAACCTTCCCTGCTCTTGGTGGTTTGCGAAAACAGGTGAACCGGTTTGCTGAAATCAACTTTTTCGAGATCATCAACGGTTTCAACAACTATGGCTTCATCCCGGGTTTGTCCGGTAAGTCCCATTACTTCGGCATGGCCCTTCTTGCCATATATAATAATCTGTCCTCCTGAGGGTTTCAGCTCATTATATCCTTTCTTTATACGTTGCTGCAATTTCAGTACAACCGGACAGGTACCGTCGATCAGTTCGAGATTGTTTGCTGATGCAATGTTGTATGTTTCGGGAGGTTCACCATGTGCCCTGATAAGCACACGCGTGTTTTTTAATGTTTTGAATATCTCATAATCAATTATTTCCAGTCCCTGTGTCCTCAGACGTTCAACTTCCTTACTGTTATGCACAATGTCCCCCAGGCAATATAGCCGACCGTTTTCCCTGAGTATTTTTTCTGCCAGTTCTATTACCCGGATCACTCCGAAACAGAATCCCGATGACCGGTCGATTTCAATTTTCATGCTCTTTCTCCGTTGAGTTTCGGAAAAAACCTGTACATACACCATTACCATTTTTCCAGTAACATCCTGAACCATTGCATCTGTTCCGCCGGTGTCATATGGCTGTTATCCAGTTCAATTGCATTTTCAGCCTTCTTCAGCGGACTTTCTTCGCGGGTTGAATCCTGCAAGTCTCTTGATGCAATATTATGCATAATCTCTTTAAGGCTTACCGTTAACCCTTTCTCAGTAAGTTCATCATATCTTCTTTTGGCCCGTATTTCAGGACTTGCAGTCATGAATATCTTAATATCAGCATCGGGAAAAACCACAGTACCTATATCACGGCCATCCATAACTACCCCTTTATTTTTTGCAAATTCACGCTGCAGCGATACCATTTTTTTCCGGACTTCACGGATTTTTGAAACAGGACTAACCATTTCGGATACTGCAACTCCGCGGATCTCATCTTCCACATTCTCACCATTCAGAAAGGTATCGGCTTTACCTGATCTGCCGTTTCTTTCAAACGAAATTTCAATAGCATCCAGTTCACCGATTAGCCTGTTTTTGTCTATGTTGTTGTCTCTGATTATTCCCTCCCTGAATGCATACAAAGTTACCGCTCTATACATGGCACCGCTGTCAATATAAAGGTAACCGAGCTCTTTTGATATATCTCTGGCAAATGTGCTTTTCCCGCATGAAGAGAATCCATCGATTGCAATGATGAGCTTTTTATGTGTCAGGTCCATATGCTTTACATCCAGACACAAAAATACTAATTGTTTCATCAACTTTGCAGGTTGAACAGTTTTAAAATAGCGGTTGTATAAATGCCAGGTAAGAATCGCCCGCTTCAGAATTTTTTATAAAATTCCTGCAGGTTGAGGCTGATCGAAAAATAATTGGGTGATCCTGCCAGATGGTATGCAGAACGTCCGTAGCTGAAATGGAATTTTGATATCTTAAAGCCGACTCCCCAAGAAAATCCCACCATTCCTGTTTTTGTGTCGATTTTCATTTCCTGGCGCCTTCGGTAATTGTACCCGAACCTGAGCACAAAATTATTCGTCACATAAAATTCCGTACCCAGAATGATATGACGCATCAGTTTATCCATGGTGACATCAACATTGTTCTTTTTTTTGACCTTACCGGTAAACGGGTCAATTTCATCTTTCTTTTCCTGCTGGGTAACATAGGTCAGGTCAAATTTTTCGAGATGATCGGCAAGGAAATAGAACCTGAAAGGGGCATGACGAAGACCTTGCGAAAATCCCACTGCAATGTCGAATGGCAATGGTTCTCTTTCTCCGTTCGGATAATAGGTGGTAAGCTGCAGTCCTGCGTTTCTCAATACAAGTGAGGCTGTAAAAAGCCTTCCGGGATTGGAATAAGTTATGCCAATATCCATCGCCACGGCTACAGATGAATAGGATTCGAGGCTCGAATATATCGGTTTGAGAGTAATTCCTGCAGTAATAAGGCTGTCAATTTTTCTTGAATACATGAGATTCAGCACATAGTCAGAAGCCCTGAATTTACCTGTGATCAGTCCGTTTTCATCGGCAGCCGTAAAACTGCCATAATTCAGGTAATGAATGCCTGCAGCAAAAGTTCCTGATGAGTCAAAATAACGTGCATACGACGCATACCCGTAATTAATTCCTGCAAAGTAATCGACATAGTTCAGTACCAGGTGTTCATTCATTTCAGGAGATAGCAGGGAGGGGTTGTAATAGGGCATATTGAGGTCATCATCGGCAATAGCGACTGACTTGCCCCCGAGAGCAGCTATCCGGGCGGAATTCGTAGTTTCAAGGAACTGGAAAGCATTGCCTCCCGGCTGACCGAAGCCTGGTCCGGGAAAGGCAAAGAGTATAGCCAAGCCTATGAAAATCGTTATCCGCATACTGTTTAAAACCTGAAACCGAAAGTAAAGTTTGCAGTCGGGGCCACACCCGAATAGGCAATACCGAAAAGATTGATCGCATAGTCGGGAACGAGGTCGTTTTCCGAATCGGTATACTGAATACCTCCGCCAATGCTCATATCAAACGTTAACCGCTGGAGAGCCACGATTTTCAGGCCGAGCAGTATCCCTCCGCTGTAAGTGTTGTAAATATTACTGATCGGACCCGCCATCCATGAGGAGTTGAAATCGGCACCGTCAAGATCGGTAACATCCATATATTTATACCTGAAAAACGGACCGAAATACCCCGATTCCAGTCTTACTGCCATATCTTCATTGCCAAAATGGCCGGCATAAACCCGGAACTGTATTCCACCCTGACCTCCGTAAATTTCTTCGTAGTTGTCTTTCTTCAGAGTGGTTCCTCCGGTAAGTACAACGCTGGTGTTATTGCTGAACATGTGTTCATACTCCATGTAAAAAGTATTCACAAAAAACTGAAAAAAACCAACCCGCAGTTCATTGGAATACAAATTTTTGGCTGGATCAACCTGTGACCTTACCCATGCAGCAGGGATAATAAACAGGGAAAGCAGCAACAATTTTTTCATGGCTAAATGATTTAACGGACAAATATACATTTTATTATAGAATGCTCTGCGCTTAATAAGGGATTGATGCCGGAACAGCAACTAAAGTTGCATTGATAAAAAAAATATTCATAAAATTGCAGGTAAATGCGATTCTTGTGACAGCAGCAAAGAAAACATGTAAAAAAGAAAAAATATTGTTTATCGTAAATCCGGTATCCGGGGTAAAAAATAAGAACCACCTGTCCCGAGATATAACCAGGTATCTTGATATGGACCTGTATATGCCTTCTATTATCACCACCAGATACAGGAATCATGCCAATGAACTGGCCCGAAAATATGTTAAAGCGGGTTTTCGTAAGATCGTGGCTGTCGGTGGCGACGGAACCGTAAACGAGGTGGCATCGGCATTGGTGAATAAAAATAAAGAACTTGGCATTATCCCTACCGGATCGGGTAACGGATTTTCAAGATTTCTCGGTATCCCGGTAAATATTCCCGATGCCCTGAAGCAGCTTAATAACCATAAAGTGAAAAAAATCGATGTCGGAAAAGTGAATGGCAGGTACTTTTTTTGTACGTGTGGTACTGGTTTTGATGCACACATCGGAAAAGTTTTTGATGCCGCAGAGAAAAGAGGACTATCAACTTATATCGGAGCTATACTCAGGGAATTTTTTGCATACCGGCCAAAAAAATATAAGTTGAAGATCGACGGCATAAAACACAAAGAAAAAGCATTTTTGATCACTTTTGCCAATGCGGGTCAGTACGGAAATAATGCATATATATCTCCAAAAGCCAGGATCAACGACGGATTGCTGGATGTATGCATTGTTCGTCCTTTTCCCAAGGCTAAATCGCTTGTGCTCGGGTTTCGACTTTTTAACCGTACGATGCACCGCAGCCGTTACATGAAATTGCTCAGGGCCAGAAAAATTGTAATAACCCGTAAAAAGAAAACTGTGATGCACGTTGACGGGGAGCCCATAGTGATCCGGAATGATATTAAGGTGAAGGTGATCCCGAAAGCGTTGCAGGTAATGGTTCCGAAATAAACGGGCAGAAAAATCAAGTCTATTTTACATAATTTTCACCCCCAACCGGCCATTGATCCGTATTCTTTTTTTTCAGGTTTTTTTTAACAAATACATCTCCCATCTGTGACAGGATAAGTCCGGTAATTACAATGATAATTCCGGCTATCTTACCGATACTGAATTTTTCTGCGAGAATAAAGTAGGCAAACACTGCTGTAAATACAGGAATAAGATTGGCAAATACATTTGCCCTGGCAATTCCTATCCTGGAAATGCCATAAATAAAAAGGATAAAGGCTATGACAGATCCGAACAATGCCAGTTTGACAACAGGCAGAAACATCGCAAGGTGCTGAATTTGAAATTGATTTATAAATGCGTGGGCATCGGTAAGCAGGAATACAGGAAGAAAGAAGGTGAGACCGAAAATGTTCTGATAGGTTACGATCGTAAACGGTTTATACTTCTCGGATAACTTTCTGACATAAATTGAAAAACCGATCGTGGACAATATAGCGACTGTCATGCACAAAATGCCCGTAAGGGTTGAACCGTAAGAATCGATATCGGTTTTAATAACAAGAAAAACGCCCAGAATAGAAAATAGTATGCCTAAATAATTACCGAATGTGAGTTTTTCCTTAAAATATACCCATGCAGCAACAGGAATAATGAGGGGAATTGCTGCAATCATTAGGGACGCCAGTGTTGAAGATATATACCTGAGTCCGTAACTTTCACCGAGAAAATAAATAAACGGTTCGAACAATGTAAGGATCAGGAATTGAGGAAGATCTTTTTTCCGTATGGATTCAGGTTTTTTAACCAGAAAGGCAATGGCCAGCAATATCAGTGAAGCACAGAATAACCTCAGGGTAACTACCGTGACCGGAGTCAGCATGGGGTACACCTGTTTATACCAGATAAAAGTCAGGCCCCAGCAGACCATGGCAGTCACAATTGCAGCATACACAACCAGACGTGCTCTTAAATTCATGTTGAAAATTTGCGCAAAGTAAATGTATTTACAATGAGATTGTTAAAAAATATTAAAATTTGGTTTAAATAAAATATCAACAATGAATATTCGTTGTATCTTTGCAATCTGAAAATTTTCCGAAGTGTCAGGTATTTAATAACTAAATTTTGAAATTACCAAAATATTCCTTAAATTGAAAACTAATAATTTCTGATTCAGAGTTATAGATAACAGAATATTTTGTGTGACAGGTGCAACTTTTTTATTTATTATGTGTTATTAACATGATACGTTTTAGATGAATCTAATTTTTGGAGGAAATTATGAGGCAGTTAAAGATCACTAAATCAATTACAAATAGAAACAGTGATTCGCTTGAAAAATATCTGCATGACATAGGCAAAGAAGAGCTTATTACACCCGAAGAGGAAGTGGAGCTTGCCAAGAGGATCAAGATGGGTGACCAGGAAGCATTGGAAAAACTGACCAAGGCCAATTTACGTTTTGTAGTATCAGTGGCCAAACAATATCAACATCAAGGCTTAAGTCTTCCCGACCTTATTAATGAAGGTAACCTTGGGCTTATAAAAGCAGCAAAGAAATTTGATGAAACTAAGGGTTTTAAGTTTATTTCTTATGCAGTATGGTGGATAAGGCAGTGCATACTTCAGGCACTTGCCGAACAGTCGAGGATTGTGCGGTTGCCATTGAACAAAATAGGTGCGCTGAATAAAATCAATAAGACATTCTCGCAGCTGGAACAGGAACATGAAAGAGAACCCTCACCCGACGAAGTGGCCAAAATGCTGGAGCTTCCTGAAGACAAAGTCGCCAGCACTCTTGAACTTTCGGGCAGGCATCTTTCGGTCGACGCACCTTTTCAGGAAGGTGAGGAAAACAGCCTTCTCGATGTGCTGCAGAACAACGATACACCTTCAACCGATAGCACACTGATTGACGAATCGCTGACCGTGGAAATAGAACGGACTTTAAACACCTTGCCTGAAAAGGAAAGCAGGGTAATCAGATCGTTCTACGGCATTGGCCGCAAACAAATGTCGCTTGAGGAGATCGGTGAAGAAATCGGAATTTCCAGAGAACGCACCAGGCAGATCAAAGAAAAAGCGATCAAGCATTTGAGGCAGCGTACCAAAAACAAATTGCTGCGGGCATATCTCGGTTAAAGTTTTATTTCCCTATATTCTGAAAGCCAGTTTTTTACGAACTGGCTTTTTTTTATCTTAAAAAAAGTCATCCTGCAATTAAACCTTTACCGGTTACTTTCATCTAAATGTTCAACACAAAAAAAATGGCCGTTTACCAATTATGGCCAATAATATTCAGAATAACCATTAAAACATAAAACGATGAAAACAAAAAACGCTTTTACAGGATTTGTTACAATGGCAGTTTTTCTCACATTTCTACTTATTTCATGTGAAAGGAATAACCAGGATGCATTCTCAAGCGCCGATCTTGAGTTGGCTGAAGACGAAGCTTTCTCAGATGCGGTATTTGAAGACCTTATGAATGAAATTGATGCCGCAGAAACCTCCGGCACATTTAAGTCAACCTCTGAAGACTGTGGTATTGTTAGTATGGAACAATCCGATACGGTAGTAACCATAACTATAGATTTTGGAGACGGTTGTGAACAGGTTATTCAGAACAGGTTTGGCGTACCGGTCGATACTATTATGCGCAAAGGTAAGATCTTCATTCACCGGTATGGCAATTATAGGCAGCAGGGCTCATACCGTATGGTCACCCTCAACGGGTATTCGGTGAACGGAATACAGATCGAGGGCACCCGTACGATCACCAATATGGGACTTGACCAGAATCTTCATACCTGGTTTGCCCTGTCGCTTCAGAATGGAAAAATCACTACGCCTGATGGTATTGTAATTACAAGGACTTCTGAGCGGGAACGCCACTGGGTAGCCGGAGAAGATACCGAACTGAACCCGTGGGATGACGAATACAGGATTATGGGTACGGTTGAAGGTGTTACCGGAAATGGTGAGTCCTATATGCATACCATTGCGGATTCGCTGCAGGTGAGGCTGGCATGCCGGTTTATTGTAGGCGGACAAATTGAATTTGTGTTCGGAAACCGCGAACCGGTGGTACTGGATTATGGAATTGGCGAATGTGATGATATCGCCACGCTGAACCGCAACGGAAACACCAGGGAGATAGCATTAAGGTTCAGAACACGTCCGATGTGGAGAAGAGTACTCAGGTACGGACAACAAAACTAGTTAGCACGGGATCTAATACCCCGCTGGTCAGCAGCGGGGTTTTTTTATGGATCCGGTTACACCCTGGTCTATTCCTGATCTTTCATTTCTTCCTGAAATTTCCGCAATTCAGCGCCGGTTAAACACGACCCGGCAATCTTTCTTTTTAATTGATCTTTTCGGATCGGATATTTGTAAGACTTTTTAATAAAGCCGATATCCATGAAGAAAATTTTTATACTGGCAATGATCCTATTCAGCATGCGATCGCATGCACAGACTTTAATTACAGGATGTGTAAGGGATAACGATAAAAAGCCTCTGACCGGCGCCAATATTTATATCAGGGGAACCTATACCGGGGCTACATCCGACACAAACGGGATATACAGGATAAGCACTGCAGAAAAAGATACTCAGGTACTCGTTGCGAGCTATGTGGGATATTCTGATGCGGTAAAGGCGATCATTCTGAATGGCAAGAGAATTACGGTAGATTTTCAACTGGAGGAATCATCCAGTGAGCTTGACCAGGTTGTGATCACCGCCGGCACCTTTGAGGCGGGTGATAAAAAAAGAGCTGTATTGTTAAGCTCACTCGATATTGTAACCACTGCAAATGCTGAGGGCGATATTTACGGTGCACTGAATATGCTTCCCGGTGCACAGACAGAAGGTGAAACAGGTAAGATTATTGTCAGGGGTGGTGAGAGCGATGAAATGAAAACATTCATGGACGGGATGCTCATTGCCTCTCCATACACCTCAAGACTGCCCGATATTCCTGCCCGCGGAAGGTTCTCACCGTTCTTATTCAATGGCATCATGTTCAGCACCGGAGGATATTCAGCCGAATACGGTCAGGCTCTATCGTCGGTTCTGGAACTGAATACCGATGCCCTGGCCGAAAAATCCCTAACAAGCCTGTCGTTTTTGAATGTGGGCCTGGGCCTCAGTCATACACACAGAGCTCCCAATGCATCCTATACGTTCGATATAAATTATAATAATCTGGCCCTGTTTTTTGCTATGGCAAAACACGATCTCGACTGGATAAAGGTACCTGAATCGTATGGCGGAGAATTCAGGTTCAGGCAAAAGACCGGGAAGACAGGAATGATCAAAACATTTGTGTCGTATTCAAAATCAACCAGTTTATTGAATTATACCAACTATTCACGAAACACGCCGGACCGCCTGGAAAAAGAAGGTACAAACCTGTTTCAGTCTACCACATACAATACAACACTGAATGAAAACTGGCTTCTCACTTCAGGGTTTGCATTCGGCATCTCCGGCGACAACATGAAGATCAACCGGGACAATTTGAATGATAAGCTGAGCACCTGTCATGTTAAGCTCGGTTTTCTAAATACGGGCAATACAGCAGTGCGAACAAAATTCGGTATCGAATCATTATTTACCCGAAACCGCAGGGAATCTCTCTGGGATGAATTACCCGCTAAACGGCTTCTGCAGTTTACGGACAATCTGGCGGCCGGATATGTGGAATCGGATCTCAGGTTGCTGCCGCACCTTGCCATAAGAGCCGGTATGAGAAGTGAATATTCCACATATATACGAAAAATGAATTTTGCACCAAGGGTATCGCTGGCTTATAAAATCAGTGATAACAGCCAGGTTTCTGTTGCCTGGGGAAGGTTTTATCAGCATGTTCGTAACGATTTCCTGCTGCTATCCGACAGCATGAAATTTGAACATGCCGCGCATTATATCCTCAATTTTCAGGTAGCAAATAATAACAGGCTTTTAAGAATTGAAGCATACCATAAACAATACGGAAACCTGATAAAGTATCAGTACAACGACTCAGTCGGTTATTCAAATCTTTCAAATGAAGGATATGGGATTGCCAACGGTATTGATATTTTCTGGCGCGACAAGCATACATTTCAACATGCAGATTACTGGATATCGTATTCGTTTATCGATACCAGGCGAAAATACAGGGATTATCCGATCGAAGCCGTGCCTGAATTTGTTTCAAAACACAATCTCTCGGTCGTTTATAAATACTGGTTTACAAGGCTGGAAACCCAGTTGAGCCTGTCGTATAAGCTCAGAAGCGGACGAACATATTACAATCCTAACAATCCGGTATTTCTTACCGATAAAACATCTTCGTTCAATGATATTAGCTTAGCAGTAAGCCATTTAACAAATGTATTCGGAAATTTTACCATAGTATACCTGTCCTGCAACAACCTGTTTGGGTTCAAGAATGTATTTGGATACCATTATGAAACAGTACCTGATGCATCAGGACTTTATCAGGCACACCCCTTACAGGCATATGCCAGACGTACGTTTATCATCGGCATTTTTATATCAATTAAATAACACACTAAAATTTAACATCATGAAAACAATCGGATTTGCATCAATGTTGGTATTAATTGTGGGTACTGTCTATTCGCAGACCCAGTTTGAAAAAGCCATGAGCGATGGGCTGGATTCAATGAAAACCATGCACACCGCTGAAGATTGCCAAAGAATGGCGAACTATTTTGAACGGATCGCAAATGCTGAGAGCGGCCAGTGGCTTCCCGAATATTATTCGGCTTATTGTAACCTTGTATTGTTTTTCAGGCAACAGGCTCCGGAAAAGGGAGAAATGATCTTGATCAACGCTGAAAACCAGATCAACCGGATCATGAAAATGGATGCTGAGGAATCGGAAATATATGCACTTCAGGGAATGCTTTACCAGGGGTATATTTTGCTTGATCCGCAAACCAATGGTCCCACGTATTCCTCAATGGCCAATGCCGCTTTTGATAAATCCACAAGCCTGGATCCGTCGAATCCGAGAGCTTATTACCTCAAAGGGTTGAATGTTTTGTATACACCGGAAGCCTATGGTGGAGGTATGAAAAGAGCATGTCCGCTTTTTCATAAAGCACAGGAACTGTATGAAAAATTTGAAAAGAAAAACAGTCTGATGCCCGTTTGGGGCAAGGAGTCCAATGATAAGCAGTTAAACAGCTGCATCAGCGCTGAACAGGAAAACCGGGAAAAAGGTAAAAATTGATCGGATGATATTCATGTTTGGAGGATCGATGGTGCAGGATGAATTTTTTTCTTGTAATTTTAGGCAGCAATGAAACAACGAAATTTCTTTATAAGAGGAGTCATCGGATTTTCTATTTTGATTTCCGGGGCGTTAATAATTGCCTATCTTTTTGAAGGCAACAGCTTATTCGGATCATTCACGCGATTTTTTAAAAATGTATCCTATGGAATGGTTTATGGATTTTTTTTCTGGCAGGGAAATGCAATCATCACACGCACTGCCGGCCGCAAACTGAACTGGAGAAAAAATCCGAGAAAAGCCAATTCGGCGACCCTTCTTTTTCTTTTAGTGTACGGTTTGGCAGTCTGCCTTGTTATTCCCTTCTTTTATTATAAGTATGTATTTCTTGTACCTTCGGACAGTCTGTTTAGTCATGTTATAGGCAGCAGTTTTCTCGGGCTGTCGATAAATTTTGCCATTCTGGGGGCATTCTATTCACAGTTCCTTGCAAGATATTGGATGGAATCCATCAAAAGGGAGGAAAAGCTTAAACAGGAGAATCTGACGGCACGGTATGAAGCACTGAAAAACCAGGTTAACCCGCATTTCCTTTTCAACACCCTGAATACATTGACCGGGTTGGTTGAAAAAGACAGTAAACTTGCTGCTAAGTATATAAAAAAACTATCGGATACTTACCGGTACGTTCTTGAACAGAAAGACCGGGAAACAATTGAGATCACAAGCGAACTGAAGTTCATCGAAGATTATATTTACCTGCAAAAGATCAGGTATGAGAACGGACTTGACTTTCATTCGGGTATTGACGGGAAAGGATATGTAGTTCCGATGGCCATACAGATATTGGTGGAGAACGCTATCAAGCATAATATTATTTCCGACGAACAGCCATTGAAGATAGAATTGCAGGAAGATAACGACTATTTTATCGTTAAGAACAACCTGCAACTGAAAAGAAGCATACCCGGCAATTCCCGGATAGGTTTGGAAAACCTTACCAGGAGGTATGAATACCTTTCGGCCGGAAAAGTGGAAATTATCGAAGACGGTCGCGAATTCGCGGTGAAATTACCCAAACTTGAAATCCTGAAGTCATGAACTGCCTGATCATCGAGGACGAAAAAGTTGCAGGAGAACGACTAAAAGAACTGATCGTAAAATACGACGGTTCCGTTAACATAGAAGCCATTATCCAATCGGTCAAAAGCGCCCTTGACTGGCTAACGAGTAATCCTCAGCCCGATCTTATTTTTATGGATATTCAGCTTGCAGACGGACTGAGTTTTGAAATTTTTGAAAAAACAATCGTAAATTCCCCGATAATTTTTACCACGGCTTATGAGGAGTATACCCTGAAAGCGTTTAAAGTCAACAGCATTGATTATTTGCTGAAGCCTATTGATTATGAAGAGCTGAAAAAAGCCATCGACAGGTTCAGGAACAGTCCGTTTAATCAGCACGTATACAAGTATCCGCAACAGGTCTTTGATAAGATACTTCATTCGTTTACCCGGGAATTTAAGAACAAGTTTGTAATTAAGGTGGGTGAACACATCAGGGTCATTTCCGGAGATGATATTCTTTGTTTTTACAGCATGGAGAAATCCACCTTCATAAAAACAGTGAAAAACCGTGATTATTCCGTTGGCTATTCATTAGACCAACTGGAGGAACTGATCGATCCGGCCATATTTTTCCGCATAAACAGGCAATATATTGTTTCCATTCATTCCTTAAAAGACATTGTTCAATATTCAAACAGCAGGCTTCTGGTAAAGTTACTGAACTATGAAGATAATGAGCTGATCGTAAGCCGCGAGAAAGTGAATGATTTTAAAAGCTGGCTTGAGGGCTGATCAGACAGCCGTGTTCATGCTCAGATCTTCTTTTGTTCTAATTTCTGATTTCTTAACTGCACTGCCGTTAACTTTTGCATAGCATCTGGTAATCCTGCTGATGATTTCACTTCCTCTCTCGGAGACACTTTTGATATCAAACCGTAACACCTGAATATCCAATGATGAGAGCACATTCAATTTCTCGCAATCGCTCTCCAGGCTGAAGCTGGTATAGAGATCCTCATTCTCGAGGATAAGGGCTATTCTTTCTTCAGGGCAGTAAAAGTCAACCGTACATTCTCCAATCCTGTATTTTCTGATAAACTTCCTGCCTTTCAATTTTTTATTTTGCAACAACACCCAAAAGTAACGCCGGGCATTTTGAAGGCCTCTTTCCTGTTCTTTTGGTTTTTCGGTCATTTTCTTTTGAAGGTGGTTAATCATCGGGTTTAAATTAGCGTTTGAACTTTTTTCCGGCATTCTTACTTCATTTTTCTTATCCTAACCTCAATGCCTGGATGTTTTAGGAGTTGAACAATTTTTTGTGTATCGGTATCTCCGAAATGATAAGGATAAAGGATTTTAGGATTAAATTTTTGAGCAGCATCCGCAACCATTTCCGGTGTCATGGTATACGGCAGGTTCATAGGAAGGAACGCGATATCGATCTTATCAAGGGTTTTCATCTCAGGAATATTTTCGGTGTCGCCGGCTATATACACCCGTTTGTCACCAAATGTCATGATATATCCGTTTCCTTCACCTTTCGGGTGGAATGGATTTCCGGCTGACCGCATATGGACAATATTGTATGCCGGGACAGCTTCAATATGTATGCCGTTTACGGTGAGGGTGTCGCCATTGTGCATAATACGCGGACCGGGCAGATTTTCAGAATTCTGATTACATTTTTCGGTACAGATCAGGGTTGTGTTTTCTTTGGTGATATGCCTGATCGCCGCCAGATCAAAATGGTCGCTGTGCTGATGTGTTACCAGTACGATGTCGGCCTTAGGCATTACTGAATAGTCTGCCTCCTGTTGGACAGGATCAATATGGATAACCTGGTTGCCGAATTCAAAAACAAGTGTGGCGTGTCCGACAAAAGTGATGATAAGATTACCTTCCGAGGTTTGAAAGGTATCTTTGCCAAATTCTTCATTATTAAAACTATTCTCCATAATACCCGGTATTAAGGTTAATAGAATAGCCAAATTCATGCGATCAAAGATAAAGTTCCTGTGCAATTTAAGGAATTTAATCGAACTAAAAAACTTTAAGCCCCAATAATGAAGCGGCCTGCAAATACCCTCTCTGTATGGTATGTCCTGAACTGCAGGGTTTGGTCATGACGAAAGCGTTTGTATGCATGCTCTCAATTTTGAAGGGTAATCAGGAACCCGGTTAAGCAAAAAAACAGATACCGGCAGAAAAAGGCTGTATGGACTGCACCGGGTTCAGGAATCACGGCGAATTGGTATGCAACGAAAAGTGGATATCGTTACTTTTGTGCACTTTTTTCGTTATTTTTAGAGGCATGAAAGATTCATGAACCTGAACAATTAAACAACAAATTATGAAAATTACGGATATCAAAGGTACGGTTGCATTGCATAACGGCGTTGATATGCCTTATTTTGGCCTGGGTGTATTTCTGGTGAGCGAAGGTAAGGAGGTCATCAATGCAGTGACCCATGCTTTAAAAGCAGGATATATCCATATTGATACTGCAGCACTTTACGGGAACGAAAAAGGGGTGGGTATTGCCATATCGGAGAGCGGAATTGAACGGAGCGGCATTTTTGTGACCAGCAAAGTATGGAATTCCGACCAGGGTTATGACAATACACTCAGGGCTTTTGATGCAAGCATGCAGAAGCTGGGTTTTGATTACCTCGATCTGTACCTGATCCACTGGCCGGTGAAAGGCAGGTTCAGGGAAACCTGGCGTGCCCTTGAAACGATCTATGGAGAGGGCAGGGTTAGGGCAATCGGTATCAGTAATTTTCTGAAACACCATATTGAGGATCTTCTTCAGTCGGCTGAGATAGTGCCCATGGTGAACCAGATGGAGTTTCATCCCTACCTGGTCCAGCAAGACCTGATCGATTATTGTACCAGTAAGAATATCCGTTATGAAGCCTGGAGTCCGCTGATGCAGGGAAGGATTGTATCGGTGGAACCTGTCGGCAGACTGGCCCGGAAATACAATAAAGACGAAGCCCAGATCATATTGCGGTGGGACCTGCAAAAGGGAGTGGTCACCATACCCAAATCGGTAACGCCCGAACGGATCGTGTCGAATTCACAGATCTTTGATTTTGCACTTTCCGGCGAAGATATGGCAGCAATTGATCGTCTTGACAGGAGTAGAAGGATAGGAGCAGATCCGGATAATTTTGACTTTTAAAGCATATTTTTTTTTTAAGTGTTCCGGCCGGATGAAAACGCTCTCAGGTATTCTTCTTTTACTGATTCTTGCTGCCAAAAACGATCTGAATGCGCAGGCGTCCGGCAATGACAAAAACTCCCGTATTTATTTTTTTCAGCCGGCTATATCCATAGGCCGTAATGTACGGAATTATACCTCTTTTCCAAAAACCGAATGGCGAAAATGCATATCGCTTGACCTGGGTCTGCAATCCCTGGATACTTCAAAATATTTTTCCACGTATTATAAAAATCCGCAGTATGGTATCAACTTATCTTATACTTCACTTGGAAACGATTCGCTTCTGGGCAATGAGTTTTCAATAACTCCGTTTTTTACCTATAATCCTTCCGGGAATCACCTCAGGGGATTCAACTTCAGGCTCGGTATCGGGTTATCCTATTTCACGGAATTCTATGACCGTGAAGTGAACAAGTACAATAAAGCTATAGGATCAAGCTTCACCTGGTCTTTTCAGGGAATTATCTCCAAAAACATCCTGTATTTCAACAGAACAAGCATCAATATAAGCCTCGGCTATTCTCATGCTTCAAACGGACATACCCAACTGCCAAATTTCGGGTTGAATGCAGCCATGCTGGGATTATCCGCACAGATCTATACGGGAAGCGGATCGGTGATGGCCGATCAGAAGCGGATGAAACCATTGAACAGGAGCAAAAGGTACTTTCTGTATTTCCGGCAGGGAACCGGTTTGAATGAACTCGGCGGGACCACCGGGCCGGTTGGCGGTAAGAAGGGAATTGTTTTTTCCGCTGCAATTGGGGGAGGAATCTTGTTTAATCAGCACATAAAAGTCAGAACAGGCTTCACATACAGGTATTATGAACTGGCCGGCAGATACGAATCGGATACCGAACCCTGGGAATATTCCCAATCTTCTGCCTGGTTTGCTTCCAATTTCTATTTTTTACTGGGATGTGAATTTCTTGTCGGACATTTCGGACTTGATGTTGAAGGCGGCCTGAATTTTTACAAACCCTTCTATCCGTATTTTCTTGAAACATTCGAATCGGGCACGAGGCTGACAGATACGCTGAAAAAACTTTTTCCGAGCCGGCTCGGGTTGAACTATTATATTATCAGTACCGAAAGGAATCCCCGTAACAATATTAGTTTTGGGGCGCATATCAACGCCAATTTCGGGGAAGCTGATTTTTCCGAGTTCAGCATTGGCTATACACGGTTATTTGAGCGGTAGAATACCTGGTGAAAAGGCCCACGGATATTGAATATCCTGATACATAAATACACCGGTTCATACCGGAATGCAAAAACCGGCTCAGAGCGCTTGATTTGCCGAACCGGTTTTTGAGTATGCTTAAGAAAATAAAAATCACTCCTGGATAATCTTTTTGCTTTTCGGGAACTTAATCTGGTAACCGAATTTAACTTCCTTTTCTTCGTATGGCTTAAGCTCGAGGTTCCAGGTAATAATTCCCGTTTTTTCATCATAAACCGCTGTCTTGCCAAGAATTGGCTCAGACTGGATATAATCTTTTGTAGCCACAGGATACTGATCCTGAAGCTGGATCTTCACAGTCTCGTTTTTGGTATTCTTAATCGTGATCTTAAAACTCTTTTCGATGGTGCGTGAAGCGCTGAGGGCTTTTGACCGATTTTCATCCGACAGTTTTTCCCTCTTCACGATTATTTTTTCTTCATTGCCGAAAGAGATGTCCAGCGTATCTTCATATTTTGAAAAACTCATATTGAGGTTGCCAAGATAAGTACCCTGATAAAAGAGTCCTGCATTTCCAGGTCTGAAAAAATATTTACCATATCCACTGATCCTGGCCTGCAGAAAAACATTACGGTTCAACTTGGGTACGCTTTTATAGATATAATCCGATCCCAACTCAATATCGGTTAATAAAGCCATATATTCTTTACCATCGGAAGGAATGGTGTAGGGAATAGATACTTCCAGTTCTTCAAAGTTTTCATCCATATCTTCATGGTCTTTGATAATGAACTTTTCAGGTAACGGATTAACCGCTGATGGAGTTTCGTTAATTGAGCCGCCGGAAACGGTTCCATAACCAATTACCACTATTTCCTGGAGTTCTTGAATATCTTCAGCAAGTATAAAATTAATCAATGGTGAATTGGCTTCTGTTTCTAATCCTTCAAAACCTATATAGCTGCAAACCAATTTTGAATTGGGTTGATCTATATGTATTGTAAACCTTCCATCAATATCAGTGATGGTTCCATTGGTAGTACCTTTAACAAGTATATTTACTCCGGGCAGCGGTGTACCATCCTCACCTGTGATTTGTCCGGAAATGTCTCCCTTTTGATAATCGGAAACCATGCCGTTAGGCTTAATGACCTTTGAAGGGCCTGATCTTCCGTGCCGTCCTACAATTGGAAAACCCTGGTGTGCTTCAGTCACAGGCTCAATAAACCAGGGTTGAAGGGTTTGCAACCTGTCTGATGTATACGGATTTTTTGTAGAGAGGATGAGTTTCACATTGTCCCAGTTTTCACCTGTATATTGGCTTATTTCGGCTTTGTACGATAAGGCAAGCGGTTCATTCAGGTTCTTCACCCTCAGATCGTAACTGGGTTTCCATCCTGCATCCGGAGTAATGTATTGCAATTCCAGGCTTCCTCTTCCGGGCTTGTTGGAGAATAGCTGGACCACTATTTCTGAGACCGATTTATTCTTAAGTGTTCCGAATGTACTCATCTGGTTGCCGAGAAGGGTTATTTTGACTTTTAAGCCCTGTATTTTCCGCTCAGATTCAAGAATCTGATTGCTGATCCTGGCAAACTGTTCTCCAAAATAGTCTACCAGGCTTTTAAGTTCTTCAAGCTTCCAGTATTCTTCTTTGCTGTCAGCGTTTGGAGTATTTGCCTGTATGAGCGATTCCTGCTTTTTCAGCACCGCAAGGTTACATTCTTCCGATTCGAGCATATCCAGAACAGCTTGCTTTTCCAACTCCATTTTTTTTATCTCTTCTGAATTATCCGGTCCCCTGAGGTAATTCTTTCGCAACATGACCGAAAGGATATAAAAATCGCCCTTTGACTTTATACGGATGGTTTTCGGATCGATATTCAGAGGCAGGTCTTCAAGCACAAGAACTGACCGGCCCTGATCGACCATAAACATTGCCCCGCGAATTACCTGTGCACCCTGGGTAAATACTTTTACTTCTTTAATTTTCGAAGCTATATGTTGCTCATTATCACCGGCAAATGCTATAATTGCAGCGATGATAATACTTCCTGTTGTTATTATGCGTTTCATGGCGGTAAAGGTTAAATGTGAATAAAATGATTAACTTTTACCGTATGACATTAACCCGGATAATACCCCCCAAAAAAACGCATTCAAACAGGTGATTTGCAGGCTGCACCTTAACAGTGCAAAGCTTTCGAGGGCATCTATAAATATACTGATTTACAGGAAAATAATAGATAACAATGATTAAAAACCCTAGCTGGTTAAATATATCATTCGTTTAACAATAGAATGATTGTCAAAGACCAATACATAATAATATATGCCTTCAGATACCCGGTTCTGGTATGAATCCTTTCCATACCAGTTTATGGAATAGCTGCCTGTATTCCTGAATTCATTAACCAGTGTTGCTATTTCTCTTCCATTCAGGTCATAAATTTTTAACGATACCTTACCGGGGTAGGGTATCCTGTAATGGATTTCAGTACGTAGAGGAAATGGGTTGGGAAAACTTTGACCGAGCCAGATCTGTTCCGGGAGTGCATTTTGTCCCGCAGGTTCAATTCCAGTAAAACTCCCGTTCTCTAAAGGATCGCTTAACCGGGAAGTGTTTCCCCGCGAATCGGTTGCAGTAGCGGTAACATAGGCTAAACCAATACTGCCGTTCCAGGTGAAATTTCCTGATTCGTCAGCAGCAATTGAACCTTCATATACATCAGCTTCATTTGATTCTGATGAAAATAATTCAATCAGGCAGTCAGCACATGATGTACCGGAAACTTGTGTACCCGTGACCTCAGTGATTACGGGCGGAACAATGTCATTATTGCCGGCATTTTTGATTGCAATAGCGGCTTCAGTTTGGTCAAGAATTATATTTCTGGTAATTGTATTTCCGGTGGTTGAATCATGATTTACCGTAATGCCTGAACCGGTATTATGGGCTATGAGATTGTCCGGTCCTATGGTGTTTTCACTTGCACCAAAATCTACGAGAATCCCAGAATTTAAGGCATTAGTACTGTTGTTCAGCGCTAATGATACGGTATTGTCGGTTCCAATGGAATTACCGGAAATACTGTTATTTGTACTTGCCGGATCCCGGACCAGGATTCCCACCCAGTTGTTCCAACCGATAATGTTACCTTCACCTGCTGCAATACCTCCTACCACAGTACCATTGCTTTCATTGATCACAATACCGACACCTTCATTGGCCAGAAGTGTATTTCCATTTTTACCGGTACCAATGGAATTGCCAACTATTTTATTGCTATCGGAATTGTCGATCGTAATGCCGTTCCCGGTGTAAATGTTCGTTGAAAATTTTGCAGAAGATATGATATTTCCTTCTCCCGGGTCGGCACCTCCAATAAAATTATTGGAAGCATTATAAAACAGTTTAATATTCCCGTACCAGTTTCCCAGGGGTAAATCTCCGGTAATATCCGTACCGATGTAATTTCCGGTTATTATGTTATTCCCGGTATAATAGCCTGAAACCAGTATTCCGTATTCCGTATTTCCCGAAATAAGATTGCGTTCTTCTATACTGCTGCCTCCGATCGTATTGTTTTTACTTCCCAGAGAAATCGCAATTCCGGTCATATTCGATAGTTCATTCGTACCTGTCGCATCGGTGCCAATATAATTTCCTGTGATTTTATTGTAGTGGGCAGTGAAGATAACAATGCCCTCCAAAGCAAAACGGTTTATTACCAACCCGCTGATTGTATTGTATGAACTTGCGATAACCAGACCTCCTGAATTAGCAAGTGATCCGTCGAGTTCAATTTCGGGTCCTTCGGTATTTGTATTTCCCCTGTTTAGCGTCTGGCTGTTTCCGTCAATTGTGGTACTGTCATCTGTAATGCTGTTTAATGAAGTAAGTAGATGGATCGTCCATACGCCTCTGTCAGCATCATAAGCCGGATCAGTATCCGGTATGTCAAAAATAATGGTGTCTGCACCTGAATTGCTGTTCGCATCAAGGATAGCCTGTCTGAGTGAACCCGAACCCGAGTCACTGCCATTGGTCACATAAATTGTATTGGAAAAAACTGCTATGGAACTAAATGCAACAAAAATACATGTTACGATAAGATCAATTCGCTTATTCATGGAGGGTAAAATTAGGGGTATGTTGTATATAATTTACTATCAACAAGTAAACATGAATACGTGAAAATTGTTTAAACTGCAACATGATTGTTTTCAAATAAAAACCAAAAAAGTATGGGAAACACTGCATACTTAAAATGGTCATTTCTGAGCATATTATTGTTAGGGTTTGACCTGAAGTTGAGCAAAAAAGTAATTTCAGTGACTAATTAATCCGTACTTCTGCGATATCCATGGCAGATACCTGGAAGTATCCTAGCGCGTAGTCTTTCGGATCATTTGCATTAACGATATTTCCAATGATCGGAGCTGTTGAGTTTATCAGAAGTTCATCAGCCTCCTGTGTCTGTTTACGGACCATTATCCAGAAATCATAAGCCGGCCGGGTTAATGAATACTGTTCAACCCTGATTTTGAATCCGCTACCTCCATAATCACTTGTTATCTTGTCCCCAAGGAGATAAATTCCATTAAAATATTTGTCGTTGAAAACCCAGTTCCATCGTATGTTCTGATGCCAGATACCCGACCAGTAATATGAAAATTTTCTAAGGTAATAATTTCTTTCGTTGGCCGGATCCTGCCAATCAATATATACATTGAACCTGTAATATTCCGGATTATAAGAATCCCTGTCAAGCGGATCCCTGTCATAGTAAATTGAATTGATAAGAGATACAGCATGCATTGTTTCCGTCTCGGAAATATAGCATTTGCCATCGCTGGTAATTATTTCCAGACGGTAAGAATTGCCGATAGTACCTTTAACAATTTCAGGATGACTTTGGTAAATACCTTTTGAAATCTCATCGAGTGTATCTGAAAATCCAGTACTCTCATGAAGGATAATTATTGCCCCGGTTTCAGCATAAGTTGTATCTTCATCATACCTGAATGTATACTTTTGAGTATGACTAAGTCTCACGATGTAAGGCTCATACCTGTCGGTTATCAGGGCTTCAACAACGATCCTCGGATTTTTTTGGGGAAAATCGAGATCAATAACTTCTTCGCAACCAGTGATTAATACAATTAATACTATAAACCAGTAATTCTTGATGAACATACTTTAGCGATTAAAATTCCATTGTATATGAAAATGAAGGAACAATTGTTCCGATAATTGAAAGCCTTACGGCCTCAGTGTTCCTGCTGGAGGGTTTTCTTCTGATGTAAATCGAATGAGCATTTTTCCTTGCATAACAATTGTATACCGAGAAATTCCAATAACCCCGCCATTTCCTTCCGGGTTTGTTGAGGCTATACCGTGTGGCTCCGAGATTCAACCTGTGGTAATCAGGTAAACGGTTTTGATTGATGCCTGAGTAATAAGGAATAAGTGTTTCGGCATACACATACTGGCCGTCAGGAAAACTTACCGGACGGCCGGTTAAGTAAAGGAAATCGGCGTGAAAAGACCATTTGCTGCCTTTCTTATATTGGAGGATAAGTTTTACCTGATGCGGAATATCGTAATGTGCCGGATAATAATCTCCAAAATTAAGGGTTTCGTATTTGCTTTCACCTGCTATTCTTTTAAGACTTCTTGAGAAGGTGTAGCTTAAGGATCCGGTCAGTAAACCCTTCGTCTTGCTTACCATGGTTTCAATACCGTATGCTTTTCCATTACCCTGCAATAAATCTGCATTCAGGGTTGGATTCAGATAAATATCACTGGCAGGTTTTACTTCAATGATGTTATGTATTCGTTTAGAATACACCTCGGCGGACAATTCAAATTTCTTGTTTGAAAATGATGTGAAATATCCCAAAGCCACCTGATCGCATAGTACAGGTTTAAGATATGGATCGCTGGGTTTATACATATCAATCGGCAGGGCTATATAATTTTGTGTGATCCTGTGTATATATTGAACCGTCCTGTTATAGGTGAACCGCAACGCATGATTATCGTTGAGATCGTATTTTGCCGAAAAACGGGGTTCGAGATAACTATATTTTTTTATCACCCTGTTGTTCTTATAATGAATTGTATCCACAATGCCGTACTCGTCCTTTGGAAAATCGGGGTCATAAATGAAAACATTTGCCGGCCCCAGATTTCGAAAGTCAGAAAGCCTTAAGCCTATCAAAATATCAAGGTTTGGAGTGAATTTTATGTTATCTTCTACATACAAAGCCGATTCAACTGAATATTGATCGGGTATCTTAATCTTACTGGAAAATGATGAATCAGTCAGTGGTACCTGGTTGCCGGGATGAAAAGTGACGTATTGCATATTTGCTCCGAATTCGATCATTTGACCCGACAGATACCAGGTAAAATTTTCTTTCAGTTCATAATGATCTATTCCAACGGTCTTCTTCCACGACCATTCATTTCCATTGTCCATATCCTGCATAACATAATCACTATATATGATTGAAGTATTTGAAAACAAACGGTTTCCAAAAATATGGTTCCATCTGAATGTGGTGGTTAAGTTGCCATATTCCTGCTCATACGAACTATTTTCGAGGTGGTCACTCCCTGAATAAACGGACAGATAAAGCCTGTTTTTCGGGGTTAGTATAAAATTAAACCGGGCATTCAGGTCGTAAAAAAAATACCTGCTGTCTTTTATGTCTTCATTGGGCAGGTATTTGAAAAAAATATCCAGGTATGATCTTCTGGCAGCTAAAACGAACGAAGCCTTATCCCTGATGACTGGCCCTTCAATCATTAATTTACTTGCAATCAGTCCAATGCCGGCATTAATATGATACGATTTCATGTTCCCTTCTTTCTGGGTAATATCCATAACCGATGAGATTCTGCCTCCGTATTTTGCCGGAATGCCTCCTTTGAAGAATTTAACATCTTTGAGAACTTCAGGGTTGAAGACCGAAAAAAAGCCTTCGATGTGGGCGTTGTTATAAACTACGGCCTCATCGAGCAGCATCAGATTCTGGTCCCAGGCTCCACCTCGTACAAAATAGCCTCCGCCCGCTTCCACGATGCTGACAACACCCGGAAGCGACTGGCATGACCTCAGTACATCCGCTTCGCCAAACGAAGCCGGAATCTCTTTGATTTTCTGAATATCAATCGACGATAATCTGTTTTCATCGGCCATTGCATCTGTTTGTCGGGATACTATAACCACTTCTTCGAGATCTTCTGATTTTGGAGACATTTCCACATGGACCGTCATATTGTCTTTCAGATCAATAATTTTTTCAAAAGCAGCGTACCCCATGTAGTTAAAAACTAATGTATAAGTGCCCTCCGGCAGAGTTATAGAGTAAAACCCGAACTTATTCGATACCGTACCGAGTTGTCTGCCGGCAATCATAATGCTGGCATATGGCAGTGTTTCTCCTGATTTTGTATCTTTAATAATACCGCTTACCACATATTTTTTTGATGGTATTTTTGTTTTAAGTATGATGGTTTCATTGTGTTCGTAATATTCCAGACCTGCCTGCTGTTCAATCTGATCGAGGAGCGATCTCAGACTCTGCTCTTTCCGGTCGATATGAACAACCATTTCTGCAGGGATATCTTTATTGGTATACGATAGACTAACGGAATGTTCAGTGATTAATTCATTCAGAAGTAGTTGAAGATTGTATTCGGTATCATGCAATTTGATATTTTTTTCGAGCAATGTTTTTTGTCCGAATAAACCCGGAGAAATGACGAAAAATACAGCAGCAAATACCAGAGCGATTGTTTTTTTTCTGTTCATGGGAAAAGTTGAATCGTGAATAATCTATTTTGCAACCAGTTCAATTCCATCTTTATCCCTGTGACAGGATATTTCAAAGGTCAATTCCAGAATATCGAGAATTTCATCCACTGATTTATCCTGAAAACGGGCTGTAAGATACTGGCCTGCAATCCCTCGCTGCCGAACGAAAATATGGGTGTCATAGTGCATGCTTAATTCTTCGCATACCTCATGCAAGGGCACATTGCTGAAAATTAGAGTGCCTGATTTCCAGGCCAAAACATTCTGATCGGTGTTTATTTGTTTGTTTAGTATCTTTTCCTGAGGAGAATATATCCCTTTATCACCTTTTGTAAGTGTTACCTTGTGTTGAATCCCGTTGCGTGTGTAGAACGCAACCTTCCCGCTTAATACGGTTACAACAATTCTATTCGTGGTATCGCTGGCATTTATGTTAAAAGTGGTTCCCAGAACCCTGGTTATTGTATTTCCCGCATGAATCAGAAATGGTTTGTCGGGGTTATGTGCGATTTCAAAATATGCCTCTCCGTTCAGAAATAATTCCCGGACAGGGCCATTGAATTTTTCCGGGTAACGTACAGTTGATCCTTTGTTTAACCATACAATGCTGCCATCAGATAAAGAGATGGCACCCTTTTTATCAGTACCTGCATCATATTTGATCCATTTGGTGGTATTCGTGTGCATGAGAACAAAATAGGCTGATATTCCAAGTCCTATGGCAACAATTAAAATAGCAGCTGCCCGGTGCAGGTTCTTCAAATGAGGCGACCTTAAAGCATAATTGATCTGCGGTTTTGGATTTTTCTCCGGATTAATCCTGTTCCAGGCGCTGATCAGGTCAGGTTTTTCATCGCCAGATGATGATTTTGAGAGCTCCCAGATAAGCCTGATAGTTTTAAAACGACCGGGATTGCGTGCAATCCATTCTTCGACTTCTTTCCTCTCTTTGACCGTAAGCTCCCCGTTCAGGTAGAAATAGAGTAAGCTGTCATTCATTGTTTAAATTGTTTTTTAAGCAGGTTTGTGGATCTGTTAACTAAGACGCTAAAGAAGGAAGGATGGGGGAAAAGGGAACCGATTTTTTATGATAGTTTGTATCACACTGCCGAACCTGGTAGAAATAGTATTGTCAATTATCTCCGTTAACCTGACTGATTGCAGTCAAGCCCGAGTTTATATCTTTGATACCTGCCCATCCTGCACACAGGGCCGGGAGATATTTATGTAAGAAACAAAATGGAGTAATCGGAATGAGCCAGGAAAGCAAGTGATCAAAGCAGGTTCCTTATTCCGGTTTGATGGTCAGAAAGGCACGGTATACCAATACCTTTCAAGATGCAGTTTTATTTTTCCCAGGGCAATACTGATCTGGGTTTTAACCGTTTCGGTTGAAATACCCAGTTCTGCAGCGATTTCCCTATAGGTCAGGCCTGTATTCCTGGAAAGGTTAAAAATAATCCTGCATCTATCCGGAAGCATTTTTATCGCATTTTTAATATGGAATTCCAGCTCAATGGATTCCAATGCAATATCGGGTGATTGAAAAAACGTCTGCTCATCTGGCGTGCAGCCATAACTAACAACTTCAGCTTTGTCAAACTTCCGGCGCAGGAAACTTATGCATCTGTTCTTCACTGAAGTAAACAAATAGGACCTTACTGAAGATGAAATGTTCAATTCGAGTCTTTTCTCCCAGATATGCATGAAAATATCCTGCACGATCTCTTCGGCGACTTCTCTCTGGTTTTGGTAGGTCAATGCAAATCTGAACAGGATTTCATAATACTTGTTGAATAGATAGTTAAATGATCTGATATTTCCCCGCTTAATTTGTCTGAAAATCGTTAATTCATCTGTGTTCATCAACTTCTGTTTAATAGGCCCGGAAAGAGGAACAAATCAGGGATATATAACGTTCTCCCGGATGACTGTCTTCTAATAAGGATTGCCAAGTTGAAATAAACCCTATGGGGTAAATGGGTATTTCATAAATACCGGCTGAATATTTGAAAGTTGTTAGAGCACCGATAGGAATAAATTAAAAACAGCGGTGTATTGAAAAATAATGTGATTAAGTAATTAAGATATGGGATTGATAGCCATTAAAAATCAGGATATTGAATAATAGTAAAATAAATTATCGAATTACGATAATTAATTATCGATTTACGATAAGCCAGTTATCGTCTCACGATAATAATTCAACGGTTTTCTTGTTAATATCAACAGGAAAAATAAGGGATGTTGGATGCCGGAAAATTTGGCATACGGCAAAACTCCAAACTTGGTAATTTCCCCCTTATCGTTTTTACGAATTCGTTAATCTGTTATAATAAAATACAAGTATGTTTTTATTTCTGTCTCTAAAATTTATAACAAATTCTATTATAATTCCATAGTTTATCTATAAAAACAGAAGAAAAAATTTTGTGATTTGTGATAGTTATTTTTGAACCAGCATTAAAATGTTCATCAACTCGTTGCAAACCTGTTTTAAGAATACATGTCTTCAAACATCAAAGACCGGTCTTTACTTGTTTGTTATGTTATTAGCAGGAAGTGAACGTAAACCTTAATGCGGAGTTGCTTTTAATAAATCGCAGTTTAATTATATTATCTTATACATCGCTTTCATTCTCTTAATAGACTTATGCTTTCCTTTGAATCCAAAAACATTTTTTGACTTCGAACCTCAGAACATTTATTTAATACTTTTATAATGTAATTAAAATGTTTATTTTAGAGAATATTAAACTTTGAATTATCCCAACTGTTAAAAAACCTATTCTCTATGGTATGAAAATATATCTAAAAAGCATCATAATTCTTCTATTAGAATCTTTATTTATAATTATTTTCCTTTCCGGTTGCATAACTAAAGTGATTTATGATATTGACAACATTCCGGAAGATGGGATACTACTTACTAAATGGTACATTATCGGACCATTCGATTCCAAAGGCTCAAATAATTTTCTGAATAAAGACAATTTGAAAACTTTTGGGCTAAATGAGGCAAGTATTACTTATAAGGAACTGAGTTCAATTTCTGTGCATGATACTATGAACATTCTTGTTAATGACATTATTGCATCTGATAATTTTAAAACAGATTTTAATCTGTTGTTTGATTCAACTAATTCAACAGTATTTAGTGGGAATGTTTATTGCGGATGCATTCTTAAAAGTCATACAAATAAAAAATTAAAATTGAATTTTTCAACTGATGACGGTTCTAAAGTTTGGTTAAATAACACCTTAATTTATGATCAAGACAGAATTAATAGTCTAAAATACTATGACAATTATATCGATCTGGATATAAAAAAAGGTAAAAATTTCTTATTAATTAAAATCAACAATATAAAATACAACTGGGAAATGTTCGCTGTTGTTGAGAATGAAACTTTGAAGGGATTAAACCGTTACAAAAGAACACTTTCAATCGAATATGGAAGTTATTATTTGAAACGAAGTCTGATTACCAATGACAGTTTATGTTTAAATGAAAGTATACCGAATAATTTAGTGTATTTGTTACACATAAAAACAGCAAATGGTGAAATTGTACATCAAACTAGCAGTAATCATGAAGACTTTATTTCAGATATCTCAAATCTTGCCGACGGATTGCATAATACTAATCTGATTGTGCAGAACGATACTTTTAATGAAGTCTTCTTTAAGGGAAATATTTTTAACGCTATTGATGATCAGATTAAAGAACTGAGGCCTTTGGTAAAGGATGAGGATACTAAGCATAATATTGATGCCTTAATACACCGTTATAATCACCTTATGAAACCTGAAAACAGGGGAAGTGATAATAACGACTATCGGAATTGGGATAAAAAAATCATTTACGTATATTCTGGACTTAAAGCATGTTATGATAATGTAATTAATGCCAATAAAATTAAAAGAGGTATATTAAAGTCATACATCTCCAAAATTGATAAAGGAATTCAATATTACCAGCTTTTTATTCCTGATAATTATAATTCATCCGATACTTTACCTTTGGTTATTGAATTACCAAAATTTATGAACAGGCACCCTTCACCTTTGGAGACTTACAGATTTGCTAATATCAGGCTAATCGAATTATTTTCGGTTTTGGCGAACAGATATAATATGATAATACTTGATCCGGGTTGCCGTACAGTGGATGTTTCAAATATGAATACGATTGAAGAAGCGGATTTATGGGAAAATATTGAAGCAATCTCGAAATATATAAATATTGATTCAAATCGGATATTTTTAAGAGGGGCTTGTCTGTCCTCCCGCGATGCATTGAAACTTGCCGTAAAATATCCTGACAGGTTTGCAGCTATTTCCATAACCGCACCAGAGTTAAAACTGACAAACAATGAAAATATCTGGTTACAACAGAATGAACCGCTTAACTATTTGAAGAACTTGATCGATATGCCTCTATTTGTTATCCATAGTCGATTGGACCCTCACATGGATGTTTCAATAAGTGAAGATTTAATTCGGTCTGCCAAAGAGGCAAAACTCAAATATTTTACATATAATATACTCCCCCTGGAAATTAAAACTTATTACTCTGAGGAATATATGCCGGATATATTTGACTATTTCAGTAAATTTTCAATTAAACATAATCCGGATGAAGTTTTCTTCTCAACAAGCCAGCTTAAATATAATAAATCATATTGGCTAACGCTCAACAAAATAATACCAGCTAAAAATGCTTTTATTCACGCAAAAATTATGAATGACACACTAAAAATAGAGTATAAAAATATAAAAAGTTATTCGATTGATCCAAAGACATTGCCTCATGATCGGCAAAAAGCTTTAGTAATTTATGATAATGGAAAGAAAATCTATGAAGACATTCCCTCAAATGATCAGATTGTTATTAATCCAATATCAAATGAGAAAAATATTATAAAAAACAATTTTATTGAAGGCCCTTTTGCACATGTTTTTACTCAGGGATTTATTATTGTACCTGGTACAATTGGACATAAAGAAGAGACCGATCATATTAACTCTGTTACTGATACTATCACTAAATACTGGGAATTAAGGTATTATAATGGATGTTTGGTTAAGCCAGATATTGAAATCTCTAAAAAGGACTTAGCTGAATATAATCTGGTATTGATTGGTACTAATGAATCTAATCTGCTTTTAAAAAGGATGAAGAATGAGTTGCCATACAGCATAAGTAAATCAGAAATAAAAATTGGTAATCAATTGGCAGAAGGAGAGAATCTCGGATTTTATTTTATTTATCCTAATCCTGAAAATCATAATAAATATCTCGCAGTAATTGGTTATAACAATGCAGATTATATTTCTTTGGGATATGAGAAGTATGAATCTAATAATACGTTTAATGACATTTCAAATTACGGATGGTATGATTATAAAATATGGGATGCATTGACCAATAAAGACCTCGTCAAAGGTTATTTTAATTCTTTTTGGGAATAGGAAATATCCTTGCAAATTATGACTTTAGAAGGGTTGATTTTTAAAATGAAACAATTTTTAGTCTCACAGGTATATTCCCTGATTGATTCTCCAAAATAGGTTGTAATTTTTCTATTAAGGTCTTTCTCTGGCATTTATTTCTTGTATTCTTGTTAATAGAGAATCTGCTGATTTTTTAATATATTTTGCTTTATCGTTATAAATTTTCGGTTTTATTCGCTTAACCTGTTTTAAAATAACACTTGCTTTATCATATTCACCAAGTTCAAAAAAAACTTTTCCCAATTCTAAACGCGGTTCCAATAAATTTGGAAACATGTCCAAAACCTGAAGATAGACTTTAATGGCATCGTCGTATCTATTCAGTCCTAGGAGAGCTTTTGCTTTAAATAAGTACAAACTTTTAATACGGAATGAAGATTCGGCTTTTTGGAATTCTCTTAATGCATCGTCATACTGTGCATTCAAAATATAAATAATCCCCAAATCAAAATTGACTTTTCCATTAGGAAGAATTTTTGCTGCTTTATAATAAAGATTCAAACCTGTTTCAAAATTAGCTTTTCTTATTTCAATACCTGCCTTTTTCCAATAATAATATGCCACACTTTCTCTTACCAAACCAATTGTTATAAAGCTTCCATATATAATAAAAACAATCAGGAACAACGATCTTATATATATATTATCTAATTTTTTAAGATTGAAGTGAAATAAAGGGGTACTATTATCAAAGGATGATAATACAGCAATACAGAAAGAGAATAACAGGTATATTGATATGCAAAAGAATGGACTGGAAACTAAGGAATAGAAGAGGATTACAGTAATTGAAGAACCAATTATACGGGCAATTATCGGATTCTTACTCTTCTTTATTTTGTAATAGGTTCTGTAAAAAAATAAAATTAATCCTAAAAACAATGCAAAACCAAGAATACCGGTTTCTGCCAGAGTATCTATGTATTGATTATTTGCAAACCATATTTCGGTAGCATAATCAGAATAACCTGAATTTTTGGGATTTTTAAAAAAAATACTTTGATATTTTAAATAATCAATTGAATAGTTGCCATAACCTATGCCAAGTATTGGTTTTTCTTTTGCCATTTGTAAGCTTACTTTCCAAACAAATAATCTGCCCAAACCTGATTCTGTATTCATTTTGAATAAAAAGAATGACAAAATGATTGAAAAAATCAAAATTGCCGCTAATATAAATATTTTGTTTATTTTGTAATTAATTGTATTCCAAAAGGTTAATATACTGTCAGAATAATACACAATTAATCCTATCAGAAGGCTCACCCAGCTTCCCCTACTTTTGGTTAAAATAAGAATGGAGGTATTAATGAGAAGTACAATTATAATTAAAATTTTTTTAAGGTTGGAGTGTACCAAAGCGAGCAATCCAAACAACAGAGGAGTTACAAATGCTAGAAAGCCTGCAATACCATTTGTGTACCCGAAAGTTCCGATTATTACGGACTCAAATACTATATCACCATCATAATGAATTATTTCAAAAAACTGAAGAATGCAGATCGCATCTTCTACAGCGACACTAATACAAATACCCCAAAGAAAAATTTTAAAGATTTCTATTTTGTCTTTATATTCCTGTTTGTTAAGGAAGCAAAGTTTAATTAAGATGTAAAATACAGCTAAATAGAAAAGTATATTAACATTGACAGGTGTATTTGAATTCTGATCAATAAAGATGGACAAAAAAAGCAAAGTTACAGGTGTGAGAAGGTAAAATACATCAACAATATTTATGGTTATCCAATACCCTATATATTTCTTATAATATAAGAGAATAAGTACTAAAGAAAGAAGAATTCCCAGATGTAGAAAAATATTCTTTGGAACCTGATCGGAATATTTCATTCCGGGAATATAAAGTAATGGTGTTAAACTTATTAGCAGTATTAGAACCAATAACAAAGGATGGTATCCATTCTTTTTATTAGGATATAAAGACATAATCAGAAACCTTTAACTTTAATATCAGGTTTTATTTAAATGCTTGGATTAATTCTTTTAATTAACCAGAGGCAGTATTTGGTCAACATTTATATCTTTGGAATTTGTTCATTATCTTGTAATACTGCGCATGAGGGCTTCAATGGGGCCACGTCGAAAATATTTAAGCCAGACGTTTGAAGAAAATCCAAGTAGTAAAAATAAAAAAAGTGTATAATAATATACCATTTTAATATCAATCAGACTCCATGGTTTTGATATGTTAAGCAACTTTGCATATCCAAAATAAATTGGTAATCCAATGTAAATATGAGCAATATATAAAGTCAGTGAACACTGACCTGTTTTTGCCATAAAATTAATAATAAAATTATTGTGGAAGTATTCTCCCAGGATTATACATAATACTATTACAATTGAAGCAAAACTGGCACCGGTGAATAAGTAAAAAAGGTTAGGAGGGACAGACTGGGTACCGAACAACATCGTTGCCTTTTCCTGAGTGATATTTGCTCCAAACAAGGTATAATGATTTTTTAATAAGAAAGAGAGAATTTGTGTGACAACGAAAATTACACTACTATAAATTAAAATTTTTCTAAGATTAGATTTATTCTGTAAATCTGACAAACCCAGGAACATGCCCCAAAAGACAAATGCAATCCAAGGTATAACCGGGTACCTGCCATTAATAAGTAAACTCTTAAAAAAACCTTTCAATTCATATAAACCTAAATATGAGACATAATTGGAATCCCAATCTTTGGAATAATCAAACCAGACTAATGATATCAAAAAGATGATAATTGTTACAAAAAAGGCGTAGATAAGCTTTTCCTTTTTTACATATATAAAAAAAAGGGCTATTGCAAAGAATACTCCATAATTCCTTAAAATATCACCTGGCCAGAAAAACAGATTCACTGAACCGATGATGAAAAAAAACAAAGCTCTTTTTAGTAATAATAATTTATTTTTCTTTTTGCTATTGAAACTTCTTGATTTATTAGTAAGTAAAATAATACCTATACCAGATAAAACGACGAACGTAGCTGCAGCTTTGCCTAAAAGAAAATCAGAAATACCGTTCAGAACATTATTGCCTGCAAATGCACCTAAAGAGTATCTGTAATTTACAATGATCATGCCAAAAATCGCTAATGCCCTGGAAATATCAATACCGATAATCCTGACTTTGTGATCATTCATACATTAAAAATTGATTTGTAAGTTCCTCAGTATTTCCAAAAATTGATGTTGATATTCTCTTTTTAATAAGCTACTCTAGATTGGCTTTTATCAAAGAATAAAACTTTTTAGCATGTTTGGAGCATATAAGAAAAACTCCAGGAAAACCCACATAAAAAAGTGAAAATACCACATATATGTATTCTTATAATTGGGATTATTGACAGCCAGGGTAATATCAGAATAAAATGGATTTAGCTCAATTACAATAAGTGATGCTAACGGGTAATAAATAAAATTATAATGCAAAAGTGACAAAAAGAATGAAATTATAAATATTGAAATGGTAACAAAAGAGCCTGAGAATAGAAAAATGTACTCCACAATCTTATTGGGTACGTTTGTGACAATTATATATACATGTGGCAAGGGAATCATTGAAAATCCTATTTTTTCAATTTTTAGCTTAAAAATCAATGCTGCAGTAAGATGACCAATTTCATGCAAAGCATATAAAATTAGAAAAGCTAAAATACCCCATCCCATAAAATCTATCTTTTTATTGACGATTTTGTGAATACCAAATAGAATGTCGAGGCAAAAACCAATATCCAGAGAATTACAATATTTAAATAAAATAAATCTCCTCGCATGAAGTTTAACAGGTGTGTTAATGGGAGGATTTTGGAGATCAACTTAAGAAACCCCGGGAAATTATCAATTGGGAAAAAAGTTCCACAAATAAACATCATTACAAAAAACAGGAAACTATTTAATCCTCTTGAAGCATCAGCTTTTGTTGTAAAAGAAATAATCAAACTTAAAAACCCAAATAATAATGTACCCAATATAGCCCCTATAAAAAACAAAAAAATCTCATTTCCTGTTGGATAAAGGTTAAAAAATAAAATAGAAGAAACTGATATCAAAAAAATTACAAGGCACATTATGATAATCTTACTAAAGAAAAATCCAATAAAATAAACCAAAATATTTATCGGAAGATTCCTTATGTATTTTAGGATATGGCGTTCCTGATATATCTTCATTACAGGACCTATACCATACATTCCATCACTGAGAATTGACATGCCAATAATACCGGAAAGGAGAAAATGAACATATCCCGGATTTGCCCCTCCCCATATGTACCCAAATAAGACAAATAGAAATACAGGCATGATAATTCCAAAGAAAATACCCTCTTTTATTCTGAATGTTAAAATTGTTTCAAGAACGATACTGATAAAAATTGTTCTGAATGTTTTTATCATTGCTTTTTATTTAACAAATAAAAATAAACATCTTTTAATTCAATTGGCAGTATTGAAAAATTTGAAATTTTCGTTTCATTTTTTGTCATAAATGTATCAGTATCATTGGGAAATACAAAGTAATCATTATCATTTTCGTAATATTCAAAATTTTGAATGAATGGTAAAAGATCAACATCTTTCGACTTATGCAACACTATTTTGTTTTCAGTTTTAATATATTTCTTCGATAGAAAAGCTTCCGTTGAATCAACTTTTAATATTTCACCTTTTGAGAAAAACACTATTTTATCAGCATTTTTATTTGCCTCTTCCCAGTTATGGGTACTAAAAAAAACAGTGCGATTATTTAATTTAAAGAGTTCCCAGCATCTATCCCTAATAAAAGGATCCAGACCGGAAGTGGCTTCATCAAGAATAATAAAACTGGGATTATGCAGTAAAGTAAGCAAAATTGCTACTTTACGTACCTCTCCTTTTGATAGGAGTTTTATCAATTTATTTTCATATGCATCTATGCCCAGTTGATCTCTGAGATAGGATGTTTGGGAATACTTAATATTATATATAGAGCAGATATAAATTAATAATTCCTTTGTTTTGTAAAAGTTAAACAGGGGAGAATATTCATACAAGATTCCAATATCTTTTTTAACCTTTTTAAATGCTTTATTCCAAATCTTTACTTCACCTTCATCTGGATTTAATGATCCTGTAATAATATCAATCAATGTAGATTTTCCGGAACCATTTGGACCCAATAAAGCAACACATTCACCTTTGGCTATTTCCAGAGTAACATTATTCAAAATTTTAATACCGTTATTTGAAAATGTTACATGATTAATTTTAAGCATAATTAACTAAGATTTTCAGCACTTATTTCATTTTTTTCGTTAGTATTTCCTTTGCCGATAACAATAACATTTTGAATTGTTTCAAAGGTACCATCAACACCCAGAAAATCATTCACTTTGTCATCAAGATAGCCGCCTATCATGCAAGAACCCAGCCCTAAAGCTTCACAAATTAAACTCGCATTTTGTGAGGTAAATCCTACTTCCATTAAAATAAATCTATAACCTCTGTCTTTATACTTTATCATCGTTCTTTCAAAAATACTTGTGACTAAAAGTATAGCACTTGCACTTTTTAAATCAACGTATGGTTCGGCTGTTATAATTTTACATAGTTCTTCCTGATACTCACCTTGTTTTAAAAATTCCAGCCCGTTTATATCCGGCCGGTAATGATATAACCCTTTAGTTATATCACCATTAAGAACAACAAGATATAATTCCAATGGAAACAATCCGCCTCCTGAAGGAACATTTCTAAAAGACCAGGAACCACCACTTTCTGTGTTATTGAGCGGAGCTTTATGTGAAATGCCATAGGTATAATAACAAATACGATACAATTCATTTAGTGATATTTTATAAGTATTATCATAAGCCCTGACACTCCTTCTTTTTTTAATAATTTCATAAATATCATTCACATTGTCATTGTGAATATCTTCATAATCTTTAAGCTGTATTAATTTATTACCCGGATAGTGTTTATATGGCTGTGAAGCTCTTGTGCTAAAGAACCCATTGTTAAAAGCAGAGACATCTTCACCCATTTGTCTGCTGGTATATTGGGTAAGCTTTGAATTTTCATGATACAATAGTGCAGTAGACTCGGAGATATTTTTCTCACCATAAGCTGTTATATCAGCTTTATCGAATACTTTTTTATAAGTACGCATAATTAGTATTTACGGACAAGGATGTGGATATTTATTTAAATTATCATAGTCTTTAGCTTCATAGCCAAATAGTTTTGGCACCTCATATAATCTTTTACCTCCCGAAAAATATTGTATATAATTACCGGCCATTTGAATTAACGGGGGAACGATAACCTTTACGCTATGGTACCCTGTATCTCTGATATCTGGAGTTGACAAATACTTTACCAACACATCATAATTCTTACCTTTAAACATCTCAAGTATTTTTCTAATCTCCAAAATCGGGTTATTATTCTCTTTTTCATCAAAATCGATGTCTTTGCTTGGAACAGCATTTTTAAATTTGTCAAAAATATGCCATAAATCCTTTCGTTTGGCATAGAATACCGAATGCTCTTCAAAACTTCTTAATTCTTCAAAGCTTTGAGGATTCCAGTCGCGCTGATTTTCAAGCGCAAACCTGAAATACCCTACAGTTTGGCCGATTTCCATTATGGCCTTTTTAATGGCTTCCTTATATGTTCCGCGCGCTGCAGTTCCAACCGCGATGAATTTTCCAATATCAGATTCACCAAAACAGATTCCCAAAATTGATGGTACACCAAGATCATAAGTCATATCGAATAAATGAAATTCCAAATTATTCGGATAGTATTCATTTATAAACTTTCTAAGTTTTCTATCTATTTTGATTTTCGGAGGAACCAATCCCTGCATCCAGGTAATTACAAACGAATCTCTTTCAATTGATTCAAATAATCCGGTTAAAATCGCTTTATAAAAGTCAGTGTGAGCTGCAAGCCCAGTTGAGGTAGATAAGGCTATCCATTCTTCTTCCTCAACCCATGGTAAATAGATCAATGATCCTGGATAATACACTTCCTCTCCTGATATCAGGCTATAACAAGGCACCCAATGCTGTTCCAGATCTTCTGTAAAAGGAACAAAAGGAAAGGATAATCCTTCGTATTGCTTAGGATGAAATAGCGCTATTTCACTGGGGTGTACAGCTTTTTTCCCTAAATTTTTATAGCTTGATTTAATAAAATCCGTAGTATTGTAAAATGCAGGACAATATCTTTCAACAACTTCACCAACTGTTGTCAGAATTGCCTGGTCCCATGAATATGCACATCCGCTGCTCCGACCCCCATACTTTAAACCACCAAGAACGGATGTTTCGCAAGGCCAGATTCCATATCCTATTAATTTCGGATCTGAATGCATCCGGGGCAAAGTGCAAATACTTGTCAATATTCCTATTTCGTCTGAGATAATCCTGCTTGCTTTCTTTAAATATACTGTATTGCTATTTAGCATTGAATTGATAGATTAATTGGTTGGTTTAATGTTAGGTTAATGTTATTGGTTCAAGCCATGGGGCCGGATTAAAATCAACAGTGGGGTTGCATACATTGCATACCGGTGCCTTAAGGAAAGGATGTATTTTCATATCAAAGGAATAAAGATCTATAGATAAATATGCTTTATAAATAGCAGGAATGGTCCATCCAACGAGATATTTCATGGCTTCAAGAATTGCAATTGATCCCATCATGTCATAGACCACGGCAGGAGCACCTTCCTTTTTTGACGATTGCTTTTTGGTTTTTAAGTATTCAGTAAATTCATCAAAGTACGGTAAAAATTCCATATTACTTCTAATGCGCGTCATCAGGCAGTTATAACATCCTGTTTCCTTACCGATAAATAAAGGTCCGATTGTAGCTCTCATGGCTGCAATTCCTTGCACAAGAATCCAGGCTTTGTTTAATTCGATAGCATATTCATTTATTTTTTCAAGATAGTATGGATTCCATTTGTCAGAATCAACAATCAAAATATCCGATTTCTTTATTATTTTAAATAGCTTATCATCAGTTAGAGAATCATTAAGTTGTACAGATGTGGTTTTAACAAAACCACTCATTTTGGCTTTTATTCCAATAATTTCCAAAAAGAAATCATTGCCGATAAGCACCAGTTGGGTATCGGAGATTTTTTGTTGAACCTCAGTTGGACTCGATTTGTCGAACGTGGTATTATCACTCTTCCAGAATGATATCTGATCTAAAATACTTTTTGAAAATTCTTGTTTAATCAGATCTTCACTTAGTATACCAAAACTCTTCAACTCATCTATAACGCTTAATATTTTGTCTTTATCATATTGTTTCTTAGCCAAATATTTATGCAATCTTTGAATATCTATATCTTCATTTATTTTTGTTGATATATCTATAAATATTGTTCTTTTTTCTTCATCATCAAATTCAATGACCATAACATCTGATTTTGATCTAACCTGAAATACACCATGCTTTTGATCTTCAAAAATATCATATTTTCTGTTCAACATAATTTTATGGATTTATTGGTTTGGGCTTTTTTTCTGATAAAAAGAGCAAAAATGTGAAGGCAGTACTTAAAATCATCTATTTCAATTGATAGGATAATTAAAAATTGGGATCTATTTCTATGAACAGACCCCAATTTTATGCTTTTTTAGGCGGCACATGTTGTATTAGTACATGTGTTGCAGTTGCAACAGCAACATGCAGCTTTAACTCTTCTCATCAATGAAGAAGCACTTACAAGTCTTTTTATTTGCATAATAAATAATTTTAATAACGGTATCAAGGTACTAAAAACATTTGAATATAAAAAGAAAAGGTAAAAATTAACTTAAAAATTGTTCAATAAAATTTTATTACTTTAAAAAAGAAATATCAAATCGGTTAGAAGGCATTACAAATAGGAGATTAGATTAAGTTCTTAATCATGTTAAATTGCTCATTTATTGCTTATATGCTCATTATACACATGAAGAATGTAAAAAGTATCAACCCAATCTCAAATATATAACTAAACTCTTTTTGTGAATTTTATACCAAAAAAAATAAATCAAATTATTTTTGATAGGTTTATAAAAGGTATTGTTAACTTGAAATATTTAAGGACGAAGCTGATTTATTAGCATTTAACATTAATTTGGTCCAAGAGTTCAAACCAACAACTTACAGTCAATTGATCTAATGGAATAATATTTTTAACGGAAGGGATTGTTTTACAATATCTTTGCTTTCATAACTCACTGATAAGTACTTTTCTTTTTCACGCTGAAAATAAAGTATTGTAATAGGATGTAAGCCTTGTGAAAGATTAATTCGGTAGCTTTTCTCAGTTTTGTCGTGTAAACCATCATTGTCAATAATTAACTTGTTTCCAATATAAAGACGGCTGCCATCATCTGAATTCAAATAAAATATATAAGCGCTATTTTCAGGTATATTTATGAATCCGCTTATCTGATATCCAAAGAAATCATTCTTTTCAGAATCATTAATTTTAATATCCTTCATCACGAAGGATTTTAATGGTTTCAGACTTTTGAAATCCGGCATATTCACCCAATTCCCTTCGAAATATTTGCATAATAAACCATTCTTTAGTTCAGTTCTGTTTTTTGTAGAAGGTATTAAATAGCCGGATTTAAAAATGGATTCGGTAATATCCGAACTACCATTATCAAAGAAAACTCTCGTTTTAAGCGTACATGGTTTGCTAATCAATAGAGGAATATTCTTGTATTCATTTGAATATATGGATGGATCTTTGCCATCAAGTGAGTAGTAAATTTTACCTTTAAACTTATGATTGATTCTAACCGTTATGGTATCATTATTTAGAAATTCACCACCATTTGGGATGACAGTTGGAGCTTTTTTTTTATTTGTAATTAAAGAGCTATACAAATAACCAATATATGCATGATTTGGATCTATCTCTAATCCCTTTTTGTAATAGTTTTCAGCTAAAGCCAAATCGGAGCTCTTCTCCGCAATTTGTCCAAGCCAACCATATGTATCAGCTAAACCCCAATTCGGATAAGTGGGATCAGGCAATTTATATCTAGCAAACAATTCTAAAGCTTTATTGAAATTCTCTTTGGCCAATTCCATACCACCTCCATATACTTCAGGAGTATAATAATTGTTAATACCGGAAACCAGGTATAATCTCGGATTGTTTGGATTCATTTTTTTAGCCTGTTTGAGATAATTTGTTGATTTCATTGCCAATTCTACGGCATTAAAGGGTTCGATACTAATTTTATAACCATAAAGACTTGACAAAAGTATATATGGTTCATCGAATTTCTCTTTTAATTCAATGCTTTCCATGCAATTATCAATAGCATCATTGATGAAAGATGCAGCCAATTTCATGTCAGAATTGGCATAAGTATTTGCCAGGGTTTGATCTGCTAATGCTATGTAATAATGCAATACATAATTTTTATAATTCAAAACCAATTGCCTCTCAAGTTCAGATTTGACTTGAATAAGTTCGTCTTTGTTTTTGCTAAGTGCCAGTTTATCACGGGCTTCAATGATTTTTTCATTATTTTGCGCATTTAAGGATGTTCCGAACCTAACAAACAGAATTAGTAGGAAAAATATTCTAAATCCAAATTTCGTTTTCATTATTCCTAATTTTTCTTGTTAAAATAATAGAACATAAATATAACTATTACAATTATTAATAATCCTAATGAAATAAATAAAATCGGTGATTTATTGTTTTTCTTGATTAAATTAGGCAAAAGGTCTTTCTTAACCCATCCAAAATCAGGATTCACATCCAAAGCTTTATTATAATATTTTTTTGCCAGATTAATATTTCCCTGGTCCGAAGCGATTTTCCCTAACCATGCGTACGTTTCATCAAAACCCCAATCAGGATAAGTTTTAGCTTTAGGTTTATATGTTGAATACAGTTCAATAGCTTTTATAAAATTTTCTTTTGCAACTTCTATATCTCCACCATATATCTGAGGTTGAAAATAATTAAGAATACCTATTGAGTAATAAATACGAGGATTATCAGGATCTAATTTTTTTGCATTTTCAAAATACTCATAAACCTCATTATCAAGTTCTACAGAATGAAATTGTTCTACCGCTGATTTTATCTTGAGAATATTTGCTTTCATAATATAACCTTCGGCGAAAGAATCATTCTCCGATACACAGTTATTAATATTTAAAAAAGCTTCCCCAAATGATTCTTTGGCTTTTTTAATATTTTCTTTTGCAAAATAATATATACCTAGTTTATAGTATCCATATGCAATATAATAATTTACTAACCAGACTTTTTCATTATTTGGTAATAATTGTTCAAATTTCTTTATCGAATTTTTTATTAAATCTTCTTTAAAACTCAAAATAGAAAGGTTTAATTCATCTCTTGATGTAATGATCAATGAATCAATATTTTCATCTGAATAAGCCGCATTTGCTTTTATGATAAAAAAACCTATGATCATACAAAGTTTAGTTATTCTTTTCATTGTATTTGAATTTAGTTTTGTATATATATATTTTACTGAGAGCCTGCTTAAAAATTATGAAACGAACATGAAAATTATTGATACAGATTGCAATAAAACGCATGATACTGATTTTCATAGTGAGTTTAGATTCGCTAAATCCTTCGGGGTTCATCAGATTATTAGAAAAATTAAATTATTAACTAATGAAAGTAATTTATATTTTATTGTTAAAAACAGGCCAACTTAACAATATTTTAAAATGAATTTATCAACTTATTGAATTTAAGGCAAACCATTGGAGACACTTTTGATATAAATTAAAATACTTATCAAGTTCTAACTACTAATCTCAATTAAAAACCGCCTGTATAAATCACGATATATTTTGCCTGCAAATTTTTTAAACCCGTCGGCAAGTTGTTCAGGAGTCATTTTCGAAGGTTTAAAAACAACATGAAATAAATCATAATGATCCCAATTTGTATCTATAATCCTATTTTGACTATTATATATTTCAAATAACCTGGTACCCGGGAAAGGTGTAAGAATATTAAGTGCTGTAGATACAATGTTATTAATTTCCATGAACTTATTAATGTTTTCAAATACAGACTCATCATCATTTTCCAGTCCAACCATAAACGAAGCATTAATAGTTATTCCTTTGTCGTGTATTTTTCTAATATTATCATTGAACTTCTCTATGTTATTTACAGGACTTTTATTAAGGTAAGTCATATTTTTAAAATCAACAGTCTCAAAACCAATATACAAAGAAGTACATCCACTGCTTGCCGCTAAATCCAATAATTCCGGAGATTCAGCAATCTTTATGCTGCATTGCGCTCCCCATTTAAGTTTCAATGGTTCTATTCTTAAAAATAAGTCTTTGGCATATTTTGGATTACCGATAATATTGTCATCAGGGAAAAAAACAAATTTGCGTTGTAATTTTGATATTTCAGCAATAACATTATCCAGTGTTCTGGTTCTGAATTTTCTTCCGAACATTTCCGGTGTACAGCAATACAGACAATCATTAGGACACCCTCTGGTAATCATCATTGTATTAAGATTTCCTTTGGGAGCCCTGTATGCAACTCCATCGCATAAATCAACCCTTGGATGAGGTAATTTATCTATATCGACTAAATGGGATTGTTGGTAAACAGGCTTTAATGAATTTAATTCAAAGTCTTTTAGTAGTATTGGCCATAATTCTTCTCCCTCTCCAATAACAATTGAGTCTGCATGATTTTTTGCTTCTTCACGGTTAAGAGATACATGGATACCGCCTAAAACTACCGGAATGCCTTTACTTCTATAAATATCGGCAATTTCATACATCCGGTTTGCCTGCAGGGTCATTCCGGTTATCCCGACAAGATCCGCTTCTTTATAATCCCGGATGGGTCCATTTGTCTCATCAATTATTTCAACGTCTATATTCGAAGGAGTGACAGCTGCAATATATGGAAGACCTAAAAAAGGATTTCTGACTCTTGCTCTCAAAACAGCAATTAATGTCTGATGTTCGGCTTCATTTAATCCGGGAAAAATCAACAAGACTTTCATTGCCTATTAATTCTTTTATTTAAATAATAGAAAATAAATATAGCTATTATTATTATCAAGATTCCTACTGAAATAAATAAGATTGGAAATTTATTGTTGCTGATTAAATTGGGCAAAAGATCTTTCTTAACCCAGTCAAAATCAGGATTCACATCCAAAGCTTTTTTATAATATTTTTTTGCGAGCTTAATATTTCCTTGATCAGAAGCAATTTTCCCTAACCATGCGTAAGTTTCATCAAAACCCCAGTCAGGATAAACTTTATACTTAGGTTTATATATTGAATACAGTTCAATAGCTTTTGCAAAATTCTCTTTTGCAACTTCTATATCGCCTCCATAAATCTTAGGCTGAAAATAATTGAGAATACCTAGTGAGTAATATATTCGAGGATTTCCAGGATCTAATTTTTTTGCATGTTCAAAACACTGATGAACCTCACTGTCAAGTTCTGCAGAATTAAATTGTTCAATGGCTGATTTTATCTTGATAATATTTGCTTTCATAATATAGCCTTCCGCGAATGAATCATTCACCGATATGCAGTTATTAATATGTAAGAAAGCCTCCCCAAATGATTCATTGGCATTCTTTACATTTTGTTCATTAAAATAATAAAGGCCTGACTTATAGTATCCAAATGCAATGTAATAATTTATTAACCAAACTTTTTGATTATAGATCAACAATTGTTCAAATTTTTCAATCGATTCTTTGATTAAATCTTCATTAAAATTATTAATTGATTGATTTAATTGATCTCTTGAGGTAATGATCAATGAATCAATACTTACACTTGAATATGTTACATCTATTTTTACTACTAATAAGCTTAGGATTATTAAAGGACTAATTATTCTTTTCATTGTGTTTGGTTAATTAACATCAAAATTTAATTATTGAGAGCTCTGAATTATATACTTCTTAAATTGATCACGCGTTGTTTTTTTCATTAAATTCTGATGTCCGGTTTTGAGTTGCTCAGGTGTCATTTTCGTTGGTTTAAAAACAACATGAAAATAATCATAGTGATCCCAATTTTTATCAATAATTCTATTCTGGCTGTTATACATTTCAAATAATCTGGTACCCGGGTGAGGGGTAAATATATTGACAGCCGGATATTCAATTTTATTAATTTCCATGAACTTAGTAATGTTTTCAAATACAGACTCATCATCATTTTCCAGTCCAACCATAAATGAAGCATAGATACCAATTCCCTTATCGTGGATTTTTTTAATATTATCATTGAATTTGGCTATACTATTTACTTGATTTTTATTAAGGAAAGTCATATTTTGAAAATCAATGGTCTCAAAACCAATATATAAGAATCTGCATCCGCTGCTTGCTGCTAATTCCAGTAATTCAGGCGATTCGGCAATCTTTATGCTGCATTGTGCACTCCATTCAAGTTTCATTGATCTTAATCTTAATAACAGTTCTTTTGCATATTTCGGGTTGCCGATAATATTATCATCATGAAAAAAAACATATTTACACTTTAGTTCTAATAGTTCCGTAATTACATCATCTATATTCCTGGTCCTGAATTTTCTTCCAAACATCTGTGTTACACAACAATAAATGCAGCCATGAGGACAACCCCGTGTCATCATCATTGCATGGAGATTTCCCCTGGGTAACCGGTAAGCGATTCCATCGCATAAATCAATCCTTGGATGAGGTAACTTAATTATATCAACTAGTTGAGTTTGCTCGTAAACAGGCTTTAACAAATTTAATTCAAAATCTCTTAATAGTATCGGCCATATTTCTTCTCCTTCACCAATAACAATTGAATCTGCATGATTTTTAGCTTCTTCAGGGTTAAAAGATACATGGATGCCACCCAAAACTACCGGAATGCCTTTACTTCTATAAATATCGGCAATTTCATACATCCGATTTGCCACCAGTGACATTCCTGTAATCCCAACCAGATCTGCTTCTTTATAATCCCGGATGCGCCCATTTGTCTCATCAATTATTTCAACGTCAATATGTGATGGAGTGACAGCCGCAATATACGGAAGACCTAAAAAAGGAGTTTGCATCCTGAATTTATTATAAAGAATCAGAGCCTGATTCTCGACTTCATTTAATCCGGGGAAAATTAATAAGACTTTCATTATACTATTATGTATTAAGTTTTTTAAACATTTTCGTATATTCTTTTCTTTTAGTTCAAATAAAACCTAAGTTTTAAATTATGTATAATCCTTTTAAGTGTATTTAAATAATTAATATTCATAAGATTATATTAACGAGAACGTTGAATTAAATACTGTCTGTACTGAGCACGCTTTATTTTGTTTGTTAAGTTTTTGAATCCGGTTTCAAGTTGTTCAGGAGTCATTTTCGAAGGTTTAAAGACAACATGAAATACATCATAATGATCCCAATTTGTATCAATAATTCTATGTTGACTATTATATATTTCAAATAATCTGGTTCCAGGGAAGGGAGTAAAAATATTGACAGCAAGATATTCAATTTTATTAATCTCACAGAACTTATCGATGTTTTCAAATACAGACTCATCATCATTTTCCAGTCCAACCATAAATGAAGCATAGATACCTATTCCCTTATCGTGGATTTTTTTAATATTATCGTTGAATTTCTCAATACTATTAACGCCGTTTTTATTAATAAAAGTCATATTTTTTAAATCAACTGTCTCAAAGCCAATATATAAAGAATTACATCCGCTACTTGCAGCCAGATCGAGCAATTCAGGATATTCGGCAATTTTTATGCTGCATTGCGAACTCCAATCAATTTTCAATGGTTTTATCCTTAGAAATAGCTCTTTCGCATATTTCGGGTTACCGATAATATTATCATCATGAAAGAAAACATCTTTATTCTTCAAATTTGTTATTTCCGCAATTACATCATCTATATACCTCGTCCTGAATTTTCTTCCAAACATCTGCGTTATACAACAAAAAATACAATCATGAGGACAACCTCTTGTAATCATCATTGCATTAAGATTTCCTTTGGGTGACCGGTAAGCAACCCCATCGCATAAATCAACCCTTGGATGAGGCAGTTTATTTATATTAATTAATTGAGTTTGTCGGTAAACAGGTTTTAACGAATTTGATTCAAAATCCTTTAACAGTATCGGCCATAGTTCTTCCCCCTCACCAATAACAATTGAATCCGCATGATTTTTTGCTTCCTCGGGATTAAAAGATACATGAATACCGCCTAAAACTACCGGAATCCCTTTGCTTCTATAAATGTCGGCTATTTCATACATTCGATTAGCTTTCAGGGTTATTCCCGTAATCCCTACAAGATCTGCTTCTTTATAATCCCGGATGCGCCCATTTGTCTCATCAATTATTTCAACATCAATATGCGAAGGGGTAACTGCTGCAATATACGGAAGACCTAAAAAAGGATTTAACGTTTTGAATCTCGTATACATAATCAGTGCCTGATGTTCGGCTTCATTTAATCCGGGGAAAATCAATAATACTTTCATCGTACTATTTCAGAGTGAGATTGTTTTAATTATTTTTCAATACAAAGCATTATCCGCTTTATATTACTTCATCGTATTATTTAATTCAATTTTTAAATTGTCATAGGCATAAATTTCAACCTCAGTTTTAAATTGTATTTATTCTTCTTTCTTGTATTCCTGCAATAAGTATTTTAAACATTTTATTAATGAGAGCTCTGAATCATAAACTTTCTGTATTGATCACGCGTTGTTTTTTTCATTAAATTTTGAAATCCGGTATTGAGTTGTTCAGGTGTCATTTTCGAAGGCTTAAAAACAACATGAAATAGATCATAGTGATCCCAATTTGTATCAAAAACCCTATTTTGACTGTTATACATTTCAAATAATCTGGTACCTGGGTGAGGGGTAAAAATATTAACCGCCGGAAATTCAATTTTATTAAAATCGCAGAACTTATCAATGTTTTCAAATACTGACTCATCATCATTTTCCAATCCAACCATAAACGAAGCCTGTATAGCAATTCCTTTATCATGGATTTTTTTAATATTATCATTAAACCTTGCTATGCTATTTACCCCTTTTTTGTTAATGAAAGACATATTTTCAGCATCAATAGTCTCAAAGCCAATATATAAGGAAATACATCCACTACTTGCTGCTAAATCGAGTAATTCAGGAGATTCAGCAATCTTTATGCTGCATTGTGCACTCCATTTAAGTTTTATTGGTTTTATCTTTATAAATAAGTCTTTTGCATATTTCGGATTCCCGATAATATTATCATCATTTAGGAATACATATTTATACTTTAATTTTGAAATTTCCGAAATTACGTCATCTATCATCCTTGTCCGGAATTTTCTTCCAAACATCTGTGTTATACAACAATAAATACAATTATGGGGACAACCCCTTGTAATCAACATTGTATTAAGATTTCCCCGGGGTAACCTGTACGCAATTCCATCGCATAAATCCACCCTTGGATGAGGTAATTTAACGATATCAACTAATTGAGATTGTTGGTAAACAGGCTTTAATGAATTTGATTCAAAATCTCTTAGCATTATTGGCCATAATTCTTCTCCCTCACCGATGACAATTGAATCCGCATGTTTTTTTGCTTCTTCGGGGTTAAAAGATACATGAATACCGCCTAAAACCACCGGAATGCCTTTACTTCTATAAATATCGGCTATTTCATATATTCGATTTGCATGTAAGGTCATTCCTGTGATCCCGACAAGATCTGCTTCTTTATATTCCTGTATACGTCCATTTGTCTCATCAATTATTTCAACGTCAATATGCGCCGGAGTGACAGCTGCAATGTACGGAAGACCTAAAAAAGGAGTTAGTAATCTGAATCTAGAAATACTAATAAGTGTCTTATGTTCGACTTCATTTAATCCAGGGTAAATTAATAATACTTTCATGATAATATTATAGGGTAAGATTTCTAATCATTTATAAATATCCATACCAACATAAACTTTTTATCATTTCATCATCTTTTTCATGGTCTATTTAATACACCAGTTCTCAGGTTCAGATAGAAATTCAGTTTAAAATTATATATTAATAAATTTCGTTGTTCTCTAATAATTAATATTTATATTATATTAATGAGAACTACGAATCATGATTCTTCTGTATTGATCACGCATTGTTTTGTTCATAAAGTTTTTAAATCCGGTATCAAGTTGCTCAGGTGTCATTTTCGAAGGTTTAAAAACAACATGAAAAAAATCATAGCGATCCCAATTTGTATCAATAATCCTATTTTGATTGTTATACATTTCAAATAATCTGGTGCCAGGGTAAGGGGTAAAAATATTAACTGCGGGGTATTCGATTTTATTAATTTCCATGAACTTATTAATATTTTCAAATACTGACTCATCATCATTTTCCAATCCAACCATAAACGAAGCATAGATACCTATTCCCCTGTCGTGGATCTTTTTAATATTATCGCTGAATTTCTCAATACTATTAACGGGATTTTTATTAATGAAAGTCATATTATTAAAATCGATTGTCTCAAAGCCAATATATAAAGAACTACATCCACTTCTCGCCGCTAAATCCAATAATTCAGGATACTCAGCAATTTTTATGCTGCATTGTGAACTCCAATCGAGTTTCATGGGCATTAACCTAAAAAATAGGTCTTTTGCATATTTCGGGTTCCCGATAAGATTATCATCGTGGAAGAAAACATATTTATACTTTAAATTTGATATCTCCTTAATCACATCATCAATATTCCTTGTCCGGAATTTTCTTCCAAACATTTGTGTTATACAACAATATATACAATCATGAGGACACCCCCTTGTAATCATCATAGCATTAAGATTTCCTTTGGGTAACCTGTAAGCAATTCCATCACATAAATCAACCCTCGGATAAGGCAGCTTATTTATATCAATTAATTGAGTTTGTCGGTAAACGGGCTTTAATGAATTTGATTCAAAATCTTTTAGTAGTATCGGCCATAGTTCTTCTCCCTCACCAATGACTATTGAATCCGCATGATTTCTTGCCTCTTCAGGGTTAAACGAAACATGGATGCCACCTAAAACTACCGGAATTCCTTTGCTTCTATAATTATCAGCGATTTCATACATCCTATTTGCATGTAAGGTCATTCCCGTAATCCCTACAATATCTGCATCTTTATAATCATGCATACGTCCATTTGCCTCATCAATAATTTCAACATCAATATGCGAAGGGGTAACAGCTGCAATATACGGAAGGCCTAAAAAAGGACTTTGTACTCTAAATCGCCTGAAAATTATCAATGCCTGATGTTCGACTTCATTTAATCCGGGGTAAATTAATAATACTTTCATGTACTATTATATATTAAGCTCTTTAATCATTTTTCTATATCCATACCTGTATACACTTTTTATTAATTCGTCATATTTTTCCTGTAATTTTTCTATACTCATATTCTTGGGTTCAAATACAACCTCGTTTAAATTATATTTATTCCAATCTTTCTCAACAATCCTGTTTTGCTCAGATAAAACAGTATAAAGCTGAGTTCCCGGAAATGGTGTCAGAACGGCAGGTTGAGCGAGCTCAATTTTGTTTTTAATTACAAAATCGAATATCTCATCAAATACTTTTTCAGTATCATTATCGAATCCCACAATAAAGGTTAAGATCATCTTGATACCTAGATCCTGAAATTTCTTAATCCTTTCAGAGCTTTTAAACGAATTTGTTACGGTTTTATCGATGAAGGGATTATTGGCAGTATTCAGGCTCTCAACTCCAATGATTAGAGTTTTACATCCACTATCATATACCAATTGTAAGAGGTCATCATCATCAGCAATCTTTAAACTTGCATGTGCACCCCATGAAATATTGAGTGGCTTGAGTGCATTTAACAATTCAACAGCATAGTTTTTAAAGTTAAAAAAATTATCATCATAAAAAAGAACAAAATTATTATCAAACATTAATATCTCTTCAATTGTCTTTTCAATAGGTCTTTTCCGGATTTTATCCCCAAACATACTTCTCACCGTGCAAAAACTACAATTATATGGACATCCTCGTGTTGTCATTATGACATTACGAGAACCACGCGGATAATTGAATACATTCTCATTACATAAATCAAGACGCGGAGGGGGAAGGTTTTCAATTGAAGGCGGAATAGTATTTTTATAAATCTTCTGTAATTTATTATTTTCGAAATCTTTTAACAATTTCGGCCAAATTTCTTCAGCCTCACCAATTACTACAGAATCGGCATGATTCATAGCTTCTTCAGCATTAAAAGTAACATGGATTCCTCCTAATACTACAGGAATTCCTTTACTTTTATAAGTATCAGCGATTTCATACATACGTTTAGCTTGCGCAGTCTTGGCTGTGATTCCGACAAGATCGACATCTTTATATTCAGATATTTTACCCCCTTCTTCATCAATGATTTCGATTTCTACCCCTTCAGGAGATAAGGCTGCAAGATATGGCAGACCCAGAACAGGATAATGCAGTCGCATCCTGCTAATTTCTTTTAGTCTCGATTGTGTCTTTTCATCTATGCCCGGGTTAATTAACAATATTTTCATGATCATTATGTTATTGTATTGTAAAATTGATTCCAAAATAAAAGTTCTGCAGCATCGATGAAACAACAGGAACCCTTTCAGAATAATCTGTTGAATATCTGTATCCAAAAATATTTTTCCGTCCGTATAGATTATTTGCAGCAGCAAAAATAATTATGGTATGGTTTTTTTGAGTAAAAATCAGATGATTTAAAGATAAATCGAGTGTATGATAATCAGGTGTTCTTTTATCATAAAATGTTTGGGCACTACTGGTATAAGGCTTACCTGTTGAATAACCAAATTTTGCAGTAACATTCCATGAGTTATTTAACTTGTAATTAATAACAGTATTAATGTTCAATCTAATATCGTACATGGTTGGTGCAAGAACCGGCACATCTTTCCATTTACGTTTTGTATCAAGAAGACTTACAGATAACCTGCAATCAATTCTTTCCCACTTTTTCATAAAGAAAATATCAATGCCTTTAGCATAGCCGTATCCATTATTGGAGTAATTCTTTATTGTATCATCAAGAATTAAATCCTCGTACTTCTTGTAATAAAATTCTAATCTAAAGATATCACTGTTTTTATGATATTCCAGACCAGAAATATATTGTTTTGACCAAAATGACTTCAAATTTGGATTACCAACGTATAGGTCAAGATAGTTTGCCTGGGGAAATTGATGGTATTTGCCAAAACTAATTGTTAAATTCCAGAAATTGAAAAAATTCCACACTAAGGCATTGCGAACATCAAAAACATTTTGATTACTCTTTGATTCAAATTCATCTCGAATGCCAAAGGAGTAAGTAAATTTATCAAATAATGTGAAATCCCATCTGTTGTATAACGCCAACTTCTTCGATTTATACTGAACATCAATATTTAATAAACTATCTGGCAGGCCTGGTTCATAAACAGATTTTAAAAACAATCCTTCAAAATCATCCTCATTATTAAAAAAATCAATTCCCAGTTTACTATGAATACCACTTAGAAATTCATAATAACAGGATAAACGTGCCTGGTAAAGCAAATTTTTGTCATTAATTGTTGCATCTCCTAAATCAGAATTTTGCACATAAGTTGATAATGCAATGTTTCCATTGAAAGAAAGTTTTGAGCTTGCCAGATGCTTCCATGCAAGGTTTGCCAGATTGCTCTTATTAGCGCCATTATAGTAAACTTCTTCTACTGTGTTATCATATGCAACTCCAACTTTGTCAGCTTCATGAAAAAGAAATAATTTCAGAGATCCTGCATCTGAATATTTATAAAATAGATTTACATTAAGATCATAGTTTTCGGGAAATTTTGAATATTCTTTGTTATGACCATTAAGTTTAAACATATATGTTGAATTGGTATAATTGGTGGATATTGCCACGCCAAGTTTATCATTAATTAGGGGTGATTCAATTTTTACACCGGCACTTGCCAGACTCACCCCCAAATCAATTTTTCTCAATTCAGGTAAATCACTGCTTCTCATCACTAAGACACCGGAAATAGAATTCCCATATTCTACACCGAACCCTCCTGTTGAAAAAAAAGTACTTTTCAGAAGGAAGGGTGAAATTTGTCCAAAATATCCTCCATTCGGACTTTCATATTTATATGGATGATATAAATAGGCTCCATCAAGTATAACAGCTGTTTCAGAAACATCGCCACCTCTTACAAATAACCCGGCACCATCCGTAACTGTCGAAACACCAGGAAATGTTTGGAGTGCTCTGAGAATATCAGCTGCAGCTCCTGGAGTATTTACTACATCTAAAGATGAAAGGGTAACACCCTTTTTATCACCGCTTGTATAAGCGTTGGATACAATCTGAACTTCATTCAGTTCAGTGGATTGGGGTTTTAATTTTATATTGATGTCCAATTTTTGTGTCCTATCAATTATAATTCGCTTTATATATGTTTCGTATCCCATGTACTTACATATAATTGTATCGATACCTCCGGAATTTGTTTTAATAGTAAAGTGCCCATTTTCATCCGAAATTGCACCCGACAGGTTACTTTTTAAAAAGACATTCGCATATAATAAAGGTTTTTCTGCTTCATCAGTTATTGTACCAATAACATAATATGTTTGGCTAAATACTATTTTAGGTAAAAAAAAGAAGGCAACAGCTAAAAAGCACTTCATGTCGGAAAGTTTAAGTAAAAGGCTTTCTAATTGGAGACAACAAATATATTCATTGTTTCCAAAATATCAAGTTATATTACTGAATATTTCATTAATCTAATAATCAGTATTTTATGAAGATTTTCCGTAGAGGATTTAAAATCTACATGACAGGTTGTGAAGGTTAAAAAAATATCGCTATTGTTATAGCGAAAAAACATGAAATTAAGTATGTATCTGCAATTCGACCAAACATGTAACCTATGACATCAGATAGAAATAGGAAGAACTCGCAATCAGTTTTTAGATTCGAAAATGTTTAGGTACAAACTTAAAACAGACCTGATGGATTTTTTTTTCTTATCAGGTTTTTTTATTACCTATATGAATGAATATGTAGAATATTGGATTTATTGTTCTCTAAGCTATTTATTCTTAGTATAAAGTAGATTAACAAATAAAATAGTATTGGTATAAAAAAAAGTAATAAATATTTTCAATCGGTTTATACCCAGGAATTAAGCTTAAACGTCCTTTGACAGGAATGATAAAATAGGACATAACAGAAATTTCTGCAATGCGTATAAAGAAAATTAAAATTGTCAGTTGTTTTATCGAAGGAAACCGCCTATTCACTGATTTAATATACAAAATAAAGGGGCAAAGAATGACGTACATAAAAAGAGACTACCGGACCCGTGAATAGATAATAAGTGTCTGAGTCAGCCAGATATAAGAATAGAAAATTACATTGCAGAGATAATGTTATTTGCCAGAAGCCCAATAATTTATCTGCTAATTTTCGTCGAGGTTTAGAAAAAATATGTATACTAAAGAAAGACGCATTAGCTGCTCCAAGTAAATAAAAGGACAATAAAATACTTGCCCATTTCAAAAACGGATAAGATTAAGGAAAATATTTGGGGAGTTTCACTCAAATTATATCAATCATATATTGCACCCAAATTCAGTACAGATAAACTCATGCACTTATGCCCCACGTCAATACCATTGACCGGTGCATCTATTATCAGTTACTGTTCATTCATTCTCTTACCATCCTCACAAAATCTCCGATCTTTTTTTCAAGGGTGCCTTCGCCGGAAAGGGCATTGATGAATGCGCTTCCTATGATTGCCCCGTGAGCATATGTACATGCCCTGCGAAAGGTAGCATTGTTCGAAATGCCAAACCCGATCAGGCGCGGGTTCCTGAGGCTCATGTTTTGTAACCGTTTAAAATATTTTTCCTGTTCTGCTGCAATATTTTCTTTCATTCCGGTTGTTGAAGACGAAGACACCATGTAAATGAAACCGCTGCTGGCTTCATCGATCTTGCGGATTCGTGATTCGGTAGTTTGCGGAGAAATTAAAAAGATATTGTGAAGATTATTTTTCTCGAAAACTGTTTTGTATTCATCCAAATAAATTTCATATGGCAGATCAGGTAAAATTATACCGTCAATCCCGAGCTCATTGCATTTTTTGCAAAAATTTTCTATACCATATTGCAGCACAGGATTGATATATCCCATCATGATCAGGGGTATACCGGTTTCCGACCTGATCCCGGCTAGTTGTTCAAACAGAAGCCGTATGCTCATCCCGTTTTTCAATGCTTTATCGTTGCTCTGCTGAATAACCGGCCCGTCGGCCATCGGGTCGCTGAAAGGCATGCCGACCTCGATCATATCGGCGCCATTTTTTGCAAGCAGGGTAATGATTTCCCGTGTGTCGTTCAGTCCGGGGTACCCTGCGGTGAAATATACAGAAAGGATATCTGATTTTTTTTGTTCAAATAAGGTATTGATGCGGTTCATTGTTTTAGTCTCAAATTTAAAATCCATTGTAAATCTGCTTGTGCATATAAGTTCCAGCCTGTTGCCAACTCCCGGTTCCTGACTTCTGACTCCCGGCTCATAAATACTCATCCATATACCGGATATAAGTCGCCATATCCTTATCCCCTCTGCCGGAAAGGTTTACCACCACCACATCATCGGGTTTGAATTTTATCTTCTCCAGTGCGGCTAATGCATGGGCCGATTCCAGGGCGGGAATGATCCCTTCCAGCCTTGTAAGCTGATATGCGGCTTTTAATGCTTCATCATCGGTAGCGTTCAGAAATTTTCCCCTGCCCGTTTTAAAAAGATGGCTGTGCATCGGACCGATACCTGGATAATCAAGACCTGCAGAAATGGAATACGGTTCGGTAACCTGGCCGTCCTCATTCTGCATTAGCATTGACAGACTGCCATGTAAAACACCCGGCCGACCCAATACCATTGTGGCGGCTGTTTCACCCGAGTCAACGCCCTTACCTGCCGCCTCAACCGCAACGAGTTTAACATGTTCCTTATCGAGGTAGTGAAAAAAAGCACCTGCTGCATTGCTTCCTCCTCCCACACAGGCTATAATATAGTCGGGATCTTCCTTACCGGTATGCTCTTCTAGTTGCCAGAGCATCTCCTCACTGATCACCGATTGCAGCCTGGCCACCATATCGGGGTAGGGATGGGGCCCCACCACCGAGCCGATGATATAGTGTGTGTCGTCAGGATGATTGATCCAGTCCCTGATGGCTTCGTTGGTGGCATCCTTGAGGGTCATATTGCCGCTGTGCACAGGTACCACCTTGGCTCCAAGCATTTTCATCCTGAGTACATTCGGTTGCTGCCTGTCCACATCAACCTTACCCATATACACTACACATTTTACTCCTTTAAGGGCGCACACTGTTGCGGTGGCCACACCATGCTGCCCGGCACCGGTTTCAGCAATAATACGGGTCTTCCCCAGTCGCTGTGCGATGAGTATCTGTCCGATCGTATTGTTGATCTTGTGCGCCCCCGTATGCGCCAGATCTTCTCTCTTAAGGTAGATGGTTGTATTATAACGTTCCGATAATCTTGCCGAATGATAGAGTGGTGTCGGCCGGCCGGCATAATCCCTGAGCAGGGCTCGGAATTCCTTCCGGAAATCCTTGTCCCCGATAATTTTTAGGTATTCATCCTGCAATTCCCTGATATTCGGGACCATCATTTCCGGAATAAAGGCTCCTCCAAACTCCCCATAAAAGCCTTTTGTGTTCACTTCGTATTTCATTTCGATTCACGTATTTGATTGAAAAATGGTTTCAACAGGTTTATATCTTTGTGACCCGGATATACCTCAAACCGGCTGTTCAGATCCAGTACGGCCAATGCATGATGATGCAGTGAAAGGATGGCAGCAGTATCCCCGGGTCCGATACCGCCGCTGAGAAAGAACGGTTTATTACCGGTATATTTTTTAAGGACCGACCAATTAAATTTCTCACCTGATCCGCCGAATAACGGCGTATCCGTATCAAAAAGGAAATATTCGCAACTCTCGGTATACGCTTCGGTTGCTGAAAAATCGGCACGGGCATTCAGGCTGAAGGCTTTGATTATTTTTATTCCCAAACCTGCAAGCTCACGGCAATATCCGGCACTTTCAGTACCATGAAGCTGCACAAGATCGAGCTTAAATTTATGTGCCACAGTTTCAACATACCCGGGATCTTCGTTGACGAAAACACCCACCTTCTTAATATATTCAGGAACCTTGTCGGTAACTGAAGGGTTGAACTCTTCTCCCACGAACCGTTTTGATTTTTCGTAAAAAATAAATCCGATATATTCAGGCCCGAGGCCGGCCAATTCCCGGATATTATCCTCATCACGCATTCCGCAGACTTTTATCCTCAATGTTGAATGTGTCACTTTCTTAATAGCAATTAGTATATTTTATATAATACCGGAAGATTGGAAGATTGCAAGAATGATATTTTTCCATTTGCCCATCCTTCCTCTCTTCCATCTTCCGATCAACTATGATCATGAATTGTTTCCCACTCTTCCATCCTTTCATCCATTTATCCTACCACCCTTCTCACTTAATCTTCATTAAAAAACTCCTGAATGCCTCTACAGGATCTTCCTCCTTCATGAATTTTTCTCCGATCAGAAAACCATTAAAGCCGAGATCTTTCAGCATTTTGATGTGACCGGGAGTACTGATACCGCTCTCTGATATTTTTACAAATTCTGACGGAATATAGCGGGCCAGTTCTGCGGACGTATGAATATCCACCTCAAAAGTTTTCAGGTTACGGTTATTCACTCCCATAATAGTTATATAGTCATTGATCATATTAAGTTCCGTGAGCTCATGTACCTCAAGGATCACCTGAAGGTTCAGTGAGGAGGCCATTTTTGCCAGGTGCCCGATCTCCTTCTTATCAAGGCAGGCAGCGATCAGCAGTATGGCATCGGCCCCGATTGCCTTTGCTTCAATAACCTGGTATTCGTCAATGGTAAAATCCTTGCGCAGAATTGGAATTTCATTGGCCTCACGGGCTTTGACAAGGTCTTCAGCGGATCCGCCGAAATATTTGCTGTCGGTTAAAACCGAGAGACCCGAAGCGCCGGAACCGGCATATCCTTTTGTAACTGTTACCACACCAGCTTTTTCATTGATCATGCCTTTCGAGGGTGACTTTCTCTTGAATTCGGTGATTACTGCCGTTTTTAACGGATCAGCAAGGTATTCCGTAAGCTTAAGGGTATTCCGCATGAAAAAGTTGCTTTGTTCAAGCTTTTTATAGGGAACCCTCGATTTTTGTTCCCTTATCTCAATTTTCTTAAAGCCGGTAATTTCTTCAAGAATGGTCATTCTCAGGATATTTGGTTTTTTCCATAAATACTGCTTCCACGCCGTCGTGGAAGGTATCATATTTTACAATGCGATAACCTGACTTCAGGTATAATCCGATATTGCTGGCACTCTTTGCGCCGGTAGCAAGACTAAAGCTCCCTGCTTCAGGAAAGTACTTTTCAATCTCTATTAACAAAGCCTTTCCTATGCCTTTTCCCTGAAACCGGGGATGAACCATAAGTTTCCATACCCGGCAGGTATTGTTTTCGATATTAGCCCTTACAGAACCGATTATTTCATCGTTAATGACCGCTTTGAGAACAACCTTGCTTTTGAATTCTTCCTCAGCCTCTTCAAGGGTCTGGGTTAACGGTTGAATGCCAAAATTGTTATAAAGGCGGGCTTCCTGCAGGAAAGCTTTTTTCTGCAATTCAAGTATTTTCTCCATGTCTTCCTTAGCGGCCTTCAGTATTTCCATTAGTTCTGGAGTTCGATCAGGTTTTTAAGGATTGTGTAAGCCCTTTTGCTGACCAGTGAATCATGGGCCATTGATATGCATTCATCAAGAGGTTTATCAGGGTAATAACATTTAAGTGCCATGGCCGAATTAGCAACCACCACATTATTCTGAGCATCGGTTCCTTTCCCGGTAAGAATATCCTCGAAGATCCGGGCTGCTTCCTGCACTGTATTTCCTCCAAAAAGCTCCATATGTTCGGTCCTGAGAAGGCCAAGGGAATCAGGCGTCAGCACTTCACGTTTATGCATCGATATATACTGAAAATCCCCGGTAAGTGAAATTTCATCATATCCATCCATACTGTAAACAATAATATGGTTTACGCCGATTTGTTTATATACGTCGGCATACAAATCCTGCACTTCCTCGCTGTAAACACCGATGAACTGATTCTGCGGAAGGGAAGGATTCACCATAGGGCCGAGAATGTTAAAGAATGTTTTCACCTTGAGGGCTTTTCTTACCGGTCCGATATTTTTCATGGCAGGGTGGAACAGGGGTGCATGCAGGTAACAAATCCCTGTTTTTTCGATTTCATTCCGCAGTTTATCGTTGTTATTGCTGAATGCATAACCGAAATGTTCAAAAATATTGGACGAACCGCAAGGCGATGAAACCGCATAATTCCCGTGTTTTACCACTTTGGCTCCGCAACCTGCAATGACAAAAGAGGAAAGGGTTGAGATGTTAAACGTATTTTTCTCATCTCCGCCGGTACCGCAAACATCAATCAGGTTGTATCCGTCGAGTTTTACTGCTACTGCCAGATCGAGCATGGCATCGCGAAACCCTGCCAGCTCTTCAGGCTTGATCTTACGCATATTAAATACGGTAAGAAAGGCTGCCATTTCAGCCTCGCTGAATTTTCCGCTTGCAAGCTCATTGAGTTTTTCCCTTGCACGTTCACGTGTAAGTGTTTTGCCTTCAAAAAGATGGTTTAATGTGTCTTTCATGAGCGTTGATATTTAAATTGATGTGTACTCATACTTCAACAGATTTTTCTTTAATAGCCCGAAATGATCATTCTCCTCATCCTCCATGTTATGGATGATGTGCCGGAAGTTCCGCGGCCCAGATCAGCCAGTTCATCAGCGATCTTTATTCTTGCTGTATCATTTATCCTTGATGCGACGTATTCCTCGTTCTGCCATACCGAAACGGTGTTGGGATAAAACCACGATGCCGCCAGTCTGTCCTCAACCGGAATCAGTGCACTATGGTTACATCGTATTTCCAAACCCTGTAACTCTTTTGAGAGTGTTTTACCGACGAACAGGTTCGCCCCCTGTGAGTTGATCAGTCCGTTGTTAATTGCCAGGTAATCGATAAACACCTGTGTTTCGGTATAGATATCTTCAAGCTCATCGATGATCAGGCATCCTCCCGGATGAAGCGATGTTAACCAGTTTTCCACAAGATGGCGGACGGATTTCAGGTGCGACAATAAAAATCTGAAATAAATCATGTCGGCCTTAACCGGCAGCGGCATTAAGGTTACATTATGCCTGATGAAATGCAGTCCGGGATGATGAGTCCTTGCATATGCTAGGAAATTGTCAGATAGATCTATTCCGGTTACCCTTTTTGCTCCCGTTACACCGGCCAGCATGGCAGTGGTGAATCCAGGGCCGCAGCCGAGATCTATTGCAGTCTCAGCTTTTCGTCCGGTATTGCGGGAAATAAAATCTCCGGATAACGGATTAAAGAAATCTGCGATCCTTTTCAGACGGTCACTGGCCGTAATGGTATCTCCAAATGTATAGCGCATTTCGGCTATGTATTTATCCAGTTTTCCATGATCTTCATTCCGTATTCGGTGAGTATCGATTCGGGGTGAAACTGCACACCAATCACATTGTATTGCTTATGGCTGATTCCCATAATCATGCCCTCCTCATCCTCTGATGTGATTGAAAAACAATCGGGCAATTGTTCTTTTGCCACCACCCAGGAATGGTACCTGCCGGCATTGAATTTTTCCGGGATCCCTTTGTACAACGGATCTTCCCTTTCAAGCAGGTGGATGGGAGTAGCCACACCATGATATACCCGCTCGAGATTTATCAGCTTGCCTCCGAAGGCTTCACATATGGCCTGATGTCCCAGGCAAACACCCAGTATGCTTTTCGAAGCGGCATATTCACTGATGAGTTCAAGGCAAATCCCAGCTTCAACCGGTATTCCGGGACCCGGAGATAATACTATCTTTTCATACTTAGCGATATCTTTTAGTGCGATCTTATCGTTTCGAAATACCTCAAGAGGATCATCGGTAAGATTGCGGATATAATGTACAAGGTTGTATGTGAACGAATCGTAGTTGTCTATTACCAGTATGTGTTTCATGGTTCGCTATGTTTTACATTTAAATTTCCTGGGCCATCTGAATTGCCTTTTTCAAGGCACCCAGTTTGTTGTTCACTTCCTGCAATTCATTTTCCTCTATCGATCCGGCAACAATTCCAGCTCCGGCCTGGTAGAAAAGGGTATTGTCTTTGCTCAGGAAAGTCCTGATCATGATGGCATGGTTGAAAGTCCCGTCAAAATCAATAAATCCAATCGCGCCTCCGTAATATCCCCTGGCCTGGTTCTCGTATTTATCAAGAAGTTCCATGGCCTTGTATTTCGGTGCGCCGGAAAGAGTGCCTGCCGGAAAAGTTGCAGTCATCATATCGATGCTGTTCGACCCTTCCGTCAGCCTGGCAGAAACAGTGGATACCATATGAATGACATGTGAGTAGAATTGTATCTCACAGTAGTTTTCCACCTTTACATCAGAACCATACCGGCTCAGATCATTCCGTGCAAGGTCTACAAGCATAATATGCTCCGAGTTTTCTTTCGGGTCTTTGGCCAGCATTTCGGCTGATTCCTTATCTTTTTCATCATCACCGGTCCTTTTAAAAGTCCCTGCTATCGGATTGATGTATGCCCTGCCGGCCTTTATTTTCAGCTGTGCCTCGGGTGATGAACCAAATATCCTGTAGTCACCGTAATCGAAATAGAAAAGATAGGGCGACGGATTGATTGATCTGAGGGCCCTGTAAAGGCTGAAATCGTCGCCCTCAAAAGACTGCGAAAACTGCCGTGACATCACGATCTGAAAAACATCACCCCTGTAGCAGTGTTTTTTTCCATGCGCGACCATATTCAGAAACTCCTGATCAGTAATATTGGATGTTTCGCGGTTCAGTATCCTGAATTTCCTGGAAGTAATGTTCATGTTATATAGCAATAGTTCAAGCCTGTCTGCCTGGCTCTCGGTATCATCGAACTGATTTTCGATAATATACATCACGTTCTGAAAATGATTGATCGCAATGATATACCTGAAAATGCTGTACCTGAGATCTGGTATTTTATACGCATTCTTAACCGGTACCCTGAAATGTATACTTTCGAAATATTGAACCGCATCATACGTGGAATAACCAAACAATCCGTTTAACGGAGCCTTACCATTTTCAAGATGGTTAAAATTCCGGATGAAAGTATTGAAAGAAATATTGAAATCTTTATAGTTCTTCAGGTCGTAATCCACAGATTTTCCGTCGGGATATTCTTCATTAACATGCCAGTTATCAAGTGTAAAGGAAGCAACAGGTTCAATACAGACAAACGAATAGCTGTTTTCGTTACCCCTGTAATCAGAGCATTCGAGAAGCAGTGATTTGGAGTACATATCCCTGATCTTCATGTAGATACTTACTGGCGTAATGGTATCTGCGAGGATCCTTTTTACCCTGGTTTTAAACTGATACACCGACATATCTTTGCTATTTAGGGTTTAAAATGAAAAACGGCCTACCGTGATTACGATAGGCCGCCTTATATATCTTCAGTACATACAATAGGGATCGCTTCTCACGGTTTTCGGAGAATACTTTGCCACCACCAGTTTGTATGCATCACCTTGTTCATGGTCTCGAAAAAGAGTTACAAATATATTTCTATCGGGCTAAAAAACAAATATTTCTTGAAAATTTTTTACGCTGATATTTATAAATAAGCTAATATTAAATACTTAAGCAACCTTTAACCGCTTAATATTTACTTTCTCAAGTTTCTCCTCAGCATATTTGCATGAAACAACCATTTTATTCGTGGCGGTCGAGGGGAGTTCGAACATGGCATCGATCATGATATGTTCACAGATTGACCTCAGGCCCCTGGCGCCCAGCTTAAATTCAACGGCTTTGTCAACAATATAATCCAGCACCTCATGGTCGAATTCCAGGTCAATACCATCAATCATGAATAATTTTACATATTGCTTGATAATGGCATTCTTGGGTTCCGTGAGTATATTGCGCAAGGTATCGCGATCGAGCGGGTGCAGGTAAGTAAGTACCGGCAGCCTGCCGATTATTTCGGGGATCATTCCATATGACTTCAGATCCTGTGGTGCAATGTACTGGAGAAGATTTTCGCGTTCAATGCGATCGACACTTTTGGATGCCTTGTAACCGACGATCTTGGTGTTGAGCCGTTGTGCTATTTTCTTTTCTATGCCGTCAAAAGCTCCACCGCAGATGAACAGAATGTTTTTGGTATTCACCGGGATCATCTTCTGGTCGGGGTGTTTTCTTCCTCCCTGGGGTGGCACGTTCACAATCGATCCTTCGAGCAGCTTAAGCAGTCCCTGTTGAACCCCTTCGCCGGAAACATCCCTGGTAATGGAAGGATTATCGCCTTTTCGTGCAATCTTATCGATCTCATCAATAAATACGATTCCTTTTTCAGCTGCTTCGGTATTGTAATCCGCAACCTGGAGTAATCTTGTGAGAATGCTCTCGATATCTTCTCCCACGTAACCGGCTTCGGTCAGCACTGTGGCGTCAACAATGGTGAAAGGTACATGCAGCATCTTTGCGATTGTTCTGGCCAGCAGTGTTTTGCCTGTACCCGTTTCCCCAACAAGAATGATGTTTGATTTTTCGATCTCCACTTCCTCTTCATCCCGCCGGTTCGATTGCATGAGCCTTTTATAATGGTTATATACGGCAACCGAAATGAATTTTTTGGCTTCTTCCTGTCCGATAACATAAAAATCAAGAAATTTCTTGATTTCCATAGGTTTTAAAAGCTTAATGGAATTTACATCAAATTCACTTTTTTTCTTCAGTTCTTCCTGGACTATATCATATGCCTGTTCGATACAGCTATCGCATATATGCCCTGAAATTCCGGCAATCAACAGGTTGGTATCTTTCTTATCCCTGCCACAGAATGAGCATTTGTCCATTGTATAAGCCAATTCCTGAGATATTTTGATGTAAATACTATGCTAAAGTACTAAATAATATTCGCATTTAAGAATATTGTTTTACTTTTTTGCTTGTCTTTCAAGTACTTCATCAATCATTCCATATTCGAGCGCTTCTTTTGAAGTCATCCAGAAGTCGCGGTCGGCGTCCTTATGAACCTGTTCAACTTTCTTCCCGGTATGTTTGCCAATAATGGCGTACAATTCGTTCCTTAGCTTGAGGATTTCCCGTGCAGTGATTTCAATATCTGCGGCCTGTCCCTGAGCTCCTCCCATGGGCTGATGTATCATGATGCGTGAATGCGTTAGTGCGTTGCGTTTTCCTTTTTCGCCGGCACAAAGCAGAACCGCTCCCATAGAGGCTGCCATACCTGTACAGGTGGTGGCTACATCGCAGGTTACATATTGCATGGTGTCATATATTCCCAGTCCCGCATGGACACTACCTCCGGGGGTATTAAAATAGATCTGGATATCTTTTCCCGGGTCGGCCGAATCGAGATAAAGAAGTTGTGCCTGGATGATGTTGGCCACATAATCGTCGATAGGCAATCCGAGAAATATAATACGGTCCATCATTAAACGCGAGAAAACATCCATCTGTGCGATATTCAACTGCCGCTCTTCGATGATCGTCGGAGAAATGTAACTCGACATGACTGAGGTATATTTATCCAGAGTAAGGCTGTTAATTCCCGAATATTTTACTGCATATTTTCTGAAATCTTTACCTGTATCCATTGTAATTTTTCACTAAGGTATTTATGTATTAACTATTTTTCAAGCAATTTGTTGAATTTTTCGGACGAAATTTCCTTTTCCTCAATCTTAGCGGTGAGCCTGATAAAATCAATGATTTTTTCTTCTAATTTCTTCTCGGCGAAGTTCCTTCGTTCATCCTCTTTCTTGATCATTTCCTGGGCATACTTGTTCACATGTTCTTCGGGTATATCAGTAATCCCGTAATATTGGGCAAATTGCATGCGTGCATACCCTTTGGCATAGTCGAGCAGATCTTCTTCGGTAACCTTAATCGTATTGTCTTTGCCTATTTTTTCCTTGATCAGCTGCCATTTCAGGTCTTCAAGGAAATGCGCAAAATCTTTCTCGATTTGTTCTTCGGTATACTTTTCTCTATTGACTTCAACAAGCCATCTTTTCAGAAATGCTTCGGGCAGGCTCTTTTTGAATTTTTTGACATGATAATCGCGGATATCAAAGCGCAGTTTATAATCGCTCTCCTTGTTCAGGTCTGCCCTGATTATTTCGTCGAGTTTATTGTTAAAATCATCAGCGGTTTTCACTGCATCTTTTCCGAACAGCTGATCATAGAAAGCCTGGGTTATTTCGGCTTTTTCGAATTTTTCAACCGATTTAACGTTGATTTTAAATTCACCATTGATCAGATCAACTTCTTCTTTTTTGATCCGGAGTAAACCGGACAGTTCGGTATTGTTCGGAAAAACCGTTTTCAGGTTTGCCTGTATCTCATCGCCAGGTTTTAGTCCGGTGAACCGCGCAAGCGCTTTTTCATCTTTAATAAGCTGCACCGATAGCTTCGCATCGGTAACCTGTATGCCATTTTCAATGATGTTACCCTCTGCATCACACTGAAACAGATCGGTTGTGATCATAGCCTTATCGTCACTGGCCTCAATGGTTTTGAACGAACCAAGACGAGAACGGTAATTATCAATGTATTCATTCCGTATTTTATCATCGATCTTAATACGGTAAAACGTGAATTTATCTTTTTGTGTTACGGTTATATCTATTTCGGGTGCCAGGCCAAGATCAAACACAAATTCAAAACTTTCATCACGGTCCCAGTCCACTGAAGGTTTGTACCCTTCGTTCGGAAGGGGTTCACCAAGAATCTGAAGTTTTTCATCCACAATGAATTTGGTGAGTGATTCCGATAAGATCTTGTTGATTTCATCGGCAAGTACCGGTTTCCGGTACATTTTGCTGATAAGCCCGAAAGGCACCATACCGGGCCTGAATCCGTCGATCCTGGCTTTTCTCCTGTAATCCTTCAGCACATTGTTAACCCGCCCTTCATAATCTTCTTTTCCGATGGTAATTGTAACCACCGAGTTGAGTTCATCTGTTTTTTCTCTGCTAATGTTCATTATTAACAAATTTTGCCTGTATGATAAAAAGACCGCTGAAACAACCATTTTGTTCAGGGTATTTCGCGGTCGGGTTTTTTGAAGGTGCGGATGAAGGGACTCGAACCCCCACGCCTTAAGGCACTAGATCCTAAGTCTAGCGCGTCTACCAATTCCGCCACATCCGCTTTTTTTTGAGCTGCAAAAATACCATTTTTTTCAGAATAATCGGGGAGGTGGTTAAAAAGATTTCCATACCGAACTTATTTTTTTGATATACAATTTATTAATGATTGAAAATCCGATAAAATTGATGTACCTTTACTTTACATGTTCAACCCTAAAACTTTTATTATGAAAACGATCATATCATTACTCATTCTTTTAACGGGCAATCAGCTGTTTTCACAGACTGTATTTATCTCTGACCTGGTTGAAAAGCTCTGGGCCACCTCTGAGGGACTCAAAACACCGGAATCCGTTCTATATGATGCGGCAAGAAATGTCTGTTATGTTTCAAATATGGCAGACTATACAGGGGAGAAGGGCAATGACGGGTTTATCTCTATCATTTCTCTCGAAGGTAAGATATTGAATCTGAATTGGATAACCGAATTGAAGGACCCGAAAGGTATGGGCATCATCGGGAACAATCTTTATGTTGCCGATGTAACCAACATTATTGAGATTGATATACCCAGCGGTATGATCAGCAGAGCTTATGCTGTGGAAAACGCAAAGTTTCTCAACGACATTTCGGTTACTCCTGATGGAAAAGTATTTGTCTCAGACTCTAAGGATCAGGCAGTTTACCTGTTGCAAAATGACAGGGTGGAATTGTTCGTTAAATCCGATAAGCTGAAAGGTATAAACGGGTTATGGGTCGGGAAAAACAAGCTTCTTGCCGGGGCCAACGGCATGATCGTGAGCATTGACCTTGATACAAAATCAATAAGCGACTATATTTTAAATACAGGAGGTATCGACGGACTTGTTGCTGACGGAAAGGGAAATTACCTGATCTCAGACTGGCAGGGGAATGTATACCGTGCATACAAATCAAAGGAAAAGGAAACACTTATCGATACAACACCGGCCAAAATAAATGCGGCAGATATCGATTATATTATTAAAATGAGTTACCTGCTGGTACCAACTTTTAACGATAACAGGGTAGTTTGTTATAAGATAAAAAACTGAATATTATCTTTTCTTTATATGATTAAATTCTAAATCAACGTGTATGAAAGCACTCAATGTGATTGCCTGGATTACCGGTTCGGCAGCCGGACTTATTATTATCCTGGCCTTCCTGTCTTTAGTGCTCAGATTGCAGCTATTTGGCGTCAGACATGTGATCAATTACTTTCATGTTGCCAACAGTCTGCTTTTGGTAGCCATATGTTGTCTTGTATATATCCGGAACACTGCAGACAGAAAATCTTAAAAACAAGCCGGGAACAGCGTGATTTTTGAACCATAACAGGTAGCGGATTCCAGCAGGACATCTTTTCGGATGGGTTTTTCAGGATACCCGATCCGACGCCTCTGTTAGTAACTCAATATTGAGAGAATAAATATATTTTCTAAATTTGGGTTAATAGCAATATCAAGGGTAACATGACTAAGAGGCTGATCATTTCGCTGGTATCGTTTGCGATCATTATAGTATTATCCATTGTATTTATCTTGGTGAGAACCCGGAACAGAATGCCCGGCGAGCCTCTAAAAGCAATCCCTTTAAATGCGGGATTAATTTTCAGGGTCAATGATTTCAGAAAGCTGACCGATGACATGAATGATAACCCGGTATGGCAGGAACTCGCGAACACAGGTGTCTTTGAAAGGTTAAACAGCCAGTTGGAATTTCTCGATTCCCTAATCAGCCGGAACCAGGATGTAAGATCTTTGCTTCATGGTAATCCCTGGTATATTTCAGGCCATGTGACCGGAAATGGCAAATCGAGTTTCCTTCATGTGATCAAGACACCGAAAACGTTCAGCGAAAAACGTGTGGCAGAAATGATCAAATCGCTGGTAATAAATTTGGGAACGGTCTCCACCAGAAAATATGAAGGATACACCATTACTGATGTACGTTTCCTTGACCAGAAAAAGCTCGGAAATTTTTCCTACAGCACAGGTAACGGGTTGTTCATTTTGAGCTTTTCATCAATACTCGTGGAAGATGCAATAAGGCAGTACTTAACAGGTAGTCCGTTGACCGCAGACAGGTATTTCAGCAAAGTCTATAATACGGCAGGGAAAAACGTACCTGCCAGCGTTTTTATAAATTACGCGCATGTTACCAATCTGCTGACTCCTCTCGTTAAACCAGATTACCGGCCACAGATCCGCGGATACAATAATTTTGCAGCTTGGGCGGAACTCGATCTGAATATGAATTCAGAAGCGTTGCTTCTGAACGGATTCACTGCAATAAGCGATTCGGCTTTACAGCTCTTCACAATTTTCCGTAACCAGTCCCCCAAACGCATTACGGTAGATAATATATTGCCATCAACCGTTTCATCTTATATAATGCTTTCGTTATCTAACACCCAGGAATACCTGAAAAATTTTAACTCCGTTCTGCAGAATAATGGAAAATATAATGAATACCAGAAAAACGTCGCCCTGCTGAAGAGCAGGTACAATATGGATATCTCACAAAGTTTTTATGATTTGCTTGACGGAGAGATGGCAGTTGCTATGAAAACCCCTAATCATGTAAATGAAAAGCCGGATATTCTGGTGGTTTTCACCATTAAAAGTCACAGCCATACCGAGAAAAAACTGGTTGAAGCATTGGCAGGAATCGCCCGCAATAAAAGTGTATCGGCAGAAAACTACCGTTATGCATGCAAAATAGACAACGAATTGACGTATTGGATTTACAAATGGCCGGTTGATGATTTTCTCAGACAGTTTATGGGTGATTTTTTTAAGGGGTTGGATCAACACTATTTTACGCTAATCGATAACTATCTTGTGTTCGGAAATTCAACAGGGTCGCTGTCGGATTTGATCCACGACAATGTATTGAGCAAAACCCTGATCACCGATATTGCTTACCGGGAATATAAAAACAACCTTTCACCCCGTACAACATTGAGTTTCTATGCTGACCTGAGCAAGGCCCCGATGGATTTTTCAAGATTTTTAAGGTCCGATATCCTGAAAGCATGGGAACATAATATCGGAGTATTTCAAAAGGTTCAGGTGTTCGGATTGCAGCTGAGCTCAGGCAGTAACCTAATGTATACCAATATCTTCTGTAAAACTCTCACCGAATATAAGGATGAGCCCCATACGGTATGGGAAAGTTTGCTCGATACCGCGGTGAATTGTAAGCCGCAATTTGTAGTCAATCACAATACAAAACAAACCGAAATTTTTCTCCAGGACATGCGGAATACAATTTACCTGATCAATCAGGCAGGAAGAATTCTCTGGAAAGAAAATATTGGTGAAAGAATCAACAGTGCAGTCTATCAGGTTGATTATTATAAAAACGGAAAACTTCAGATCCTGTTCAGCACAAGAAATTACCTTCATCTGATAGACAGGAACGGGAATTATGTGGAACGATATCCTGTTAAGCTTAGATCACCGGCAACATGCGGTGTTTCACTGGTGGATTATGAAAACAACAAAAATTACAGGTTGTTTATTCCGGGTGAAGACAGGAAGGTATATGCCTACACAGTTGAAGGAACAATCGTAAACGGGTGGAATTTCGGCAAATCCGAAGACCTGATCACTCAGCCGTTAAACCATTTCAGGATTGGCGATAAAGATTATATTGTTTTCGGTGACAGGCTTAAAACATATATTCTCAACCGACGGGGAGAAACAAGGGTAAGTGTCGAAGAGCTTATTCCCAAATCAAAAAACAATAATTATTACCTGGATACTTCATCAGATCCGAAAAAGAACCGGATTGTTACTACAGATACCAGCGGGCAGGTATGTTTTATTTATTTCAACGGACACGTTGCAAAAACAGGTATCAAAAAATTCTCTGAAGACCATTTTTTTGATTTGAAGGATATCGATGGCGACGGACAGAATGATTTTATTTTCCTTGACCGGAATGCATTAATGGTATTTAATGCATCAATAAAGAAGCTCTTTGAATACGATTTTGAGGCCACAATCGACCTTCCTCCGGCATATTACCATTTTTCAGCAAGCGACAGGAAAATAGGTGTTGTTTCCGGCAAGGAAAAACGCATCTACCTGATCAACAATAACGGATTGCTATATAAGGGATTTCCGCTTACGGGAACCACCCTCTTCAGCATTGGATACCTGGGAAGTACGGTTTCACATTTTAACCTGATTGTTGGCGGAGAGAACAACTTTTTATACAATTACATCGTACAATAAGAATAATTGAAACGAATCACCATAATGAAACAGATCAGAACGCTAGTTTATACCCTTCCGGTTTTTGCTGTTGTCGTCATGATGATGGCCCAATCTTGTGTAAAAGAAGAGCTTGATTTTGATAAACTGTCATCACAGGTTGAATACAAGCCTGGGATTTACACACCACTCGTTAAAGGATCATTTACCATAAGAGACCTTTTCAGGGAAGATTCTGAAGACACGGTTGTGCACTTCAACGGCGATTCCATATACCTGTTATTGAATCTTGACAGCATACTTGCACTCAATGTAGCTGATTTTGTGAATATTCCCGATCAGGGCACACAGGTGTATCAGCTTGAATCGGGACCCACTGATATCATTTACCCCCTCGACGATATCTATATAAATGAGCAAATTGAAAACCTTGATCTGTCATTCGAAAGCACCATGCAGGTCGACAGTATTTTCACCAATAGCGGGTATGTGAGGTTGGAAATAGCCTCAAATTACAGTTCAGACGGTTATTTTGAAATCACCAGCCCCAACCTTTTGCTGAATGACCAGCCGATAGATACAATTTTTACATTGAGCAGGGTTTCGGGAGATTATCATATGATACACGATATCCCCCTCAGGAATGCAAAGATTATATTTGATAACTCGAATCCGGATACGTCAAAATTCAATTTTACCTTGCGGGTGGTTGTTGTCGTAAATGGTCCCGATACCATAAAAGCCAACAGTTTTGCCAATGTCAGCATGAGCATTAATGATATCAACGATTTTGAGGTGATCTTTGGTTATGCGGGTGATTCAACCTTTTCCTCGGATACGATCCTTGAAACCAATCTTGGTGATATTCAGGGATTGTCGGGTATGTTCGCCATCACGAATCCAAGAATATACCTTGACTACGATCATACATTCGGTTTTCCGATGGGTATCGACCTGAATATAAAAGGAATATTTGAAGATAACGATAGTGTGGTATTGTTGCCAGGATTGCAGATGATACCCAATGCCGCCGATTACAGGAACCCTGAAACTTCAGGCAGGTTAACCTTCGGGCGGAATAATTTGTCCAACATCGACCAGTTCCTGGTATTTCCGCCCCCGGTTCAGATAGGTACCAGGGCAGCTATTATGGCCAATCCCGATGGAGACACGGGGATTCCTAATTTTATACTGGGCAATAGCTATATAAATGTAAACTTGGACGTGGAAATCCCTCTTGAATTCAGGGCAGACCTGGAATTCAGGGATACCGTTAAAATCGATTTAAAAGATGTGGAAATTACCGAAACACAGTATATCGAATATGCACGATTGTATTACTGGTTCAGGAATGAATTTCCGTTAAATATCGACGGTTATATCATCCTGTACGATTCAATAGCCGATGTTACATACGATACCATCCAGTTCAATGATTTGAGCAATCGTCTGTTCATTGAGGCAGCACCGGTTGATGCAAATGGCATAACAATAATGGATCAGGTTACCGAATCCCGTGGCCTTATTGACCTGAACAGGAATGAGATCGATAACCTCATCAATGTGGCCAACAATATGATCGTGATCGGCAAACTCAGTTCATACAATGTGGGTACGGTAAGTTCAGTGAAACTGCTCGATTACTATTCATTCAATTTCAGGTTCAATCTTGATACCAAAGCTTATTACCGTGGGTCGCTGAACGATTAAATATCTAAGCTAAACTGAAAACGATAATCATGAAAAGAATAAAGAGGATCGGAAAGTATACTGGTTTTTTGTTGTCCGGTTTAATTCTTATGCAATTTTCAGCTTTATCGCAGCCAAGCAGCGTCATGTATTACATGCCGAATGTACCGCAGTCGCATCAGCTCAATCCGGCCACACAGCCACGATGCGGCTTTTATCTTGGGTTGCCGGGCCTTTCACCTTTTCAGGTTAACGTTGAGAATAGCGCATTCGGTTTAAAAGATATCTTTTTCATGAGCGGCGATTCACTGATACATCCGTTGCATCCCGATGCGGAATTTGCCGACTTTTTTGACAACTTCGGCAAATCCAATTATGTTTCCACCGACGTCAGTACGAATATTGCTTCGTATGGATACAGGGCAGGGAATATGTATCAGTCATTCGATATTACGCAGCGTATTTTCACCCGTTTTGCATATCCCCGCGATCTGATCGATTTTGCCTATTATGGTAACTCACGCGGAGATGAGTTCGATTTCAGCGGATTTGGCGTGAATTTGATGAGTTACCTCGAATTTGCAATGGGGGTATCCCATAAGTTAAACGACGTATTTACCATTGGGTACCGTGGCAAGCTGTTGTTCGGACAAGCAAATATTTCAACAAAAAAGACGAATATTACGTTGATGACCGATGAGGTATGGACGGCACACTCTCAGTTTGAAGTGAATGCTTCACTTCCTTTTGTTACCATTGAAACGAATGATGACGGCCAATTCAAATTCGATGACATTGAGACAGATGATGAAATAAATGCGTCTAAGGCGATCGATGCCGTTACCGGCAATTTCGGCCTCGGACTTGACCTGGGCATTCATGTTAAACCCATAGATAAGCTGACCCTGTCGGCAAGTATCCTTGACCTGGGATATATCCGGTGGAAGAGTTTTACATACAATATCAGCCAGAATGCTGATTTTGTATTTGACGGTATTGAAACTATTATTAATGATACAAGCGATAGGAAGTTTGGTGAACTGCTGCTCGATTCGCTGGAGAACACGTTTACCCTGAACAACACTCAGACAGCATACACCACATTTTTACCTGCCAAGGTTTATCTGGGTGCAAAGTACGATATTATCCCCGAGATCGGTGTTAGTATATTATCTCGCACGGAGATATTCAAAGGGAGGTTGAGGGAACAGCTCAATCTTTCGGTCAATTTTTACCCGTTAAAAATGGTTTCGGCTACTTTCAACTACGCCATCATGAACAGAACGTTCAATAATTTTGGGATGGGCCTGGCGCTCAAAGCAGGACCCTTTAACTGGTACCTGATCAGCGATAATATTCCTCTTGTGTATGCACGCGACAAATCTTCCGGTGTGCTTATACCCTATACAGCACGGTCGGTTAACTTCCGGGTGGGGTTTAACCTGGTTTTTGCCTGCAGGGGTGGCAAAAAGGCATTCAGGGACCGGCCGCTTATATATTGATTACCGGTCAGCCTTCTTTACCAGGCTGCAGTACCTGTTTTATTCCTTTTTTTTGGTTACTTTTGCCCAAACGTTAAACCGATGGGTTTGTTAAGGACCATACTGTTCATAGCGCTGATCTATTTTCTGTGGAGGCTGGTAACTGTATTTGTAATATACCCTTTTGTAAAAGGCTATTCAGGGGGAGGTGGAAACAGGGGAAAGGGTACTGAATTCAGGAACAGCAGGAAAAAAGAGGGTGATGTAACCATTGATTATCTTTCAAAGCACGATAAGATGGTAAACAAGGACAAGGGAGAATATGTCGATTACGAGGAACTGGATGATTAACCACCATCTTTTTGCAGATCCCTGATTTTTTTTGCCAGGTTCGATGCAAATACAAAATCATTCAGGTATTCGTTCGAGGAATTCAGGATATCGGCATTTGAACCTTCCCAGCATTTGATGCCTTCATAAATAAACACTACTTTTTCACCGATTTCCATAACAGAATTCATATCGTGGGTATTCACCACGGTGGTAATATTGTATTCATGTGTAATTTCGCTGATCAGGTTATCGATTAAGATAGCTGTCTTGGGGTCGAGTCCCGAATTGGGTTCATCGCAAAACAGGTATTTAGGATTTTGAACAATAGCCCGGGCAATGGCCACTCTCTTCTTCATTCCGCCGCTTAATTCGGCCGGGTAAAGGGCATTTACATTTTCGAGATTTACCCTGTTCAGGCAGAAGTTAACGCGTTCCAGCTTTTCTTCGTAGGTCATATCTCCGAACATTTGCAGCGGAAAAATTACATTTTCCTCGACCGTAAGAGAGTCGAACAATGCACTTCCCTGGAAAAGCATCCCCATTTCTTTCCTGATTTCCTTCCGTTGGGTAAATGACATGTTTACAAAATCCCGTTCATCAAAAAAGATCGAGCCCGAATCAACTTCATGCAGTCCGGTGATCGATTTCATGAGCACTGTTTTTCCGGAGCCGCTGCGCCCGATAATAAGATTTGTCATACCCTTTTCAAAGCGAACGGATATGTCATTTAAAACGGATTCTCCGTTGAATGATTTTGAAATATTTTCAACTACAATCATCAGGCTAACATTAACTGTGTAAGAATCACATCGCTCAGCAGTATAAAAATACTGCTGTATACGACACCTTTAGTACTGGATCGCCCTACTTCAAGTGCACCTCCCTGCACGTAATAGCCGTAGTAAGCAGATACCGTTGTAATGATGAAGGCATAAACGATGGTTTTCACCAGTGCATAGGTGACATAAAAGGGAACGAACCAGTATTGGATACCATAAATGTAATCGGCAGAAGACAATGCACCAGTAACTATAGCTGCAAGCCATCCCCCGAATATACCAACCACCATGCTGATAACAGTGAGAAAAGGATTAAAGATCATCGCAGCAACAATCTTAGGCAGGATCAGGTAGCTGGCTGAATTTATTCCCATCATTTCCAGAGCATCGATCTGCTCGGTGATCCTCATGTGTCCGATTTCGGATGCAATATTTGAGCCGACCTTACCTGCAAGGATCAATCCCACCATAGTGGATGAAAATTCCAGAAGAATGGTATCCCTGGCCGTCAGGCCGATAAGGTAAAGAGGTATCCAGGAGCTCTCAAGATTATAACGGGTTTGTAATGTTATAACAGCTCCGATAAAGATGGAAATTATGATCACAATACCTAAAGAATTCAGACCAAGATTTTCTATTTCCCTGACTGTTTCCCGAAGATAAATACGTGTTTTTTCAGGTTTTGAAAAAACCCTGTACATCAATATCAGGTAACGTCCGAAGGTTGTAAGCATAGTGTCTTTAAATTTAATTCCGAAGATATAATAATTTTACACGTTCATCCATATAAAAAAACAATTTCATAAATCATGGATATGAAGTAGTTGATAGAATAATGGTTCTATTCTGTCAAAACGGGTAAAAAAAGTACAATTTAAAAGTAGTATATTTATATACTTAAAAAACGAAGGATTTGAAATGAATAAAGAGTATTTCTGCGTAATAATGGCAGGTGGCATTGGCAGCCGTTTTTGGCCACTCAGCAGGACGAAAAAGCCAAAACAGTTTCTGGATATTCTCGGTACAGGAAAATCGTTATTGCAGCTTACCTATTCAAGAATACAAGAGGTATTTCCTCCGGAAAACATTCTTGTGGTAACCAGTGAAGATTACGGAGAACTTGTTCTCAGGCAGCTTCCTATGCTCAAGGCAGAGCAGGTTTTGCTGGAACCCTTAAGGAGGAACACTGCTCCGTGCATAGCCTATGCCAACAATAAAATAGGTGAAATAAATCCGGATGCAAAGATAATGGTGGCCTCTTCCGACCATCTTATCCTTTTGGAAAACGAGTTCAGGGAAGTAGTGCAGAAAGGTCTGCAATTTGTAGCAGAAAACGATAGCCTGCTGACACTTGGTATTCAACCCAACAGACCGGAGACAGGATATGGATACATACAGATAAATGGTGAAAAGGGGGAAATTGAATTGAACAAAAGTTTTCGGAAAGTTAAAACATTCACTGAAAAACCGGATCTTGAAATGGCCAGGTTATTTCTTGAGAGTGGTGATTTCTTCTGGAATTCGGGAATGTTTTTCTGGTCATTAAAATCCATTCATGCTGCATTTGAAAAACACCTTCCCGAAGTAGAAAGTGTTTTTAAGGGAGGAGCCGGTAAATACAATACACCTGAAGAACTCCAGTTCATTTCCGATGCATATTCGGGTTGCCGCAATATTTCAATTGACTATGGCATAATGGAGAAAGCCGATAATGTCTATGTGCTGTGTTCTGATTTCGGATGGTCGGATCTGGGAACATGGGGATCGTTGTATGACAGGCTTGAGAAGGACGAGAATAAGAATACGATTAAGGGGGATAACGTGTTTGTATACGATACCAGAAACTGCCTGGTGAATGTACCTAGCGATAAATTGACTGTTTTGCAGGGACTGGATGATTTTATTGTTGTCGAGTCCGATAATGTGCTTCTGGTTTGCAGGAAAAAAGACGAGCAGAAGATTAAGCTCTTTGTCAACGATGTAAAGCTTGAGAAGGGTGAAGATTACATATAACATACAATAAAAAATCCCTGAACTTTGTTCAGGGATTTTTCTTTTAATGGGAGTTGTTTTTTATTTCATGGGGAACGATTAATATTCCCAGAGATCGTGTTCAATATTAAAGATCCATTCTTTCACCTTCTCAGCTTCAAGCTGGGCATCCATGCCAAGAGCATATGAGCTGATCCAGCGGTTTTCATATACGTTTGATTCGGCTATAATATAGCTGCTGAACCTTCTCTGCCAGAAGAAATCGTCGAAGGAGATCCGCTGTGCATCGTTTTTGCGGTTAAATACTTCGTGATTGGCAAGCAAAGGCCTTACTTCGTCGAAATACACCCAGAAGGTAAGTTTTCTCAAAACAAGGTCTGTTGGCATACCCTGATCGTCCAACTGGTTGTATACCCTGATCGGGCATATTCCCACAACCTGTACTTTCATAATGGATGCGTTTTTGTCGAAGAACCATTTTTCTTTGATCAGTACTTGTTTAACTTCATCTGTTTTCCTGGGCTTATCGAGTACAACATCTTTTAATTCACCTGTGTTGACATCGGCAACTTTCATCGTGTCAAGGCCCGAATCAAACGCCTCGTCAATCTGGTCGCGTGTCATGGGTATGGTAAACTCGTTTTTAAGGTCGGTAGTGGAGAAGGCCCTTATACCTTCGTTATCTATACCGTGCAGCAATAATTCAACGAGGTTCAACCGGTCGCCGATCGGTTTAATAGGATAATAAAGTGCCAGGTTTTGTTTCTGGCGAAGATCGATTATCCTGTAAATATCTTTTGCCCACATCACATCTGCTTCCCTTACATATGCATAAGGAACTGGTTTCTTATTTGGTATATGTTCACGTGTGTAAACTTCTGTAAGCACATCCTGTGCTCTGGTCTGCAGAGCAAACCCTACACAAACTATCATTCCGGTCAGAAATAAAACAACTCGTTTCATCATGTATGATTTAAAAGTTAATTGATCTTAAAATTTATTGTACCCAGGGGTCTCACGGAACCATCGGGTCCTATGGCTTTAATGTCCTGAATATATACTGGATTTCCTCTGTTCAGGTTTGCGATAATATTTCTCTGCTGATCGGTGAACCTGTTGTTGTTTGATTTGGAGTCCCTTACAAATCCCTGTACAATACACAATACTGTAAATTCGGTAACTGTGAAGGTAAGGTCGAAATCGAAATTTTCCATTACCGCTGCTACCCCGGTCTGAGCAAGCAGGAGGTTTTTATCGATCATTCCGCCTTTCTGATTGGCTACCATAGCCACCGGATCAGGCACGGTTTTAACCCTGAACTCTTTAAAGCCAACTTCTCTCTTCTGTTCTAATGTTGCGAATACCCTTATCATGCTGTTTCCGGGTCTTCTGGGCCTGACTATCCATGATCCGCCCGACCTGATAATCGCCCCGTTGGAGTTATCAGCATCTATTTTATCTGCCGGAACACCGGCAACAGAAATATCCACAGGATTATCCACACCCAGATAAAATACGTTCATTTTGGTCGCAGAAACCACCACGCTGCCTTCCGCAACCTGGTAAGACACTTTAAAGGGTTTGCTGATTGTACCGCTGGGTCCCTTGATCTCGATAATTCCTCCCCATTCTTTATGACCGGTGCCTGAACCGGGCATTTCATATATTGCTTTTCCGGTGGCCGGGTCAATGGGCAATTTTCTGTAGGTAAGGTCGTCTCTTCTTGCGTAGCCGACAACTGCGCCGGTAACGAGATCCTTCACTTCCTTATAAGGATTTGCACTTTCTGTTACATACACATCAGGTGGTGATGTAGTGTCCCTGGCTGCAATAAAAACCTGTGCAATGTACTTGTTTCCCCTGATCACGTAATTTGTATTCGGAATGATGGTGGCTTCAAGTTCATTGAATGGGATTGCGCCTTCATCAATTCGTGAGTAGAGGTAGTTCACAATTTCCGATTCGGCATTTCTCACGTTAATTTGCAGGCTCGACATGATGGCAATATACCCCATCAGGGGTGAATGTCCGAACTTATGCTGTTCCCATGTCGAAAATTCCGGTTTTTTCCTTTTTTCACTCTTTGGGGGTTCAGTATCCAGGCTGCCTTCAATCGACTCCCTGAGTTTTGTATTTTCCACCGGGGCAAAATCGAGGAGGAATTTTTTGAAATCAATGATCTCGTTCTTCAGAATTGTAGCCCTGCTGTTAGGGCCCAATTCTTCCCCGATCATAATTCTTGCCGGTGTATCATAGTCAGTCACTGCCTCCACTTCATCACGATTTAAGTCCCCGTCTTTCTTAACAATTTTATCATAATTCTTTTTTTCAGCTTCCCTAAGCACAAGCAACTTTAAATCCTGGATATGGTTATGAAGTGAGTCGGCTCGCTCTTTGACCATATTTGCCCTGTCTCTCCATACTTTTACCTTAGCTTTGTTAAGGTTATACTGCATGTCGAACCGTTTATATACTTCCTGAATTTTATCATACAGTGTGTTCTGTGTTTTAGTCAATCCTTCATCAATAATCTTAAACGCATCCAAAACACTCGTTGATACATTTAGTGCCAGCAATGCTGTCAGCACCAAATACATCATGCCGATCATTTTTTGTCTGGGTGTTTCTTTGCCGTGAGCCATTTCAGTCTACTGTGATATTAACGTTTCTGGGTTATTTTCCGGTCATCACATTCATTGCTGAAAGCATATTCCCGTAAATGGTGTTTAAAGAAGATAGATTATCACGCAATTTCACGATCTCTTCTTTATACCGGTTGGTTTCATCCACCGAATCTTTGAGTTTCTTAATCATATCTTCAAGTCCGCTGTAGACTTGCTGAGCGCCCTTCATATGTTCGTTTCCTTCTTTGATCTGAAGTTCGTAAACAGAGTTTAATGCAGACAGGTTCTTATTCAGGGATTCAAGATGCGATTCATATACTTTTCCTCCCTGAGCTATTGATTGTTGTTCTGTTCTTATTGTTTCAGCAATCTGGGAATATGTCGATGCCACATCGGCGCCCGATTTTGCCACCGCACTTGCTGACTGAAGGTAAGCATTGGCGAGGTTTCCTGCAGATTGTTTGATGGAATCAGTGGATAATGAGTACACCTCGTTCATCGATCCGATGGAACTTGCAGCATTCTGCAAATTGTCAAGGTATTCTTTCGTTGCAGCTGTTGCACCCGACAGATCAGAAAGGCTGTTTGCCGTAATGCTGAGTTTCGATAGTCCCTCACCCAGGTTCTTTATTGCTTCCTCACTGATATTGGTATCACCAAGCAGGGTTTCAATTTTTTCAATGGGTCTGCTTTCATTAAACTGGCTTTCTTTAAAGTGTTCGATATCATCGGGATCACTCATTCCTGCAAGTTCAGGATAAACAAGGGTCCAGTCCAGTTCTTCATGCAATGGTTCAAATGCCGAGAAGAAAAAGATGATAGCTTCCGTACATAAACCCAGTGTTAACATCAATCCTGCAAATTTCCAGTGCTGAATCTTAAATAAAGCGCCTATGATTACAACCGAAGCCCCAAGTCCGTAAAGCTTTGCCATAAAATTTTTCCAGCCTGAACTCTGTACAATATCCGCTATACTAGCCATATAATTGAGTTATTAATGTTTGATAAGATTTGTTATAGTTTAGTTTTTAAGTTCCCAGGTAAGAACGTACGCACCTGAATCCTATATACGATTTTGCTGTATCCTGGTATTCATATGCCCTTGTACCGTTCTGCAGATAATAGCCGATATCTTTCCATGAGCCACCTCTGATGATCTTCCTTTTCAATACCGGAGGATCATTTGGCCGGGCATTATACCGGTAATCCGGGTTCAGGTCATGCGAGAAAATATAGGCTGATTCATCGAATGCGCTGGAAGTCCATTCTGCAACGTTGCCTGCCATATCATAAAGACCGTATTCATTTGGCTGGTAAGTACCTACTGCTATTGATACCACACCACCGTCGTCGGCGTAATTTCCACGCAACGGTTTGAAATTGGCCAGAAAGCAACCTTCCTTATTTCTTGTATAATAACCACCCCAGGGATACATCGAATGATCGAGTCCGCCGCGGGCTGCATATTCCCATTCAGATTCTATCGGAAGGCGGTAGTCATGAACACCCGGCTGGCCCGACTGAACCAGTGCCGAATTCAACAACATAGTTCTCCAGATACAAAATGCAGAGGCCTGTTTCCAGGAAACACCCACAATCGGATAATTATCATAGGCCGGATGCCAGAAATAATTGGTCGTATACGGTTCATTGAATGAATAGGTGAAATCTGCGATCCAGCAAAGTGTATCGGGATAAACATTAACAACGTCCCTGATGACGAATGAAGACCTGTCGGTGATTTCAACGCGTTCTCCGTTGTTATTCATGATGAATCCTTCGTACTGTTTCGTGTCAAAATTATACCTGTTGGCTTTTGAAGCAGCCTGTTTAAGATCAATCCAGAAATATTCGTACATAAGTTTCCGTGTATCGATCTCTTTTCTGCCAAAAAACCGTTCTTTATCAGATAAATAAAGATCACTGAGAATTTCATTGATTTCTTCATCCCTGAAATCAATCCGCATATCCCAGTTAATTGCCGGAGGATCAATAGGATTTCCCAAAGCATCTTCAGAAATCACGTAATCGTCGATCTGTTCCCCAAGCATCCTCCTCATAATGGAGTCTCTTACCCAGTAAATGAACTGGCGGTATTCGTTATTTGTAATCTCCGTTTCGTCCATCCAGAACGGGTCAACAGTAATGGTCCTGGAGAATGTGGTTTGTGCCCATGCAACATCCTGGTCGTTGTTCCCCTGGGTATAACTTCCCTGGGGTATAAATACCATTCCGAAAGGATCAGGCTCAAAAAACTTCGGCCTGTTTTGCACACCCACGAGCTCACCTCCCTTGTAGTTTGAACAGCTGCTTATTATGAGCAAGGTCAGAACGGAAAAAAAGAAAATAATCTTTTTCATAGTAAAAAGTATTTATCTGAAGTAATTATCCTTGGTTGCTTTTTTTTATTAAAATTAATCAAATTATTATAAAAATCTAATACTCTTATATTTTTGTGGGGTTCTGTCGACCCCTATTTTGAAACAATAGTTTATTAAAACTTCATACGATGATTTATCGTAATTTGTTATACTTGTTGTGGAAAAATCATATGCAAATCCAATCTTGGCGCCATTAAGTATCTCAAAACCCAGCATACCAACCACAGCAGCTCCGGGTCTATAAGTAACGCCTCCCCAGATTTTTTTATTGTATACGAGTACCGTATTTAAATCAAATTTGTGGATCTTTCCTGTGGATTGTATGAGTATGGATGGAACGACTTCAAACGACGGGTTTGAAAGTTGAATGGTATATCCGGAAATAATATAATAATTTCGGTTTATCTTATCCGGCACCTCGTCGTTATTGCTTTTATGAAATTTGTAACTGGCCTGGTTGATGTGTGTCGATGATATACCCAGGTAAAGATCCTCGGTAGAATAAAATAATCCTGCATTCAGGTCGATGGCCCAGACTTTTTCATCTTCCTGGGGTATTGCCGGATCTCCTTCAGGCTGGGAATAATAGTTGGCATTGTCAGGAATATACCAGTTGGGTTTAATGCCCCTGTTCAGAAAATTAACTCCGATGCCGAACCCCAGCTTGCCGTCACCAACAGTGGCCCGGTAAGAATAGTCGAGCTTGAGATCGATATCTTCGTAAAATCCGATCTTTTCCCTGAAAACAGCCAAACCAACGCCATGATCTTTTTTCAGGAGCCTGAATGGAACGTCCCCGTTAAATATGACATCTTCAGGCGCTCCCTCAATTCCGGTCCACTGGTTACGGAATATACCGTTAAGACAAACACCGTCTTTGCTGCCTGCTGCCCCTGGGTTTATAGAAATAAAGTCAAACATATACTGACTCAACTGATACTCCTGTTGAGCGGATAAATTTACCATGACTAAAAAAGAAATAACTGCACTGATTGAGATGCGCATATTTTTGCTTATCTACTAGTTATTATTCCAGACTTTTCACTATATAAAAAGTAAAATAAGTAAAAATATTGTATTCGAACAAATTAAATTAACAGTCACCTGTTAATAATTGAAAATACTGCAATAACTTAGTTATACTTTAATTGGAGCGATTATGTTACCGAATTAACCTGTTTTTTTAGAATGGGGTGAGCTAAATCATTCTTTTCGGCATCTTGTCAGTTGATCTTCTGGAACAATTTCCACCATCTGTCCGGAATATCATGATTACAGGCCTGGTTATAATCTTCCTGTGAACAGGATACAACAATGTTTTTTGAGGCTTTAACTTCGGGGATCTCCATCCACCACCTTTCCGTCCGCAAGCTCTTAAAGAAAACAAGGTCATGCTCCATGTCTTCATGGCTGATGATGAATTTTTTGAAATCCTGATTTTCGTGTTCCGGGAATTCATAATGCCGTCTGCCAAATCCGTCAATGAAATGCCAGATGATCTGTGCTGAAAGGTTTGCCGACTGATTGTTAATGTCAAAACGCGGATTCATTTCAAACAGCCCGAAAACAGTAATCCTGTCGCTCGTACCCGCATACCTTGCTATCTGGCATATTTCGTCGGCATGGAATCCGTTGGGAGAGGCATGAAGCCTTCCCGGAGAATCACCCTGTTTAACTGAACCGATGTCCATGCTAACCAGGTTGGCATCTCTCAATACAGGTTCTGTGAGTGAGGTCTGGTTTCTGACAGAGCCGAGACGAAATGAGTCAAAATTCTTCCTGGCGATCTCTTCGAGATTTTCCTCAGATGTAAGATATTGCTGATGGCCTATGTTCGTATAGCTAAAAAGTCTTCTGTCTTCAAACAGTACGGAAAGATAACTGTCTGATCCGGATGGGGAATTGTTCAGGTCGATTGTCGAATCGATAGTTACCAGATTCACCGGTTTACCGGTTTCTTCAAAACCCATAAAACAACCGTTGGTGAGATCCTGTGATCCGCCTATAATTACCGAAACTACCTGGTTGATCAGGAGTTCCCCGATGACGTCCCTGAGCCCGAAATATGTGTCGGTAAACGTATTGCCCGGTTTGAGGTTACCCAGGTCGATTATTTTAGTTTTCTCATTTATCCTGAATAGCTGGTAGAGCCTGTTCCTGATGCTGTCCGGTGCAAACTCAGTGCCTTTGTTGTATGAATTTCTCTCTTCGGGCACACCGAAAAGGGCAAGTTTGTAATTGCTGATTTCATCGATAGGGGAATTTGGCGTATGAATGGTGAGGTTTTTTCCGAATACCGATTCACCGGTAATGAAGCGGTCATCAGGTTTGATAAGTTCCACCGGTTCAAAGTAGTGGTTCAGGTTCATGGAATCCCGGTATTATTTTTTTGTCTTCTTCTTTTTCAATGATTCTTCAATTATGTTATTCACCTCTTTAAAACTCAGGGATGCAGGTTCCATGCCCTTGGGAATCTTGAAGTTTTCTTTTCCGCGATTGATATACGGTCCCCACCTTCCATTTAACACTTTAAGTGTGGGATCTTCATTAAACTCCTTGATTATCCTGTTCTTTGCGTTGGTTCTTTTTTCCTCTATCAGTTCAATGGCGCGTCCCGAATCAATGGTATAAGGATCATCCACACCGCGCTTCAGGGAATAGAACTGTCCGTTGTGCCGCACATAAGGACCGTATTTTCCTATACCTACAGTGAGGTCATGATCTTCATATGTACCAACGATCCGCGGAAGTCTGAACAATTGCAGGGCTTCTTCAAGGGTTATGGTTTCCAGGTTCTGGCCTTTCCGCAGGCTTGCAAATTTAGGTTTTTCACCTTCCTCTGATTGGGTATTTTCTCCGATCTGGGCAATGGCACCATAGCGTCCCATTTTTACCAGCAGCGGTTTCCCGGTTTCGGGATCGGTCCCCAGAATTCGCTCACCCTTGCTATATTCCGACTCTTTGAGAGTCGTCTCTACCCGGGGATGGAACTTTGCATAGAATTTCCTGATCATATCGGTCCATTCCCTGTTTCCCAAAGCGATCTCATCAAATTCCTTTTCCACGCTGGCCGTAAAATTAAAGTCGAGGATATCCTCAAAGTATTCCACGAGAAAGTCATTTACGATCAGTCCGATATTGTCAGGGAACAATTTATTCTTTTCAGCGCCATAAAATTCTGTCTTTGTGGTTTCGGATATCTTACCCTTATCCAGGACCAGCGTTGCATATTTTCTTTCTGTACCCTCCTTATCGTTTTTCAGCACATATCCGCGCTGCTGGATGGTTGAAATGGTCGGGGCGTAGGTCGATGGTCTGCCAATACCCAGCTCTTCGAGTTTTCTAACAAGACTGGCTTCGGTATACCTGGGCGGATAATGGCTGAAGCGCTCCACTGCTTCTATTGTACTGTACCTAAGCATCTCACCTTTATTCGAAGGAGGTAGCAGGTTCTCGCCGCCTTTATCGGTATCGTCATCAGTCGATTCAATATATACCTTCAGAAAGCCGTCGAACTTGAGTACCTCACCTGTGGCGACAAAAACTTCTTCAGAATTTGATACTGTTATCGTCACATTGGTTTTTTCGAGCTGTGCATCACTCATCTGCGAAGCAATCGTACGTTTCCAGATCAGATCATATAGTTTTTTCTCCTGCACCGATCCGATGATTTCGGGCTTGTCGAGAAAAGTTGGCCTGATTGCTTCGTGGGCTTCCTGGGCACCTTTTGCCTTGGTTTTGAAATTCTTGATATTCACATACTTTTCACCGAACTCTTTACTGATGATCTTTTTTGCCGAGTTCAGTGCCAGTTGTGAAAGATTTACCGAATCGGTACGCATGTAAGTTATTTTCCCCGATTCGTATAGTTTCTGGGCGACCATCATCGTTTGTGCTACGGAAAAACCAAGTTTTCTGCTGGCTTCCTGTTGAAGCGTAGAGGTGGTAAATGGCGGAGAAGGAGATTTTCTTGAGGGTTTTGTGGTTATGTCTGAAATAACGAATTCAGCAGTTTTGCAAAGTTCAAGGAACACTCTGGCTTCTTTTGCAGTGGGATATTTCTTCTGAAGCTCCGCCTTCAGCATTGCGGATACATTATTTTTATCGGTAACCGGAAAAGTCCCCGTAATTTTAAATGATGGGGTACTTACAAACTGGTTGATCTCGCGTTCCCGGTCAACGATCAGCCTGACGGCAACCGACTGCACCCTTCCCGCCGAGAGCGAGGGTTTGATCTTTCGCCAGAGAATGGGAGAGATCTCAAAACCAACGATCCGGTCAAGTATCCTGCGGGCCTGTTGTGCATTTACAAGGTTGAAGTCAATTGAACGGAAAGACTGAATGGCATCCTGAATGGCGGTTTTGGTTATTTCATGAAAAACAATTCGTTTTGTTTTCCCGGGATCGAGTTTCAGCACTTCCGAAAGATGCCAGGCAATTGCTTCGCCTTCACGGTCCTCATCAGAAGCCAGCCATATGGTTTCAGACTGTTCGACCAGCTTTTTCAGTTCGGCAACAATTTTTTTCTTGTCTTCCGGAACAATATAAACGGGTTTAAAATTGTTCTTAATATCGATTCCGAAATCCTTTTTTGAAAGATCGCGAACATGACCCATACTTGACTTGACCTGAAAATCCTTACCGAGAAATTTCTCGATGGTTTTTGCCTTGGCAGGAGACTCTACAATAACCAGATTATTGATCATGAACAAAAAAAATTAATATATCCGCAAAGTAAAGCAAATACACTATTAAGTTCAAAGTTTTAATTCAAATATTATTATTTTTACGGCAAACGGGAGTCATTATCATGAAAATAACGGTTAAGAACAGGAAAAGGTTCAGCACCATTTTTTGGGCGGTATTTGCTACCCTGTTATTATCCCCTGCATTGATCTTTTTCTTTGCCTCACTGGGAGCACTGGGGTATATGCCTGACATTGCTGCGCTCGAAAATCCGAAAATCGACCTGGCAACACAGGTGATTTCAGAGGATGGTGAAGTGCTCGGGAATTTCTATTTTCAGAATCTTAACCGTACCTTCATAGAATATGATGATCTGCCTGCACACCTTGTGGATGCCTTGATCGCCACAGAAGATTACAGGTTCTACAAGCATTCGGGCATTGATCTGAAAGGGGTTTTCAGGGCATTTGTATTCCTCGGCAAGAGGGGAGGAGGAAGCACCATAACCCAGCAGTTAGCCAAATTGCTGTTCCACGAGCAGCCTGAGACAGTATTGCAGCGGTTAAAGCAGAAAATCAAGGAATATATTATCGCCGTTAGGCTGGAAAAGGCATACACCAAGGCCGAAATCATAACCATGTACCTGAACCAGATTGATTTCCTGAATAATGCTGTGGGAATAAAATCTGCAGCAAACGTATATTTTAATACGTCAACCGATTCCCTTAAAATAGAGCAGGGAGCCGTAATTGTTGGTATGGCCAAAAACCCCAGTTCCTATAATCCCAAACTTTATCCGGAACGATCACTGCGCAGAAGAAATGTGGTGCTCGATCAGATGGAGAAATACGGATACCTGAGTACAGAGGTCCATGATTCCCTGAGAAATCTTCCTCTTACCCTGAGATTCAGGAGGATATCGCATAATATGGGCCCGGCAACCTATTTCAGGGAGTACCTTAGAAGAACCCTGACTACACGTGAACCGCAACGGAAGAATTATTCGGATTACAGCGATTATAAGAAAGACTCTTCAAAATGGAGCGATGACCCGCTTCAGGGATGGTGCAAAAAAAACCGGAAACCGGACGGTGAACCTTATGACCTGTATACCGACGGACTGAGAATTTATACCACCATCAACTCAAAGATGCAGAGTTATGCCGAAAGGGCAGTAGAACATCAACTGGGCGGATTTTTGCAGCCGAAATTTAATATGGAGAAAAAGGGAAGAAAGAACGCTCCGTTCTCCAGCGATCTCAAGCAAAAGGATATAGACAGGATTTTACGCTGGTCAATGCTGAATTGCGACCTGGGCCGTTACCTGAGAAGTCAGGGCGTCTCACTTGATTCGATCTACAGGGTGTTCAACACCCCGAAACCTATGACGGTATTCTCATGGCACGGTGATATAGATACCATTATGTCTCCCCTGGATTCAATAAAATATTTCAAGAAATTTCTGCTGGCGGGATTTATGGCAATGGATCCTGTTTCAGGTTATGTGAAAGCATATGTGGGTGGAATTGATTTCAGGTATTTTAAATACGATCATGTGACGCAGGGAAAAAGACAGGCCGGATCAACCTTCAAGCCTTTTTTATATATTCTGGCCATGCAGGAAGGCTATTCTCCCTGTTATAAAGTGCCCAATGTTCCCCAGGTTTTTGAAACCCGTGATTCGGTATGGGCGCCCAGAACACTAAGCAGGCCACAGGACCTTAACCAGGAAAGAACACTCAGATGGGGACTTGCACGTTCCGAAAATAACATATCTGCCTGGCTTGTTAAACGGTTTAAACCACAGCCCATTGCTGACATAGCCTATAAAATGGGAATCAAGAGTTACATCGATCCGGTACCCCCCATGATCTACGGAACTTCTGACATGTCGGTCGAGGAAATGGTAGCCTCATACGCCACTCTGGCGAATAAAGGCGTACATACCGAACCGGTGTATGTTACCCGAATCGAGGATAAGAACGGCAATATTCTTGCAACATTCACGCATGAACGCACAGAAGCCATCAACGAAAATACAGCTTACCTGATGATTAAGCTTATGGAAGGGGTCACTTCACCCAACCTGGGTGAAGGATATGTGCGCAGCGGAACCGCTGCCAGACTTCGGTACGGTGACTTTGGTTTTACAGGAGAAATTGCAGGTAAGACAGGTACTACACAGAACAATTCCGATGCATGGTTTATCGGGATAACACCAAAATTAATTGCGGGAACCTGGGTAGGGTGTGAAGACCGTTCGGTTCATTTCGAATCCTCACTGGGAGCCGGCGCTTCAGCGGCACTGCCGGTATGGGGATATTTTATGAAACAGGTTTATGCCGATCCTTCACTGGGGATTACACAGGAAGATGTTTTTGTTCCCCCGCCTGATTTCAATTACGACCTCGACTGTGAATCGTATGATAAGAATTATGAGGTTCCTGTATTTGACGATTCCGACTTACCGCCCTGGGATTAAACTCCCGGCTGATTTCTGAGAATATACGGAACGGGACTAATTATTTTTGATATAGCTCAGTACCAATATCAACGTCGTGATTGTTGACAATGCAAGCGAAATATTGGGTATATTCAGCTTAAATGTCTTGCTTTTTATCGGTTCTACATACACAATATCGTTGGGTAGAAGAAAAAACCCGTTGGATGTAAGGATCTTCGAATCGGTTAAATCGAGCCTGAATGTAACAGTACCTGAAAATGTAGGTCTTAGCACGAGCACTTGTTTCCTGTTCCCGTAATCGGTAATATCTCCTGCCATACTTATAGCCTCAAGCACTGTAAGCTGATTGTTAAAATTGCGGTATACCCCGGGCCTGTTCACTTCACCCATTACCGTGAACTTAAATGAGATGAGCTTGACAATTATGGTTGCGTCCTTAAGGTATTGATCGGCGCGCTGCCTGATCGACTCTGTGGCTTTGTCAATGGTCATATCTACAATCTTTATCTTGCCCAGTACGGGTATTTCAACATACCCGGAATCATTTACCGAGTAGCCGTTTATGAACAGACTGGTCTCATTCTGAAACAGGTTTTGCTGATAGTTCGCTGCGGTCTGGTTTATCAGATCGCTGACTTCCCTGTTTAAGGTATATACCTTAATGTATAAGATATCTTGTTTCTGGATCTTGTATTCAGGCTGGCTCATCTTGTAAAAACTGCTGTCGGCAGTTTTTTTTGTACCCTGAAGATATACAAGCTGGCGCTGGGAAGTACAGGAAAACAGGATAAGTAGTGAGACGGGTATAAAAGGAATGAATCTGGTTTTCATAGTTGAATTATTCAAAGCACGAATTTAACAATCATGATTCTATAAATTGCAATTAAATGTGATTTTTGAAGTTCACATGGATATTTTTCAGGAACTTTTTCTCAAAAAATACGTAAAATATAAGAATAGAAACTTTTTTGTGGTTATTTTTGGATTGGAAATACAAAAGGCTTATGAAAAGAATTATACTTTTTTCTGCTTCGCTTTTGTTCCTGGTGACGGCCATAAATTACAGCAATGCCGGTTATTCCGGTATTCCTGCTGATAATATACTCTCATCAGAACAAAGTGAATTGAATGTTTCGATCTACCCCAATCCGTTTACGGGGAATTATTTAACCATTGAAGCCAACAGAAATTTCCAGTCTATTGAAATACTGGATATTGTGGGCAAAGTCATTTACTTTGAAGAATTTGAATCGCTCATAACTAAAGCCAGCGTCAATCTCAACAATATTGACAGGGGAATGTACATCGTACGGTTAAAGTTCGACGATAAAACATTTTATACGGAAAAGATCATTGTTAAATAAAATCAGATAAAAATCAATTCAAAAATGCCGGTTCTCCGGCATTTTTTTTGATCCCGCACTCAGAACTACTCACCATCGCCCAGCCTGACTATTCTGCCTGGCGTCAGCCACGTTCAATGACCTATGTTTTTTATCCAGCATCTATTCCAGCCATTTAATTCCTCCTTCCGGCCAGCATAAAGATAAAATACAGCAGCATGGCAAGTGATGAAAGTGCAGCGATCACATAAGTATAGGCAGCCCACTTTAAAGCATCTTTTGCTTTGTCGTGTGTATTATAATTGGTAATACCCGCGTTATTCAGCCACAATAATGCTCTCCGGCTTGCATCGATCTCCACCGGTAAAGTTACCAGGGCAAAAAGAGTAAACACGGCATAACACCCTATAATAATGTAGAGGGCTGTATTTATGGTGAAAAAATTACCGACAAAGAAAACTCCGAAAAACATCATGATGAATATAAAGTTCATGATTTTACCGCTGACGTTCTGTAGCGGCACCAGAGCAGTACGGACTTTCAACATGCTATAGGCATGTGCGTGCTGTACTGCATGTCCGCATTCATGTGCTGCAACTGCCGCAGCCGCTATACTTTGTCCGGAATAGACATCCTGGCTGAGGTTCACTATTTTTGATTCGGGATTGTAATTGTCGTTTAGCTGTCCCTGCACAGAAACCACTTTAACATCGGTAATGCCGTTTTCATAGAGCATTTTCTCCGCAACTTCCTTTCCGCTAATCCCATTCTTTGTGGGTATCTTGGAATATTTTCTGAAGCGTGATTTGAGCTGTCCGCCCACTATTGTACTCAACAGTAGAAATACAATAAAAATAATGATGTAACCATATCCTATCATTGCAGTAAATATTAAAACGTCCTAATTTAAAACCAGGATATTTCTATCAAATTCTTTACCAAAAAGAGGCAGTCCTGTTTTTGTGACAAATTGACAGGATAAGATGCGATATGGCAGTATATGAGGTTTCAGAAAGACCTGAAAACAGGGTACTCAAAGCAGAATTTTTCTATGCAATTCCTAACATAGACCTCTGCCTGAATGTGCAAAAAAATGAGAAGTATCATATCGTTGATAGCGGGAAATGAATAAATTTAGCGGATCAAAATCAATATATGGCCATATGAAAAGAGTTGTAAGGTATTTACCGGTAATCCTGAGTATTTGTTTAATGCCTGGTTGTAAGCAATCTGTAACCTATAATGAAAGAGAAGCACAGGAATTTATCACGTCACTGGAGGACCAGATCATTCCTGCATATACTGCAATGAACAAGGCTTATTTTCAGGCCTCCGTTACAGGCACTGACGAAGATTACAGCAAAAGTTCAGACCTCGAGATTCGGTACTCTAAAATTTTGGCTGACAGCGTTAAATTCGGTAAGGTCGAAGGATTCCGTGAATCGGAAAAGATTCACGATCAGTTGCTTAAAAGGGAACTTGACGTGCTGTACAATTCCATGATCGAATACCAGATAGATACACTGAAAATGGAGAAACTGATAAAAGCCCAGACCGATCTTGAACAAAAGTTCTCTACATTCAGGGCTGAAATCAATGGAAAAAAAGTAACCGATAATGAAGTTGAGGACATACTGATCGCATCTACCGACTCAAAGCAGCTTGAAAGTGCATGGCTTGCCAGTAAAAAGATCGGCTCGGCCGTAGCTGATGACGTGAAACAGCTGGTATTGTTAAGAAATGAAATTGCCCGCGGGCTGGGATATAAAAATTTTCATGAAATGTCTCTAAGAATCAATGATCAGGATCCAGAAGAAGTGCAGCAGGTTTTCGATGAGCTTGATGAACTCACCGGAGCTGCTTTCAGATCGCTGAAAAATGAGATGGACAGTGTTCTTGCTATCAGGTATCATATCCGGAAGGATCAGCTCATGCCATGGCATTATCAGAACAGGTATTTCCAGGAAGCTCCGAAGATCTATGATATTGATCTTGATACGTATTACAAAGGAAAAGATATTCTGGCCATCGTTAAAAACTATTATGCCGGGATTGGTCTCGATGTCGAAGATATACTCAGCAGGAGCGACCTGTATGAAAAAGAGGGAAAAAACCAGCATGCATATTGCTCCTCCATTGATAAATCCGGTGATGTGAGGATCCTGGCCAATATCCGTGATGACTATTACTGGACCAACACAATGCTCCATGAATTGGGTCACGCTGTTTATGATAAATACATCGATAAGGATCTTCCATTCATTTTGCGCGATCCTGCCCATATTTTTACCACCGAAGCCATCGCTAATTTTTTCGGTGGTCTGGCCTCTAACCCGAAATGGATGATGAAGAGCCTGGATTTACCGGAGGAAGAGGTTAAAAAGATCGCCCATGATGTTACGAACTATTCCAGGCTCGAAAAGCTTGTATTCAGCAGATGGAGCCAGGTTATGTTCAGGTTTGAAAAGAGCATGTATGAGAATCCGGACCAGGATCTGAATACCTTGTGGTGGGACCTTGTCGAAAAATACCAATTGCTGAATCGGCTCGAAAACAGGGATGAACCCGACTGGGCTTCAAAAATACATATCGCCGTTTCACCGTGCTATTACCATAACTATTTACTGGGCGACCTGCTGGCAGCCCAAATTGATGCATATATGGCTGCAAACATTATCGGGCATAAGGATCCATGTTATGTGGGCCATCCGGAAATAGGGGAATTTCTTATTGAAAAGATCTTTAAGCCGGGTGCAAGATATTACTGGAACGATATGATTGAAAAAGCTACCGGTGAAAAATTAACTGCAAAGTACTATGCTGAGCAATATTTAGACTAAATTTTATCCGGTCATTGACCCCTGTTGAAGAATTAAGACAGAATAAACTGGAATTTCCAGGTAAAGAGAAACCGTCACACCCCCGGGGTGATGACGATTTTTATTAAACCTTTAACAGATAAATAATTTTATTTTTTTAACGATGCTTTTGAAAATATATAATCGGGGATTTCGGTGTCGAATTTGATTGATTTGATAACAAATTCGGTGCCGTCGCCCTGTTTTAGCATATCCTTATATACAATGGTCATAGGAAACCACCGGCCCTGGATTTGCCTGGTATCCGAGAGTGTTGTTCTTTTAAGCAGCTGACCGCTTTTTGAATACATATCTTCCTTTAGCGGCACATAGCGTTCCGCATCGATCCAAATCTTCATTGAATGATATGCAACATCACTTACTTTAGCAGTGAGCTCAAGAACGTAACATGCTCTGTCACCTATATTTTCCCTGCCCGTTACCCTGGCCGAGTATATATCGGTTAATTTCCTGTCTTCCATCATGTCCTCGTATGATAGATCCGAACCCATAACTGACTGCCGCAGCATGTGTCCTGAAATCTGAATGGTTCTGTCGGTTGACGGGGAATATATCCATAACTGGTTTTCAAGCTTCAGCATCTTCGTACCCTGTTCTCGTGGCGGAGTCAGATATTCGGTAAATGATTTTTTAACCCCTGCTGAATAGGTAACAGAGGTTACGGTCCTGCTGATACGTTTCCCGTGGATGGTCATCGAGGATTCAAATTTCCGGTTTTCGGACGACATGTTTTTGTCAACCCGGTCCAGGATTTGTTCAGCATCTGGCTGATCATATGCAAAGAAACTGCTTAAAGTTGTTATAATTATCAGTATTGCTTTCATCTTTTATGTTGCTTTAGCGTTTAATATATCATAATCAAATGCTGTTATGCATCCAGCTCTTTAAAGAGCTGTGCAATTTTACGTTTATAGATTCCTATACCTGAAAGCATTGTCCCTATAAATGTTGACAATACACCAGGAATAAATCCTATAAAGAAATCCGGTGTAGTAATTCTGGCACGAATAACTTCAGGCATCATAACCGACGCACCCTTTGTAAAAGTTGCAATGTTAATCCCATAGTGTTGAATCAGCCAGGCAAAGAAAAGTCCGAATACTGTTCCGAAAATGGTTCCTGCAATACCAATCATTACTGCTTCATAGAGCATACTCCGGTACACATGGCCTTTTTCTTCACCCATTGCCAACCGCACGCCGATCTCGCCATATCGCCTCAAGCCCCCCAGTAATCCTGCATTCCAGAGCACAATTGACATAGCGATCATAAAAACAAGGGTTACCAGGGCGCCTATATTTTTAGCCAGGTCGACAAACATGGCCATGCTTTCCTGGTCGCGTAACCTGAGCATAACCGGGGCAAATTCATCCTTATCGTCTGCATATTTAGCATTAAACCGCGTAACGTACGATTCTGCTTTCTCATCATTATAATATCCTGTTTTAAAGAATCCGACGATCTCACCAGCCGCGTCTTGCATGTCGAGTGCCCTTTGTACATCGCGAAGATCGGCAATAAGTGTTCCGCGGTCCAGAGCTGTAGTTCCAAATCTGAGGGTGCCTGATACCACGAAATTATAAATAGCCAGTCCTTCATTCATGGTTGAGCCGATCAGGGTGATTTTATCTCCCGGGTCTACGTTTAGTTTTTGAGACAATAATTCACTGAGAAGAATTTCTCCGCTTGCTGCCGGTAATTTTCCCCTTACCAGAGAATTTTTCAGATTAAGCCGTTCTGCTTCTTGAGCGTTTTTCGAAAACAGATCGATCCCCATACCCATGACCGGTGCCTGACTTCGTGTTTCTCCCTTTTCATCGGGAACATCAACCAGTCCACCGAACCTGATTCTGGCAGCCCAGTCCACTCCCGGATAACCTGATCTGAGCCCGTTCATCAATCCTGTTATGCCAATTAGTGCCAGATCATTAGGCGTTTGATCAATATCTTCGGCATAGGCTCTGGTCATAACTTTCAGGTGTCCGGTAAAGAATTTGGCTGACATTTCAATGGTATCGCCCATAATGCCGGTTATATATGCATGCATCAATACCGAGAGCATCACACCAATTGCCACCACCATGATGGGCAACCGGCTCCGGCTTTTATCCCGCATAAGTCCTTTTAGTAAAAATCGTATCATTGTATTTTCCCCCTTAATGCGTCAGTTGGATTCATTTTTGCAATTTTTCTGGAAGGCCAGTAACTCACAATGGTAGTGGTTAACAAGACAATAAATATGGTTGTTAATACCAGTCCCACACTATAAACAGGATATAAGGTCGATGCCATTGTAATGCCAAAATCACCGGATTCCACCGGCAGAGACCACCCGGTTTTTGCCTGCCAGATTAGAAATGGGATGCCATAGATTGCTGCAACGATAGCAGCAAGAACCGAATGCATGGCACCCTCGACGGTAAATAGCCCGACAACCTCTCGCCTGGTATAGCCCAATGAGATGTATGTGCCGATCTCTTTTTGTCGCCTGAAGATCGACAGCACCTGTGTATCAAATATAGCCAGCAATGCCAGTAACAGCAGGATAACATAGAATACCGATTGTCCGATGGTTTTTGTTTTGATCATTTTCTCCAGATCGGCTGTCAGATCGGAAACGGTCATTAATTTCCAGTTACTGAGTTCAGACGGTTTTTTTTCCGGGTATCGTAATGTAAACAGTGTCGCTTCATCAGGCATCAGCAACATTGATTGCAGGCTGTCCAGCGGGATCCAGACCTGTGCAACATCAACTGTCGGCACATTGGTAGTAAAAATATCTGCGATCCGAATATCAGTAGCATCAAATGTGCCATTTACATCACGCCATCGCAGGATGACGTAATCCCCGATTTTCAGCTTATTGACACGGGCCATATGAGACCCGATGATAGCAGGTATGGCATCGATGGCCGTATCGAGTTTTTGTGTCGGCAGAAACAGAATCTTCTGGGACGGATTTATTCCTTTAATCAGAACAGATTGCATCCTGCCTTCAGGATAAACGGTTCCCTGGGCAATCAGTATGGGTTCTATATCGCCTGCCGTAATACCGGCTTTCAGTTCTGCAGGTATTTTCAAGTGTGCATCTTCCAGGGTAAAAGGATCATAAGGATCGTAGTTCTTATTCCAGTACTGGCCTCCCCCGATTTCCCAGTGAATCATATCGGACTTTGCCTGGCGGTCCCATCCGACCAGGATACCTTTCATCCAGATGATGATCACAAAAGAGAAGGACAGCACAATCACATTCAGCCAGGTACGAAGGCCTGCACCGATGAGATTTCTAAATGCCAGTTTTAAAGCTAATTTCATTGTTTCCTTCTTTAATCAGTGATTAATTCATCCCTGTCAATTTTACCATCGAGCAGAATAATTTTCCGGTTGAGATAGCTGATTACCTTTTCATCGTGCGTAGCAAACAGGAAACTCGTTTTCAGGTCGTGGTTCAGTTTTTTCATTGTTCTGAGGATATTGTGCGAGTTATCGGCATCCAGGTTTGCTGTAGGCTCATCGGCAAGGACAAGGGTAGGTTTTTTAACCATCGCTCTTGCAATGGCTACCCGCTGACATTCTCCTCCCGACAATTGTGATGGTTTTGATTTTGCTTTATCGGCAAGACCTACCCACTCAAGGGCATCCATAACCATTCTCTTTCGCTCCGTACCCTGATAATCAAGCAGAAGCAAAGGAAATTCAACATTTTCAAAAACCGTGTAAACTACCAGCAGGTTATAGCTCTGGAAAATGAATCCTATGTTTTCTTTTCGTAATTTGGCTGCACCCTTAGCTGTCAGTTTTCCGATGGAATGTCCGAGTACAATAGCTTCTCCTTCAGAGGGAGTGTCGAGTGAGCCGATAATATTGAGCATGGTGGTTTTTCCGGATCCGCTGGGGCCCACCAGACCTGCAAACTCACCCTCCTTAAAGGCAATATTAATGTCGTTAAGCGCTGTGAAATAGCCTCCTGCCATGGGAAACCGTTTCACCAGTCCGGATATTCTGACAATTTCTGAATTTTTCATTGGCATGGAATTTACCTGAATTATTAAAAGGTTTATTACTATATGTTGATTAAAATAATTGATTCTTCAGTCATGACACTAATGATTATATACAGCCATAAGCTGGATTCCTTTTCCTGTAAAAATAACATTGCCATCCGTATTACGATAAATCAGAAATTTCTCAGGATTCCAGAATCCCATAAAATAAAAGCTCCATTTATCATAAGCCAGCGTCATGTTAAGAAACCTGTAAAAGTCTTTCTGGTTCCAGTCGAAATATACCATTGCTGTTGCACTCCAGACAAGAGTAAAGGAATAGTTTAAAGAGACGACAGAGAAAAAACTGCTGTTGTTAACATCAAAAGCTTTTTCGGTATTGGAAAATAAAAGCTGTTCACTTGTCAGTCCGAGTCCGTTTCCCCATTCGAATGTATAGTCAAAACCCAGCGTAGCCATTTTGGTGTACCTGAGTTCCGGAATATCAATGCCGCTATGGTTCAAAACACCTTCAAACCAGAGACCGATACCCAGATCCCATCTGCCGTCAATACCGATCCTGTTTTCCGGGAAGAATCGTTTAGCATCTGAAGGATAGGACAAAAGGCTTGCTATTGTATCCTGAATCCGGTGATGGTAACTTAAACCGACCTCACCCCCAGGAACCGGAAATTCCACCCTTCCGCCAAATTCAGGGTTTTTCTTACGGGTTGAAAGGAGTTCCCATCCCTTCGGTCGGGTATTCCCATAAAGACCCCATAACCAGAAAGTTGCATTTTTAAGAGTGTAGTACCTGAACAATAAACCGTATACGCCGTCGGTAAGTTGGAGCGGATCGCGCGGATCGATCTGGTCGAACCACATGAGCGGGCGAATAAACCTGGAAGGACCGAAATTTATTTTCTGCAATCCGAACCTTACTTCAAACTGTTCAGAAGATACCCTTGCCCATAGTCTGTATGGCTTGATTTTCCCACCTGTATCAATACTGTCAAACGAAAAAATAACAGCATTTGCATGCATGTTTAATGCGATCTCCGAATCGAATTGCAATTTCTTTTCAGACTTTTTTAGGATGTAAAGATCAGGAATGTATCGCGTACCAAATTCTGTTTGAAGCGGATTTTCGAGTTTCCAGGTCGACCAGCCGGATAGTTGCCCTTTCCATTCCACCTGTTGAGGGAAAACAGGTATGGGAATTGCCACCAGCAGGATGCCCAAACTAAAAAATAGAGTTGTTTTGTTTATTGTACAATATGGATTACTGCTTATTTTCATTTCTGATCATTATCCCATAAAAAAAGAAATTGGTAAGCTCCATAATAAGTTCCTGCGGGCTATTATACAGTGAATTTAACTCGGTATCCTTGGTCAGTTGAAACATATGGTTTAAAAAATACAGCATAAATTCAGGTTTAATATCTGTTCTCAGGTGACCACTTTTCTGGGCATCAGTATAATCAACCAGTATCCTGTTAAGGAACTCCGCTTTTTTCTCATTGAAAAATTCAAGCAGTTCGGGGTAAGGGTTGCGGTAAATATCATCGATCAATTCTGCACTGATGTTTTCGGTTTGTTCCATCTTTAATTGTATCGACTTTTCTATTTTTAGCTGGAATGGAATATCCGAGTTCATTATTTCCTGGTATTTGGTCATACCCTCATCCAATTTTTTCCCGAGAATGTATTTAGCCAGGTCAATTTTGTTTTTGAAAAATTTGTAAAATGTCATTTTGCTGATTTCTGCCTCACGGCAAATCTCTTCAATGGTAACCCGGCTCACTCCATATCTCCAGAATAGATTGGTGGCGGTTTCTGCAAGGCTGCGGAATTTGGGATTTTCTTCTGATGGATTCATAATACAAATATCAAATATTATACAAAAATAGTAATATATTACTAAAAACGTATAAAAATTGATAAAAAATATACAACAGTTTTTTTGTTTGTAAAGTACGTATACTTTTATACTTTTGCATGCACTTTTGCCCCGTGGTGTAATTGGTAACACGTCTGACTCTGGATCAGAAAAGTTCAGGTTCGAGCCCTGACGGGGCAGCAGTTTCGAAAATAGTTCTGAATTTAATGTCATGGCGAGACTGCCTTCATAAAAAACGCTGGCAGGGAAAGGGGATTCATCCAAACTCGTATATAATTGTTTTCCCGGTACCGGAAGCGTTTCATAGTAATGTGACAATGCACAAAGCAGAACCAACCTATTCTAAACCGAATGAATACCATGAAAATACGTCAATTGAGCATTACAATCCTTTTCGTTTCTGCACTGTTCCTGATCTCTTGCGGAAAAAACCCGACACCACCCATGAAAGAGAGAAAAAGTTTTGATCCTCCGGTGAATTATGAAGAAGCCTCAAGATGGGCCGACAGTATGGTAAACCTGATGACTCTCGAGGAAAAAACTACCCTGATCGGGGGAGTGGATATTTTTTTTACTCATGGCATTCCGCGGTTAAATATACCCAGCGTATTCATGGCAGATGCCACCCAGGGGGTTCATTTGAGAACGCGCCAGCGCGATGTGGTGTTTGAGAAGGTACTTGACCGTTCCACATCCTTTCCTTCGCCGATATTGCTGGCTTCCACATGGAACAAAGAACTTGCCGGAGAGTATGCCAAAAGCATCGGTGAAGAATGCCGTGCGGGAGGTATAGCGGTATTGCTGGGCCCGGGCATGAATATATACAGGATGTCGCAATGCGGAAGGAATTTTGAATATTTTGGTGAGGATCCTTACCTGGCCGGGAGAATGATCGAAAATTATGTGTACGGACTGCAGAATACCGGAACCATTGCCACACTGAAGCATTTTATATGCAACAACACTGATTACTACCGCCGCAAAAGCAACTCGATAGTCGACGAACGCGCACTTCATGAAATTTACCTTCCTGCATTCAGGGCGGGCATTGATGCCGGCGCAATGGCCGTTATGACCTCATATAACCTTGTAAACGGAGAATGGTCGGGACAGAGCGGTTATGTGATCGATACTGTGCTGCGCGGGGATATGGGGTTTAAATGGCTGGTAATGACCGACTGGTGGTCGGTTTACGACGGAGTTAAACTAATGAAATCGGGTCAGGACCTGGAAATGCCCGGTGCCGAAGCTCTTGAGAATGCAGCCGGACTAGTGAGGGAAGGCAAGGTCGGTGAACCGGATCTGGACAAGATGGTATCCGGCATATTGAAAACGTTTTATGCCATGCAGGCATTTGGAAGGCAAAAAGATACATCTTACCTCCGCACTTTCGATCAACATGAAAAGGTGGCATTGAATACAGCCAGGGAAGGAATTGTACTGCTCGAGAATGATGGTATCCTGCCTCTGAAAAATATAGGCAACAGGCAAATCCTGGTAACGGGTTACTGGATCGATTCCATTGCTCACGGAGGTGGTGCGGCAACCGTTGAAGGTTACAATAATGTGTATCTGATGGATGCACTGGCCGCCGAACTTGATGAAAAATTGACCTATATACCTGATCCCTCAGAAGCAGAGATAACAAATGCAGATATCGTGATCTTCAATGCCGGAACGTTCGACAGCGAAGGCTGGGACAGGTCGTTCGATCTTCCCGAGAAACAGGAAAAAAGGATCAGGCAGTATGTGGAACTGAATAAAAACACCATTATCGTAGTGAATTCAGGCTCGGGAATCAATATGTCGGCATGGAACAAAAAAGCGGCCGCTGTGCTATATGCATGGTACGGCGGACAATCAGGGAATACTGCCCTTGCAGAAATACTTTCCGGCAAGGTGAATCCATCGGGCAAGCTGCCAGTTACTATTGAAAAAAGATTCGAAGATTCACCGGGATACGGGTATATTCCTGAAGGCGAATCACTTTATACCGGGTGGAACGGTGAAGGCGAAAAATCACATGGTTTGTATTCTGTGCATTACACCGAAGGAGTATTTGTCGGGTATCGTTGGTACGAACACAAAGGCATAGAGCCGTTGTATCCTTTCGGATACGGGTTATCCTACACAACTTTTAAATACTCAGGCTTGCAGTTATCAAAACAAGCCATGCACTCCGGCGATGTTCTTGAAGTTAAATTTACTGTTAAGAATACCGGTGATCTTACAGGTGCCGAAATTGCACAGGTATATGTTAGTGATCCCGAATCATCGGTTCCCCGGCCGGTTAAGGAACTGAAAGGATTTACCAAGGTCACGCTGAATGCAGGGGAATCCATTCAGGTAAGCATAATTCTTGACCATGCAGATTTTTCATACTGGGATCCAGAAAAGAAAGCATGGTATGCTGAACCGGGGAAATTTGACGTTCTTGTCGGATCCTCTTCTGCTGATATTCTTTTAAACGGTGAAGTCGAACTGATGGAATAGATCGTTGATTTTGAACCGCAAAGATCAACGTGAATCGAATTCGATATAACATTGCGGCTCAAATTGTCAAGCGCACTACCATTTCATCTTTTTTTCCAGGACTTGCAGATCGGGTTTGACAGAAGCTATTTCCAAAGATTCCCTATAGAGTTTATTCAAGTTGCCCAAATTTATTTTTGAATCTGCTTTAATAAAAACCGGAATTTTGTATAAAGGTGTTTCAATTTCAATGGATTGTCCACCTTCATAGCTATGTTCAGGTTCCCAGGCATCTTTCCATCGGGTGCCGGCAGGCAGATAAAGGGTATGGGTTTTGGTTCCTTTTTCCCATATGGCTGAAACCAGGATATCCGGGCCATACTGATAAGTCTGCCAGTCAGCCCATGCTTCGGGTTGTTCCGGATATTCAAGGAACAGTGGTCTGACCACAGGCATGCCTGTTTCGTTTGCTTCCTTTGCCAGGTTATAGCTGTAATCAGCTAAAGAAGCATGAATTTTAGCATAAAGCCTCCAGACAGCAATAAGTTCAGAGTCGTAATGAGGTTCTTTTTTCATATTCCACGGAGCGCGATCTTCGGTGGGGCCGAATTCCATGACAGGACAAAAACACCCGAATGCCAGCCATCGCGCACATACCTCACGATCCAGGTCGCCCTGCCAATACCCGCCAATGTCGGAACCCCAGATCGGGAAGCCTATAACTGAGCTTCTTTGAAGGGCTATAATTGCTGTCCTTAATCCCTCCTGGGGTGAACCGATATCTCCTCCCCAAAATCCACTGTACCTTGCACTGTAAGTATACCCGGCCCGCGGAATAAGCATGAAATCATCGCCGTGAATTAACCGGCAGCTTTCATTTACCGTTTTAACATACAATACAGGGTATTCATTACGCTCCTCCCTGGCTGTTTTGCCATTCGAAAGGATAATATTGCGGGTTTCGGGCATCAATTCTTCCGACCGGTCGAGTTTAAACCCGTCAACACCCTGTTTCAGCATTTTTTCAATGCCTTTCTCCTGCCACCAGGAACAAGCTGCAGGATTCGTAAAATCAATCATGGCCACTTTAGCGGAGTCAACATCGCCGTGTATTTTAATACCGGGCACATAATACTTTTTCTCAAGTGCTTCGGTTCTCATCTCTCCGACTACCCATGGGGCTATCCACAATAGAAATCTGGTATTGTTTTTGTGCAGCCATGTGATCATTTGTTCAGCTTCCGGAAATCGTTCATCGTCCCACTCAAAATCTTCATATCCAAAGATTCCTTTTGCCCAGGGCCTGTCGACCCAATAGACTCCGCATGGGATATCAAGGGCTTTCATCATTAGAATATCTTCAACGAGCATGCTGTTATAAGGAGTATTTGCCGGGGTATTATCAAAATAGTTCTTATTGTTGGTATGGTTGTCTCTCCATCTCCACGGCAGAAATGCCCAACGGGGAGGTACTATGGTAGGGCCGACATGACGTGAATGTGCTTTCACAATATCGGCAGGATGCGCCGAAGTATAAATGATACCGCTCATTGAAGGGCCTTCGAACTCAATTAAGATCCTTGAAGAATCCGTTTTACAGAGATCATAGCTGCCAGGCCATGTGCCTTCGATAAATAACCCGTAACCGGCTGAAGAAAGGTAAAAAGGGCAGTACAACGAAAGAGTAGGTTTAATAAGCATATCAATTTTCTGGCCGCGGATGTTCAGCGCCTCACGGATTCCTTCTTTCCACGATTCCGTTTGGATGCCGTCCACAGTTCTCTCAAAAAGGCCGGTAAAATATTCGTTTTCAGAGGCCGACAGTCCAATTCCCCATTTCAGTATACCTGTATCGGGTTCTGATGTGAAAGAAAAATTATACTGTTCCTCTTTTTTACCAAACCGGACGGTAATTTTTCTTTCGTCAATTGTCCATATTGCTTCAAAACGGTCTTCAGTATTGATCAACGTATCCGGTTTTCCTTTCAGCCATGACTTTCCGGCATTGGTTTCAAAAAACAACGTGCCTGCATTACCTGGCATGCCGCCTATAAAGGATAACGGGAGGTTAAAACCGTTATTTTCAGTTTTCAGATTAAAACCTACCAGTTCCGTGTTACCTGAGTATGTAAGCTCAACAAGGCTGTTTTTCTGGCAGCTAATTGCAAAAATGCCCAAGATGATCAGCAGAATATTTTTCTTTCTCATAGGTAGTATTATTTATTCATGAAGGGGAAATAACTTTTCATACTTTACGTTCCATGTTCCGTCGGATGGAAATCCGTTTGTACCGTCCTCGTTTTTAAGCGCACACATCATGGCAACTGCGGCCAACAAACCACCGTTTCCGGGCAAATATACCGAAAGAACTTTATCCTGGTAATTGTGCCCGTTTGCCAGGTACCTGTTTTTCGGAGTGTCCATAAGCAACAGGTCAACTGCCAGATCAGGATCGTGTAATGAGGCAGCATTCATGGCAGCCAGGGGGAAATCCCATCCCCAGCAGCTATGCCAGTCCCATTTTTCCAGTACTTCATCCAGTGTGCGATGCAATATTGACGTATCTACTTTTGCAGTTTCGGGCAATAATCCGGATATGCCTAAAACAATTGGATGGTCGGTCAGGTACAATGAATTTATCCAGCAATCTTGTGCATTTTCGGAGAAGAGATACAGACCGTCCTTTACAGGAAGTTCAGCCAGATGGTCAATAACCTGTTGCCATTTCGTGTCGGGTTGTAAACCTGACCTTTCACGCCACTTCTGTGCTGTTTGCAGGGCCCAGTACCAGTAAGCCAGCTCGAATGGCGGATTTATGGTGGTTTCGGGATTAAAACGCTCCTGTGCTGGAATCAGTGGAGGTCCGAGAATATATCTTTTATGCAGACTATCCCACCGGGCATAGGATACCATGAAATCAGCCGTTTTAAAGACAAGGCCTGAATACTTTTTCAGAATTGAATCCTTCCGGTGACCATTCCTGTATAGGAGTTCTGCAAAATAAATAATATGCGGTTGTTGCCAGATAAGAAACGGACCTATGGTGCTCGGACTTTCCCTGCCATCCGGGCCAACCATTTTGGGCCAGCGTGCACCGTCATATCCTTGCAGTCTTGCTGTGTGTTCTGCCTGATTGGCTATATTAAAATAATATTCCATCTGTTTATTGATCAGGTCAGCCCTGTTCCACAGGATAAAGTGAACCGCATGCCACCAGTGCATTTCCATATGAAATTTACCGTACCAGCTATTGTATGTCAGTCCGGTTTCCTGGGGTGGCAAAGATCCTGTGCATTGTATTCTGGTAAGGTATTGTGACAGAATAACCCTTCTTTCCAATTCAAATGCACGCGGATCAGTGCATGCTGAAAAATCAACAGCAGCGCCGCTTTCCCAGAAATTCTGCCATTTTTTTTGATTGTTCTTTTTAGTATCGGAAAACGTGGGGAGGTTATCGGTAATTTTTTCCTCAGAGAAACAACACGTTAATTCAAAGAAATCACGTGCATCAGACGGAACAATTTTTAAAAGATGATTCTCCGGAGAAAATAAACCGGCTTTTCCATTCCATTCCAGTTTCACATAATATTTTTCTGCATCCAGCACTCTTTGAAGAATGGCGCCGTTTTTTAATGAGTCGGTTATTCTTGTGGTATGCTTTTCCGGATCGTTAAAATTGCAGCCTGAACTGAATTTTTCATGGGTCGGATAAGGAAATTGGATCTTAACCGTGAGTTTACCGGATTTGAGGAGGTCTGATTTAATGCGGAAAGCAACCATATCCCTGTCCTGATGGCAATATGTGATCACTTCCACCGGGATGCCGTCGATTTCGAAATAACTCAGGATCTCTCCTTTCCAGAGGTTGAGTTTTTGCAGCGGATGTTTGATTTCTGACAGCACATAGTTTTGCGAATCGTTTTTACTGATTTCCAGTCCGATCAATCCTAAATGAATGCGGTGAGGATTTTCCCTTAACCACTGAGAAGCTTTATACTTTCTGCTTTCAGGATCGTTGGTAAATTGATAGGGATAGGGAACCGAATCATTCCCGGCTTTATAGTTCTTATACACATCAGTTAAGGAATAATTTTCGGGGTTGGGAAACGAATGCCATCCCCACTGACTTTGCGTACCCAGCGGGATTCCATTTTCATAGAATCCGGGAAAGGATTGCATGCCGGTAATATCCGCAGTATAGGCAAAGTCTCCGTTCCCGACCGTTAAAGGGCCGAGTGAATCAATTACAGGATTCGATATGTTATGCCTGGTAACCAGGGCATACCTGTCGACCGGGATCTTATGGTGAGCAAACGTGCAGGAAAGGAATAATGCAGGAAAGAATAATACCGATATGAAATGCATTCCTTTCATAGGTTACCTTGATAACGAATTAATCCACAGAAAACCAATTAGTGAAAATAGTAAAAAAAAGACTATTCATGAACTGAAAAATAAAAACCTGGGTTTTTTAAAGTGGTAGGTGGAAATCAGGCTTATGATCCGGATACTCCCGGATCTGATTTATGTATTCGGAAGAGTATTCATTTTGCCGGAATGTTAGTTGCTGATTTATTTTGATAATAGAATAAGATGCACTAATTTTGCCCCTTCAAAAGTGAGGATGTACTTTAAAAGGCATATTCGCTCAAAGGTTCTTGGAAGTTAGTTTTTATAAAATATATTGCGGGGTGGAGTCCCGCCTGAGGCGGGAGCAGCTCGTTGGGTTCATATCCGCCTGGGCGGACATAGGTTCAAGCCCGGAAGGTAGTTTGAAATAGTCAAAAAAATATATTGCGGGGTGGAGCAGTTGGTAGCTCGTTGGGCTCATAACCCAAAGGTCACAGGTTCAAGTCCTGTCCCCGCTACTCCAAAATGCCTGGCACGAAGTGCCGGGCATTTTATTTTTTGAATCTGTTGGAACTTATTTCCATAAGAAGACAAAAAATAAAATGCCCAAAGAGTCGTAGACTCAGGCATTTTAGAGTAAAGCAACTCCCCAACGGACTCGCCGTCCCGTGTAAAACGGGACGGCAACACTGTCCCCGCTACAAAACCCCGGCTGATCCGGGGTTTATTTTTTGAAAATAGATTGGAAAAATTCCAAGAGTTAATAAAGCTTTTCAATTATTATTAATTCTACCGAAAATAGCTTTCCGTTCTCAATAGTTCCATATAATTGTTTTTAGAGTTCAATTTTTCTATCTGAGGGAATATCATCAATTAGTAATGAGCCAACTTTAAGAGAAGTTTTGATGAAAATTTTTTTAAGCTAAATCTGTATATTTATATAAATTATACTCAAATTAGAGAATCCACCGCTGAAGTGTTACTTGCTGAATATATTATACACACATTTCCCTCAAATCTTTTATATCTTTGTCGAAATTCTTTTCAGTCATGTCAAAAAGCAAAAGCGGAAGATCGTTTCTTGAGAAGTTCAGGCACAAATACAGGTTGTCCATTTACCGCGATGAAACATATGAAGAGGTGCTTAATCTCAGACTTTCGAGATTAAACGTTTTTACCCTGGTGGGGGCTACAACACTGGTATTTCTTATTATTGTCATTTCCATTATTGCGTATACTCCGGCAAGGGAATTCATTCCGGGTTATCCCGATGCCGAGACGATAAACAATATTTATAAGAATGCCTTATTGCTGGATTCGCTCGAGGTCGAGATCCGGAAAAGAGACCTGTATTTCAATAACCTGAAAAAAATCGTCTCCGGGGAGAAGCCCGACGACCTCAGTAACAACTATGACTCCGGAAAGACATACGAGAATATTAAATTCACCAGGTCATCCGAAGATTCTATGCTCAGGGATATGATCGAGCAGGATGGGCAGTATGATCTCCTGATCTATTCCGGAAGGAAGCCGGTTTCATCGATAACCCTGACGCATTTTTTCACACCCATTAAAGGATTGGTCACCAACTCATTCAATACGGCCAACAACCATTACGGAGTTGATATTGTAGCCGCTCCGAATGAGGTGGTTAAGGCCACTCTCGATGGAACGATCATTCTTGCATCATGGACAATAGAGACGGGTTATGTGATCATGATCCAGCATGAAAACAACCTGGTCTCGGTATACAAGCACAATGCCGAATTGCTGAAAAGACAGGGTGATTTTGTGAGGGTCGGGGAACCCATAGCCATTGTCGGCAATTCAGGTGAACTGACCACAGGTCCGCACCTGCATTTTGAACTTTGGCATAACAGCACTCCCTTAAATCCCATCGACTACATTACTTTCTGAAAAAACCCGGGCAATCCGATGAAAAAAAGAATTGTCATACTGGGATCTACAGGTTCTATAGGTACGCAGGCCTTGGAAGTGATAGAAGCTCATCGTGACAAATTTGATCTGGTGGGTATAGCTGCCGGTAAGAACGCCGATCTGCTGATCGAACAGGCGCTGAAATTTCAGCCGGCTTATGTCGTCATCGGTGATGAGCATAAGTATCGGGATGTCGCCGATGCATTAAAGTTCCTTCCCGTTCAGGTATCGGCTGGACTCGATGCACTCTGCACTGTTTCAGCCCTCCCGGATATAGAAATAGTACTTACGGCACTGGTGGGTTATGCCGGCCTGAAGCCTACGATCGGGGCAATAAAGGCGGGCAAGAATATTGCACTGGCAAACAAAGAAACCCTGGTGGTAGCCGGCGAGTTGATTAAAAGCGGGGCCGCCTCAAGCGGAAGCAGCATTTACCCTGTTGATTCCGAACATTCTGCAATTTTTCAATGCCTGGTGGGTGAGTCTGCCGGAAGCATTGAAAAAATATATTTGACAGCTTCAGGAGGCCCATTCAGAGGGAAAAGCCATGCAGAGCTCAGGCATGTTACAAGAAGAGAAGCGCTTCAGCATCCGAACTGGTGCATGGGCGAAAAGGTGACGATCGATTCGGCCACCCTGATGAATAAAGGACTTGAGGCCATAGAAGCCAGGTGGTTGTTTGACTTAAACCCGGACCAGATCGATGTGGTTATTCATCCGCAATCGGTTATTCATTCCGTTGTGCAGTTTATCGACGGTTCGATGAAAGCACAGATGGGACTGCCCGATATGAGGTTACCTATTCAGTATGCCCTGAGTTACCCTGAACGGATACAATCGGGATTCAAACGGTTCAGCTTCACCGATTACCCTTCATTTACATTTGAAAAGCCCGATACACTGGTTTTCAGGAGCCTGGAGCTGGCGTTTACTGCACTCCGGAAAGGCGGAAATCTACCGTGTATCATGAATGCCGCCAACGAAGTTGTGGTTGAAGCCTTTCTTCAGGACCGGATTGATTTTCTAAAAATACCTGAGATCATAGAATCGGCCATGGTTAAAATGGATTTTGTTGCCCACCCTTCCTTTGATGACTATTCCGAATGTGATTGTGATACCAGGATTTATACACGTGAACTTATCGGACTATAGAATGTTTTTTTCTTTGTTTTCGTCTCCGGATTAAATATTCGCTTATTTTTGCGTTCAATTCATTTTAAAACAACTATATCGAATGACTTTTTTTATAAAAGCCGGTCAGTTAATTCTTAGCCTCTCTATCCTGGTTATATTGCATGAATTCGGCCATTTTCTGTTCGCCAAATTATTCCACACAAGAGTTGAAAAGTTCTATTTGTTTTTCAATCCGTGGTTCTCGCTGTTCAAGATAAAGAAAGGCGAAACCGAGTATGGCATCGGATGGCTGCCCCTGGGCGGATACGTAAAAATATCGGGAATGATCGATGAATCGATGGATAAGGAGCAGCTGAAACAACCACCGCAGCCCTATGAATTCAGGTCTAAACCTTCGTGGCAACGGTTGCTGATCATGATCGGCGGAGTGCTTGTTAATTTTATTACTGCTATTGTGATCTATATCCTCCTGTTATATTCCTTTGGCAGGGAATATATTCCAACGGCAAACTTAACCTATGGAGTGGCATGGGATTCGCTGGCGCTGAAAAACGGATTTGAGAACGGCGACAAGATTATTTCAATCGGCGGTGATACCGTTGAAGAATTTGGAGAGATCACAAAATTCATCATTGAAAATTCGCCGAAAAAAGTTACTGTTCAGCGGAATGGCCAACTGAAAACCATTAATCTGCCCCACGATTTTGTACAATCGATCATCAGTGAGGAAGCAATTCCTCTCTGTACCCCGCTGCTCCCGAATATAGTCGATTCCATATTACCCGGCTCATCAGCCCAGGAGCACAATATTCAGAGGGGCGACAGAATAATTGCCGTGAATGGAATTAAAACGCCCTTCTTTGAGGATATTGCCAGAATTGTGGGTGAAAACAAGAACAAGGATCTGAAACTGGATATTGAACGCGGCAACGACACACTTGTTAAAGATCTCGGTATACCTAAAAAAGGCCTTATAGGCTTTGGGCCCAAACTGCCCGAAACAAAAAGGACCGTATATTCTTTTGCCGGTTCGATTCCTGCCGGAATCAGATACGGTGTCGGAACGCTGGGAAGCTATATCAAGCAGCTGAAACATGTCTTTTCAAGAGCAGGGATAAAAAAGATCGGCGGATTCGGAACCATTGGCAAGCTATTCCCCGACAAATGGGAATGGGATGTTTTCTGGAACCTGACGGCATTTCTGTCCATTATTCTTGCCTTCATGAATATTCTTCCTATACCTGCGCTTGACGGAGGGCATGTGTTGTTTTTACTTTATGAAATGGTCACCGGCCGTAAACCCGGGGATAAATTTCTGGAGTATGCGCAGATCGTTGGGATGATCATTCTGCTGACTCTGCTGATTTACGCCAATGGCAACGATATTTACCAGTCTATTTTTAATAAGCCTTAATTTCATAACAATAAGCACATTTATTGCCATATTCAGGTAAATTATATCTAATTTTACAGGACATATTGCATAAATCTTTAAACATATGAACATAAGTATTCTTTTAGCTTTGCCCGGACCAACCGAGATAATATTGATTATCCTGGTATTGCTCCTTCTTTTTGGTGGCAGAAAAATTCCTGAACTGATGAAAGGACTCGGTCAGGGTATGCGTGAGTTTAAGAAGGCCTCAAGAAATGATGATCAGGCCGACAGCAAAACAGAAGGTACTCTTGAAGAGAAATCCAAATAGAACTTCCCGTAATAATGCATTACCAGACATGTACGTGTTTTTATTCACGGATTCCATTTCATTCGAGTTGATAACTCCCACCCCATTCAAGGATAATGCGAATTATACTGTCACTGGCTATTGTTTCTTTCTGCCTGACCTCAACTATTGCCCAGTCCGAAATACATAATCAGGATGAAAACACCGGGGAAGCGAAAAAAGCCTATCCGGTTTATCCCGATATGTTATATGAATACCGTATTGCCGGGCTGAATAAAAAAACCCCTGTGCAGCTTGACTACAATGAATCGGTCAGGTATTTTATTGAACTATACAGTACCCAGAGAAGGGAGGAATTTGCACGGATCTTAGGCTTGTCTGAACTGTATTTCCCGATCTTTGATGAATATCTCGACAGGTATAACCTTCCACTGGAGCTAAAGTACCTGACTATTGTCGAGTCTGGTCTGAACCCCCTGGCTGTTTCAAAATCGGGAGCTACGGGACTGTGGCAGTTTCTGATCAATACCTGCCGCCTGTTCGACCTCAAGGTAGATTCGTATATCGACGAACGCAGGGACCCTTATAAATCAACAGAAGCGGCATGCAAATACCTCAACTATCTTTACGGCACCTTCAGCGACTGGCAGCTTGTACTTTCATCCTATAACGGTGGGCCCGGTGATGTAAGAAAAGCCATTATTCGAAGCAACGGATCGACCGATTACTGGGATATAAGGCCCTATTTATCGGAACAGGCACAGAATTACGTACCCGCATTTATTGCTGTGTTTTATTTAATGCATTACTACCGTGAACACGATATTGTGCCGGTTGAACCTGCATTTACGTATTTCAATATTGATACCCTGATGCTGGATTATGCATTATCGTTCAAACAAATTTCTGAAAATACCGGCATTCCTCTCGATACATTGCGTTTTCTCAATCCGGTATATAAAACCGATTTCATTCCTGAATCTTCCGGATCTTCTCCTTTGGTTCTGCCGGCTGATAGAACGGAATCTTTCCTAAATAACGAATCCACGATTCTGGGACGGATAGCCAAAAAGGATACCTATTTTTCAAATCTTGAAAATGCAGCGGATTATGCCGGTAAGATCAAAATCATCCATGTTGTGGAAAAGGGTGAGTTTTTTCATAAAATAGCGCTGAAATACAACTGTACGCCTGAAAACATCAAATTATGGAACAATATCCCCGATAATACACTGGTTCCTGGCCAAAAACTAATTATATGGGTGGATAAGAACCAGGTTGAACAAACCGGTGAACATTAATATCTGGCAGGATTTTTGCTTTGCCCGGGGTGATTGGATAACAATAAAATCAATGCAATAATGAACCGAATGGTAAACTATTTTTGGCCGGTGCTGACCAGCTTTATCCTGCTGTCCTGCAACTCAGGAAATCAGCAGCCGTTATTGTCCTCTTCATCAGGAAAACCGGGCGATCTGATCATTGTAATGAACAAAGCCGAATGGGATGACAAACCCGGTGAAGAGCTGAAAAGAATTTTCAGGGAACCATACCAGGTGCTGCCGCAATACGAACCGTTATTTGATATTATGCAGGTGCCGCATGACGGTTTCGGCAATCTGATGAAAGTTCAGAGAAATATCCTTGACGTGGTTATTTCACCCAGGTATACCACTTCGAAAATGGTGGTGCAGAAAGATCTCTGGGCAAAGTCCCAGCTTGTGGTAACCATATACGCCAGCAGCGATTCAGCTTTTATGACGTTGCTCAAAGCAAATGAAACAAAATTAGTGAACCTGTTCGATGAGATGGAACGATTGCGGCTGAACGAAATCAATAAAAAGAATATTGACAGAAACCTCTATGAACATTTCCTGCACAAATATAATGTATCCCTGATGATTCCGTCCGGATTCAACCTGAATGTAGATTCCTCCGATTTTGCCTGGGCAGAGATGGAAATTTCTTCAATCTTGTTGAATATCATAATTTACGAATACGATTACCGCGATACCAATACGTTCACCAAAGATTACCTGATCAACAAGAGGGATCAAATTGTGAGGAAATATATCCATGGTGAAGTGGAAGGATCGTATATGATCACCGAACGTGAATTTGGTCCTTTTTTCAGTGAGTATATGTTACGAGGCGAACGGTATGTGGCTGAGCTCCGGGGATTATGGAAAATGGAGCACGGAATATCCATGGGGGGACCGTTCATAAGCATAACTACCCTCGATGAGCAACGGAACAAAGTGGTAACCGTAGAAGGATTTGTTTTTGCTGCCGGGCATAATAAACGCAATTACATGCGGCAGGTTGAATCGATTGTGCTCAGCATGTCTGTTCCCAAAAACAATAAGGCCAGGTGACAGGGGAAATGGATTTTTCATGACAACCGGCAGCAAAAAGTATTGGTTCATAATTACCTTTCCCCCGTTGGAATTTTCACAGGCAATCCATTCATTTCAATCAAAACCAACAGAACCGGTAATGATTCTGACAGGCTGTATGCCGGGTGTAATCAAAATCTGTTTTTGGAAGGTAAATCGGAGTAATTGATTAAATTTACCGGTTTATTTTTTACATAAGGAATTCCGGAACAGGAAAAGTAAACAATTTCCGGCATGGTTATTAATTGTAAATGAATGATTGCGATATGCAGAATAAAATAGTAATCGGAATAACACAGGGCGACATAAACAGCATAAGTTATGAGATCATTATTAAAGCGCTGGAAGACAACCGGATTTTTGATATCTGCACCCCGATTGTCTACGGTTCACCAAAAGTGGCGGCGTACCATCGTAAAGCGCTCAACATTGATAATTTCAGCTTCAACAATATCAAATCGCCTGACGAAGCAAATCCGAAAAGAGCAAATATCATAAACTGCCTTGACGATACGGTCAGGGTAGAACTTGGTAAATCTACCCAGATGGCCGGAGAAGCTTCGTTCATCGCTCTTGAAACCGCCGTAAATGATCTGGCTGAAAACAAGATCGATGCCCTGGTAACCGGTCCGATTAATAAATTCAATATTCAATCCGAGAAATTCAATTTTGCAGGGCATACCGAATACCTCGAATCCCGCTTCCCTTCTCAGGGTGCGCTGATGTTTATGATCAGCGATATCATGAAAGTCGGGATCGTTACCGGTCATGTTCCCGTGTCAAAGATACATGAATACATTACAAGAGAAAGCATTTTGAACAGGCTCAGGATCATTAACCAGTCGATGTTGACAGACTTTATGATCAGGAAGCCAAAAATTGCCGTTCTTGGCCTCAATCCGCATGCCGGTGATAACGGGTTAATCGGGGATGAGGAACAGAAAGAGATCGTTCCGGCCATTGAAGCTGCCCGGACTGAAAACATCCTTGCGTTCGGGCCCTATCCGGCCGACGGATTTTTTGGTGCGGGAAGTTTTTCGAAGTACGATGCAATACTGGCCATGTATCACGACCAGGGGCTTATTCCGTTTAAAACCATGATGGAAGAGGGTGGGGTGAACTTTACAGCGGGGCTCTCAGTAATAAGAACATCACCGGCCCACGGCACATCTTATGATATTGCCGGTAAAGGCGAAGCTTCCGAAGCCTCGTTACGAAAAGCCATTTATGTGGCATGCGATGTCCATAAGAACAGGGAACTTTATAAAGAAATATCGTCTAATCCGCTAAAATCGTTCAATATATCGGAATCCTGACACGTGCTCTTTTTTAAAAATCCAGGTTTCAAATCAGCATTGAATCAATACAGTTATGTACGAATATATCGAAGGAAAGATCACTGAAATGAACCCTGCATATGCTATAATAGAATGTGCAGGAATAGGGTATTTCTTGAATATATCGTTGACGACGTATACCCAGATTCAGTCACAGAAAAATGTGAAACTGTTTGCCCACCTTGTAGTGAGAGAGGATGCGCACCTCCTTTACGGGTTTCATTCAAAATATGAACGCGATATTTTCAGGTTGCTGATCTCGGTATCGGGAATTGGGGTGAATACGGCGAGGATGATGCTTTCTTCGCTGACGCCTGACGAAATACAAAAAGCCATCTTATCCGATAATGTTAACCTGCTTAAAAGCATTAAAGGAATCGGTATAAAATCCGCCCAACGCCTTATTGTGGAACTGAAAGACAAGATGGGCAGGGAAGCTGTGAGCGAAGAAATATTTTCTGCGAAATACAATACAGCCAAAGAAGAAGCGTTATCTGCATTAGTAATGTTGGGATTTGCAAAAACAACGGTTGATAAGATAATTTCTCAATTATTGATTGACAATCAAAATATTACGGTAGAAGAATTAATAAAAGAGGCACTAAAAAAACTGTGACAGATTAATTTCGAATTCATAATCCCAAAATTAATTAGTATATCAGTTGAAAGGGGGTATTTTTATAAAGCAAGCAATATTACTTTTCATTGCCATAGTCTCTATAAGGTCCCTGGTTAGTGGCTCTCCGGAGGTAAATTTCGAATCTGTTGAATACCAACCCGGAGATACAATCCGAAAAAAAGACTCAGACCTTATTTATCCCTTTGAAGATAACGCCAATTCACCACTGCCCTCTCCGGGGCTCAGTTCGCCGCTATACCTGAACAATCCTTCAAACATCAAATCGAGTGTTGAATACAATCCCGAGACCAACGAATACATCATTTCGGAAAAAGTCGGAGAGCTTGATTACAGGCGCCCGATGGTCATGTCGTTTAAAGAATTCAGGGACTATGAACAGCAGGTTGCCGAACGCGAATACTGGACAAAAAAATCGCGCGAGGAAATAACCGGGAACACTCCCACGCTCTTGGGAAGAATACGTATGGGAGAGACATTCGATAAAGTATTCGGCACCGATGCGATAAATATTGTGCCGCAGGGATCGGCCGAGCTTATTTTCGGGTATAATATCTCACGTATCGATAATCCTGCACTTTCTGAGAGGAACAGGCGAAACGGGGCATTCACCTTCAAAGAAAAAATTCAGATGAACGTTGCGGGCTCTATTGGTGATAAAATGGAACTCGGAATAAATTACAATACCGAAGCAACATTCGATTTTGAAAACAAAACGAAACTCGAATATGCGGGAAAGGAAGACGAGATCATTAAAAAGATCGAAGCCGGCAACATTACTTTCCCCCTTACAGGGTCATTGATATCCGGCAGTCAGAGCCTTTTCGGACTTAAGACCGAGCTGCAGTTCGGAAAATTAACAGTCACCAGCGTTTTCAGCCATCAGCGCGGTGAATCGTCTGTTATCGAGGTTCAGGGTGGTGCACAGGTCAATGAGTTTGAAGTCGATGTGGATAATTATGATGCCAACAGGTATTTCTTTCTTTCGCAGTTTTTCAGGGATCATTATAACTCATGGCTTGAAGATCTCCCGTACATTACTTCAGGTGTAAGAATTGAGCAGATAGAGGTATGGGTCACGAACAAAACCAATGATTTTAATTCTGATAACAACAACATTATTGCTTTTATGGACCTCGGAGAAGGTTACGGACCCGGTGGTAAGGTCAATTTTTACGGAGTGCCGAATTTCATTCAGCCTGTAAACCAGATTGATTACCCGGTTTCAAACAATGCCAACGCCCTGTATGCAAATATGATTTCCACCTATGACGGAATACGGCAGTTCCGGAATATAGCTTCGCTATTGGGGCCTCTTGAGACACAGTATAATTTTAAGGGAGGTATCGACTATGAGAAGATCGAAAGTGCCAGGCGATTGTCGGAAAGGGAATATACCGTGAACAGGGAGCTCGGGTATATTTCGCTGAATTCGGCATTGCGCAACGATGAAGTGCTTGCGGTTGCATACGTATATACATACAGGGGTAAGACTTACAGGGTCGGTGAATTGTCGACTGACGGAATCGGATACCCGAACTCGCTTATCCTGAAACTCCTCAAAGGTACTAACCTGTCACCCAAATTTAAGAACTGGGACCTGATGATGAAAAACGTGTATTCATTGGGAGCCTATCAGGTGAACAGGCAGGATTTCAGGCTCGATATCCTTTACAGGAATGATGAGACCGGTGTTCCCGTGAATTACATCAAGGAGGAAGATGCCTCTCCCGAATTCAACAACAGGATATTGCTCAGGGTGCTTCACCTCGATACCCTGGATTCGAGGAATGAACCCAATCCCGACGGTATGTTCGACTTTGTGGAAGGCATAACCATAAATTCGTCGAACGGCAGGATCATTTTCCCGCTCGTAGAACCCTTCGGATCAGATCTCCGGAAAATCATCCTGGGCAATGATCCGGGCAATCCGAGAAGGATTGACATTGCAAATAAATATATTTTCCAGGAACTGTACGATTCAACACAGACAAAGGCACAACAGATCGCCGAAAAAAGCAAATTCTTTATGGCAGGAACGTACCAGTCGGCCTCGAGCTCCGAAATTCAACTGAATGCAATGAACATTCCCAGAAATTCGGTAAAGGTATCAGCTGGTGGATTACAATTAATTGAAAACCAGGATTATACCGTTGATTATACTTTGGGAAGGGTGAAGATATTAAACCAGGGCCTGCTGGAATCGGGTACCCCTTTGCGCATTTCACTTGAAAACAATGCACTGTTTAACCTGCAGACAAAAACACTTGTCGGAACGCATCTCGATTACAAAATTTCCGATAATTTCAATGTGGGGGCTACCCTGATGAATCTTACCGAACGACCGCTCACGCAAAAGGTTAACATCGGCGATGAGCCGATATCGAACACCGTCTGGGGACTGAACACGTCATACAGGACCGAATCACATTTGCTTACAAGCCTTGTGGACAAAATACCCCTGATCGAGACCAAGGCTGTTTCAACCCTGGCATTCGACGCTGAATTTGCCCATCTGATTCCCGGACAGGCAAGTGCCATCGGAGGCGAAGCATATATCGACGATTTTGAGGGTACGGAGACTACCATCGAAATGAAAACCGTTCCCACCTGGGTTCTGGCAAGTACGCCGAGAGAATTTCCCGAAGGTTCACGGATAAATGACCTGTCGTACAATTTCAACAGGGCAAAACTGGCCTGGTACAGTATCGACAACCTGTTTACGAGAAAGCGCTCGGATACGCCTGATTACCTTACCGATGAAGATGTTACCAACAATTATGTACGCGAAGTCATTGAGACCGAGATTTATACCGAGAAACAAAGCGGAACGGGCTTTGACAGCCCGCTTTCAATTTTAAACCTGGCCTATTTTCCAAAGGAAAAGGGACCTTACAATTATGATGCATTGGGATCATCGATATCATCGGGAATTAACAGCGACGGATACCTGAATAACCCTGCCTCGAGATGGGGTGGGATCATGCGCGACATACAGACCAGCGATTTCGAAACATCGAATGTGGAATACATCGAATTCTGGCTGATGAATCCCTTCTTTGAAGATACCATGACCCATTCGCCCCTCGTCGGCGGTGACCTGTATATTAACCTGGGTGAAATTTCGGAAGATATACTCAGGGATTCACGAAAATCTTTTGAGAACGGTCTGCCCACCTCAGATACCTCTATCGGTGTGGATTATACAAAATGGGGCAGGGTACCCATAAATCCGTCGTATGTACCTTCATTTGCCAACGATCCGCTGACACGTGCATATCAGGATGTCGGACTCGATGGCCTTTCAGACGAAGCTGAGCGAACTTATTTTGGTGATTACCTGCAGCAGGTCGGGTCGATTGTTGGCACGGGCACCCCTGTATTCAACAGGATAGAGCATGATCCCAGCAGCGACGATTTCAGGTACTATCTGGATGCCAGCTATGATGCAGCCGAAGCTGGTATCATCGGGCGGTATAAAGATTATAACGGACTCGAAGGCAATTCACCATCGACCGAACTTTCCGGGGGTGAGTATGCGGCGGCAACTACGCTTCCGAATGCCGAAGACATTAACCGTGACAATACCCTGAATGAGAACGAGACCTATTATTCATACCATGTCAGCCTGCGTCCGGATGACCTGAATGTCGGTTCAGACTATGTGATCGACGAAGTGGCCGGAAAAAATGTAAACTGGTACCTTTTCCGTATTCCCGTTGGCGATTACGAGTCGAGATACGGCAGCATCGAAGATTTCAAATCCATACGGTTCATGCGCATATACCTGAAAAATTTCTCAGACTCGGTGATCCTGCGCTTTGCCGAACTCCGCCTTGTAAGGAGCGAATGGCGCAAGTATAAATCCGATATCAGCGAAGGTGGACCGTCACTGACCACCCAGTTCGAAGACGGATCGTTCGAAATTTCAGCCGTAAATATCGAAGAAAATTCAGGTAAAAAACCCGTGAATTATGTACTTCCTCCAGGTATCGACCGGGTGATCGATCCGAGCCAGCCACAGGTGGCACAGCTTAACGAGCAGTCGATGGTGTTTAAGGTCCACGACCTGCAGGATGGCGATGCCCGTGTGGCTTACAAAAATGCTGAGCTCGACCTGAGGCAGTACCTGAAAATGCAGATGTTCGTTCATGCCGAGGCCATTGCAGGAGATGTGCTGAAAACAAACGACCTTACTGCATTCATACGCTTCGGATCGGATTACAAAGACAATTTCTATGAATATGAGCTGCCCCTGGCTGTAACCGAACCGGGAATTTACGATCCCGAAAGCCAGAGAGATTTGGTATGGCCCGACTCCAATAGGATTGAAATTACCCTTGAAGACCTGGTAAACCTGAAAATTGAACGCGACCGAGCGGTCGCTGAAAACAATGTCCTCTATGATAAAACCCGGATCTATACGAAGGATATAGGAAACAACAAAAAGCTTAAGGTGAGGGGTACCCCAAACCTGAGCAACATACGTACCATCATGCTGGGAGTCAGGAATCCGTCGAACTCGGAAACAGGGTTTATGAATGATGGGCTGCCCAAAAGTGCCGAAATATGGTTCAATGAGTTGCGGCTTACAGACTTCAATAATAAAGGCGGGTGGGCAGCCAACGCCAGGGTGCAGGCCAAGCTGGCCGATCTGGGTACCGTTTCTGTGGCGGGAAGTACCATTCAGCCCGGTTTTGGTGGTATTGAACAGAAAGTCGATGAAAGAAGGAAAGAACAGGTGAACCAGTTGGATGTTTCATCAACTATTCAACTGGGCAAATTCTTTCCTGAAAAGGCAAAAGTTTCCATACCCATGTTCCTGGGCTTATCGCGTTCGGTAATAAATCCAGAATATTACCCCAGGGAGCCCGACAGGCTCTTAAAAGATGTGATCAGGGAAGCGCCTACAAAAGCGGAAAGGGATGATATCAAGAAGATATCACAGGACAGGACGGAAAGAACCAGCATTAATTTTACCGACGTAAGGGTAATTAAGGATTTTAAAAAATTCAGACCCCTTTCTCCGGCGAATTTTTCAATCAGTGCAGGATACAGCGACATTATGTCCAGCAACTATAAGGTCGATTACAACAATACGATTAAATACCGTGCAGGCTTTAATTACAATTTTGTTATGCCTCCGAAGAGCATCACTCCGTTCCGGAAATCGAAAAAGCTGAAATCGCCTTATTTAAGGCTGATCAAAGATTTTAATTTCACACCATACCCCTCCCGGTTTACCTTTCGAACCGATGTCGACCGTTATTACAATGAAATAAAGTTGCGGAATGTATACGACGATCGTGTGATAAAGATCGATTCAACTGTAAATAAAGATTTTAACTGGAACAGGTTCTACGATGTGCAATGGGATATCACCCGGTCGCTTAAATTTACATTTTCGGCCACCAACAGATCAAGGATCGATGAACCTGCAGGAGCTTATGACCTGTTCAAAAAGACGGACAGGGATTACTGGGCCGACTCGGTTTGGACAAGCCTGACGCAAGGAGGCCGGAACACAAGCTATACGCACGATATCAGCTTGTCATATACCCTGCCGATAAATAAAATTCCCGTTTTCAACTGGCTTACAGCCTCGGTGCGGTATGCCTCAAGGTTTAACTGGACAAGAGGCCCTGTTTATAACGGATCCTACTCGCTGGGACATAACCTCAGCAATTCGAACACCATACAGTATAACGGTCAGATGAACCTTACATCACTATATTCAAAGGTAGGGTTTATCAAACGCATTGAAGATAAATACAAGGGAGCTAAACCCGCCGAAGAGGAAAAACGATACAAAACGGTTACCTACTCAAAAAGAACGTTCTTCAGGGCTGAGCAGCCGAAAAATATTTTTCACAAGCTCGGAACCGAAAATGTGGCCATTAAGATCACCGATGCTGACGGGAATGAAATAAAAGCCAAAACAGAAATTGTCTCTGAAAATAAAATTGCCGTTACTACGGATAAAGACTATCTGGGAGTAACAGTGGAGGTTGTAGGACAGATCGAAAGGGGTGAAAACCCGGTGGTATTTTTTGCCGAAAATGCTGTAAGGATGGTAACGGGCTTCAAAAATATTCAGGTTGCATTTTCAACCTCCGGAGGAACAAAATTTCTGGGATATACCCCGGAAACCGATTTTATCGGATTAAACACTTCAACCTCCGAGTTCCTTGGTGCACCTGGTGTGCCGTTTATTCTTGGCTGGCAGGACACCTCTTTTGTCAGGGATGCGGCACTCAGAGGTTGGCTTACCCAGGATCCCAACTTCAGTACACCCTACAACATGACCAAAACCGAAAACATCAATATCAGGGGTACGTTTGAGCCATTCAGGGGTTTAAGGCTTGACCTCTCGGCATTGCGGACATATACAAAGAACATTTCGGAGTATTTTCTGTATGAGGGCCAGGGTGACCAGGGAAGTTACAATTTTTCCAACAGAGTGATCAATGGCAATTTCTCCATTTCTGTAATTACCATAAAAACCGCTTTTGAAAAAATCAAGAGTGAAAACAACTACAAATCGCAATATTTTAATGATTTTAAAGCTTACCGTGAAATCATTTCAGGCAGGTTATACTCCAGACGTATCAATTCGAGCGGGATAGGTTATCAGGGCTTCATCACACAGCAGCAGGATGAAGGCTTTAACGACGGATATGGAGCCACATCATCCGAAGTGCTGATACCTGCCTTTCTGGCTGCGTATATGGGTAAGGATCCGCATAATGTTTCTCTCAATGCGTTTCCGGGCTACCTGAGCATGATGCCGAACTGGAGACTGACTTTTAACGGGCTTTCAAGGCTCACGTTCGTTAAAAAACTATTTAAATCGGTAACCATCAGCCATTCTTACCAGTCGACTTACAACCTAGGATCATTTACAAACTATGTCGATCTTGCGTTTGCCTCCGACGGATTGACATATATCCGTGATTTTCAAAATAACTTTTATCCCGAATTGCAGATTAATTCGGTTTCAATTACTGAAAAGATGAATCCGCTTGTCAATATCGATATGACCTGGAACAACAGCCTGATCACAAGGTTCGAGATCGGTAAATCACGAATATTGTCGTTGAGTCTGGCGAATAATCAGCTCCTTGAAACACACAACAACGATCTGATCATAGGGGTGGGGTACAGGTTTAAAGAAGTTCCGCTACAAATAAACGATAAAGCGTATAAAAGCGACCTGAATGTCAGGTTCGACCTGTCAATACGCGATAACCTTGTAATTATCAGAAATCTTTCAGAACAGATTGAAAATGAGCAGATAACTCCACCCAATGGACAAAAAGTGTATAAAATAGGGTCGACGGCAGATTACGCCCTGAGTCCCCGGTTCAACATCCAGTTTTTCTTTGACCGGACCCTTAACGACCCGCATACCTCAAGAACTTTTCTTACCGCAGATACGAACATTGGATTTAGTATAAGATTTACCCTGCAGTAGTGAATATTGTTAAAAATTCATGGTGGTAATATAGATTTAAAGAATAAATTTATTCTACCTTTGAGAGGAACCAAAAAGTAAATGATCCTATGAATGCTCCTCAACAATTAAGGTATACCAAAGACCACGAATGGATAAGACCAGAAGGCAATACTGCATATGTTGGCATTACAGATTATGCACAGGGTGAACTTGGTGATATTGTGTTTATTGAAATAGAAACCCTGGGTGAAAATTTATCCAAGGAGGAGGTGTTCGGAACCATTGAAGCGGTAAAAACCGTATCTGATCTTTTTATGCCCGTTGCCGGCAAAGTTGTTCAGAAAAACGCAAAACTTGAAGATCATGCCGAACTGGTGAATAAAGATCCTTATGGGGAAGGATGGCTTATAATGATTGAATTGCATGTTCCGGAACAATTGGATGAGCTGCTTGACAGCGACGCATATAAAGAATTAATCGGTGCGTAACATATCTTTTACCACCATCTGAATAGTGCTGTTGTTGCGCTGTTCTAGTATTAATTCCTTATTTTTCATAACCCTGGTAATTGTATCACTGTCGTAATACCGTATGGTAATCAGTTCAAGACCTCTTTCCAGAATGATCTCAAAATCTTTCCTGAGGTATTCAACTACGGGATTTATCCGGCTCGGATCGTTATTGGTGAGTACCTTAAAGCTTACCGCCGAATTTTGCATCAGGTTTATTTTCAGGCTGTTTTTCGCAAACGATCCGAAGATAAGTTCAAGGCTGTCTTCTGCAATAAAGGAAAGATCGCGCGGAAGGATTTGGATCAGCACCTGATCGAGCTTGAATATAAATGAAGGCACAAGCTTTTCATAAGTACTGTCGCCGATAATGGTGCCGTTGGTAAGAGGTTCAGTGAACGAACGAACATTCAGCTTGATATTTTTCCGCTTTAAAGGCTGGATTGTCTTGGGATGTATAACACCTGTTCCATAGTATGCCAGTTCAATAGCGTCAATATACGATATTTTATCAAGCTTCACGGTATTGTCGAAATATTTCGGATCGGCATTTAAAACACCCGGCACATCTTTCCAAATGGTTACATCCATAATATCGAGAAAATAGGCAAGAACAGCGGCGGTGAAGTCAGAACCCTCCCTGCCCAGCGTCGTTGAAAGATTACTGATCGTTGACCCGATAAACCCCTGTGTAACGTAAATGTTGGTGTCGTTGAAATGAAAGGCTTCCCTGACCAGTTTTTCCGATAATTCGTAATTGACTTTTGCCTCACGATAGGAGTTGTCCGTTTTCAGGTATTTTCGGATATCCATCCACAAAGCATTCATTACCTGACTATTAAGATAGTGAGCGACGATTTTTGTAGACAGTATTTCACCAAAACAAACAATTTGGTCATATTCATAATGATAATGCATAGACGATCCCTGGCTGAGCTTTGCCTGTAACCTTGAAAAAACAGCTTCAATATCGGTATAAACCTCATGGCCGGAATTTTTAAACAGTTCACCGATGATGGTATAATGATAATCTTTGACAAATTGCACACTTTGAGGCAGGCTTTTGTACCCGTAGTAATAATCTGCAGTTACCTTTTCAAGTGCATTGGTGGTTTTTCCCATTGCTGAAACCACAACAAGTATTTTCCCTTCGAACATCTTTACGATCTTCGCCAGGTTCTTTACAGCACCGGCATCTTTTATCGAGGCCCCTCCAAACTTAAATACCCTCATAATATAGTCTTGAATAAGTTGATCTCCCGGGGATCTAAGTTAAAAAAATCCGTTGTTTTTTCGGTATGATAAACTTCAAGAAATGCCGGAACTTTTTAAGCATACAGTTTCAGAATTTTTAATGAGGTCACACAGTTTTAAAAGACATAAAAAATAGCGAATTTTGCCATTCTTTTTACCAGGCGATTGTTATTCAAAAAGTGATATATACTTATTTAATCGACGAATTTGAAAAGCTTACGGCTTTCGGGGCCATATCCGGAAAGCTGGGTAAAGGATTGCGCAGGTTTCATTGCAGGGGATTATCGGGTTCTTCCAAAACCATATTCTGCTCCGCGGTCATCAGAAAATGCAAAGGACTTTACCTGATGATCCTCAGCGATAAGGATGAAGCTGCATATTTTTATAACGATCTGGTAAACCTTCTCGGTGAAGCACAGATACTGTTTTTCCCTTCGTCCTTCAGGCGGTCTGTTCAATTTACCCAAACCGACAACGGAAATATCATCCTCAGAAACGCTACGCTGACTGCGATCGACAGGTTTGCAGGAAGTGCCGTCCGGGCGGATGAATTCCTTGCAGTGGTGACGTATCCCGAAGCCCTGATTGAACGGGTTGTTACACCTGAACAACTTCATACCAATACATTGCAGATCAATAAAAACGAAAAAATAGGCATAGACTTTATTCATGAAGTACTTACCGATTATGATTTTGAAAAGGTTGATTTTGTTTATGAACCCGGGCAGTTCTCCATCCGGGGCGGTATTGTTGACATATTCTCTTTTGCTGACAACGTGCCCTACCGGATCGATTTTTTCGGTGATCAGATAGAATCCATCCGTTCCTTCGATATCGAAAGCCAGCTTTCTGTTCGGCAGGTTGATTCAATTGCTTTTCTTCCTGATCTGCAGCAAACTGAACAGAAAAATCAACGCATGGCATTTATCGACTTTATACCCCATTCCGCAACAATCGGATTTACCGACATGAAATTTATTGCCGACAGAATGAATGAAGATTTTCATATAGCCACAGATACAAAAGAGATAAGTCCTGAATCCTCTTTTACAACAGGATCCTACCTGATAGAAAAGATACCGGAATTTACCACATTGGAGTTCAGTCAGCTTGCCTTCTTTCCGGGAGCTGATAAGCTGACCTTTAATACATCGCTTCAACCTGCATTCAATAAGAATTTTACGCTGCTCGGTGAAACTATGGTAAGGAACCAGTCCGAAGGGTACACCAATGTTATCTTGTCTGATAGCGAAAAGCAGATTGAACGGCTGGAAGCAATATTCAGGGATGTGAACGGTGAAGTAAGATTTATATCTTTATTAAAATCGTTGCATGAGGGGTTCATTCACCATGATCTCAGGTTATGTTGTTTTACCGACCACCAGATATTCGAGAGGTACCATAAATACAGGCTTAAGTCTTATTTTGCCGGGAAAGCGCTTTTATCGATCAAGGAATTGAAAGGATTAAAACCAGGTGATTTTGTGGTGCATATCGATCATGGAATAGGACGGTTCGGAGGCCTGGACAAGATAGAGGTGAACGGCAAAGTCCAGGAAGCTGTGCGGTTAGTTTATAAAGACAACGATATTCTTTATGTGAGTATTCACTCATTACACAGAATATCGAAATACAAAGGCAAAGATGATGACCCCCCCAGAATATACAAACTGGGTTCGGGTGCGTGGCAAAACCTGAAACAGAAAACCAAGGGCAAGATCAAGGATATTGCACGCGATCTGATTGCATTGTACGCAAAGCGAAAGTCACAGGAAGGATTCCGTTTTTCAGTAGATACGTACCTTCAGGAGGAGCTTGAAGCATCGTTTATTTTTGAAGATACACCCGATCAGATCACTTCCACCAAAGCGGTAAAAGAGGATATGGAATCGGTTACTCCGATGGACAGGCTTGTATGCGGTGATGTGGGATTTGGAAAAACTGAAGTTGCGATCAGGGCAGCCTTTAAGGCAGTGACCGACAGCAAGCAGGTGGGAATTCTGGTGCCCACAACAATTCTCGCCTTGCAGCATTACACCACCTTCACCGACAGGCTTAAGGATTTTCCATGCAGCATCGACTATATTTCAAGGCTGAAGAAGACTAAAGATCAAAAAGAATCGTTGAAAAAACTGGAAGAGGGTAAAACCGATATTATCATCGGCACACACAGCCTTCTCGGGAAGGATGTTCGATTCAAAGACCTTGGACTGCTCATTGTGGATGAGGAACAGAAATTTGGTGTGGCTGCCAAAGAAAAACTGCGGGCTATAAAACTCAACGTGGATACCCTTACATTAACGGCAACGCCCATTCCCCGCACCCTGCAATTTTCGTTAATGGGAGCCCGTGATCTTTCCATCATCAATACTCCCCCTCCGAACAGGCATCCGATAGTAACCGAACTGCATACCTTTAACGATGACATCATTCGTGAGGGTATTAATTTCGAAGTTTCACGCGGAGGACAGGTATTCTTTATCCATAACCGCATACAGAATATTGTTGAAATGGAAGCACTGGTCAATACTCTTTGTCCGGCAGTTAAAACAGTTGTGGCACATGGCCAGCTGGAGGGTCCGAAACTTGAACGGATCATGCTGGATTTTATAAGAGGAGATTACGATGTGCTGGTTTCGACAAACATCATTGAATCGGGCCTGGATATTCCCAATGCCAATACGATTTTTATAAACAATGCGCACCACTTCGGGCTCTCCGATCTCCATCAATTAAGAGGGAGGGTAGGCCGCTCAAATAAGAAGGCTTTTTGTTATCTGCTAACTCCTCCGCTTTATATGGTAACTCCTGAAGCCAAGCGCAGGCTCAAAGCCATAGAAGAATTTTCCGACCTGGGAAGCGGCTTCAATATAGCGTTGCAGGACCTCGATATCAGGGGTGCCGGAAACCTGCTCGGGGCGGAACAAAGTGGTTTTATTGCGGATATCGGGTTCGAAACTTACAACCAGATACTCAATGAGGCCATCCGCGAACTCAGGGATAATGAATACAAGACTGTTTTCCACGCCGAAACTCCGGAAAACAGGATGCCGGATGACCATACCTATGCCGATGATTGCCAGATCGACACTGACTTCCTGCTGTTGTTTCCTGATACATATATTCAGAATACCACCGAAAAGCTGAACCTGTACCGTGAACTCGATAACATTCAGAACGAGAAAGAACTTGAAGAATTTGAACGCCGGCTGGCGGACAGGTTTGGCCCTTTGCCTGAGGAAAGTGCCGAGTTGCTGAAGGTTGTCAGGTTGCGATGGATTGCCGTACGGCTTGGTTTTGAAAAAATTATCCTTAAAAGCAACGTAATGGTCGGGTATTTCATTTCAAATCCCGATTCACCGTACTTCAGATCACCGGTATTTGGCAGGATACTGTCGTTCGTTCAGGAACAACCCGGATTATTCAGGATGAAAGAAATAAACGACAAATTAACCTTGACAGTTGATAAAATTACCGGCATTTCAGATGCAATCGGATTGCTTGAGAAGATAGATAAAGATGGAAAGAAAGAATGATTGTATGTAAATAGCTTGTTTTAATATCTTTTAACAATTAATTACCACCCGGTTGGTAAGATTATTTTATATTTGCTTAATTTTCAGAACTTTATTTTTATTAGACATTCCGTACATGAATCTTGCTATCGATATAGGCAATACTTTTACCAAAATAGGTGTATTCGATGGTGGGAAATTACTGGAAAGTACAGCATTTGAGGAATCTTCGGCTGAGCAAGGATTATCCTTTGTCGGCCGTTTTTCCGGAATAACCGATGTTATTTTATGCGATGTGAGCAATAGAAACTCCCGCATCACGAATTACCTGAAAGAAAAAGCATACCGGATATTTGAACTGGAATCGGATACTCCGCTGCCTATAAAAAACCTGTACGGATCTCCCGAAACATTGGGAAAAGACAGGATTGCTTCCGCAACAGGAGCGTATACTATCTACCCCGGAAAAAACGTTCTGATTATTGACGCAGGTACGGCAGTTACTTTTGATGTGGTGAATGCTCAGGGCGAATTCCTGGGAGGGAACATATCACCCGGCTTGGAGATGAGATTCAGGGCATTGAATGAATTTACAGGGCGGTTGCCCAGGAAACAGAAATCGGATCAGTTCACATTGCTGGGTCATGACTCTGATTCGGCCATAATCGGTGGCGTAGTACAGGGACTGATTTTTGAAATGGAAGGGTATATCCTCAGATTGGTATCATATCATAAAGATTTGATTGTAATTCTTACCGGCGGGGATGCTAATTTTTTTGAGAAAAAATTAAAAAAACCCATATTTGTCATTCCAAATTTGATACTTACAGGTCTAAACCATATATTGCATTATAATGAGAAATAGAATAACAGTTCTTTTGATTGCATTCAGCATCTTCGGATCATGTCGTGTGATGGGTCAGATACCGGTGAATTCACCGTATACCCGGTTTGGCCTGGGAGATATTGTTCAGAATGGTTTTGAGCTGAGCAGGGCATTGGGAGGCGCTGCAGCAGGGATTCGGTCTAATAACCAGATTAATTTTGTGAATCCGGCGAGCTACTCGGCCCAGGATACACTGTCGCTCATATTTGATTTCGGACTTGTAGGCAGCATCAGGAAGTTAAACACCGAATTCAGCGAAACGAGTTATAAGGAACTGAATATCGGGCACATTGCCATATCATTTCCGGTAACACGGTGGTGGGGTGCTGCAATAGGGATTACTCCTTACAGCAAGGTCGGCTATAACATTGTTTTTAACGGTACATTCACAGGTTCCTCCGATGCTTATGAAGTATACCACAAAGGCAGAGGGGGATTGAATCAGTTTTTTATTGGTTCCGGATTTCGCATTGGCAGGAATATTTCCGTAGGTGCGAACTTATCCTATCTTTTCGGTTCGGTGGTAAGATCCAGGACGGTAAGCATTATCGATAATTCATCAGGATCGTTTGAAGCAGGAACTGCTCAGACTGTATTCCGGAATGAGATGGTGCTGAAAAATGTACTATTTACTTTCGGTATTCAGGGTTTTACGAATATTGGTGAGAACCATAAAATTACTGCCGGACTTATCCTTGATAACAAAACGAACCTGAACGGTACCTTGAACGAACAGCTTTTTGCTGACTATGTAATTCCTTCGGATACGGTGAGGAATTTCGTTGATGGCAGCATTGAGATACCAGCAAGGATAGGGTTTGGCGCCTCATATTCTTATAAAAACAAATTGCTTGTTGCAGCCGATTTTTACAGCCAGGACTGGAGCAAATCTGAATTTTTCAACAGAAAAGATTCAGTCACCTCATCTTCATCGTTTCGGTTTGGGTTGCAGTATACACCAGTTGCACTCACAGAAATCAAAAGAGCGCCGTACTGGCAACGGATAAATCTCAGAGCAGGAGCATATTACAATAATTCATACCTAAAAATCAACGGAGTGCAGCTTATTGATTATGGCATGACTTTTGGTATAGGTATTCCGTGGAAGAATGAAAAAAACCTGCTAACCAACTCATCTTTTAATCTGACCTACCAATTTGGGCGACGCGGTTCTTTTAAAAACGGATTAGTCAAGGAAACGTATCATATTTTTTCATTGGGATTCACCCTGTATGATTTTTGGTTCATAAAGCCCAAATACGATTAAAATTTACAATCATGAAAACCAGGATTATCTTTTATGCACTATGGCTAAGCCTTTTTCCGGGAGGTGGAATTGCAATTCATGCACAGAAAGGAGTAGAAGATCATTCAAGATTCGGGCACGGAGAAGATAGCGTAAGGTGCATAACCAATTTTTCCCTGTACAGGGAATATGCCAGGCAGCAGGATTTTAAATCAGCTCTGCCTTACTGGCGGCTTGTTTATCGTGAGTGCCCGCTGGCTTCGAAGAACATTTACATCGATGGTGTGAAGATCTTCAGATTTTTTATTGATAATACCACCGATCAGGACTTGCAGGCTGTATATATCGACAGCCTGATGCAGGTTTATGATCAGCGGATAAAATACTATCCCAGGGATAAGGGTGATCAGCTTGGAAGAAAAGGTGTGGATCTGCTCAGGTACAAACGAGATGAGATCGGCGCTGTTGAAATGGCTTATGAATACCTCAGCGAATCGATAAAGCTTGAAAAAAACGAATCCTCCGAAGCTGTAATTGCTACTTTTGTGACCTCAGCAATTACCCTTTATCAAAACGATAAGATGACTGCTGAAAAGGTTATCGAGGATTTTCTTGTCAGCTGCAGGGTGTTAAACGCCAAAATAGGCAACCCGGCTGTAGACATCCAGATGGAGTCGCTCAGGAATACACTTATCGATAATTTTGTGAGCCTGGGCTTTAGCTGCGATTCGCTGGAACCCAAATTTATGGCATTTTATGAGAAGTATATGGAGAACGAGCAGGCCCTGTATACCATCATTGATGTGATGAAAAAAAGCAGTTGTAACAATTCTGAAGCATACTACAAGGCTGCACAGGAAGCCCACAACTTATCGCCCACTGCTGAATCGGCAGGTGCTTTAGGGATGATGTCATTTGAGAGGGGATTATACAAAGATGCAGCCAGATATTTTAAACAGGCTACTCAACTTGAAACGGACAGTTTAAAGAGAGCTGAACATTACTACTGGTTGGCCGAGAGTCTATTTAAACTCAATCTGAAATCAGAAGCCAGGAATGACGCCCTTAAAGCTGCTGAACTCAGACCCGACTGGGGTAACCCGTATATCCTGATCGGGCGCATGTATATCGAAAGTTACAATGAATGCAGCGGAATAAAGCTGCCAAAAGCGGTATACTGGGCAGCCGTAGATAAATTTATAAAAGCCAAAACGGTAGACCCCGGTATTGAAGGTACTGCCAACCAGTTGATATTGACCTATTCAAAATATTTCCCGAATAAGGAAGACGCATTTTTTCAAAATATTAACGAGGGGAACAGCTACCAGGTTGAATGCTGGATAAACGAGACTACAAAGGCCAGATTTTGACCATTAATGGATTAGCATGAATCATTTTGTCCGTTGTACTATTTTTTTGCTCTTCTTAGGTTCGTTACTATCGTGCGAGAACGATATTGAAAAAGTAAAAGCATTTTCAAACGAACAGGAGCTTCCCCTGCAGACCGGGTACGACGTCGAAATTTCCTATACCGACAGCGGTATACTGAAAAGCCGGATCTATGCTCCTGAGATCGACCGCTATGATTCAAAAGATGATCCGTATATCTTATTTCCCAGGGGCATAAGAATCGTTTTTTACGACCAGTACCAGAAAGAAGAGTCGTTCATTGAGGCTGATTATGCGATCTATTATCAGAAAAAGGAACTTGGTGAGGCAAGAAACAATGTGGTAGCCAAAAATGAAAAAAAATGTGAGGAATTGTACACCGAGGTTTTATTCTGGGATCAGAAATCCGAAAAGGTTTATTCAGACACCTATTCAAAGATTGTAAATGCCGATGGTGTTTTTTACGGGGAAAAAGGCTTTGAAGCCAACCAGGATCTTTCGAAATGGAAGCTTAAACAATCAAAAGGTACGGTCAACGTAAAAAATGAAGAAGAACAGAATTAGTTACAGCATGGAGATCTTGTGGCTTATTATTGCCCTGGTATGCCTGCTTATGGCTGTTAAAAAAACCATTTTTACAGGATGGAGAGATAGTTTTATGTTTTACATTCTCTCTATATTGGCCGTGTTGATGTATTTGCTCAGGCGTTATGTAAGAAAAACGCAGAAAAATCAATAATTTTGACGTTACCCTGTGAATTTGCCAAGATGAATAACCTTGTTATTATCCTTATTACCCTGCTTATGTCGGCTTTTTTTTCAGGAATGGAAATAGCCTTTGTTGCATCCAATAAACTGCGAATTGAACTCGACAAAAAGCAAGGCATGTTCTCTTCGCGGTTTATCACCATATTTGCTTCAAATCCTGCGCAATACATCACCACCATGCTACTGGGTAACAACATTGCGCTGGTCATATATGGCTTGTATATGGCAAAAATACTGGAACCTCTGATAGCCAGGTTCATGGGTTCAGAAATCGGCATCCTGGCAATTCAAACTATTCTTGCCACCCTGCTTATTCTATTAACAGCCGAATTCCTGCCAAAAACCATCGTACGTATTGATCCGAATTTCACCCTGAATGTTTTTGCAATACCGGTTTTTATTATTTATGTGGCATTCTTCCCGGTGACTTATGCCATTGTTGGCCTTGTTAACAGTATCCTTAAAAATTTCTTTAAAGAGCAAAGCAACAAAACGGATAAGGAAAACGTTTTCAGCAAAATCGATTTATACCACCTGGTAACCGAGAGCAGGGAAGAGATACAGGAAAATACAAACACTTCGGATGAGCTGAAACTTTTCAAAAATGCCCTTGAATTTACAGGAATAAGGGTCAGGGATTGTATGATCCCGAGAACCGAAATGGTTGCACTTGAGATCAATACCGGTATCATGGAACTCAGGCAACGGTTTATAGAGACCGGTTTTTCGAAGATCCTGATCTATGAAGATAATTTCGATAATATTACCGGTTATGTGACTTCCAAAGAACTGTTCAGGAATCCGAAAAAGATCGAAGGCCTTTTAATACCCGTATCCTATGTACCTGAAACGATGCCGGCAAACAAACTATTGCATAAGCTGATGCAGGAGCATAAAAGCATGTCGGTAGTCGTGGATGAGTTTGGCGGAATTTCAGGTCTGATCACTGTTGAGGATATCATCGAAGAAATTTTCGGTGAAATTGAAGACGAACACGATAGCACTGAACTGATCGAAAAACAGATAGGCGATCATGAATTCATTTTTTCCGGCCGCCTTGAGATTGAAGACATCAATGAAAAGTATAAGCTGAATATTCCCGAATCTGAGGAATACGATACCCTTGCAGGATATATCTTCTACCACTACGAAAGCATACCCAAAATGCACGAAAGGATTGTGATCATGCCTTTTGAATTCAAGATACTTAAAGTTAGCAAAACAAGAATTGAAATTGTACAATTGAAGATTCTGAATACCTGATCGTATCATCGTTCTTCTCTGCGCGGGCATCAATATTAACTACGGGTTACATGCACTAAACAGGTTTAATTTCAAAACCATGGCAACGATTTAAGCCGTTTCTTAATGCCGGATATAACGCCATCGACAGTGATGCTTATGAAATCCCGTAATTTTTGGTTTAGGCTCTTTTATAATACAAGAAATTACTATATTCGTAGCCTGATTTTTCAACAGGATAAATATACTTGAACATGGCTACATTAGAGAAAATAAGAAATAAAGCAGGATTGCTGGTGGCAATAATTATCGGTCTTGCTTTATTGTTGTTTGTTGTTGGAGATATGCTGAATTCGGGCAAATCGCTGTTTACAAATTCACAGTACGAGATCGCAAAAATAGCCGGAAAGTCCATTTCATTGACCGACTTCCAGAAACGGATTGAAAATCTTGTTGAAATAACAAAAATTCAATCGGGAAGAACAGACCTTGATGAAGAATTAATGACCAACATACAGAATGCATCATGGGATAATATGATTGAGGAAATAGTGATGTCAGGTGAATTTGACAAACTGGGTTTAAATGTTACCGGGGATGAACTGATGGACATGATACAGGGGGAGAACCCGCATCCTATTATAAGGCAACTTTTCTCTGATCCGCAAACAGGAGTTTTAAACCGTTCGGTGTTGTATAACTTTTTACAGAGGGTTGTACAGGAAGAGGACAGTGAGCAGAAAACATTCTGGTTATATCTTGAAGATGAGATCTACAGGCAGAGAAAACTGGCAAAATTCAATACCCTGGTAAAACAGGGATTGTATGTCACATCGCTTCAGGCCGAAAGAAAAGCCCGGGAATCGGGAAAAGCGGTAGATATAGATTATATTGTTCAGCGATTTACCAGTGTGCCTGATTCGGCAATTGAGGTTTCAGATAAAGATATTAAGGCTTACTACAAAAGCAACCTCTATAAATACGAGCAGGATGAATCACGTGATCTGAAATACGTATATTTCGAAGTCTTGCCTTCTGAGGAGGATTATAAAGTTGCCGAAGATTGGATCAACAATATCAAGCCCGAGTTTGAGCAGCTCGACGTTAAGGATATCAGGCAGTTCATCAATTTTCAATCTTCAACACCCTATAACGATAGAAATTACAGTTACGGAGAATTGGAAAGCGGGTTAAACAATTTCATGTTCAGCGCCAAGGAAGGCGATGTGTATGGCCCTTACTTTGAAAATGAAACCTATAAGCTGGCCAAGCTGGCAAAAATCGAATACCTCCCCGATTCCGTTAAAGCCCGGCACATTTTGTTACAGGTTACGCAGCAAAATTATGCACAAATGCAAAATCTTGCCGACAGCCTTAAAAATCTTATCGAAAAAGGGGTTGATTTTGGCATGCTGGCCAGGACAAATTCCGTTGACGGCAGCGCACAAGAAGGCGGTGATCTCGGATGGTTTAAAGAAGGCCAGATGGTAAAACCGTTCAGCGACAGTTGCTTTTACGCCCATGTGGGTGATGTAAAGATTGTACCTACACAATATGGACTGCACATTATAGAAATTATGGCCCAATCAAAGGATGTGAAGAAGGTGAAGGTAGGCATACTCGAAAGAAAGGTCGAACCCAGTGATGAAACCGACCAGTATTATTATTCAAAGGCAAGTGAGTTTGCCGGAATAAACAATACATACGAAAAGTTCAATAAGGCGATAGAAACTGAAAATCTGGTTCCCCGTTTTGCACCCGGACTTACACCTCTGGAAAAAGATATTCAGGGTCTTGAATCTCCGAGAGAACTGGTGAAGTGGGCATATAATGCCGATGAGCACGATGTTTCCGATGTCATGAAATTTGGCAATAAATATGTTGTGGCAACTATTGATAAGGTCAGGGAAAAAGGGTATGCCCCTCTCAATGATGTTCATGCCCAGATTGAGGTGGAAGTTCAGAAAGAGAAGAAAGCCGGGCAGATGTCTTCTGCAATCGATAAAAAACGTTCCGGTAAAAAGAATCTTGGCGAACTGGCCACCGATATGTCTGTCAATGTTGAATCGGCAGCCGGGATTCGTTTTACCAGCAAAAATTTACCTGAGCTTGGAGTGGAACCGGCTGTTGTGGCTACAGCATATGCGCTTGAAGAAAATAAACTGTCACAGCCTGTCGAGGGCAATAACGGCATCTATGTGATAGAAGTAACCTCGATTAACGAACCTGCAAATCCCGAACTTATTGCCGAGCGCGAAAAGATAATGCTATCAAGGAGTTATGCATCCAAAGCAAATTATGAAGCGTATGATGCATTGAAAAAAATGGCAAACATCACAGATAACCGGTTTAAATTTTATTGAAATACTTTAGCGTAACCGGATCAACCCTTAACGTTAACAGCATAACAACGTTTTTTTCAAAGTCATTCGGACCCGTTATCCAAAAATTACTATAACCTGTCAACCGGAATTTGCTTCCGGTATAATCGCCATCATTAAAACCTCCAATATCACGGGTAGTATCCCGTGGATACGGAAATGGTTCCTGTAGCAGAGAATCCAAACCGTTGAAATACCCTTGCTCTTTTACCGGGTTATATGGTGTATGCCAATCCAGGTGGTTGTAAGATCAGCTCTATGACAAGGCTAGAATAGTGTCGGCTGGTTGTCAAAAAGACTCGGATAGTGCTGATCGAATTTCTTTAGGATTTCTGTGATAATGGCTTCTCTCATAAATTTTGAACGGTTTCTGATCTTGAATCGTGCGCAGTAATTCTCAATGGCTCCCAATTCATGATTATTGAAAAGAATGATCTGTTTGTTTATCCGCTTAAGATTTTCATCTTTTTTGCCGTATCTTTTCACAGGAAGTTTGTATTGATTGATGATTCAAGTATAAGAAATAATAGGATGATTATTCGTCCAAAATTATTAACAACCGTATTAACAGCATATGCAGCACCGTGATCCGGGTCGGTTGAAAAAATGCAATTCGCCGCTATTACAATGGAATAAAGCAATGTGATGTTAACGTGGGCTGGTTCTCCGGGGGGGCGGTAATGTTGAGAAATTAATCGGCAGCCTGTCTCAGGAAATTCACGATTGTTTTCACCCTGATGATGCGCACAATAAATATGAGCATAAATGCAATGATCAGAAAGAGCGCCAGGGCATAATACCAGCCGGTATGGATCATCCTGCTCAGATACCCGATAATCATAAGCAATGAAAAATATACGATAAGCTTCAGGATGAGCGCGACATTAAATCTGAACCTGAAGACCCGTACAGCGATAAATACCTGGACAACAGCAGTGAAAAATTGTGCTGACACATTGGCAACAGCCGAACCGGTAACACCCAGCACAGGGATCAGAAATACATTAATGGTTATACTTATCAGGGCGCCAAGGCCGGCAATAAGGATAAGCGCTCTGAGGTTCCCGTTCGCAGTCAGTAGAGTTCCGAAAATATAGGTTGTGCAAATAGCCGTAAATCCGGGCATAATTATGGCAAAAACCTTGGATGAGATCAGCAGGTGTTCATCGTACAATAAACCAATTATTTCCCTGCTATAATAAATGGAGCTGACGGAAACGATCAGTGCCGGTACGATAATGATCACAAAAGCGATATTTACCAGTTGTTCAACCGATTCCCTGTTTTTTAACATCCTCGAGAACATCGGTAAGAGGATCAGCGAAAACAGGTATCCGTAATTTTGCAGCATATCGAGCAATCTGAAACTATGGGCATATATACCTGCCTGAACCTCACCATCGGGCAGCATCCTTTCCAGCAATACCGGATCAATGCGGTAATAAGAGCTCATAAGCAAAACAAGAAGCGCATAGGGCAGGCTCCGTTTTATTATGATAAGAAATCCCTGAATAGTGAACCGGAACTTGAATGTGACTTTTTCTTTGCTGAGTACAATGAACAGTGAAACAAAAAAAGTGACGGCATAGGAAAAGGTCTGGGCGTAAACAAACCATTCGATCTGGAACGGACGGTCTGTGAACTTACCCCATAAAAGTGCTCCGCAAATCAAGATCAGCAGTGTTTTATCAAGTACCGAAATGATGCTCTCGGTCTTGAACATATGCAATCCCCCGATATTTGCCCGGAGGTATAAAATAAAGCTGGCGATGAACTGATTGAACAACAGAACCAGCAAAAGCTTAAGCTGAAACCAGTTATAATCTGAAAGGACACCTATTGAGAAGCAGACTGCAAAATAGAAAAGGGATAGAAACAGTTTAAGCACAACAATGCTTGAGAAGTATTCACCGAGCTGGTTTTGGTTCCTGGCAATTTCTCTTCTGGTAAAGTTTTCGATTCCCATATCGAGCATCACCTGGAACATCAGTGAAAGTGACAGCAGGGGGAAATAAATGCCGTAAGCAGCAGCAGTTACAGAGTTCTGAATGCTGACATCAATGCCAAGTACATAAAATGGTTTTATTAAAAGATTCAGGAAAAGTAAAAAGGCAAGATTTGTAACGAATTTCTTTTTCAAATTTTTGTAATTATTAATTACTTTACAAATGTAAAAAGTTTTATACATTGTTCTCTTTACGGGATGATTATTTACAATTCGAAACCTAAGCATCTGATTTATAATGAAAAAAGCTAGTTCTGAGGCGGATATCAGATTGTTGCCCCATTATAAATCCAATGTTGTTGAGGCAGGGTGCGATGAAGCCGGAAGGGGATGTCTTGCAGGTCCTGTTTTCGCTGCTGCGGTGGTGCTGCCGCCTGATTTCACACACGGTGAATTAAACGATTCGAAGCAGCTCAGTGAGAAAAGCAGGTACCGCATGAGAGAAATGATAGAGCAATTTGCTATTAGCTGGGCTGTAGCATATGTCGGGCCTTCAGAAATTGATAAGCTCAATATTTTTAAGGCTTCTGTGGTAGCAATGCATAGGGCTATATCAAAACTTTCGATGCTTCCGGGGCATGTTATTATCGACGGAAAAACATTTATAAAATTCGGGGAAATACCCTATACATGCATTGTCAGGGGCGATTCGAAATATTTTTCCATTGCAGCGGCGTCGGTTCTTGCCAAGACCTACCGCGATGATTACATGAACACGCTGCACAATGAATACGAGTGTTATGCTTGGGACAGAAACAAGGGATATGCCACATCCCTGCACCGTAAAGCCATTGAAAAATATGGGATCTCACCGCATCACCGCAGGACATTTCATCTGATCGAACAACAGTTGAATATAGATTTTGAATAAAACAAACACGCTGAAAAAACAGGTCCGGCTGTGGGATTAAAATGAGCATAAGCATGATCAGGATCAGTTTCTTTTTATATATTTATAAGAACTTTGCAAAAAGTATATGGATAAACGAATTGAATCTTCAACGAAAATATAAATAAAGTAATGCAATGAAAATAAGCGTTGTTGATATATTTACGGTATTCATGGTGTTGTTTGCCGTTATCGATATTACCGGGTCAATTCCCATAATTGTCGATCTGAAAAAAAAGACCGGTACGATCGAGGCCGGGAAAAACACCATAACCGCATACCTGATCATGCTTCTTTTCCTGTTCTTTGGTGAACCCTTCCTGAAGCTTTTTGGTGTGGACATCAGGTCTTTTGCCATTGCAGGATCGTTTGTGCTGTTTTTTCTGGGCCTGGAGATGATCCTCGGAATTGAATTCTTTAAGCTGGAACCGGGAAAATCATCATCGTTAGTTCCCATTTCCTTTCCGTTAATCGCAGGGGCGGGAACCATGACAGCCATTATTTCCCTTAAAGCAGAATATGCCTATATAATAATTTTCATAGCCTTAACATTGAACATGATTGTTGTGTACCTGGTATTGCGGTCGACCTATTTTTTCGAAAAAATATTGGGCTTGTCGGGAATTCAGATTCTGAAAAAACTATTCGGTATTATCTTGCTGGCGATCGCCATTCGTCTTTTTTTGTCAAACACGGGAATCAGATTAGGCAATGCCCTGTAAAGTAATCATATATACTGATGGCGCCTCAAGCGGTAACCCTGGTCCCGGAGGCTTTGGGGTAGTTATGATTTCCGGATCGCACAGGAAAGAATTTTCAAAGGGTTTCAGGCTCACCACCAACAACAGGATGGAACTGATGGCGGTAATAGAAGGATTGGAAGCGCTGAAAAAAAATACCTGCGAAGTAACGGTATATACCGATTCGAAATATGTATCGGAACCTGTGGAGAAAGGCTGGTTATTCGGCTGGGAAAAAACACGTTTCAAAAAGAAAAAAAACCCCGATCTCTGGCAACGTTTCCTTAAAGTATATCGTAAACATAATGTGAATTTTATATGGATAAAAGGCCACAATCATCAACCTGAAAATGAAAAGTGTGACAGAATGGCTGTAGAGGCTTCACAGGGTGAAAAACTATCCGAAGATGCGGGGTATACGAACGACCTGAACGGAAGCATAGGCGGTATTGATTAAGCCTGATTATATATGAAATTTATTCTATTTTAAATATCTTTGATAGATTACCTACTTGAAGAAACTTATGCCCGGAAGCCGCAATAAGGAGGTCATTTTAAGTTATTCGGGGCCGCTGAAGTACGACACCATTGGCCAACTGATAAATCTGCTGAAGGAGAAGGTATCTGTTTTGGGCATCAAATTAGTGTTATACAAGAAGATTCTGCTTGTGATGATCGAATCGCTCGAGAACATCCTGAAATACAATGAGCATTTTGAGAAGGATGTGCTGATCAGGCAGAAACACCTGCCCAGTTTTACCCTTGAGCGCCATGAAGATAAATATATCATTGCATCCGGAAATGCCGTTTTAAATGAAGATATACCTGAACTGAAAGAAAAGCTAAAGTTGATAAACAGCCTCAACAGCGAAGGATTGAAGAAATTATATAAATCCACGATCACCAATGGTCAGTTCACACATAAAGGCGGGGCAGGGCTCGGATTTATCGAGATTGCCAAAATTGCTACTGAAAAGATCGTATTCAGTTTCAATCCTATCAATAAGCACTATTCGTATTACTGGTTAAAGGTGATTATCGATGATAACAGCCTGAACAGTCCGACAGAAACTATCGACTAATTTGCAGTTTTTTGGTAAAATGCCGCTGTTATATGCTATTTCTTGTAAGTACCAATGCTGACAAAATATGTGATCAGAAGCGAAATAAGGAGTGCAGGAATTAGTTCATACATCAATCCATTTAATTCAGGCAGGCTTTTCCATATGAATACGGTAATGGCTCCGGAAAGAATGCCGGCAAACACACCTGTACGAGTTTTTTTCTTCCGGAATACCAAGAGTAGATCAGCGGGTCCGATTGAAGCACCCGGGCCAGCCCTGAAACACCCGGCAAAAGGTATAATGAGTTCTAAAGACATAATCAAAAAATGGTTAAACCCTCAGACCTGCCAAACCGTATCATCCAGTGGTGAGATGGTGATTCCTATATCTGCCGGTTTTGCATAATAGGGCCATGAAGTCACAATAATATCCGCTCCCGATACCGCATATTCCTTAATATTTTCGATGGTAATGCCGCCCGAAACAGCAACTTTAAGATTCGGGTTTATGTTCAGCAACTCCCGCTTCAGTGGGGCAATATCTTTTGCATCAAACCAGTCAAGCTGTATAATATGAATGCCCGCCTGGGTTATTTTGAGGGCATCTTCACGGTTTTTCACCTCAACCATTATGGCTTTTCCGCCAATTGATTTTTTCTGGTCTTTGAGCCTTTTTTCCAGGGTATCGAGATTTCCGAAAAAGCTGTAATGGTTCCTGAATACCAGGATAGATTCCGACAGACCCAGCCTGTGGATGCTAGCACCACCCGCCTGAACTGCCTTAACGGCAATTTTCTTTGTATACGGAATGATTTTCCGGGTAGTCAGGATCACGATGTCGGGATTCACTTCCGTGGCATCAGAAACCAACTGCCTGGTCCTTGTTGAAATTCCCGAAGCAAAACCCAGCAGGTTTTCCGAAGCCCTCCAGATCAGGTGGATGTTCTTTGATAATCCCTCACCTTCAAGAAACTTAACGCCTTTCTGGATGAATTCTCCCGATGGTGTGAACAAGGTGGGGTGGACAGATAATTTTGAGAACATCTTAAGCACTTCCTCTGTACAGCAAACCACGGTATCTTCCCGTGTGGCATACTGAATTTTGGCCGGTTTGTTTTCCAGTTTTAAGATTGAGGTGGTCAGATCGTAATAGGGCACATCCTCTGTAAGAAGGCTTTCAATCTCACTGTCGGTAAAATAAATCATTACAAGTCGAATTAATTAAGTTGGATTAAATTACAAAAAAACCTTCAGATATATTTGATCCAGAAATACATTTTCGGTGTGCATTCTTCGAAACCGAGGTCACGGTAAAGGCGCTGTGCATTGTGATTATCTTCCCGTACCTCGAGGGTGATCTTGGAACAGCCGGTCTCGCGCGCATACTCTTCAATCCGTTGCATGAGAAGCCTGCCGATACCCTTGTTTCTATATATGTCGAGCACAACCACATCATGGATATTGATGAACTGTTTTACCGTAAATGTGGCAAAATTGAGATATCCGATGATCAGGCCGACATACTCGTCACCGGATTTTGCCAGGAATACCAGTTTCGAGCTATGGTTCCTGAGTCCTTCCACAAGCTTCTTTTGCTGCAGGTTGTCGAGTGCAACACCTCCTCCCATCCTGTCAGAAATATAATGATTCAGCAAGGTGACCAGGGCATCACAGTGTGAAGGATCAGCAAAATCGAGCGCTATTATTTTGATCTCAGGCATTCGAAAACACAAGGATTATCTGCAGCCTTTCCGGGTTGTATCAATTCCCGGACAGGCTGCAATAGAGGTCTGTTATTCACGTATCTTATCTTCTCTTTTCCAGGTGGTTTCCCGGCCGAGGAATTTTATGCCGAGCACATAGCCCTTTATCTGCAATGTGTTAATATCGTCTTCAAACCACATATAGCAATCATAGGTCTTGCCGTTTTTGGGATCATAAATGGTCCCATTGTTCCATTGTTCATTTCCTTCATCATACGAAAATCCGCGCAGGATCAGCAGGTTCATGAGCGGTCTTGATTGCAGCTTTACATCGGGATTTTTATCGTCGATCTTGGGATTGCCATCCTTTTCGTTTGGCTCATCGAGCCATACGATCTTGCCGTAATATTTCCCGTCGGTGGCCTTGAAAATACGTATCTGTGTTGTACCTTCCGATGTCAGCCATATCCCGATAGCTTGATCGGCTTGTGAAAACAATGGTGCAATGGTGAACAGTGCAAACGACAGAAGTAAACTGATTTTTTTCATGGTGTAATGGTTAAGTTTAACATTTACCCTTTATTTTTTGATATAGGTTACATAAGAATAAGAGAATCCGAGTTTTTCATCATAAGGCATATCCGTTCTTTCTGTTTCGGTCCACATCGTGAAATGTATTTCCGGGAAATAGGCGTCTGCATCAAATTCTTTCTCTACCAGCGTGAGGTATAACTTGTCAGCCATCGGGAAGAACTGCCTGTAAATAGTAGCTCCCCCGAAAATAAAATTTTCCGCTGAATCGCTCAGCTTTTTCAGGGCTTCATCGAAAGAATAAGCCATTTCACAACCTTCGAAAGCTTCATTCCTGTTGTCAGAGATCACCACATTTATCCGGTCGGGAAGCGGTCTTCTGGGAAGCGACAGGTAAGTATTCCTGCCCATCAGGATAAGATTTCCGGTAGTTAATTCTTTAACTCTTTTCAGGTCGTTGGGGATATGCCACAGAAGCTTATTGTTTTTTCCTATCGCCAGGTTTTTTGCTATTGCTGCAATGATGGAAATTTTTTTCATGCTCCGGACGTTTATACGGATATCTCACCTTTAATGTGAGGATGCGGGTTATAGTTTTCGATCGCAATATCTTCGAAAGTAAAGTCAGATATCGATCTGATACCTGTATTTAGCCTCACTGCCGGTAATGGTTTTGGAACTCTGGTCAGTTGAAGTTTTACCTGGTCGACATGGTTCATATAAATGTGTGCGTCACCAAGTGTATGAATAAACTCAGAGGGTATCATTCCGGTTACCTGGGCTATCATCATCAACAGCAGCGAATAGGAGGCAATGTTGAACGGCACTCCCAGGAATATGTCGGCACTTCGCTGGTAAAGGTGACATGAAAGCTTATTATTTGCTGCATAGAACTGAAACAGGATATGGCATGGAGGTAAATTCATATTATCGAGATCTGCAACATTCCAGGCACTTACGATATGCCTTCTCGAGTCAGCATTGGTTTTCAGCGACTCGATGAGCCGTGCTATCTGATCGATCGAGGTTCCGTTGTATGCTGGCCACGAGCGCCACTGGTAACCGTAGATATGTCCTACTTCCCCATCCCTGTCTGCCCATTCATCCCAGATTGAAACATTATGCTTTTTTAAATAAGCTATATTTGTATCTCCTCTTAAAAACCACAGAAGCTCATGAATGATCGACCGGATATGCAGCTTTTTCGTAGTCAGCAACGGAAATCCATCTTCGAGATTAAATCTCATCTGGTATCCGAAAATACTCATTGTTCCTGTTCCCGTCCTGTCATCTTTCCTTACTCCCTTCGTGAGAGCATGGTCCAGCAATTCGAGGTATTGTTTCATGCGCCTGTCTTTTAATCTTCAGAACAACACATTTTGTAAAAATAGTAAAGTTCACAGTATAGAAAAACCCTATTGATTTAAAGTTATGTGCCTGTTAATTTCTTTTATGTTTTAAACAACATATTAAAGATTTTAATTCCTATTTTTATCGCAACTGCAGTTATTATGAGTAAGACGGCCAGGTATATCTTCATTATTCTGGGAGTGATCGTACTGGGGTATATTCTCTGGTATTTTAAGAATATTGTTGCATACCTGTTGATATCGCTGGTATTGTCACTTATCGGGAAACCTGTCATTGATCTGCTCAGGAAAGTTCATATTGGCAGACTTACCCTTCCTCAGTGGCTTTGTGCATTAATTACACTGGCATTGCTATGGGTGGGATTTTTTACTTTTTTCAGGATATTCCTTCCGCTGATTGCGCGTGAGGCAAACGACCTTTCCACGATCGATATCGATTCGATCATTCAATCGGTAAAGGACCCCCTGACCAGGATTCAGGCGCTGTTTAATAAATTCAGCATTTCGGCCAGTGGCAATGTATCAATCATCGATTATGTCTCGGAAAAGCTGATGTCGGTATTGAATTTCAGTCTGGTATCCAATGTCTTCAGTTCGCTTGCAAACCTTCTTGGAAATATCTTCATCGCGTTGTTTTCAATCTCATTCATCACCTTCTTCTTTCTTAAAGACGATAAATTATTCGAAGAGGGTATTCTTCTTTTCATTCCTGATAAGCATGTGCATGCCTTCATGCATGCCATGGGTTCCACCCGCAGGTTACTGATGAGGTATTTTATTGGTATAATCGGAGAGGTGATGGGGATAATCATCCTTGTAACAATCGGTCTGACCATTGTCGGAGTAGGCTTCAGACACAGCCTAGTCATCGGTCTGCTTGCCGGGGTGCTTAACATTATCCCGTATGTGGGGCCTCTGGTTGGGTCTCTCCTGGGCACTTTGCTGGGGATGGCAACCCATCTTGACCTGAATTTCTACCGTGAGTTGCTTCCGCTGGCGGGACTTATGCTTCTTGTGTTTATCACCGTTCAGATCATTGATAATGTAGTTTTTCAGCCTTTTATTTATTCAAGCAGCGTGAATGCCCACCCGCTTGAAATATTTCTTGTGATTATGATTGCCGGAAGTCTCGCGGGTGTGACCGGGATGATTATGGCCATACCTTCATATACCGTGATCAGGGTATTTGCCAAAGAATTTTTTAACCAGTTCAAACTGGTTAAAAGAATTACTCAGAAAATCGGGTAATTTTGTGCTAATGGAAGAAATGAATGAAGTGTAATAAAGTATATATCCTCCTTGTTGCCATTGTCTTTTCAATGCCTGAGCTGAAACCGCAGGCGTATGATTTTAGCGCCGATGCCACTGAAGGTTGTGATATCCTTACCGCAACATTCAGCTTCATTTCCACCGCCAGTGTCGATACCATAACGTATATCATCTGGGATCTGGGTAACGGTCCGTTGGATACTACTTACAGTGCTGCCGAAACGGTCACAAGAACATACAATATTCCATCACGATATCCTGTGGCCGTTTATGTGAACAGCTATGATGATGACCCTGTGGAAGTGAAGAACAATTACATTACGGTATACAGAACGGTCACTGCAGATTTTTCCTATCAGGATTCAGCCGAAATATCGCGCTTATCGGTGGTTTTCGATCACCTCGACCAGCCCCTGAACAATTCACTTACATATACTTTCAACTGGGATTTCGATGACGGAACATCGGGAACGGGCGAACGCGTCCTGCATTCCTTTGATTCCTCCGGCACCTATGATGTGACGCTTGATGTTTCCGACGATGCCGGTTGTTCGGATTCACAAACCCAGACCGTTAGCCTGATCGTTCAGGATGCGATTGCCGATGTTACCCGGGGGTGTGATTCGCTCGAGGTAAAATTCAACCTGACCAATATAGATACCGATACCATCACGTCGATTCTTTGGGATTTCGGAAACGGCACCTACAGCAATTCTATTGATCCCGATACGGTGCTATACACCAATACAACAAGGGCACGGCAGGATTATACACTGCGGGTAACCATAAACGGAGACAGCACTTCAATTGTCAAACCCGATTATATCACTGTATTCAGAACAGTTAAAGCCGAATTTCAATGCGCAGATACCCTGACGACAAGTGACAGGATCATACAGGTATGCTATCCCATTGACAGGCTAACTGACCCGACTGCCGTATATTCCTATGACTGGCTTTTCGAAAATATAGGGGCCATCAGCAACCCGCGACCATTGGTCACATATCCTCCCGATCCCGATACAGTAAGTGTTAGCTTAACCATAAGCGATATCACAAACGGATGTTCAGACTCACAAACCTCCTGGTTATTCCTGATGCCCGAAATTCTGGTCCAGAATGTGTTCACACCCAACGACGACGGAATCAACGATTTTTTCATGATCAATTCGGCTATACCCCTTGAGATAAAAATATTTACACGGGCAGGATTGCTGGTATTCCAGGCAGAAGGTACCGAGATTATCTGGTATGGTGAAACCGCAACAGGGATCAAACTTGACGCCGGCATTTATTTCTATGTATTGAAGGCGCTTTCAGGAGATCCCGGGGAAAAATATGATAAGGCGGGTTTTATTTACCTGTATAAATAAAAATACGCCCAAACGATTGTATCCCGTAAAGAAAATCGGTTCATTCAATTTTTGATCCAAATAAGACTTACTTGTTTTCCCTGCTAATTACCAATGACTTAAATGTATGGAATCAAAATTATTTATAATTTTTACTATTTTTAAGGAACGGTTGGAATAATGCTTAATTTTAGGCACAGAAATATCAGAACATTGACAGATAGAGGATAAGATTCACAGATGAACAGATAACTTACGGCATATGGGTCAGATGAACCGGAAATTTTCATTGTTTTTCACATCACTAATCATCGTTGTGGGTTATTCACGGGTTTCGGCTCAGGAGATTCAGTCATCGGAAATACCTGTCATCCTTAATGATTCTGTCCATATTCTTCATCACGACGATCTGAAAAAAGGAGAAAGGCTCTTTTACGGGCTGCTTCCCCTTGGAGAAAATGCCGCGTCATGTGTTTCGTGCCATAATATAAAGCCGGTAGATACCCTGAACTGGAATCCGTCGGCTTTCGATATTGCCAGGGTATATTATAAAAAAAACACCGATGATTTCAGAAGTTCTCTTCTCACTCCGTCAGGTAAAAAATTAACCGAAGTACATAAAGATTATGAACTGAGTGATGAACAGCTGATGTTTATGAAAGGTTTCCTCCAGGTCTTCTATGAGTCGGGAGGTATAAAATCCAAGCCGGTGATCGACCGGCTTCTGGTATTCCTCGGGTTGATTGTGATTCTGATCGTTACTCTTGTGGATCTGCTCATCACCAGGAAAATAAAAATACGGGCGATACACCTGGGTATTATTCTCTTTGTATTGTTTTTCATTACCAGGACCATTGTTGTTGAAGCTATTGCGCTGGGCAGGCAGCATAATTACCAGCCACAGCAGCCGGTGAAATTCTCTCACGTTGTGCATGCCGGCATAAACGGAACCGATTGCCTGTATTGTCATCATACTGCCGAATACAGTAAATCTGCCGGAATACCCTCGCTAAACGTATGCTGGAACTGCCATTCGATCGTCAGGGAAGGAACCAATTCGGGCAAGTTTGAAATAAATAAAATTGTGGAAGCTCATGAAGTGACAGGAAAACCGATTGAGTGGATTAGGATCCATAATCTTCCTGATCATGTGTTTTTCAGTCATGCCCAGCATGTGGGTGCAGGCAAGCTCGATTGTGCCGAATGCCATGGGCCTGTGAAAGAAATGAATGTTGTCTACGAGTACAGCGACCTTTCCATGGGATGGTGCCTCAACTGCCACCGCAGCCGTAAAGTACAGTTTATGGAGAATGATTATTACCAGGTGTTCAAAGAATACCACGAAAAGATAAAATCGGGCGAAATGGATTCGGTACTCGTCGAACAGATCGGCGGAACAAATTGTCAACGATGTCATTATTAATTCAATATATTAATCCCTGGGGATGAAAAAGAGGTATTACGGAAGTATTGAGGAATATGAAGGCATCAGGCAGGAAACGGAAGATGATGGCTCCGGATTGGATTTACTAGATCTGCTGGATGAAAAAACCATGAAGGCGAATGCTTCGAGGAGGGACTTTTTAAAGTTGTTCGGCTTCAGCATAGCTTCCGCCGCCGTGGCTGCCAGCTGTGAACAGCCGGTAAGAAAGGCCATACCCTACTTGATTAAACCGGAAACCGTTACACCCGGAAAAGCGGATTATTATGCCTCCACCTTTTTCGACGGCAATGACTACTGCAGTGTTCTTGTAAAAGTTAGGGACGGACGTCCGATAAAGATCGAGGGAAACGAACTTTCCTCCGTTACAATGGGCAGAACAAATGCACGCACCCAGGCTTCGGTATTGAGCCTTTACGACACATCGCGATACCAGCGTCCGGTGATAAACGGCATTAAGGCCGAATGGGATCAGACCGATAGTGAGATCACCCGCAAATTAAAGGATCTGGCATCAGGGAATAAAGCCATTGTACTGCTCACCTCAACCATTATCAGTCCGTCCACACGCGAAGTGATCCGTGAATTTGTTCGAAGATATCCTTCTGCAAGGCATGCACAGTATGATGCAGTATCCTATTCGGGTATGATTCTGGCCAATGAGATTTCCTTCGGAAAGAGAATTATTCCCTCATATGATTTTGCAAATGCAAACCTGATCGTTAGTTTCGGAGCAGATTTTCTGGGGAACTGGCTCTCTCCGGTAGAGTTTACAAGACAATATGTGACAAACCGGAAACTCGATGAAGGGCAACAATTTCTTTCAAAGCATATACATTTTGAGGGAGGCATGTCATTAACCGGCAGCAATGCCGATCAGAGAATAGTCATAAGACCTTCACAGGAGAAGGGCATCCTGGCAAATCTTTTTGCTGCTATTCTTGAGAAAAAAACTGGACAAGTCATCCGTTGCCTTCCTTGTGAACCGGATATAACTGCATTGACCGAAGAGCTCTTAAATAACAAGGGCAGATCGTTGGTCGTTACGGGTTCAAACAATACCGGATGCCAGGTACTGGTAAATACTGTAAATTATTTACTTGGAAATTATGGGCATACTATCGACCTTAACGTTCCCATTTATAGTAAACAGGGTATCGACAGTGAAATGGCCGACCTTGTCGGATCCATGAATAGGGGTGAAATCGGGGCGCTCATATGCTATAACGTGAATCCGGCCTATGATTATCCCGAGGCGGAAAAATTCACTGAAGGTTTGAAAAAATGCGAACTTACTGTTTCCCTTGCAAATCTGAAAGATGAAACAGCCGAGCTTGCTTCTTATATTTGTCCCGATCATTATTACCTTGAATCATGGAATGATTCTGAAATCAAAAAAGGTGTTTACAGCCTGACACAACCTGCCATACATCCGATATTCGATACCCGCTCAGCCCAGGAAACACTACTCAGATGGTCGGGCATCGAAACTTCTTATCCCGATTTTATTAAAAGCCACTGGAAAAAGCACATCTACCCGCTGGCTGGCGGAGCAGTCTCATTTTATGACTTCTGGACCGGGAGCCTTCGTGATGGTGTTTTTGAGGGATTAACTTTCAGGAGTAATCGTGTTTCGTTAAATCTGGATGCAGCTAAAAAAGTCGCCGTTGAAACAGAAGCGGCTCCTCAGAATTCTTATGAACTGGTACTCTATGAAAACATCAGTATGGGTAACGGAAAGCAGGCAAATAATCCCTGGCTTCAGGAACTGCCCGATCCGCTGACCAGGATTTGCTGGGATAATTATGCCATGATCTCCCCGCGGCTTGCCCGGGAAAAAAACCTGGAGACAGGCAGCCTGATTGTGTTAAATGGTGATATGGCAATACCTGTTATGGTACAACCGGGCCAGGAATACAGAACCATTTCGGTTGCGCTAGGTTATGGGCGAACCCAGGCCGGACTGGTTGCCGATAACATAGGGATCAATGCGTATAAACTGGCAACTATTTCAGGCAACCAGCGGCATTATAGCATAGAAAACGTGACGGTGGATATTAAACCCGGCAACTACCTGCTTGCCATGGTCCAGACGCACCATTCCATGGAGGGCAGGGCGATCGTAAGGGAAACCACTTTTGATGAATATGTCAGGAACCCGGCTTCGGGCAACGAATTGCATGAAGAAATTGAAAAGGAACATACTACGCTCTACCGGCAGCTGCAATTCAAAGGCCATCACTGGGGTATGGCCGTTGACCTCAATTCATGCACGGGCTGCAGTGCGTGCGTAATTGCATGCTCATCTGAAAATAATGTTCCTGTCGTGGGCAAGCGTGAAGTAAGCAGGGTGCATGAGATGCACTGGATACGTATTGACAGGTATTATTCGGGTGATCCCGAAAATCCCGAGGTGATCAGGCAACCGGTGATGTGCCAACATTGCGATAATGCCCCCTGCGAAAATGTTTGTCCTGTTGCAGCTACAAATCATAGTGATGAAGGACTTAACCAGATGATATATAACCGGTGTATCGGAACCAGGTATTGCAACAACAACTGTCCGTACAAAGTCAGGAGATTTAATTTCTGGGATTATACCATGGCCGATGCGATTCCTTTCAATACGAAAGATCCTGAGGGCATGACCCTTGACCTGAAACGGATGGTGCTGAATCCCGATGTTACGGTCAGGGCCAAGGGTGTTATCGAAAAATGTTCGATGTGTGTGCAACGGATCCAGGAAAAGAAGCTCGATGCCAAGCTCGGGAACAGGCCAATAAAGGACGGCGAGATCGTGCCGGCCTGCGCACAGGCTTGTCCCGCCGATGCCATAGTATTTGGCGACCTGAATAACCCTGACAGCAAGATCTCAAAACTTTTCGGGGATAAAAGGAATTATCACCTGCTTGAAGAATTGCATACATTACCTTCGGTAGGTTATCTTACAAAAGTGAGAAATAAAAAGGCAGAAACCTGAAGCCGGAATGCCATGAGGAATACACACTCTTAAACATAAGATACATGCACGAATCTCAGGTTCGGGAACCACTAATTAAAGGTAAGAAAACCTATGCCTCGGTCACGAAGGATATCTCGGCACCTATGGCCGGGAAGCCAGGAAAATATTGGTATATGGGAATGACAATGTCTTCTTTGGCTATGGTAACCGGAACTGTCGCCATAGTTATTACCATTTGGTGGGGCATCGGGACCTGGGGACTGAACCGGACGATAGGATGGGGATGGGGAATAACCAATTTCGTCTGGTGGGTCGGTATTGGCCATGCCGGCACATTTATATCTGCCATACTGCTTCTTTTCAGGCAAAAATGGAGGACCAGCATCAACCGTTCGGCTGAAGCCATGACGCTGATCGCCATTGCCTGCGCAGGTTTTTTCCCGCTCATTCATATGGGAAGGTTGCTGCTGGGATTTTTCATTTTCCCATACCCGAATACACGGGGTGTATGGGTGAATTTTAATTCTCCGTTACTCTGGGATGTCTTTGCCATTACTACTTACTTTCTTGTATCGCTACTTTTCTGGTATGTGGGCCTGATTCCTGATATCGGCAGCATTCGTGACAGGACAAAGGCAAAAATCAAAAAGTTTATTTACGGACTGCTAAGTTTCGGATGGACTGGTTCTGCAAGACACTGGTCGAGACACGAGTCGGTGAGCCTGATCCTGGCTGGACTGGCCGCACCACTGGTCTTATCGGTGCACAGTATTGTGAGCATGGACTTTGCCACATCCATTGTGCCGGGTTGGCATACTACTATTTTTCCACCATATTTCGTATCCGGCGCCATATTTTCGGGTTTTGCCATGGTGCTTACCTTGCTGATTGTGGCACGCAAGGCGCTGAACCTGGAAGATTATATTACCGTCGGGCACGTTGAATCAATGAATAAGATCATTATTGCTACAGGATCGATTGTAGGTCTGGCATACCTTACCGAACTTTTTATGGCATGGTATTCGGGCGTGCAGTATGAACAATATGCATTTCTGAACAGGGCAACGGGTCCATACTGGTGGGCATATGTAATTATGATGACCTGCAATGTGATCACACCGCAGCTATTCTGGTTTAAAAAGTTAAGAAGAAACCTGGTGTTTACCTTTATTGTATCCATATTCATCAATATCGGAATGTGGTTCGAGAGGTTTGTGATAGTGGTTACATCCCTGCACCGCGATTATCTCCCTTCAAGCTGGAGCATGTATAGACCCACGATTGTTGAAATTAGTCTGTTTATAGGTACTCTGGGTATATTCTTTACGCTGTTTCTTTTATTCATCAGGGTATTTCCGGTAATAGCCATAGCCGAGGTAAAAAGTGTGTTAAAAAGTTCTGGAGAGAAAAATCAGTGAGCATGAAGAAAACGGGTATTTATATTTCTGCCAGTTATTCCGATGAGGAGAATCTCCTCAGGGGATTGAACAGGTTGAAAGAAAAGAAAATGAAAATTGTGGATGTATTCACTCCTTTCCCGGTTCACGGTCTGGATAAGCTAATGGGTTACCGCAGATCGTGGCTGCCAAGGGTCGGATTCATCGGTGGTGCAATAGGCGCCGCCTGCGGATTCGGCTTTCAGGCATGGGTTTTTACCAGGGCTTACCCATTGGTATTTGGAGGGAAGCCATACCTGGCAATTCCTTCATTCATTCCGGTAACTTTCGAATGCACGGTTCTCTTTGCCGCTTTTGCCATGGTCTTTGCCTTTTTAATCCGTTCGGGTCTCGGTCCCGGCGCAAAAAACAGGATTCTGGACGAAAGGATCACCGACGACAGGTTTGTGGTATTGATTGATGAAGGCGGTGAACAGGAAAAGAACCACGACAACCTGAAAAAGATACTCGGAGAGACCGGCGGTGAAATTTTGGAAACGATTTCTGTGTCAAAGAAATGATAAACTATGGAAAAACGATTTGTTTTTACAACTAAGTTCCGGATTACAGTTATCATTTTTATGCTCATCGGTGTGGCTTCGCTTGTGGCTATTCTAATAGACAGTGGCCCGGGCAAGCTGCTTTGGTCAAGAATTCTGTTGAACAACTACTTTTTTCTGGCCATAGCACTTTCAGGCGTTTTTTTTATTGTTGTGCATGCACTGGGTGAGTCGGGATGGCAGACAAGCATTCAGCGGATTCCGGAAGCCATGGGCACCTTTATTCCGGTGGCCGGATTTTTAATGCTTATTATGATCGTGTTCGGAAGTCATGATCTTTACCAATGGACACATAAAGGACATCTCGATGCTGTACTCGAAGCAAAAAAAAATTATTTGAACATGCCGTTTTTTATCGTGAGGTTCGCCATTTATTTTGCCGGATGGATCATTCTGAGCAATCTGATGAGAAGGCAATCCCTCCTTCAGGATACCGACCCCGATCTGATCCATTACAAAAAACACAGGATCTTTTCAGGATTGTTCATCGTATTTTTTGCGGTAACTGTTTCCACGTCGAGCTGGGACTGGCTGATGTCAATAGATGCGCACTGGTACAGTACCCTGTATGGATGGTATGTCTTTTCCGGACTGCTTGTAAGCGGTGTGGCCATGATCATACTCCTGGTGCTGATCCTGAAAGCCTCAGGTTATATGAAACATGTCAATAAAGAACATTTGCATGACCTGGGTAAATATCTCTTTGCGTTCAGTATCCTCTGGGCATACCTGTGGTTTTCACAGTACGCTCTGATCTGGTACGGGAACCTTCCGGAAGAAACTGTATATTATGTGCAGCGGCTGAGCGGGTATAAGTACCTTTTTTTCCTGAATTTTATTATAAATTTCGGTGCTCCTTTTCTTATTCTCATGACGAGAAATTCAAAGCGGACACCATGGATAATGGCTATTGCGGCAATCGTTGTTCTTGCCGGGCACTGGATTGACTATTACCTGGCCATAATGCCCGGAATAATGCATGCAAAACCGGCCATAACTATTTCTGATGCCGGACTGACCCTGGGATACCTGGGGATATTCCTCTATTTTACGTTCAGTGCACTTGCAAAAGCAAACCTGGTACCTGCAAACCATCCTTTCTTCAAAGAAAGCCTGGAGTACCATACAAACTATTGAATTGTTCGAAAATGAATGGATTTACAAAATATACTGTTGTTACCTGTATGATATTCATGTTCATGATGGCACTGACATCATGCAACCATGGCCGTAACCACCCGGGATATGCCTACTTTCCGGATATGGCTTACTCCAGGGCTTATGAGACCTACACAGAAAATCCTGTATTTAAAGATGGGAAAACACTCCAGACTCCGGTGGAAGGAACCATTCCCAGGGGTTTTGTACCCTTTCCCTACGAAAAGACCGACGAAGATATGGTACGGGCGGGAAAAGAGCTGGTCAATCCGTTTGATTATTCGCCGGAAAATTTGGAACGTGGGAAGGTAGTTTTTCAGAAATATTGCCTTCAGTGCCACGGAGAGAAAGGCGACGGAAAGGGGCATTTGTATACCAGCGGACGCTTTCCCTATCCTCCGGCTTCACTGATTGCTGAAAAAATGAGGAAAAAGCCGGATGGGGAAATTTATCATCAGGTAACCCTTGGATGGGGCATCATGGGAGCACAGGGACCACTTTTAAGGCCCCAGGACAGGTGGAAGGTAATTTTGTATATCCGCAAGGAGCTCCAAAAATAAAAGTACTTTTTACTTTTATAATTAATTACATCCTTCATCGTATAAAACCGGTAAAGATCATTATTATCCCATACAGGTATATCCGGATATTGAGTCTTGATATACTTGCAGGCGCTTTGTCAGGAACATTTTATGCCGCAAGGATATTCCATGCTCATTTGCCGGTCGTTTACTGGATTGTCCTCCCCAGCACCATATGGATCATTTACCTCCTTGATCATATCCTTGATGGTATAAAGTACAACGGCATAATTAAAAATGAGAAATATGCATTTTATTCAAAGCATAAGAAGGCTTTGCTTTTATTACTGTCCTTTTTAAGCGCCATAACATTCTTTCAGCTGTATTTTCTTATCGGAACACCTTTACTTTGGCTGGGACTTTCATTACTACCGCTGCTTATCTTGTATTTCTTCCTGCATCATTTCATACCGCAAAAAAACAAGTATTTTCTACATAAAGAATTAATTATCAGTATTGTATATACAACAGGCATCTTTGGCGGCCCATTGATTTACAGCAGAAACCTGAACGGCTGGTACCTTATCATTGCAGCCAGCTACTTCCTGCTGGTGCTGACCAATGTTTTCGTATACTCGTATTTTGAATTTTCCATTGATAAAGAATTGGGAGTGCGTTCATTTGCAACAGGATACGGACCGGAAAGCGCCAGACAGGCAACACGCATTCTTTCGTTGTTCTCAGCCATTTTAGCAATTGTCCTTGTCATCAGCTCTCCTTTTCTGACAGTTGGAACTGTTCATTTTGGCATAACACTGATGCTGGCATCGATTCCCGTTTTCCCGGAGAAATTCAGGAGAAACGGATTTTATGGAATATTGGCCGATGGGGTATTTATATTACCGGGTATTGTGGTATGGCTGCAAGGGCTATTCTGAAAATCACATGATTAGGCGTTTTCGCTTTCAACATTGACATTTTGTCATATTTGGCATCCGGATGTGTAAGTGTTATGTGCTTTTGACCGGGATATTTATAATTTTGCGGAGCAGGTTGTATTTTTATGACGCAATAGTAAGAGATGATACCCTTAAAAGATACCATACCATCGAAACGAGTACCTGTTGTTAACTGGCTGATAATTTTAGCAAACATTGTAGTATTCATTTTTGAGCTTACCCTGAATCATCAGCAACTTGAGGTGTTTTTTTATAAATACGGACTCGTACCAGCCACTGTGATTGCCGAGCTTGCAGGTAAAAATAGCGAACCAGGAATACATACCTTTACCCCGTTTTTTACCAACATGTTTATTCACGGCGGTTTCTGGCATATTCTGGGAAATATGTGGATGTTGTATATTTTTGGTGATAATGTGGAAGACCAGATGGGCAGCATCAGGTACCTGTTCTTCTATCTGATTGTGGGTATACTGGCCAGTGCAACCCATTTTATTCTTTTTGCCGATTCCGGAATGCCTGCAATCGGAGCTTCCGGAGCCATAGCAGGGGTTATGGCTGCTTACATGTTTCTTTTTCCTTCCAGCAGGATCATTACGCTTATTCCCATATTTTTTATTTTGCCCCTGTTTATTCCCATTCCGGCCTACATTTTTATTGGTATTTGGTTTTTTATACAACTGTTTATCGGAACGCTTCACCTGGTGTCGCACGGAGCTGCAACAGGTATAGCTTTCTGGGCGCATATCGGAGGTTTCCTGTCTGGAATGTTCCTGTATAAATACTTTCTGGCAGAGAAATTAAAATTGCGATAGGACCAGATATATAATCGTTTCTTATCTGAAATGTTAAAAAGTGATTAAAAAATTCCCCGGTTTACCCGAATGGATCAGAAATTGTATGAGCGTACTATCTGAATTTATGATTGAATAAATCGAAAACATAAGACGATTATGGATGTTATTTCGGAAACGATTGTAACCGCTGTTGATAAGGTTAAAAATGCTGCGGTTAAAATAGATACCTACAGAAAAGTTAACGAACGGATGCGTCTTGCAGGTTCGGGATCAGGATTTGTTTTTTCAAGCGACGGCCTGATATTTACAAACGCCCATGTCATTGCAGGTGCCGAAGTTATTGAGGTGACACTGCTTGACGGGAACAGCTTTAAAGCAGAAATCACAGGAAAGGATATTCATACCGATATTGCGATAATAAAGATTTATGAAAGCGGGTATACTCCGGCTAAACTAGGAGTTTCAGCTGATCTGAAAATTGGTCAGCTTGTAATTGCCATCGGAAATCCTCTGGGCTATCAGCATTCGGTATCGGTAGGTGTAATCAGCGGTGTAGGCCGTACAATGCGTACGCCAGATGGTCATCTTATGGATAATATCCTGCAGTCAGATGCCACGCTGAATCCCGGAAATTCAGGTGGACCCATGATTGAAACCAGCGGAAAGGTCATAGGAATCAATACGGCAATTATACCGGGTGCACAGGGATTGAGTTTTTCGATAGGCATCGATACGGCTAAGGAAATTGCGAAATACCTTATTCGCGACGGGAAAGTCACCAAAGCATACCTGGGTCTGATGATTCAGGAAATAGAAATACATCCCCGCATCAGGAATTTCTATAAACTGTCATCACGGAAAGGATTAATGGTAACAGGAATTGAAAAGGCATCCCCGGCTGACCGCGCCAACCTGTTTGATGGAGATATTATCCTTGAATTCGACGGCGATACTATATCAGGTTCGGCAGATCTTTTCCATCATCTTACCGGTGAAGCTGTTTTTAAACCCGCAAAGCTGAAAATTCTCAGAAGAACCGTCATCAAGGATATCGATATCTTTCCGGTTGAAAGGCCGGCGGCATAATTCATTGCATTATCTGTTTATTACCAGTTGATGAGCCAGTGGGAATTGTCAAACCCACCACATATTTTTGTATCTTTGCTACAAATGATTTAATCATGGATTTTACTGAAAAGGCAGCAGCATATTTTACCGGAGGTTTCAACTGCGCACAAGCTGTTCTCGCGGCTTTTGCCCCGGAGCTGGGTATAGACGAGGAAAAATGTTTCAGGATGGCTTCGGGTCTGGGAGCGGGACTCGGATACAGGGGAGAAATGTGTGGTGCAGTAGTTGGTGCTTATCTGGTTATCGGACTGAAATACGGATTTTCAGTGCCGGATGACCTCGAAAAACGGGAAAAGACCACTAAAACAATTGACGATTTTGTAAAAAAATTCGAAAAACGCAATGGTTCGGTTATCTGCAAAGAATTGTTGAAGATCGATCTGAGCGACCCTGAGCAGTTGAAATACGCACGCGAAATCAGTGTTTTCAGAGACCAGAAATACTGTCCGAAATACATTGCCGATTCGTCAGAATTTCTGAGTGAAATGCTGTTCTGATGAACGGTCGGCGGTTACACACGAACACGTTTGTATTGTATTGCCATTGAGCGAGAACAAGATCATTCTGGGTATCGATCCCGGAACCACCATTATGGGGTACGGGATGATTCAGGTCGAAAAGAACCAGCCTGAATTGCTTACTATGGGGTATATTGAACTTCATAAACTGCCGGATCACTACCAGAAGCTTCAGCGGATCTTTGAACGAATTATTTTGCTTATCGATGAGTTTAAACCTGGAGAGCTTGCCATAGAAGCCCCTTTCTATGGAAATAATGTGCAGTCGATGCTGAAACTGGGCAGGGCACAGGGTGCTGCCATATCGGCTGCGTTATACCGCAATATGCCGATATTCGAATATGCTCCGCGTAAAATAAAACAATCCATCACGGGTCAGGGGAATGCATCAAAAGAGCAGGTTGCCTGTCTGCTGCAGCGCATTTTGAATATCGAACAACTTCCCGATAACCTTGATGCCACTGACGGGGTCGCCGTAGCATTATGCCATTTTTACCAGCAAAAGGCATTTGTTGTTAAAGGAGGGGCCAAAGACTGGAAAGAGTTTATCCGGAAAAATCCCGATAGAATACTGTAATTTCCGTGCGCAAAGACAGAGTATAACGTGTTTTCTTCGGAAAAAACAATCCGGAGTGTATCCGGCATAAAAGAAATGGCTCAGATTGTTTTACAGTTCGGCCCTGATCTTTGCAGCAATATCTTCGAATTCTTCTTTTGAAAGGGTGAGTTTCGGTTTGCCAAAATTGGTTGCACTGAGGTCGTTCATAGGAATAAGGTGAACATGTACATGCGGGACTTCTAGTCCAAGAACCGCCACAGCGACCCGTTTACATGGGATACTCCTGTCTATTGCCCTGGCAATCTTTTTTGCAAACAGGTGCAGGCCGGCAAGCAACTTATCATCAAGATCAAAGATATAGTCCACTTCTTTTTTGGGAATAACCAATGTATGTCCCTTTTCCAGCGGGCTAATGTCAAGAAATGCAAAAAAATCGTTGTCTTCGGAGATTTTGTAACAGGGAATTTCTCCGGATACTATTTTAGAAAAAATACTTGCCATAAAGTAACTGCTTTTTTACCTGGATATATCAATGATTTCGAAAGGTATAACACCCGAAGGTACGCGAATGGATACCACATCGCCAACTTTCTTACCCAGCAAACCTTGTGCTATTGGTGTTTTAACGGAAATCTTACCACGCTTCAGGTCAGCCTCCGACTCTGATACTATGATATATTCCATGGTCGAATCATTATTCCTGTTCTTGATTTTGACCTTATTCATTATCTGGATAACCGAGGTATCAATTTTAGATTCATCGATTATACGTGCATCGGCTATTGCATCCTTGAGTTTGGAAATCTTCATCTCAAGCATACCCTGTGCTTCTTTTGCAGCATCGTATTCGGCATTCTCCGTAAGATCACCTTTATCCCTGGCCTCGGCAATCAACCTTGAGATTGCGGGGCGTTCGATATTCATCAGTTGGTCCAGTTCTTCCTTTAATTTTTGCAAACCTATTTCAGTAATATAATTTGCCATAACATACCTCCTGAGTTAAGATAAAATAAAATAAAAAAGAATCCCGTGTTCGGAACTCTTCATATTTTAAAGTGCTAGCGTTCTTCTAATTAAAAAACAGAATAACGATTAAGGATTGTTTGAAAACACCCGCTAAGTTAACTAAAATTGTTGTCTTTTCAAAATCTCTGAGTAAATAATAGCTTTCACCGGATCATCGAAAACGAAACCCTGACAATCGGTGTCGGTTTCAGCTTCTGAAATTACATCTCCGATCTGAGAAGAAGCAATCGAATCCGTTTCCATGTGATCTGTTGATATCATAGTTTCGGCTGTTTCTTTGAAGACCGGAATGCCCTCTTCATGAATCGTTATTGCCGATTCTTCCATCGACCGGGTATCGGTCACGGAAGCAGTATCAGTTTCATCGGCCAACTGGGGTTCATGTGGGTATGCCGGCATCGGTTCTTCTTCCACATCAAGTTGACTGAAAAGCTCTTCAAAAGGATCAAAGCGTTTGGTAGTTCTTCCCTCTCCGGGAGAAGTGGGTTGGGGAATATTCCCGGGTTTGGCGCTCTGTTTTCTTTTTTCTTTCGACCGGTAAGCGCTCAGTAACCCACCGAGTGCGATAATGACTATGTATATAATTATTGAAAAGATATCGTTATCCATGGGTTCAATTATTTTTTCCCTTTCTTGTGTCTTTTGAAAAGCCTGTCAAGAAAAGGATCTTTTTTTGAAATAGTTTTGCTGTTATGATCCTTGGCCCTTCGCCTGGCATCTTTCATTTGCTGCTTGGTGGCATCGGTCTGCATATTATACCGCCGGTTGATTTCTTTGTTCCTTGCCTTGCTATATCTTTTCTTCTGACCCGATTCCACCTGTTCTTTGCGTTTCTGTGCGCTTGATACGGTCCTGGTTTGTGAATATACCTCTGAAAAACTCAAAACCATCAGGGCCAGGATACAAATACCTATTCTCTGTGTAAATTTCACTATTTTTGCTTGGCAGTTTACCAAAATACAATGAAAAAGTCGCTTAATCACGTAAATTTAGCTATTTTTTTAATAACCTTATTCCTGTTTTTTTTCACCGGGTCATGTGAAAAGAGTGTTTCAAATCCGGTACCCGATACTTATGTGAATGTTTATTTTAACCTGAATAACTATCCGGTAGGTGTCGGGCAGGCTATAACCATTTCACATGCTGTTAGCGGAACACCCAGCCTTGGATACGATGATAACGGCATTATCGTCTACCGCAACAGCCAGGATGAGTTTTTCGCATACGACAGAACATGCCCGTTCCATGTGGAAGAGAGTATTGCCGTAAACTTGTCGCAGGACAATCTTTTCGCTGTCTGCCCCGTATGCGGGTCGACGTACCAGCTTTTTTATTATGGTTTCCCTACCGAGGGCAGTCCTTCAGAATATCCCTTAAAGCAATACCGCATATCATACAACCAAAATACGTATGATCTATATATTTCTAACTGATCTGCACATAATTGATGATGCAGGCATTTCCCTATCAAAATCCTAAAGTGGGCTGATTCCGGTTGAAAGGCTTCAGTTAATACCTGTAATGGTCAGGCTTGTAAGGTCCCAGAACCGGTACCCCTAAATAATCAGCCTGTTCTTTTGTAAGCCTGGTAAGCTTAACGCCGAGCTGTTCAAGGTGCAATCTTGCAACCTCCTCATCAAGCGTTTTTGGCAACCTGTATACGCCGGTTTCGTAATTGTTTTTCCAGAGGTCAATCTGCGCCAGAGTCTGGTTCGAAAATGAATTGCTCATAACGAACGACGGATGCCCTGTAGCGCATCCCAGATTAACCAGCCTGCCCTCGGCCAGCAGGAAAATGGCATGACCATCGGAGAAGACATATTTGTCGACCTGTGGTTTTATGTTTATATGCTTCATATCTTTTTGCTCAGTGAGTTCATTCACCTGGATCTCATTATCGAAATGCCCGATATTACAAACAATGGCCTGATCTTTCATCCGCTTCATATGATCAAAGGTGATCACATCTTTATTGCCCGTTGCCGTTACAAAAATGTTCCCTTCTTTTACAGCCTCTTCCATTGTAGTCACTTCGAAACCTTCCATGGCAGCCTGCAATGCACATATGGGGTCAATCTCAGTAATGATCACCCTGGCTCCGAATCCCCTCATGGACTGGGCACATCCTTTCCCGACATCGCCATATCCAAGGACTACGACAATCTTGCCAGCAACCATTACATCGGTTGCCCTTTTAATTCCGTCGGCAAGAGACTCGCGGCATCCGTAAAGGTTATCGAATTTCGATTTGGTTACCGAATCGTTTACGTTAATTGCGGGAACAAGAAGTTCGCCACTCTCCTGCATTTGGTATAAGCGGTGTACACCGGTAGTGGTTTCTTCGGAGACACCTTTCCAGTCTGTTACGATCCGGTGCCATTTTTCAGGATCTTCAGACAGGATTTTCCGCAGCAGGTTCAGGATAATTCCTTCTTCTTTGTTTTCAGGCTTTTTCTCCAGGAGCGATACGTCATTCTCCGCTTTATAGCCGAGATGCAAAAGCAGTGTTGCATCACCGCCGTCATCGACGATGAGGTTGGGTCCTTTACCTCCGGGAAAAGTCAGCGCCTGATCGGTGCACCACCAGTACTCTTCAAGGGTTTCTCCTTTCCAGGCAAAAACAGGAATGCCCGCATCAGCAATTGCAGCGGCAGCATGATCCTGGGTAGAGAATATATTGCAGCTGGCCCATCTTATGTCAGCTCCCAGTGCCACAAGTGTTTCGATCAAAACGGCAGTTTGCACGGTCATATGCAACGATCCCGATATCCGGGCTCCTGCCAGGGGTTTTTCTGCTGAATATTTCCTTCTGATAGCCATCAAACCCGGCATTTCATTTTCAGCGATCTCGATCTCTTTTCTTCCAAAGTCTGCCAGCGATAGATCTCTCACTTTATATGCCGGCGCTCCTGTAATGGTTTCTGTGTTCATGATGTACGTATGTATTTGAATTGCAAAATTAATGAAAACATTTGTTTTATATGTGTGGTAAACAATTTGTACATATTAAACTGTAAATTGCTGTAATAATGATTGGGTTTTGATCTTATCCAATTCCAGTTGATGAATCAGTTCATCAACCGAATTGAATTTTTGCTCATCGCGTATCCGTTCAAGAAATTGAATCCTGATTTCGTGTCCGTAGATGGTATCGTTGAAATTGAAGATATGCACTTCAATGGTAAGACGATGATTCTGATCGGTAATGGTGGGCCTTATACCAATATTCAACATACCCGTGTGAGTGTGGTTTCCGATAAGAACACCCACCGCGTATACTCCAGTAAAGGGTACTAGCTTATTCTTATCCGTCAGTTCAAGATTGGCTGTTGGAAATCCGATCTTACGGCCGATCTTTTTTCCTTCAATGACTTTTCCGGTAAAGGAATAAGGATACCCAAGAAGACTGTTCCCCAACTTCAGGTTTCCCTTTGAAATCAGATTCCTGATGTTGGAAGAGCTCACCACGGTATCATCAATAATTACCGGGTTAAGCCGTTCGAGGGTAAATCCGTAAACCGCAGCACTTTCTTTAAGCTGCTCAAATCCTCCCATACGGTCTTTCCCGAAGTGATGATTGTAGCCGACAATAATATGTTTAGAACCAATACCGCCGGCAAGATAATTCCGGATGAATTCACTGAATGTGATATTGGCAAATTCTTTGGTAAATGGAAGGATTACCAGATGATCAACTCCCAATTCTCCGATCATCCTTTCTTTTTCTTCGAAGGTAGTCAACAATTCAACATGGCGGTTATCTCTTTTAAGAACAACGCGGGGATGTGGCCACAGGGTGACCACTACAGTTTCGCCGTTACTCTTTGCAGCCTTCTCTTTTAATTTTTGAATGATTTGCCGGTGGCCAAGATGAATTCCGTCAAAAATCCCTATGGTCACTACAGGATTTTTTGCTTTAAAACCATTGATATTGTTGTGTATTTTCAGCAATACTTTTTTTTGAACGTGCTAAGATAGGATAATTTGAGAAATCATAGCGCCGGAAAAAAACCACGTAGTGCACTAAATTGGTAAAGCCCGGTCTGTTTTTGATAAACAACATAAATCAACGCATGAATATCAACAATCATCAACGGCTCATTGTTTAAAAAGTAATGGGTAAAACCGGTTCAATTCAAATTAATTAAATATATTTAATCACTTACTGACTATTCTGTAAAATGGATAACCTGTTTCCTAAAATAGTGGAGAACGATCCCTGGCTTAAGCCATATTCCGGGATTATTCAGCGATGGCATGACAGACTTCTTAAAAAAGAAAAAGAATTGCTACGGCAATCCCAAACGCTTTCTGATTTTGCCGGAGGGTACTTATTTTTCGGACTGCACCGAACTTCTGAAGGCTGGGTATTTCGTGAATGGGCGCCTAATGCCACAAAAATAATTCTTGTAGGCGAGTTCAGCAACTGGCAGGAAGATACCATGTATGAACTTACCCGCATACCTTATAATCAATGGGAAATCAAATTACCGCCCGATGCATTGAAGCATGGACAATTATACAAGTTATTGGTTTACTGGAACGGCGGCAATGGATACCGCATACCCTCATACGCAAAAAGAGTGGTGCAGCATGAAGAAACAAAGGTTTTCGATGCGCAGATATGGCAACCCGGGCCTGATTTTCAGTGGAAGCACAAAGGACCCGATATGCGGAATATTCCCCCGCTGATCTATGAAACGCATGTGGGTATGGCTACCGAGGCTGAAAAAGTAGGTACGTTCACTGAATTCAGGGAACAGGTATTGCCAAGGATTGCCCGAGCCGGATATAATACCATCCAACTGATGGCCATTCAGGAACATCCGTATTACGGTTCTTTCGGTTATCATGTCTCCAATTTTTTTGCGGTTTCTTCACGGTTCGGAACTCCCGAAGACCTGAAGAGTCTCATTGATGAAGCGCACGGATTGGGCATTGCCGTGATCATGGATTTGGTCCATTCCCATTCTGTGAAGAATGAAAATGAAGGTCTTGCTCTTTTTGACGGTTCACCTTTTCAGTACTTTCATTCCGGTCCCCGCAGGGAGCATGTTGCCTGGGATTCTCTCTGCTTTGATTATGGCAAGAACGAAGTCATTCATTTCCTGCTCTCCAACTGTAAATTCTGGCTCGATGAATACCGGTTCGACGGATTCAGGTTCGACGGGGTTACGAGCATGCTTTATTATGATCACGGTCTTTCCAGAAATTTCACCAGCTATGATATGTATTTCGGCGGAGGTCAGGATGAAGATGCCATTACCTATTTCGCGCTCGCCAACATGCTTATCCACCAGGTAAACCCCGGCTCTATGACCATTGCCGAAGAGATGAGCGGTATGCCGGGACTGGCTGAACCGGTTGATAGTTGCGGAATGGGATTTGACTATCGTCTTGCCATGGGCATACCCGATTACTGGATCAAGATTATCAAAGAAGTTCCTGATGAAAAATGGGATGTAAGTGCTATTTATCGTGAACTTACAAGTAAAAGGAACGATGAAAAAACCGTGGGGTATTCCGAATCGCATGACCAGGCTCTGGTAGGTGATAAGACAATAATTTTCAGACTTATCGACAAAGAGATGTACTGGTCAATGAACAAAGATTCCCAGAACCTGATCATTGATCGCGGAATTGCTTTGCACAAGATGATCAGGTTGATTACCCTCGCTACTTCCGGAGGAGGATACCTGAATTTTATGGGAAATGAATTCGGGCATCCCGAATGGATCGATTTCCCCAGGGAGGGAAACAACTGGTCGTTCAAGTATGCACGCAGGCAATGGAGGCTTGTGGATGACAAAAACCTGAAATACCACTTTCTGGCCGATTTCGACAAAGCCATGATTGATCTGGTCAGGAACATGGAGGTATTAATCCAACCCTATTGTTACCTCTGGCTAAGTAATACAGGTGATCAGGTGCTTGCCTTCGAACGTAAGGAACACCTTTTTGTATTCAATTTCAACCCGTCGAAATCATTTACCGATTACGGCATCGTGGTGAATCCGGGGAAATATAAAATAGTGCTAAATACCGATTCACCGGTTTTCGGAGGGTTTGGCCTGATCGATGAATCATTGACCTATTTTGCTGCCAAGACGGGGAAGCTCTCCTCCCAGAACCAGCTTAAATTATACCTGCCAAGCCGCTGTGCTTTGGTCCTGGAAAAACTCCCGTCGCCTTCAGTTTACGAAGTTTAAGCCGGCGACAACTTCTCCTTTCTGCGATATGTCCTGGACTGATCATGGAAAGGTTAAGGCTCCATATTTTGCTGCTATATCCATTTCAGTATGGCGAGATCCTGCTTATGGGGCAGAAATTCGTGTTTCGGAAAAATCCGTATTCCGTAGTTGAACGTTCCAGGTTGACCGATAGTAACATTCAGCCTGTAGAATGCCCTGTCGACTTCATATTTTTCGAGTTCAAACCCAAACGTACCTACCAGCTTTTCTCCGTCTTCGGTCAGGATCAGCTCTACGCCTACATGCTGGGGAGACAATTCATTAAGATCCAGAACCACTTCGCCCGAATACGACCGTCCAACCTGGAATTCATCCGGTTTTTCGTTAAACATGTTTATTTCAATAACCTGGATGTTTTTCCAGGATCTGATGATCCGTTTCTTCCATGATGAAATTTCCTTGGCTTTTTCATAATCATTCTCCCTGATTTCAGCTGAACGCTTCCTGAGTTTTGAGTAGAACCTGTTCTGGTAATCGTTCATCATTCTCCGTGTGGTGAATTTGGATGCAATTTTTGCAATGGAATTCTTCATGGTAGTGACCCATTCCCCTGGAATCCCTTCCTTTGAGCGGTCATAGAACATTGGAATGATCTCCTGTTCAAAAATGGTGTATATGATCTCTGCATCAAGGTCATCCTGATACCCCTGATCCTGGTAAGTTCGTTTGTTTGTCAGGGCCCATCCTGCATCGGGCTGATAGCCTTCGACCCACCATCCATCCAACACGCTGAAGTGAATGGTTCCGTTCATCACAGCCTTTTCGCCGCTGGTTCCCGAAGCTTCGAGCGGACGGGTTGGGGTATTCAGCCAGATATCGGCGCCTTGTACCAGCAATTTGGCGAGGTTCATGTCGTAATTCTGGAGAAAAAGAATCTTTCCAAGAAATTCCGGAAGTTTGGATTTCTCGAAGATCATTTTTATCAGATCCTGCCCGGCTTTATCATGCGGGTGTGCTTTCCCGGCAAATATTATCTGAACGGGTTTATCCGGAATATTGAGCAGTTTTGCAAGGCGGTCGGGATTACGGAACAACAGATGTGCCCTTTTATATGTGGCAAATCTCCTTGCAAAAACAATGGTCAGTGCTTTTTCCGAAAGTTGGTTGTTGATGGCTATGATTTGCTTCGGATCTTCATGCCGTTTGATCCAGTTGTCTTTAAACCGGTCGCGTATGGCATTAATCAGTTTTGATCTCAACTCTTCCTTGGTATCCCAGATCTCTGAATCGGGCACGTTATATATTTTGAGCCAGTGCTCCTGGTTAAGAAGTTCATCCAGAAATGCATTGCCGAAGTATTTGTTGTAGATTTTTTTCCAGCTTTCTGCAGTCCATGTTGCAAAATGAACCCCGTTGGTTACATAACCCACATGCAATTCTTCAGGAAGGTATCCGGGCCAGAGTTTGACAAACATCTCCCTGGTAACTGCACCGTGAAGCATGCTTACACCGTTGATCTCCTGAGCCAGATGTGCTGCGAGGTAGCTCATATTGAATTTTTCTGTCCAGCTGTTAGGGTTTGACCGGCCCAGAGCCATCAGTTCATCCCAGGTAATCTTCAGCCTGTCGGGATAGTGGCCGATGTATTTCCGCAACAGGTCTTCTTCAAACTCATCATGACCTGCAGGTACGGGAGTATGCGTGGTAAACAGGGTGGATGCCCGCACGATTTCCCTTGCTTCGGCAAAAGTCAGCTTATCCTGCTGAATAAGTTTTCGCATCCGTTCAAGGCTGATGAATGCGCTGTGACCTTCATTGCTGTGAAACAGCTCAGGCTGAATACCGAGCTGTTCCAGTGCTCTTACACCACCGATACCCAGCAGAAGTTCCTGTTTCAGCCTGTTTTCCAAGTCGCCGCCATACAGGTGATGAGATACCGCACGGTCTTCCGTAGAATTCATTTCAAGGTCGGTATCGAGCAGGAACAGCTTTATCCTGCCGACATCAACCTGCCAGATCCGGGCATGCATGACCCGGCCCGGAAACATAATGCTTACCGTTGAAAATTCATGATCCTCATTCCTTACCGGCTTAATAGGCAATTTTGAAAAATGCTGGTAATCGTAAAAAGCCTGTTGTTCTCCCTTGGTCGTTAAAACCTGTGAAAAATATCCATACCTGTACAGCAGCCCGACACCAACAATATCTGTTCTGGTATCACTGGCTTCTTTGAGAAAATCGCCAGCCAGAATACCCAGTCCTCCGGAATAGATTTTAAGAGAGCTGTGCAAACCGTATTCCATGCTGAAATATCCTATTTTCAAGGAGTCCTTGTCAGGTTTTACCGAGACATATGCTTTATACCTGTCGTAAACACGCTGAATGCTTGCCACGTATTCTTCATTCCTGCTGAGTTCCTTCAGCCTCTCATAGTCTACCTGTTCGAAAAGGATCATCGGGTTGGCATCGCTCTCTTTCCATGTCTGCGGGTCGATGGTTTCAAACAAGGCCTGGGCTTCGTCATCCCACGACCACCACAGATTCTGAGAGAGCTCCTCGAGCTGCTGCAACTTTTGGGGAAGCTTCGATTTCACAATAATACGTTTCCACTGCGGCTCGTTGGTCTGCTCCAGTATCTCCTCATGAACCTGTTCAGCCTGTTTTTCTTCTATTTTCACAAAATGATCTACCCTTTTGTCCGATTTGAGAAGTGCAATGGAATAGGCTTCTTTATAGTTTAATATCAAGGTTTTCCATAATGCAGTGCGTGAGATTTCAAGTGCATTCTCCCTCGCTTTGTTCATCTGATCATGGTCAAGGCTAAAATACTTGTTAGCAGCCTTTACAATACCGGCAATTACTTCGTCATCGTTGTCGTCATTGCGGTCGATTACGGTGATGCCGTCACACGATTTAATGCATTCTTCCTGCGCCCATTTTCCGAAACCTGCAAGTGTGGTCGTAACTGTGGGTACTGAAAAGGCGAGGCTTTCAAGCGGTGTGTATCCCCATGGTTCATAATATGAAGTGAATATCGTCACATCCATACCGATGAGGATATCATAATAAGGAATATTGAATATACCGTCCTTGCCATTGAGGTATGAGGGCACGTAAATCACTTTGACCTTATCTGCAGGGTCGTTTTTTAAACCCGCCATTTTAATCCTGTTAAGGATCGGGTCCCATTCGGGATCGTGCAGGTTATGCGTAAGAAACTTAGAACCTGAGATCAGATCGGATTCCTTCATGATCTTAGCCAGAAGATCTTTTCTTGCACCGTAATGATTGGCAGGGATCAGGAGATATGCTATGATATCCCTGTCGGAACTATTGGTTTTATTCAGTTCACCCAGCGAATCGATAAAGAGATCGATACCTTTGTTCTTAAACTCGTATCTTCCGCTCGTAGCCATGAAAAACGAATCGCTGCCTACATTTTTACCCAGCAGTTGTGAGGCAATATCAGCCAGCTTCTGCCTGGCTGCTATCCGTTTCTCATTGAATTTCTCACCCTGGGGAACGAATGTATCTTCAAAACCGTTTGGAGTCACCAGGTCGACACTACGCTTCAGGAACTGACTGCATTCCCGGGCAGTGATCTCACTTACCGTGGTAAAAGCATCGGCATATTGTGCAGCAAGCTTTTCGAGCGAGTGTTTTGAAACAATATTGAATTCCTTGGCTATTTCTTCTTCGTTGTATGTATTCAGGTTTTTGTATAACTGCCTGTTGTTTGCGGCAAGACACCTGCCCATAACGGTAGCATGTGTGGTAAATACATTCGCTACCTGAGGGAACCTGTTTTTCAGATAAAGAATAGCAGCCCCGGTCATCCATTCATGAAATTGTGCAACGATCTTATCTGTGCTTGAGAGGTTAAACATGATGAAACTTTCGATGACCTTCCCGACGGTGTAGCCAAATAAAGCAGGTTCGATATAATCCCATTGTCCCGATATAGAATCAAGCTTGTAACTCTCCCATAGTTCGGCAAAAATCTTATCTTTCTGGTTGATCATCTGGGTAAAATCAACAAGAAAGGCAATAGGGTACCCGCTGATATTCCATCTTCCGATCTTGATTCTCAGTCCTTCGGCTTCAGCATGACTTTTCCATGCAGAATAAAGCTGATTATCCTCCATGAATTCAGGATTTCCGCCCTCATCACGAATAACATCAGGTCCGATAACAATATAATTGTTTTGGAGTTCTTTGGTTAGTGTAATTGCTTTTGTAGCTATAACGGTATGAATTCCGCCGACCTTGTTGCACACTTCCCAGCTTACCTCAAATAAATAGTCAGGTTTAACTACACTTTTAGCCATACTGCTTGTATTCTTTTAGATTTCGGATAAATAGTTCAATTCACTTTCAAAGCGTTACGATTAGACTTAGGTTTTCACACGGTTATTTTTTTTTGGTTGCGGTTTTTTCGCAACAGACTTTTTAACCGTCTTTGTGGTTTTGGATGCTGCTGAAACGGGTTTGGATTTTGTTGTTGTTTTTTGAGATGTTCGTTTTTTCAGTGCTGATTCATACTTGCCGATGAGCTGGTTTTTTTCTTCCAGCATTGTATTCAGGGTTGATATCTGATGGTCTTTGTCTGTCTTAGGTACAGATGCATTCAACCTGAGAATAAAATCGCTCAGCACATTCATGTAATTGATGTAGGCGTCATATGGAGATTCATAAGGATTGAAATAAGCATGCACTTCACCGTCTGAAAAAAATTTGGTGCACATATAGTAAAAATGATCGCTTGCCTGCAGGTATCTCCAGTCTTTGCAGATTTTCGGATCGTTGCATTTCTGCATCCTGTCAGCCAGTGAATAAAGCTTATTGAAGGCATCATCCTGCAGCTCATTACCCAGCCATGCGGTAAGGTCTCTTTCTTCATCGGCCCAGGATATCGGATGCCTGACGGTTATCGGGGCTACCGGCTGAAGTTTCCCGGCAATAACCGAAGGTTTGTTGAATGTATAATCGGAGTATTTGAACACCGATTTTGGCAGCGTTTCTAAAAAATCAAATATACCGGTATCCATCCATTGATGTTCCCCGAAAGTCTCGTAATCCATAAAAAGATTTACCACCTCCTCCTTCTTTTCAAGTTTATTGAGCCATCCCACATATTTTTCGGCTGTGAGCGGATATTCCGACCAACCTTTGTTTGAAAACCGGAATGCAATATCATCGCTGAGTTTAAAATTCTTGAGCAAAACTTTAAGTCTTGGATTTATAGCGTTATAATACAGATAGTTCGGGCTCTTCCAACCGAGTACATGCTTGGCACCCTCAGTCAGCATGGCTTTAAATCCGAGATCGGCTACCATAGCTCCGATCTCATCAGAATAAATAAGTTCGGTATTCCTGAAAACAGTTGGCTTCTGACCAAAAAGTTCGTGTATGCTTTTTGAATGATCATATACCTGTTTTTCGAATTCAGTCTTGTCTTTAAGCGAAACCAGAGAGTGAGAATACGTCTCGGCTAAAAATTCAACACATCCGGTTTTTGCAAGTTTCTGAAAACTATTGATGACTTCCGGTGCATAAAGTTTGAACTGGTCGAGTGCCAGTCCTGTAATAGAAAAAGACACATTGAACTGGCATCCGTATTCTTTGATGATCCGCAACAAGACATTATTTGCCGGAAGATAACACGAATCGGCTACTTTTCGCATGATCGATTCATTCATATAATCATCGTAATAGTAATGGTCTGCCCCAATATCAAAAAAACGGTATCTCTTAAACCTGAAAGGCTGATGTACCTGGAAATATAAGCAAATGTTCCTCATTGCGTTGATGAATTGAATTTATACTAAACCACTGACTGATAAAGTTCTATTACTTTATGAGCTGTATTTTCCCATTTTAGATTATCTACCTCTTCCCTGGCATATTTACTGAACATTTTAGGAAGGCCTTCGTATTGGAGGATTCCATAAATGGCATCGGCCATTGCATGGATATCCCAGAAATCAACTTTTATAGCATGCTTCAGAATTTCCGATACTCCCGATTGCCGTGAAATGATCACCGGAACATTTGACTGCAATGCTTCAAGGGGAGATATACCAAAAGGTTCCGAAATAGAGGGCATTACATACACATCACTCAGATGAAACATCTGGTACACATCATCACCCCTCAGGAATCCGGTAAAATGAAATTTCTCTCCAATCCTGAGGGAGGCTACACGGGCGATCATCCGGTTGAGCATATCTCCGCTCCCGGCCATTACAAACCTCACCTTATCCATCCGCTGCAAAACCTGGTAAGCCGATTCGATAAAATATTCAGGACCTTTCTGCAATGTTACACGACCCAGAAAGGTAACAATCTTTTCGTGGATCCCTTTATCTATGGTCACTTCGTCTTTTCTGACCATTGGTTCCACGGCATTATAGATGGTGGTAATCTTATCGGGATCGATGCCGTATTTTTCAATCACAATATTTCTGGTGAGGTTGCTCACAGTAATGATCCTATCGGCCACCTCCATACCTCTTTTCTCGATCTCATAGACTGCAGGATTTACGCTGCCTCCGCTTCGGTCAAAATCGGTTGCATGAACATGGATGATCAGCGGTTTTCCGGAAACAAATTTGGCAGCAATCCCGGCCGGGTATGTAAGCCAGTCGTGTGCATGGATCACATCGAAGTCGTAGTTCACGCCGATTATCGAGGCGACCGCGGCATAGTTGGCTATTTCCTGGAACAGGTTTTCACCATATCCACCTGAGAATGATAACTTTCCTGAGAAGGAGGTATGGATAAACTTCCGCTTACGGAGTTTGGCTTTTTTCACCAGTTTTTCATATTCTTCGGGAGTGGTATATGGAGTTAGGTACGAATCAACCTCTATAAAATTTATACTTTTAAAAAACTCTTTATAATCAACCGTTCTGTCGCTTATTTCTACCTGTCCGGCGTCAATAATCCTCAGCCTGCTCTGATCCTCGTCACCATAAGCTTTGGGAACCACAAACAGGATATCGATACCACCGATGCTGTTAAGTCCCCTGGTCAGACCATGGCTTGCTGTTCCCAGACCGCCTGAAATGTGGGGAGGAAATTCCCAACCGAACATTAAAACTCTCATAGATTAAAAGTATTCATATTTTTTACTGTACAGTACCGTTAACGATTTCCTGTTGTTCCAGAACTTCCTCTTTTTGAATGATCCTCAGGAGGGCGGCTACACTCCATGCCTGTGAAATAGCCCCCTTTGGATGATGGGGCGGATCGCCGTCATATATTTCAGAAATAGTCCCGATGCCGTGTTCAAAAATTACAGGTTCAAAACCTTCAATGATCCTCCTGATATGGTGTATACCTGATTTCTTATGGATTCTTAAATATCCCGTACAGAAGTGTTCAACAAGCCATGGCCATACTGTACCCTGGTGGTAGGCATGATCCCTCTGTTCCTGGTTTCCCTGGTATATGCCTATATAATTTTCATCTCTTGGAGACAGGGTTCTTAATCCGCGTGGTGTGAGCAGGTATTTTTCAACAATTTTCAGCACGGCGGTTATTATTTCACTGTCAACAGGCGTATAATCGAGTGAAGTTACGATGACCTGGTTGGGTCGTATAGACCAGTCTTTCTTATTTCCATCGACAACATCGGCAAGATAGCCTTTTGCATTATCCCAGAACTCAGAAACAAATGAAGTTCTGATGCGTTCGGGTAAGTCTTTCCATTGATCAATAAATGCCTCATCCTTCGAACGTTTTGCAAGTTCAAGGGCGAACATTACTGCATTATACCACAAGGCATTGACTTCAACAGTACAGCCGATACGGGGTGTCACCGGTTTCCCGTTGACAACAGCATCCATCCATGTAAGCGCTTTCCCATGTTCACCTGCATAGATCAGTCCGTTTTCAAGCATACGTATATTGAAGGATGTGCCGTTGCGGTATGCTTTCAGGATCGACTGCATGGCTTTACCATAAGTTTTCCATGTTGCCTGGTAAGACCGGGTTTCTTTCACATATTGCTGTACAGACCAGAAATACCACATGGGAGCATCCACCGAATTGAGGGCAGGTGCCACATCACTTCCCATGTTTGGGAACAGGCCATTTCGCAATTTCAGTGTCATGGTATCAAGGATTTCTTTACAGGTTTTAAGGTCATTGATGGCTAGTGTAAGTCCCGGCAAAGCAATGAACGTATCTCTTCCCCAGGTCCCGAACCAGTGAAAACCGGCAATGACCTCTGTTTTTTTATCTTTATGAACGATAAACTGTTGCGCAGAATTAATCAGGCAGTTTTTAAAATTATTCCTCGGAATCCTTTTTGACAGTTCGTTGTTGAATTTTCGTTTGAGCGTTTCAGGATTTTGAACCTCTTCAGTGGATGCAGAAAAAACAATGGTTTCACCTTTCTTGACAGGCAATTCAAAATAGCCCGGTACAAAAAGGTCTTCCTTGTAATCATACCCCCTCTTCAGTTCCTCCATGTACTCAATATTATAATACCAGTCTGCACTGGGAACAAATTCAACCTTTTTTGAGAACTGCATAAAAAGATAGGGATAGCCATCGTATAATTTAGACTTGATGCCGTTGAACACAAATTTGACCTTTGTGATGGCATGCATATTGGCCTTGCTCAGTTGGTGCATATTTCTGAAGGCCAGGAAGGGCCTGAATTTTAAGCTTGTATGCTGATCGGCTTCTTTTATCGTATACCGGATAAGCATCTGTTGTTCTTTTTCAACAAGCAACCTTTCCTTTTCCAGGATTACATTCCCCACCCTGAAAACGAATTTCGGAACAGGATCGGCCTGAAAATCACGGATGTATTTGTGGCCTTTAGGCGTGTAATTATCACCCTCATACTTGTGTATGCCAAGGTTAAATTCACTGCCGTGTTCCACAATCGTCTCATCGAACGAAGAGAGCAGCACATGGCGGTCACCGTCGAGATGCTCCATCGGGCAAATCAGCAAACCATGATATTTACGTGTATTGCAGCCTACCAGGGTTGTGCTGGCATACGATCCGGCCCTGTTGCTTCGGAGTATCTCTTTGCTCAGTGAATATTCCAGATTAATCAGTTGTGCTTTGTCAAATTCCAAGTAACTCATATACCACGAATTAAAGTTTATTCAAGTTATTAAATTATTCCCAATATTTCATTTATTTAAGTTACTTTTCTGCAATCCAAAATAAAACAAATCCTCAAACAAAAAGCCGAACCTTCTAAATCGTAAATAAAGTGTTTCACCAATTTTCTCCTGATGTCCAAATATCTTTTTTCTTAACTATAATAACAACAGTTAAGAGAAAATGATCAAACAACATGTAATCCTGCTGATTTCTACAGAACTTTATATTCCTGTAAGAATATGTTCATGTATGTGTTTACCCCGATTTCGAAATTGTACCTGGAAACAAATCGGTACTCAAAGATAGTTATTTCACAGATTTTATATGTTATTTCTGGATAATAAAATAAATTCACCAATTCTTTGTTGGTTTTATAAGTGAAATTATATTTGGGAAATTTTTATCATGAAAAAATTTTCAATTGTCTTCCTGGCTGCAATGATGGTGGTATCATGCCGGCATGAAAAAACCAACTTTTCAGTGAAAGGCACCATCAGCGGCGGGCATCCTGCCCTGATATACCTTTCGGAATTAACCAATACCGGTATTGTGCCTGTTGACTCTACTGAAATCAATGATAAAGGGCAATTTAAACTAAAAGGGTATACTGAACGGCCGGAATTTTACCTGGTGAGTCCGGACAAAACAAGGGGCATTCACCTTGTGGTTGCGCCGGGCGATAACTTAACCCTGTATATCAACTCTGCAAATTTTGATATTGATTATGTGGTTGAAGGTTCTGAGGATTCAAGGCGCATATCACAACTTATCCGGGAACAGAACAAAACTCTTGAACGAATAACCGGGTTGAGCGAAGAATATGAGCAAATTAAAGGTGAGAATGATTTTGAACAAAAAAAGGCTGCGCTCGATACTGCATATAATCAGGTATTTAAAGCCCACAAACAATATTCCAGGACTTTTATCCTTGAGAATCCTGCATCGTTGTCGAGTCTGATGGCATTATACCAGCAGCTCGGAAAAAGAGCCCCGGTATTTGAACTGAATAAAGATTTTGATCTATTTGAACTTGTGGATTCTTCACTTACAGCATTGTATCCTTCCTCAGAAGCCGTTCAAAACCTGAACAGTAAAGTTGTCGGATACCGTGAGAAGATGATCCTTCAGCCCGGTTCGCAAGCTCCGGATATTGCTCTCCCTGATACATCGGGCATCATGATCAGACTTGACGGGTTAAAAGGCAAGGTTGTTTTGCTTCATTTCTGGGCTTCGTGGTGTTCGAGATGCATAGAGGAACTTGACCGGCTAAAGTACCTTTATCAGAAATACCAGGACAGTTCCTTTGAGATCCTTGCAATTTCCCTCGACAAAACATCCGGCTCATGGAAATCGGCCATAAAGGAACACAATATTCCGTGGCTGAATGTCAGCGACCTGAAATATTGGAAAAGTACAGCCGCCCGAACATATCGTGTGGAAAAGGTACCGTATTATGTACTTATCAGCGCTGACGGCAGGATTGTATTGAATACCATGTCGGTTACCGAAATTGAAAATAAACTAAAAGAAACAAGATAACCATGATGAAGACAGGATATGCAGCATTAATAGTTTTTCTTTTTATTTCATGCTCAGACGGCAATGCGAAAGTTAAAGGAAAATTATCGCGTTACGGAGGTCAAAAGCTCTACTTCGAAGAAATCGGCGTGGCAGGCAGTACCATAGTCGATTCAACCATCCTGCATAAAAACGGGTCGTTCAGGTTCTCGGATGAAGTGAAATATCCGACCTTCTTTCAGCTAAGGTTAAAAAATAAAGGACCAATTATGCTGTTGCTTGAACCCGGGGAGATTGTGTTTATCTTATCCGATTCAACAGGACTGGTTGATGACCTTACTATTGAAGGGTCGAAAGGCTCATCGCTCGTAAATTCACTCACAAGCAGATTGGAAAAGGCACAAAAAAAATTAAAACTGATCGGGGATGAGTATAAAGCAGCTGGCACTGATGCCATTAAGGACAGTCTTGTAAAAGAATACGACAGGGTACTTGATAATCACCGGAAATATACCATAGGATTTATCCTTGCAAACCCGGGTTCGCTTACAAGTTATATGGCTCTATTCCAGCAGTATGATGATCAGTCGTATGTTCTGGGCCGTGTCAGGGACCTTCAGTTCTTTAAGATTGTAACCGATTCATTGAGTGTTAAATATCCAAGATCAAAGTATGTGATCGCACTGAAAAAGAATACTGCAAAAATGATGGAAGATTATACCAAACGTAAGCTATTCAGTCTGGCGCCAAAGAACGATTTTTCATTACCGGATATTGAACTGCCCGATCCGTCCGGTAAACAGGTGAGGTTATCTTCACTGAGAGGAAACTATATTATGCTCAATTTCTGGGCGTCTTCAAATAAACCCAGTGTTGCCTACAACCTTCAGCTCAAAGAGGTATATAACCGGTTTAAGAACAAGGGATTCAAAGTGTACAGCGTATCACTTGACAATTCAACAAAAACCTGGAAGCAAACGATCTGGTTTGACGAGCTGAAATGGACCAATGTAATCGATACATCATACCCTGGTTCTGTGGCCGCAGGAACATATAATGTAAGAAGGCTTCCCGCCAGTTACCTTATTGCACCCGATTATGAAAGCATCATAGCCAAAGATATAGCCCCGGCACAACTGAACGAAAAACTGAAGGAGTTATTAAAATAAGCCCAATCCAGATGCCCGGTAAAAAGTACTATTTTATTTCTGACGCCCATCTTGGGCTTTATCCTCAGGATAAAAGCCTGGAACGCGAAAAAATACTGGTAAACTGGTTAGACATCATTAAATCGGAATGCAGTGAGCTTTTTTTATTGGGTGATATCTTTGATTTCTGGCATGAGTATAAACGTGTTGTTCCGCGCGGGTTTACAAGGTTTCTGGGAAAGCTTGCCGATCTGTCCGATATGGGAATCAGCATTCATTTTTTTACAGGCAACCACGACATTTGGGCATACGATTATTTGCCATCGGAACTGGGTGTGAAAATTTACAGGAACCCTCTGATCAGAGAGATAAACGGCTTAAGGATTTTTATGGGACATGGTGATGGAGTAGGGCGGGGAGACAGAGGGTATAAAATCCTGAAGGGCATTTTTACCAGTAGAATCCTACAATGGCTGTTTGCGAGACTTCATCCGAACTTCTCCATATGGTTCGGGCATCAGTGGTCGAAAACCAGCAGGTATGCCAAGGGGATCATCGCCGAGCCATATACCGGTGACGACAAGGAGTTTCAACTGCTCTTCGCCAGGGAGACCTTGAAAAAGGAACATTTTGATCTGTTTATCTTCGGGCATCGGCATATCCCGTTCGATATTCAGATCGGTGATTCGGGCCGGGTAATTAACCTGGGAGACTGGATCAATAATTTTACATACGGTGTGCTCGATGGCAGGGAATTCAGGCTCGAGTCCATTTATCCGGAGAATGAACAAAATATATTACGTAAGTCCCTTCCAGCCTGACAGGGTGACAGATTAAGACTTTGGTAACACTCCAGTTGAATTCCGTAATGGATTATTTTTCTAATACGCCCTGTATAACCTTGAAATGCTTTCTGATGATGCGACCAGTTTTGGGGAGGCAGTGGATTTTGATGTGCTTTTTGCCACAATTCCCGGTGAAATATAGTTCAGGGCAGCATTGAGCATGCCTTCACTTTCATCTCCAAAATCTTTTGTAACATCATCGTTCACCAGTACATCAGGCTGAAGCCCATTGTAAAAATCACCTTCATCATTCGCATTGGTATAGGCAAATGTTACAGGAAAAACAGCATAATTATAATCCCGGAATACATATACCTGCATGCCTACCGGTTTGCCATCGGTGGGAGTCCCGACCAGAACGGCGTCCATATAAGGTTCCATACTGTTTATGATAAGTTCGCTGGCTGATGCAGTATAAACAGTTCCGATAAATACAACACGGCTGAGATCAAGCGAGTTTTCGTTGTAAGGTATCGCCGCACTTTCATTCATATCCGTATGTTTATCGTTGAACCTGAAGTTGATGAGATCCTGATCTGCATCTGCGTTTCCTCTGAGCCAGCCAGCCAGGTATAGAGCAACATCCAGACTCCCTCCGCCGTTATATCTCAGATCGATGATCAGATCATTTACCTGTTCCTGCCTGAAGAGGTCGAAAGCATCATCTAGCTCGGCATTGGCAGTTGCTATGAAATCCTGAAATACCAGATATCCTATTTTTTTACCGTTGTAGTCAATGACCTCACTATGCACAACCGGATCAAGAGTGATCACTTCTTTGCTGAGGCTGAGAGTGACGGTATTGCCGTTGTTATCAGTGAATTCAATCTCATTGGTGATCCCCTGTTCCGTGGGTCCGATAAGCTGGTTGAAATTATCAGGTGTGGCTGTCACATTATTTATTTTGCGGATTATCCAGCCTCTGCGGACACCCTGGGCGTAAGTATCAGTCGAAGGGTAGACCAGGGCAATACGAATATTGTTTTCGGCATCATTCGACGGGATGAATCCGTAACCGATCATTTCACCATATACAAAATACTGAAGGTACTCGTCTTTGGTGATCACGAAACTCCAGCGGTCGTATTCAGGGTAGCGGAGCGCTTTAATAAAGGCATCCGGATCGTTGAAATCTTCGGGGTTAAGATCGGGCAGGTGATCATACCACAGGTAGTTATCTTCCATCAGGCTTTTAATATTCCTGTTTACGATTACTACATCACTTTCTCCATCTGATTTGCACGAGTAAATACCCGAAAACAGCAGAAGAAGCAATGAAAAAGTTAAAATGACATGCCTCTTTATCATATCCTTAGTCTTATTATAGTAAATCTAACGTAATCGATAAAAAAATGTTTTACGGCCTGTTGTTAATTTCCGGATTGAATTTGCCCGACCGGTGCACCAATATTCCTGCCACAATAAGGATCAGACCAGCCAGTGAAGTATATAAGATCTTTTCTTTCAGTACAAGTGCAATGATAAGCATTGAGAAAAACGGGGTAAGGTAAATAATATTTGCAATGCGGGCCGGATCATCGGCCTTGCTGAGGGCATTGTACCACAACATAAATGTAAGGCCCATTTCGAAGATCCCGGTATATACCGAAGCCAGTGTTCCTGTTGCTGATCTCAAGTCAATTCCTTTAAACAGTATCAGAATGGATATAAATATACCTGCAAATAAAAAATTCAGGAACAACTTTGTTATACCATCCCTGCTGTCTCTTATATTCAATATCCAGTAAACTGACCAGATTACCGAAGAACCCAATGCCAGAAATACACCGAGGGGTTCCCGTATATCGAACTGTTTCAGATTTCCCTGTGAAGCAATAAGTATTACTCCTGAAAAGCTGATCAGCAATGATACGAGACTGCGTATTGAAAAACGATGCCCGAGCAGGGGAATTGCAATCAGCATGAGCGTTATGGGCCAAATGAAATTTAACGGCTGTGCTATCTGTGCGGGAAGCAGTGAATATGCTTTGAACAAGACCAGGTAGTAAAGAAAAGGATTCAGGAATCCCATAAGCGCAGATTGCAGGTAAACCCAGGGCGGAAATGAAAACACGGTTACCAGTTTGCCCGTCGTAATCACTGCAAATAAAAGGATTACAATGGCAGTGAGGTTTGCTATGAAAAGTAGTGTTAAAAAACCGGTATGAGCCAGAGCAGTTTTGAATGCGGATGCTACCGTTGACCAGCACAACACCGTCAAAAGCGCGTAAATAAATGCAGTACGCTGATTTTTCCCGACCATCTGATCATTCATTTTACACCGGTAAAAATAATCAGTATCAGCACACCAAACTTCCTCTGATATGAAAAAGTCATGATCAGGAAATCAACTGTTCGTATTAAATTGAATATTTTTACTGCTATCGTAATTTTCAACACTCATCAAAGGATGGATGATCCGGAACACAAATGAAAAACATGAATTAAGCAGACACACCTGATTGGCCAACAATTCCATGAAATACTCAGACCATCACCTGCGTTAGTGTTTCAGTGCGCAGAATTTTACCCGTTTTTGTGAAATAAAAGCGGTTGAGACAGACAATATCCCTGGGCATTTCATAAGGTGCAAGAACTTTTTCAAGCTCTTCAGACAGCGCTTTCTTCCTTACTGGAGACAGTGGATCGCTTTCCAGGAAAAGGACTGTTTTTTCTCTGAATTTTTTGTCGGGCAGAGCGCCGATAAAAAAATTAACCTTTATAAAACCTGATACTTTTTTTTCAAGCACTTCAGGGAAAATTTTTATCCCGCCCGAATTAATCACGTTGTCTACCCTTCCCAGCCATCTGAAATGCGAATTGTCGATAAGTTCAACCACGTCGTTTGTCACTATTTTGTGATCAGAGAGCATCGGTGCATCAATGACAAGGCATTCCCGGGCATCGGTTGAAAAACGTATATCCTTCATTGCATGGTATGATTCCGACCTGTCTTTACCGTTTACTCTCCTCAGGGCTACATGCGACGATGTTTCAGTCATTCCGTATGTTGCATAAACATCTCCCGGCAGATCTTTCATTTCATTTTCAAGATTTACCGGTATTTCACCGCCTCCAATTATAGTTTTTTTCACCATATTATGCCGCAGCTTTTCGATGGAATGAAATAGCTGATGCGGGGTAAGGGCTGTGAAGCTTATCTCATTGGCCAACTCCTGAAAGGGGTTTCCTGAAGGTTTTATGGTCAACAGGTTATATCCTGCAACAAACGCTCTGACAATCATCATTTTGCCGGCTATATACCTCACAGGCAGACATAACAGGGCAGTATCCGTATTACCAAGGTTTAAAGTCGTTACTGTTAACCGTGCCGAGTTGACCATATGTGCTTTCTTAAGTCTCACCGGCGCGGGTTTCCCTGTAGAACCTGAGGTGAACATCTCAATATGATCCGAATCATCCAGCCACTCTTTAAGGAAAGAATATATTTCGTGTTCGTATTCGTCACCGGTTTGCGGTTTTAAGCCAGAGCCTATGACGGCGGTCAGACTGCTTCCGGAATATGTTTTTCCGTTCAGGGTAATGTGTGTTTGTTCTGTGATCACGATGTTATTATTGAAAGATCCCAGGCCCTGGCAGGATCATAGAACAGCTTTCCTGATTTGATCCGAAGCGGAGAGGGGATGTTGTTTTCATAGAGCTGGCCTGTTCCGAGCCCCTGTATTCGCTTATTTCCTGTCGAAAAACACCACTGTGCAATGGCATTCAGGCCGATATTCGATTCAAGTGCGGAGGTGATCCACCAGTCTGTGTGGCATTTTTCAGCAAGGGTTATCCACTCTTCCGAGGCTTTAACTCCCCCGAGCAGACATGGTTTTAGTATTATATAAGCGGGCTTTATCGTATCGAGGAGCATTTCTTTTAGGTGAGGTTCGCTTACTCCGATCAGCTCTTCATCCAGGGCAACAGGCAGGGGTGATTTCATGCACAAATCAGCCATTTTTTCCCACTGCCCGGGCTTTATCGGCTGCTCAATAGAATGGATGGAAAATTGAGCCAGGGTCTGCAGCTTCGAAAGAGCGCTTTTTGTGTCGAAAGCCCCGTTGGCATCAAGCCTGATTTCGAGGTTGGGGAATTCACGCCTTATGTTTTTCAGGAGTTCAGTTTCCGTTTCAAAGTCAGTTGCCCCGACTTTCAGTTTTAAACACGAGAATCCTGCCGATATTTTCTCTTTCACCTGCCTGGCCATATAATCCGGATCACTCATCCAGATCAGGCCGTTAATAGGAATTCCTGATCGTCCTTCGGTGAATGCAGACGGGAAAAGTATTTTGCTTCCGTTGTTTTCAATATCTTTCATGGCGGTTTCAAGTCCGAAACCGATTGAAGGGTAGTCCGACAGGTTAAATTCAGCCGGATCATTTCCCTGGTTGATAAATTCACAGAGGCTTTCCAGTTTGGGAACATATCCCGGCACGTTATCCCTGCTGAGCTTTGGTATCAGGGAACATTCGCCTGTGCCTGATTGGGTCTCCGAGGTTAGCGATATGAACCATGATTTTTTTTCGTTAAGGATTCCTCTTGATGTCCCTGCGGGAAATCTGAATTTCAGTGTATGTTCTATTATTGAGGCACGGTACATGAATGTTCTCAATGAAAGTCACATCAGCAATCCGATGCCAAATGTCAACGAAAATAAGAAGGTGGAAAGCGCAAGTTTTTTTAATTCCGCATTGAGTTCAATGGGTTTTGAATACCGGTATACCGAAAGAATATTTTGCAGCAGCAGCGGGGTTGTTGCCAGGAAAAGCCACTGGTAACCCGACCTGAAATTCAGTATCGTAAATAAGCTGCCTGTGACTACTGCCCCGAACAACAACGACAGGTGGTAGAATTTTGCCCACCGGCTGCCGATCAACACTACAAATGTACGTTTTTTTGCTTCCCTGTCGCTTTTATAATCCCTTATGTTGTTGATATTCAATACTCCCGCACTTAATAGGCCAACTGAAGTGGCGGGTAACAGGATATCGAACCTGAGGTGGGTTGTATGCAGGTAATAGGTACCGATCACCCCTGTAAGCCCGAAAAATATGAACACAAACAGATCTCCGAGACCGACATACCCGTAAGGTTTTTTTCCAATGGTGTATTTTACTGCGGCGGTTATTGCGGCTATTCCCAGAATAAAATAGAAAAGTTTGATTCCCGGGCCATTTCCCCTGGTCCCGTCGAAGATCAGCATAGTGCCGCTCACCAGCGACAGGAAAACCACCAGGCCAATGGCAAAGACCATCTGCCGGGGCTTTATCATTCCGCTTTGGACCATTCTCTCGGGACCCAGTCTTTCTGAATGGTCTGAACCTTTTGAAAAATCGCCATAATCATTCGCCAGGTTGGAAAGGATCTGAAGCAGCAATGTGGTAACCGATGCAAGGATGAACACCGTCCAGTGAAAGGAATGCTCCGATGCAGCAATAAAACTGCCGAGTACTGTGCTCGAAAGAGCCAGCGGAAGCGTTTTTGGCCGAACTGCCTGTATCCATGCCGAGAGTGTTTTATTCATGCGATTGTCCCTTTTGGAAAAGTCCGGTGATCCGGTTTAGAACCGGAATAATGCTCAATACGGGTAAAATGAATATTTTTCATAGCCTGTTAAAAATTCAGGCATACAAAGTTAAGGCAATCTCGGGTATTTTTTGAAATCGGGTTCTCTTTTTTCCAGAAATGCCTTTTTCCCTTCCTGTGCTTCGTCGGTCATATAGTACAACATTGTTGAATTTCCCGCCAGTTCCTGTATTCCGGCCTGTCCATCGAGTTCCGCATTTAAACCTGCCTTGATCATCCGCAAAGCGAGCGGACTTCGTTTCATTATTTTCCTGCACCATTCCACGGTTACCTCTTCAAGCTGACTGAACGGCACTACCTTATTTACCATTCCCATTTCGTATGCCTCCTGTGCAGAATACTGTTCGCACAGAAACCATATCTCACGTGCCTTTTTCTGTCCCACATGTCTTGCCAGGTATGATGCCCCGAAACCTGCATCGAAGCTGCCCACTTTAGGGCCGGTCTGACCGAACCGCGCATTTTCTGATGCAATGGTCAGGTCGCACATCACATGCAGTACGTGCCCTCCTCCTATGGCATAACCGTTCACCATTGCTATCACAGGCTTGGGAATCGACCGGATCATTCGCTGCAGGTCGAGTATATTCAGGCGCGGCACACCATCTTTACCGATATATCCTGCCCGGTTCTTAAAATTCTGATCGCCACCGCTGCAGAAAGCTTTATCTCCCTCGCCGGTCAATACCACCACAAATACATCTTGGTTTTCACGGCAATGAACCATGGCGTCGCACATTTCGCGAACGGTATCCGGAGTGAACGCATTCCTGTACCGTGGCCGGTTGATGGTGATCCTTGCAATACCTTCGAAGAAATCGAACTTTATTTCTTCATAATCCCTTATTTTTTTCCAAGTTATTTCATTGCTCATATTCCCTTTTTTAAATGGTTAAAATAGTCCCTGAATACTTTTGCATCGGCATCTGCATCGGTACCGATCTCAAGAATTGCAGGACCGTCTGCGGCGTAAAAGTCTCCGATCTTTTCTTTCAGTGTTTGAAGATCATTGCAAAAATAATGCACAATACCAAAAGCTTCGGCCAGCATTTTCAGGTTGACCCGGTGAGGTGTTTCAAAGAAGTCCCTGACGGAATTTATCTCAGGACTTGTTTCCATAAGCCTGAATATATTGCCACCCCCATTGTTGATCACTATGATCCTGAAGTCTTTACCTAGGTAACGGTTCCACAATGCATTCGAATCGTAGATAAATGCAAGGTCTCCTGCAATTACCGTCACCGGAGCTTCACCGGCATAAGCCATTCCGGCTGCAGTAGAAATACATCCGTCAATACCCGAAGTCCCGCGGTTGCCGGAATACAAAATGTCAGGCCTGGTACTGAATAACTGGGAATACCGCACCGGGGTACTGTTGGACAGATGAAGAGATGTCCCCGGCGGTATTTTTTCGAGGATGGTTTCAAATGCTTTCAGGTCTGAAAAAACCGATTTTTCCACGAATGTACCGTGAATAGCCTGCACTCCTTTTTCATGGGTGGTAAACAGCTCTGCATAGTGCCAGTCAGATACCCTGTTGGTTTTTTCCTGTATCATCTTGCCGAAAAATCGTTCCGGACTGGTTTTCAGGTTCATGGTAAGGCTTTGGAATGTATCGATATAGGCGTTGCCCTCGTCGATGTGCCAGTGTTCGATTGGGGAATAGGTCCTGAGGTACTGCTTCATCCGTTTTGAGACCACTGAATTACCCAGGGTTATCAGGAGATCGGGCCTGAATTTTTCACTGTCTTTTTCAGGAAGGGAAGCAAAAAACCGTTCCGGTGCTTCAATGAAATTTCTGCCATGAAGATTTGAAAGATTTTCTGCAATCACTACAACATTGTCTTTCATGGAAAGCTCCTGCAACACTTCATTCAGGGTTGCACTTTTCTGCCGGAATCCCGACACGATCATTATCTTCGAACATGTATTCCATACATGAATAAGCTTCCTGTATTGATCTTCGGAAATCTCTGAAATGTGGCCGGCGGTTTTGATGATTCGCAAATTACCCGGATCCGCTGGCATCTTATCGTACAGAGGTTCACGAAGCGGCACATTAATGTGGACCGGACCGGCAGGAGGCTGACAGGCAAGGTCGAGAGCATGTGATACAATCCTGTTGTTGTACCACAGGTCAATGTCTGTTGCTGTTTCAACAGGCAATTCAAAACCTGCTTTCACATGATTTCTGAAAACATCCTTTTGCCTGACGGTCTGGCCATCGGCCTGATCAATCCATTCCGGCGGCCTGTCGGCAGTAAAGATGATCAGAGGCAGGTTCTGGTAAAATGCTTCGGCAATTGACGGCATGAAGTTCAGGGCAGCTGTTCCCGATGTGCATAAAAGTCCGACAGGTTTTCCGGTCGACCGTACAATACCCGATGCAAAATATCCGGCAGACCGTTCATCGGTAATGCTCAGCGCAGGGATAGTATTATTTCCTGTGAATGATATGATGAGGGGTGCATTGCGCGAACCCGGTGTGATAACTACATGACTCATGCCATGCCGGTGGCAAATCTGGGGTATGGCTCGTATTCCCTGCCGGGGGGATTTCATGGGCACAGTTGTTAAAAATGGTTTCAAATACCAGATGAAGAATTATCCAAAACTATCAAAATCTGCAGATTTCAGCAAATAGTTTTCAGGGCATGCTTCATCAGCCTTGCGAAATGTCGTTCAATTTTTCGATAACCGACAACAGCGTCATCTTTTTATGGTTCGTTTCTTCCCATTCGCTTTCGGGCACCGAACCTGAGGTAATGCCTGCACCAAGGTATAGGGCAAACTGCTTTTCAAGCACTTTCATGCACCGCAAATTAACATACAGGCTGGTTGAGGCATTCATGTTCACCGGTCCGAGCAGGCCCGTATAATATTCCCTGTGATGCGGTTCAATCTTCTCAAGAATTTCGTAAGCCTTATCTTTTGGATAACCGCATATTGAAGGGGTTGGGTGAAGGGTTTCCACAAATTCACCGAGCCGTGATCCCAGCAATTTCCGGTCAAACAGAAATCTTGTTTTCAGATGAACGATATTCCCGGCAACCTGCGTAAACGGGCCGATTTTCTTATAAGGATTAATAGTAAAATCATTGAGCATATCTTCGATGTATCGCGTGACAATATCCTGTTCTTCCAGCTCTTTTTCCGGCCATATTGTTTGTTCGGCAGGAGTACTGTCAGGTCTTTGCGTACCGGCAAGCGAAATGGTCTCCACGCCCTTCTCATTTATGAGTAAAAGGGGCTCGGGAGTTGCACCGGTCCAGCATCCGGCGCTGGGTATCTGAAATACATATACAAAAGCATTCGGGTACTTAATGCACAGTTCATGAAAAAGTTGTGTGATGTTTATGTGGCTTTTTTTCGGCTCGACATGTATTCTCGACAATACTGCTTTCTTGATGGTCCCATCGTGAATATCCTGTTTTATCCGGTTTACCTGGGCGACAAACTCATTTTCCGATGCGACATAAATTCCTTTCCCGTTCAGGTATTCAACGGTATTGAAAAGGCTAACCTTATTTAACCGGCCAGGTAGCTGCGGATCAAAATTGTCATCAGAAATCGCCACATCGGGTTCCAGGATGTATGAAGAATTATGGATTCTGTTGAAGAAAGGAGTGATCACAAACCCGCTGGCCCGGTTAAGTTCACGGAGCGAACTTAGTTTTCGCGGAAAACCTGATGTCTGCAACAGTGTGTTGATACCGGTTTCCCGGGGAAGCTTGTACGAAACAAAAGGTATATTATTTTGAATACAAACATCATGTATCTGCAATAAAGGCTGTATATTACCTGTTATCTTTTCCATGTTCCTGCCTATCTTCCGTTTTTTTCAATAACCATATTGGTGATCCGGCAAATAGAAACCGGCTTATTTTCACGATCAAACACTTCAACTCCCCATACATGTGTCTTTGTTCCCCTGTGCAGTAATTTTCCTATGGCATAAACATTGTCACTGGTTGTATTGCCTATATGGTTGCCGTTTATTTCAATACCTACTACATCGTACTTGTCTCTATCCACAAGATTATAAGAACCAATGCTTCCCACAGTTTCAACAAGGGCCATTACCGCGCCTCCGTGCAACAAACCCAGGGGTTGCCTGGTTCTGTGGTCCACCGGCATAGATGCCTGAATACGGTTTTCTTCCGAGAGCGTGATTGTAATACCCAGGTGTTCGATTAATGATCTTTTGCATAGCGCATTAATTTCATCAACTGATAGCAATTGCATAAGTACTATTTTTCAGATTAACAAATGTTTAACCGTAAGTGTTCATGTTCAGGAACAAATTAACGAATATTTTGCAAGATAACCGTAGACAAAACACAGGATTTTTCAGAAACCGGGATTTTATAACAGGAATATCGGTCAACCGGCTTTTGTAATGAATGTCATCATAAATTTCCGTTGTTAAAAACAGCATCGCATTTCATAATGACGTACCCGGTCTGAGATTGTAACTTTATAAATGGCAATTGCGGTTACTTCAGGGATTTAATGTATTCAACGATCGTATTCAGATCCTCTTCGCTAACCTGTCCCTTATAGCTCTGCATAAGACCTTTTTTGAATCCCTTTACTATATCGGCATTGGGTTCATATACGGAACGCCGTATGTATTCATGGTCAACCTGTAATGTTCGTTCCTTTCCATTGGTGATCACCTGTGTTTCATGCCCGAATATACCTTTGTATGAAGGTCCTATGATCTTCGATCCGTCAACCGAATGGCAGGCAAAACAACCAAAACGCTGCATGTGTAATTTTCCCTGCATTGCTGGTGTGGCTGCCACAACAGGCGCAGCCTGCATGGTATCGGAATACCATTTTTCAAATTCATTCAGAGGAAGAACTTTAACACTGGTATACATATACGAGTGATTGAGCCCGCAGTATTCGGCACAGAACAGATCATAGTCGCCGGGCGAATTGCCGATAAACCACCTTGTGATCTTTCTTCCGGGTATAACATCTTGCTTTAGCCTGAAAGCTGGTATATAAAAGCTATGGATCACATCCATCGATTCAAGGTCAACGGCAACCGGCTTACCCTGGGGTACATAAAGCGTATCGATCTGCCTGCCGTTTTCGTATTTAAAATTCCATTTCCACATACGAGCTGTGACCTGAATTTTCATTGCATCTTTCGGGGGGGCAGCATACAGGGGCTTCCACCCTGTCCACCCGAAGTAAAACATTCCCATAACAAGCACTAAGGGGATTACAGTCCACACTATCTCAAGGGTAGTATTTCCTTCGATCTGTTCGGGAACGGGATTTCTTTTCTTATTGTATTTGTATATAAAATAAAGAAGTATTGCGGTGAGCCCGATGAGGAAAAAGAAGATAATCGACAGGATCACCACAAATGCCAAGTCAACTCCCTGGACAAGATTCGAAGTATTTGAAAATACATTGTTCATGTTTACTCTTATTGAAACGTATAATCAAGAAATGTGAGAACGACGAATGCAGTGAACACAAAAAGTACCAGCGAAACCATCACAGTGTAAATGCGCTGATCGAATTTCAGGTGCATAAAATAAGTAAGCACAAGGGTCGATTTCAGGGAAGCAATGACCAGCGCTGCAACCACGGCAACAGGCCCCAGCTCAACCGAAGTCACCAGTATTGACAAACCTGTGAATCCAAGCAACGCAAGCAGGATAAAAAAGTATGTCCTGTATTTTATGATATGTGGTTTTTGGTCGTCAGACATAGATACATGCGTTAGGTGATCAGGTAGAACAACGGAAATAAAAATATCCAGATCAGGTCAACAAGGTGCCAGTAAAGTCCGCTGTTTTCCAGATGTACATAATTATCCTGTGTAATGGAATTACGTGCAACCCTGAACAGCATTACCGAGAGTAAAATTATTCCGACTATGATATGCAAAGCATGTAACCCGGTCATGAAAAAGTACAAACCGAAGAACAGGGTATCGCCATGTCCGAATCCGAAGAGGGTTTGTGACCCGGGATACAAACCATGGCTGATCTTGCCCGACCATTCGAAATATTTGTTCACCAGGAATGCAAAAGCGAGGGCAAGGGTGACGCTCAGCAGAAAGACGGTCAATTTTTTATCGCCATACTGGATTGCCGAAATGGACATGGCAACCGTCATGCTGCTGATAAGAAGGATAGCTGTATTGATAGCTCCTATAGTAACGCTCAGCTCTTCCGAAGCCAGGTGAAATGCATCGCCATATTTAAACCTGAATACCGAATATACCAGGAACAGACCTCCGAATAAAAGCATCTCGGTAAAAATGAATATCCACATGCCTATCTTGGAGGCCGTATCATCACGGTGTACTGCATGGCTGACAACTGTTGACATCTAATTCAGGGTATAATTATCTGCAATTAGGTTTGTATTTACAAATTGTGTCGGTCGCTGATTCATAAATTTCAAAGTATGCTTAACTGTAATCATAAGGACCTTTTGTTATAACAGGGATTTCTTTAAAATTTTCAAGCGGAGGGGGGCTGGGCACCTGCCATTCGAGTGTTTTTCCTCCCCACGGATCAGCGGGTGCTTTTTCACCGTGTCTTGCCGATCTTACCAGGTTCAGGATGATCACCGAAAGTCCAGCGATCATTACAATCGCTCCCAGGGAAGATACCACGTTGCCGGGGTGGAACTGCGGCAGGTAATCGAAATACCGGCGCGGCATGCCTTGTATACCGAGATAAAACATGGGGGTATAGAGGGTTAAAAAGCCCGTGAAAAAAATAAGCCAGCCGGTCTTTGCCCAGAAAGCATCATACATACGCCCGAAGATTTTGGGAAACCAGTAATGCATAGCCGCGAAAAAAGCATATCCCACGCCACCAAAAATGATGAAATGAAAATGGGCTACCACAAAAGCCGTATCATGCAGATGGACATTGGTGGCAAGTGCACCGAGAATTAAACCGCTCAGTCCGCCGATCATAAAAACAAAAATGAATGACGATGCCCAGAGAAAAGGTACATCAATGGTAATTGAACCCCGGTATAGGGTTGCTATCCAGTTGAAGACTTTTATGGCACTGGGAATTGCCACGAGAAATGTCAGGAATGAAAAGGCAAAAATGGCTGTTCCGCTCATTCCGGCTGTAAACATATGATGTCCCCATACAAAATACCCCACAAAGGCAATAGCCAGTGTGGAAAATACCATTACCCGGTAACCGAACAGCGGTTTCCGGGCAAAAGTGGGTAAAATTTCCGAGATCACTCCCATGGCAGGCAGGATCATGATATATACTGCCGGATGAGAATAGATCCAGAACAGGTGCTGGTACAAAACCGGATCCCCACCCAAGGTGGGGTCGAAGAAACCGATTTGAAGCGTTCGTTCGGCAACCACCATTAACAGGGTGATCCCTACAACGGGTGTAGCCAGTACCTGGATCCAGGCCGTGCTGTATAGTGTCCACGGGAACATGGGCATTTTGAACCACGACATGCCCGGTGCCCTCATCCTGTGGATGGTCACAATGAAGTTAAGCCCGGTAAGGATCGACGAAAACCCCAGGATAAATGCCCCGAGAACTGCAGGCAGCATATTGGTGGTTGTTTTAAAGCTATAGGGAGCGTAAAATGTCCATCCGGTATCGGGAGGGCCGTTTCCAAGGAACTGGGAGGAGATAGCAACCGTTGCACCCAGCACATAGATCCACCACGACAATAAGTTCAGTCTGGGAAAAGCCACGTCTTTTGCCCCGATCATTAAAGGGAGCATGAAATTTCCGAATACTGCCGGCATTCCGGGTATCACGATCAGGAAAATCATGGTGATTCCGTGCAGCGTGAAAATCCCGTTGTAGGTCCGGGCATTCATAATAGTCTTGCCGGGGGCGATCAGCTCAAGTTTCATCAGAAGCCCCAGAGTGGCTCCCACAACAAAGAATGTCATGATGGAATACAGGTAAAGCAGACCGATACGCTTGTGGTCGGTAGAAAATATCCATGCAAAAATACCCTTGTATTTACCCTTGTACTCCAGGAAACTGGGCTCTTTCGTACTGCTCATAGGTGATTAATTTGCGACAGGTTTAGGTTTAAACAGGGGTTTGATCAAAAGAATGAGAAATATGCTTATGGCAATAAAAATAATGATAATTCCCGAAATCCTGGTAATATTCAGCACATATTGCTGACCCTTCGGATCGTAGGAATAACAAAACTGGAGTATTTTATTGATGGTGGGGCCTGATATGCCTTTGGATGCTTCCACAACGGCCATTTTCATCTCAAACGGCAGGAACTGGATACCGTTCAGGTATCTTGTTATTTTACCGTCGGGGCTTAGCACAATCAGCGATGCTGCATGTACAAAATCGTTTCCCGTTTGCTTGAACCGGAAACCTACCGCATCAGTGGTGCGGGCGATATTTATGCTGTCGGCGGTAAAGAAAAACCATCCGTTGCGTGCTTCGGGCTTGGATATCTGTGAAAGATAGTTTTCCCTTTTTTTCCTGGCCAGTTCGGGTGTTTCCCTTGAATCGAAACTTAAAGTAAGCACCTGGTATTCATCGCCAATCTTCATGTCAGATTTCCGGATCACTTCGGCAAGGCCGTTCATAAGAGGCGAACAAATGCCCGGACATCGATAATAGACCAGTGAGAGTATGGTCGGTTTGTTCAGCAGCGAACGGAGCGTTACCGTATCGCCATCCTGATTGAGCAGCCTGATGTCGCCGGGGACATATTCATCGAGTTTTTCGGTGATGCCAATATCAGGTATGGTGACAGAAGCTGTATTCTGCCCGCTCAGAAATACCGGGGAAAAGCTGAGTAAAATCAAAATAAGGTTTAGGTTTTTCATGTATATGCTTTAAAATTAATCGTCGGTGATATGAATAGGCTAATTTACAAATCCACGAACAGATAACCCAATCTTTTGTTTAAAGAATCAGCAAAAAGGGGCAATGCCCGCATTCAGGCAAAACCGTTATACCCAATTGCAGAATTGTTAAACCGCTTTCGACCGAATGATAGTCTAAGAAAAATGTTTACCCGAAGGTGTGTTTTCAACAACCTATTGATAAGTTCATTCGTTATTTTTCAGGATTTGTATTAATTTCCGCATTAAATAAGTACCATTCCTTCATGACAGCATCAGAAGCCGTTAAAATTTATCTGTATACGCTGCGAAATAATTCTGGATTCAATATAGTCATTTAAATCAATTTATTATGAGAAAAATATATGTAATTCTGGTTTTATTGCTGGCCGGAACTATGGCCAGCGCCCAGTTTTCGAAAGTATCGAAAGACCAGGCAGAACGGGTAAAAAAATCTGTACTGCTTGTTTCACTGGAAGAGGAGGATGCGAAACTCGCTGGAAAACTTGCTAAAAAGCAGGATGAGCTGGAACATTATAAAATGCAGATAGCCGGAAGAAATGAAGCCCTTCAGGCAGCTGTAGAAAATTACTGGAATTTCAGCGAAAATATCGAATATATACCAAAGAGCGAGGTAAACAAGCTGTTGTCGGAAAGCAAAAACTATGTGGTCCTGGCTTTTGGCAAACACCTCGATTATGAACGGTTAAGCACGGGAAAAGGTGCCAACGGCAAACCTGCCGGATGGACACAGGAAACATCATACAGGGGAACAAGGCCTTCACAACCTCCGACTATAGAGTACTATTATAATCCTTCCACAAAATACACCAGTCTGGCAAACGGGATCACTACCCTGAACTTATCGGGCAATGGTGTTGCATTGGATATTTACCTGCCGAATGTTTTGCCGTCTTACACCGACATTATTTATGGCCTGCAGCAGATGCAATACACGCTGCGGTATTATGAGGCCGATGACGGGAACACGGTTTGGACATTTATAAAACAGATCAAGAAAAATTCGTCCGGGCTTAAAAGCAGGATACTTCTCGTTGATAAAGACGATCTTGATAAGGGTGCAACTGAAGAAAAAATAAAGGAAGTGTATCCCTACCCATTTGAAATTGCAAGCCAGGAAAAAATCGACAGGGTAATTGTTGAAAAGGACACAGCATATGCATACGTGCAGATCGTGGACACCCCAACCGGTAAAGGAAACGTAAGTGCACATTTCATCAGCGATCCCGGCGATGGCACAATTTATTGCTACGATTCGCCAACTGTAACATTTGGAATCAAGGGGACATCGATTATTACCTATAACCAGAGAATCAAAGTCCAGAACTTTAAATCCTACTGCAAAAATATCGAAGATTAGCTTCCATGGAATATGAGGATTTTATCCCGGGTTGTATTGTCCCGGCATTTTCATTATGAGCAATACCATCGTGGTGTTGAAGTTCATGCATGATTTCCATCAGATCATCTTATTGGCTTCCGAGGTTGACATGAACCGGTTTTTTTCTTAATTTGTGTTCATCGTATTCCCCGAACCGGGTTGTTTGTTTCCGGGATCAAAGAGATTTATACAATGGTGGCCGGACCGTGATATTCTGTGGTTTATCCTCATCGGAGTCAGGCTCTTCAGGTTGGGGGAAAAACAACCGGCAGGCAATGCAGCAACTCATAAGTCTGTGACATAGTAACAACGAGGTTTCCAGGATAAGGTATGGTTATTATGTTACATTTTATTTTATTAATTAAAATAAAGTGTAATATGTTTGATAGGCAAAAAGTCGTTGATTAACAGGTAAAAAAGGCATTACAGCCGGAAGCCTGCAAAACCTGACAGGGATTATTGAACACTAAGCAACAAATACATTCATTAAAGCCGAATAGTTAATCCTATGAACCAATTGTTATGAAAAACAAAGCAACAGGCAACAATTATAACAACCCTGGGCATACTGCCTGCTATTGCGGGATTCGAGCACGGCCTTTTTGAAGTCCTTCGGGGCTGCAGACCTGCAGGAAGCCATTTTATAGCGGCTATCGTCAAAGAAATGCAATGGTGGGAACATGGGACCGAAGATGCCTTCACCCTGATTCCGAATTTCCTCATCACAGGAATTTGTGCCATGGGTATCAGTCTTTCTGCCATGATATGGTCGATTTTCTGTTTATACAAACGCAATTCATCAACTATTTTCCTTTTGCTTTTTATCGTACTTGTGCTGGTGGGCGGGGTATCGGATTTATACCGTTTTTTATCGTCACATGGGCTTATGCTACCCGTATAAACAAACCCATTAACCGGTGGAAAAAATGGCTGGGGACAGGCGAGAATTTCATGAAAGGCACCCGTTTTAACGAAAAGGCAGACACAGAAGGTTTTTTCGTGGTTTATCCGAATGCACATGATCACGGAGGGGGACAATACTGGATAATATATTCAGACATCGGCTTTATATCTGAAATTATTCGATCGATTTTCAATAATACACCTTTGGGCATTAGATGATTATGGATTATCATGGGTAAACATAGATTCAGTGTTGACAATATTTGGAACAAATTATGGATGGAGAGCAAATGCGGTTGTTGATTCATTACAGCAGCTGATCGTTAAGAAGTGGATTTGTCCAAATTCTGTGGAAATTAACTTAAATTCAAGTTTTAATGCGGAACATCATTGGTTAACAAGCAGTATTTCAAGCATTTCTTCAAATGATGTGATATGGGATTTTTTCAGTGCACATCCGAAAGATTTAAAATATTTCAAGGCAAAATGGTTTTTTTTGAAATTTCTTGAGCATATCTGCTTAAGATTTGTTAGTAGTAATAAAACTAAAAAACCATGAAAAAAGTAACATTATTGACAATTGGTTTATGCCTTGGTTTAAGCCTCACTTTTTCACAGACGTTCACATTAACCAGCAAATCAGTGGGCGGACAGGCTACAAGCAAACAGGAATCAAACACCTTCGGATGTGACGGGGAAAATCTTTCTCCTCAGCTCTCCTGGATAAATGCTCCGGAGGGAACAAAAAGTTTTGCCGTAACCATGTACGATCCCGATGCGCCAACCGGAAGCGGATGGTGGCACTGGGTAGTCTTTGACATCCCGGGAAATGTCACCGGACTGGCAGAAGGAGCCGGCAATATTTTAAAAAACCTGGCTCCTGAAGGGTGTGTCCAGGGCATTACAGATATGGGTCAGCCGGGTTATATGGGCCCTTGTCCTCCCCAGGGAAGCAGCTACCACAGATATATCATCACGGTGTATGCATTGAAGACACCAAAACTAGGTTTAGACAGTAAAGCATCTCCTGCAATGGTTGGATATAATTTAAGTCAGAACCTGATCGAAAAAGCGTCGCTGATATTCTATTACAAAAAATAAAGCAATAGCTAAGAGGTGGGTACAGACCAGTAGTCTGTGCCTTTATACGTATTTAAAGAAATATCTTTTCCTGTAAAAGGTTACTACCATGCTTCAGCATGATGTATTTCCATGGCGGTCAGCAGGCCTTACCGGAAAGTGCGCTGAAACGCACAATGAATTCACGGACTGAAGCTCCGGTCAACCACCCCGGCTTCAATTGGTTGTTGGTGTTATCCGGGCTTCTGCCAAGATGAATCCTTGAACTTTACACACTTCGATGTTCAGTTCTATATGTTTTCAAACAGGGTATTACTTGTTAATTATTGTAAAGCGCTCTTGAAAATACAGGTTCCGGATTGCCATTTTTATTATCTTTCCCGAAATAATCTCTGATTGTTTTGATATGAAAAAAACGGTTGTCGGATTTAAAATTGTTGCGGTTATCATACTTTATATGTTATGTTCCTGTGGCAGGATCAGCCAGGTGGGAAAAAAGACGTCAATGGAACTTTGGTATATTGAACCTGCAAAAGAATGGGTTGAAGCGTTACCGGTCGGGAACGGCCGTCTGGGTGCGATGGTTTATGGCAAGACGGCACACGAACAAATCCAGCTAAACGAAGAAACAGTCTGGTCGGGTGGACCCGGAAATAACATTGATCCTGAACTCGGGAAACATATTCCTGAGATACGAAAACTCGTTTTTGACGGTAAATATTCCGAGGCGCAGGAATTAGCCACCAAATACATACCGGTTCAGCCTGCCAAAAATAATAATTATGGCATGTGCTACCAGCCTGTCGGTGATCTCTGGATAGATTTCCCGGGACACGAACAGGTCGAGGATTACCGGCGTGCACTGGATATGGAAAAGGCAGCAACTACAGTTACCTATCGGAAAAATGGTATCAGGTTTACAAGGGAACTGTTTGCATCGTTCACAGATGATGTGCTGATTATGCACCTGTCTGCCGATAAACCCGGCAGCATTACCTGCAGGCTTAGTGCCGACAGTCCGCATGAAACATATTCGGTATTCGTGGAAGACAATCAATTGATCCTGGGAGGTATTACAGGCGACGTGGAAAATAAGAAGGGTAAAGTGATATTCAGCACCCATATTAAGCCCAGGATCGACGGAGGATCGATTTCGACAACCGGCCGTGCACTTCAAATAAACAATGCAGATGCTGTAACCCTGTATATATCCATAGGTACTAATTTTAAAAATTATAACGATCTTTCCGGAGATGGCGATAAAAAGGCGTCTGAACTACTGAACAGGGCATTCCGGAAAGATTTTCATGCCGCCAGGGCTGCCCATATCAAAAAGTACCAACAATTTTTTAACCGGGTAAATCTCGATCTTGGCTCCACCGATTCGGTGAAGAACCCGACCGATGTCAGGCTGGCTCAGTTTAATTCAGGAAACGATCCACAGCTGATTGCGCTTTATTTTCAGTTCGGACGCTACCTGCTTATTTCAAGTTCACAGCCGGGCACGCAGCCCGCCAACCTTCAGGGTATATGGAACGATAAGATATATCCGCCGTGGGATAGTAAATACACGGTGAACATCAACACCGAGATGAATTACTGGCCTGCCGAGGTGACCAACCTTTCCGAGCTTCATGAACCCTTATTTGACATGTTAAGCGATCTTTCGGTAACCGGCAAAGAAAGCGCTTCAGTGATTTATCATGCACAGGGCTGGAACGTACATCACAATACCGACCTTTGGAGGATCTCGGGTCCTGTGGATGAAGCATATTACAGCCTGTGGCCAATGGGCGGGGCATGGCTGACACAACATATATGGCAGCACTATCTCTACACCGGCGATCTGTCGTTTCTTAAGCAGTATTACCCTGTTTTAAAAGAAGTTGCGGTTTTTTATACCGACATTCTCCGGAGAGAACCGGAACACAACTGGCTGGTGGTATGTCCCTCGATATCTCCTGAAAATGAGCACCAAAATAAGGTGAGCATTGCTGCCGGCACAACCATGGATAACCAGCTTGTTTACGATGTCTTCTCAAATGTGATTGCAGCAGACAGCATCCTGAATATCGATGCTTTATTCTCTGATTCCCTAAAACTCCTGATCGCGCAGCTTCCGCCCATGCAGATCGGTCGATGGGGTCAGTTGCAGGAATGGATGTATGACTGGGACAGGCAGGAAGATACACACCGCCATGTATCGCATCTGTACGGGCTTTATCCTTCGAACCAGATCTCGCCATACAGGACCCCTGAACTGTTTATGGCTGCAAAAACCTCATTACTAGCCCGGGGCGATGTTTCCACAGGCTGGTCTATGGGCTGGAAAGTGAACCTCTGGGCCAGGCTGCTTGACGGAGATCATGCTTTGAAGCTCATCAGGGATCAGATCAGACCTTCACGACAACCCGATAACAGTGAAAGGGGCGGCACATATCCGAATCTCTTTGATGCCCATCCTCCGTTCCAGATCGACGGAAATTTCGGGTGCTCTGCCGGGATTGCTGAGATGCTTCTTCAGAGCCATGACGGGGCCATTCATATTTTACCGGCACTTCCCGCAGCCTGGGATAAAGGAAAAATAACAGGATTGAGAGCCCGGGGAGGTTTTACAATCGATATAGCATGGAATGAAGGGAGACCGGATACAATTGCAATCACTTCATCGCTGGGAGGTAACTGCAGGATCCGCACCTTTTATCTGCTCGAAGGTAAAGGACTGAGGAGAGCCACCGGAAAAAACCCGAATCCGTTTTTCGGAGTACCCGGGATAAGAAAACCATTGGTATCAGACAATTCGAAAATTAAGGCATTCGCACCCGGGAAGATCTATGAATATGACCTGAGTACACAATCCGGTGGAAGGTATATTCTGCATGAATTACGGCAGTAATTATTAGGAAAAATTGCCTGTAAAACACTAAATTTAAGTTCTGCTATCCGAATATTCGCTATTAGACTAAAAGCGCCCTGCAAGTAGAAGCTGCATATTGGCTTTAGCTTTGAAACCGGCCCGGCAATTAAGCCGGGACCTCAGAGGGAAGCGGGATAAACTATTGAGTCCGATGTGAATAAACGTTTGGGATTTAATTCGGATCCGGACAGTAAAATTATTGCAGAAACGAAGTATTATCCTTATCTGGCCGGGCACTTAAGAACCTTATTTAAAACTGGAGGTATTGCATCTTATGAAATTTCCAATTCCATACGAACCGGTTGTAGGGAAAACGTTTTCTTTGTTTGGTAAGAACAAGTCAACATCAGTATATTACCAGGTTATCAGGGATTTGGGAGATCAGGTGCTTAAAAAAAATAGCAGTCCACAACGCGTACTGCAAATTCTTCAACATTACAGTAAAAAGAAACGCTTATTACGGAGAATTGCGCTTGAAAAAGAAAACCGGGAATTTATTTCTTTTGTAATTCATCTGTTGCATGCATCACTGGCCGAGTATACCACTAAGATCGATGATCACCTTCGGGAGTTGCCACTGTTGAAATTCTGGGACAGGCGGTTGGGTACAACCCGCGAGCAGTATTATTTATATATGCTTGAAATTGAACTTACTAACCGGATATTTAAAAAGCAATTTGTACCTGCCGACAATAAAATAGCACTTTTGCCATACTGCCTTCGTGATTTCAATGCCGACTGCAGGTCGGAACCCGATGATTTCGATGTGCAATGCAAACATTGTTCAAAAAACTGTTACCAGCATTATATCAGCCGCCTTTTAAAGGAAAATCAGATTGAACCATATATCTGGATGGGTGCAGGCATAAAGAAAAAAGCTACAGAAGTTGCCAAAAACGGTGAGCGTCTCGCCATTTTAGGTATCGCCTGTATTCCGGAACTGGTTTTTGGTATGCGAAAATGTCAGAAATACAACATACCCGTCATTGGCCTTCCCCTGGATGCAAATCGGTGTGTCCGGTGGATGGGTAAATTTCATCCCAACTCAGTCAATCTTGATCAGCTGGAAAAATTATGCACCAATTCAAACCACTAAGAGTTATATTGTGATTTACCTTATATGTGACTGAAAGGTATTGATCCTTTCAGGTATATCGGTCAAACAATCATCTTATGCTATTTTGCAAGATTAAAATACAGCTTTGGGCCGTTGTCGCCTGTCTCGTTTTCCGAAGCATAGAAAGAAGCATCCAAAGCGCCTAAGGGACGGATGAGCAAACCTTTGGTTTTCCCTTCCAGCAAGCGCTGCAAAACCGGTTTTGAAAGCGTAATAAAGTTTTTACTCCCCGGTTCATCAGCCATCTCAATATCATAAATCATCTGGGTATTAAAAACGTCAGAATAGCTATGGTCCTGAATAAAATTGTTGTAAGTTACATTGTTCTGATCCCATACAGGATCTCCTCCGGTAATTTCAATCACTCGTATTTTACCGAACTCCATACCAAAATCTTCACCGTAAGCGCCGATATAGTCGCCACCTTTTGGGACAGACTGTGTGGTTAATTCCAGCAACCCCGGTCCGTCTATTTTTGCATACCTAAATTGTTCAAGATCCCATCTTAAAATTACCCATTGATTTGCATTAACCGTTAATATCCGTGCATAGCCCTCCTGCTTTTTAACATGCCAGTCGTTAAAGTTCACATCGGGAAAATCGGCATTTATAACACAGTCATGTGTAACATCAAGATGGTTTGAAAACGTATTCAAAGCCGGAATGGGAGGATGGTAGGAGACCAGCTCTCCTTTATCCGGTCCTGCAAGGTTAACATTTACTATGTCGGATTTATAATAGTCCACGTCAATATAATATTTGCCCAATCCAAAATCAGTTGCACACAATTGCACATAAACCGTATCGCCAGGAACAGCATCGAATTTTTTAGTAGTCATGCTGATGGTATGCCAGCCGGATGTATCAGGAATGTCATATTCCATTAAATCGATATGATAGTTGGTGGTACGCTGTGTATTCACCATCATATTAAGCCGGCGCGGTGCATTATGGACGCGTACCCTTGCTTCAACACGCAACTGAAATGAAGGATCTTTTAATTTATTCAGATCCAGGGAAGCGGTAACATCGCGTTTAATTAATGTCCAGTATACATTATCCCTGTCATGTGTGGCATCTATAAGAATACGTGCATATCCGTCCATTTGAATAAAATCCATTGTGGCAGCACCGTCACCGGTAAAAAAGAACCATCCCTCTATATTTTTACCGTTAAAATTATCCAGAAACTGTGCCTGACAAATCCCGAAAGGCATAAGAATTAACACGAATATTTTAACTCTTTTTATAATCTTGAACATATGAACCTCCTTGTCATTTAATAAAAAGATGAATTTTCTTAAAAAACTGAAAAAAACAGATGTAACGGATAGAATGCAGTCACTGGTATTTTATAATGGTTATGCCCAACATCACAAAAGTAGTGAATAATACTAAAAGTCAGTAACTCAGGAAATCGGATCATGCTTTTTATTTTGTGATATAACCATAGAGGCAACGGCATGCAGTCCTTAACCGGGGATGCATTGAAATAATGTCGATTTCGGGTAGACAGTGATCACCATGCTGAATCCGGGGATTATTCATATCCGGAATATTAACCGGTATAGATTCTATACACAATATTAATACGTTGTCAATGATTCAGGTAAATATGAAATCTATCATTAACAATACGGATTTTCGATTGTTTTTTATGGATAATTACAAGCAGAAACAAGCCGGTTTTATGTCCCAATTGAATCAAAGGCTTTGTCAACTGGTCTGTACTAAAATCTGAAATACTATGAAACCCCTTTATGTATTGGTTGGTGCATTCATCATTAGCACAGTTATTCTGAAACTGGCTTTTGGAGCATTTGACTATTCCTTATCCGGCCGCATCGCCATGTCAACCATGCTGTTATTCACTGCCGTAAGTCATTTTGTTTTTGTAAATGGTATGGCCTTGATGATACCTGATTTTATTCCATTTAAGAAATTTCTTGTTTATTTAACAGGTGTTATCGAAATGGCTGCAGCAGCAGGACTTTTAATTCCTGCATTAAAATATCTAACATCCTGGTTACTCATCGCCTTTTTTATCCTTATTTTACCCGCAAATATCAATGCAGCGCTAAAGCACATTAATTTAGAAAAAGCCTCTGATGAAGGCTACGGTCCAAAATATCTCTGGTTCAGGATTCCGCTCCAGGTATTCTTTATTGCATGGACATTCTTTTTTGGAATATGCTTATAGCACCTATGCTGAAATATTGTTTTTTCAGGAAATGACATAAGTCAACCATTACAAAGCTGGCCACGGCTTACAGTCCGTGTCTTCTGCCTTTGTCATTCGAGTCATTGTACCTTTCAGTTTTCCATTATTAGTAAAAAGCATCCAACTTACTGAATTGACTAAATTAATCCCTAAAAATGAATTTGTTGAACCAGATTTTTTCTTTACCCGGGTTCATTAAAATGCCGGATCCGAAAATAAAAATTAATTTCATTTGGCAGGTACAAAAAGGATATGGCTGGATGTTTAAAGCTGCAAGCCAACCGCATCAGGAAGAAATCTTTGACTATGTTTGCAGGCATAAGGCGATTATGTCTCGTACTGCGTTGAAGTATGCGATTGATAAAATGCCATAAAAGTTGAAAGCCATTGCTATGAAAAGATAATAGCATCAATATTTTGACTAAATTTCAATTGATTAATAAACCAATAGTTAAAACTAAGCACAAGTGCGTAATATAGGCTGCCAAAAAGGGTCACAAAGAAAAAGAAATTGGAATGAATGCATCATCAGGAATAAATACAACCTTGTTGCGTAGAGTTTACCTTTCGTTGACAAGGCATTTGAATGCATCAGGATATTTTGCTCTAATGATTATATTTGAATACCTAAATTGAATTACTATGATTATTTTTTGGATTGTATGGATGATCTGGTTTGCTTCAGAGATTTTGCTTAACAGATTCATGCGTTCGGGACCTGAGGATAAAAAGAATCAGGATAGAGGGTCGGTAAGGCTCATTTGGATGATAATAGCCCTTGCCAATACTTCCGGGATTCTTTTTACGGTATATACTGAAATTCCTATAAGTGGCCATTACTTTTTACCGTATATTGGCCTTATTGTAATAGCAATCGGGATGATACTCAGATTTGCATCCATCCGGACATTGGGCAGGTTCTTTACCGTGGACGTCACGATCCGTGATAATCATGCGTTAAAAAAGGGCGGATTATACAAGATCGTCAGGCATCCTTCATATTCAGGTTCACTCTTGTCTTTTATCGGTTTCGGTATTTCTTTAAATAACTGGTTAAGCCTGATTACCATAACCATTCTAATCACGATTGCTTTTCTTTACCGGATAAGAATTGAGGAAAAGGCATTGATAAATCAATTTGGTTCAGATTATTTGGATTATAAGAATAAAACATATTGTTTAATACCCTGGATTTACTAAATAACAGATCAAACCGGTACAAAACATATCGATATGATGGTAAGAATATCATAGAAATTCAATAGTTTTGGTGCATCGCCTTTTCAGATTAAGGCAGGTAAAATGCCGGCTTTTATTTGGTATTGCAATTCAAATACCACTCGTGTATGAACAATACCGATTAACTTATTTTACCAGCAGATTTTCCAATGTTGATTTTTTTTCAGATTCACTGTCACAATATCCCGATTTTGCTGTCTAATACTTAAGAAATAACATAATAATCAACGATGAATAATGTGTTTAAGAGGAATTGCTCCGGTGATCAGGACGATGCCAGACTTGTAATGCTGATAAAAAATGGAGATAAGAACGCATTGGACAACCTGATCAGGAAGCATCAGGAATGGATTTACAATGTCGCGGTGAGAATGGCAGGTAGTCCGGATGATGCATCGGATATTACACAGGAAATTCTTATAAAGCTAATCACCAGGCTCTCTTCATTTCGGGGTGAAAGCAGTTTCAGGACCTGGCTGTACCGGATTATTGCCAATCATGTCCTGAGTATGAAAAGATACACCTGGGAACGGGTTTTTAGTTCATTTGAAAAACATGACGGTTTCAGGGACAGGCTTGAAAATGAAGAATTCAGTGGTTCACAAACCGCTTCGCCAGAGGCGGAAATACTTGCTGAAGAGTCAAAAACCTTATGCATGACTGGTATGCTTCTTTGCCTGAACAGGACACAGCGGCTGGTATTCATTCTGGGTGGTATTTTCGGGATAGAAAGCAAGGTAGCCGTAAAAATTATGGATATCAGTGCAGAGAATTACCGCCAGATTCTTTCAAGGGCAAGGAAGCAATTGAGCAATTTCATGAACGAAAAATGCGGCCTGATAAACGATGGCAATACCTGCCGTTGTATTCATAAGACAAGGGCTTTAATAAAGTCAGGTATGGTGGATCCCGGGAATGCAATGGTTAAAAATCAGTCTGTTCTGAGGATCCGGGATTTTGCGGCAAAGAGAACAAAAATGGTGGAGGATGCATTGGAGATAAAAGTGCAAAACCTATTTCAGGCACATCCGATGTATGCCTCACCTGATTTTATTACCATCATTGAAGGGCTGCTGAAACGCAAGGCAATACATGAAATAATCGATTTCAAATAAATGCTATGGATGTCAATGAGAATATTTTCTCCCATCACTATGCAGTGAAACCATCTGATACAAATACCTGTCAGGAACCTTCTTTTCAGACGGTAGCTGAGTATATGCAGGATACAGCCTTGCGTCATGTCCTTTATCTGAATATTGGTGTTGAGCAGCTTCTGGAAATGAATATTACCTGGATTCTTACACGAATAAAGATTAAGATGGTGCGTTATCCGAAACCGAATGAAACATTAGCTGTTCAGACATGGTCACCGGAAGTTGACAGAATATATGCACACCGCGAATTTACGGTTTTAAACCATAAAGATGAGGTGCTGGCTCTTGCCTCCAGTCTTTATAATCTGCTTGATCTTACCACTTTTAAACCGTTAGCGACTAAAAAAGTGTTTGACAGTTTCAACCGGTACTATCCGCAGCGCAATTTTCCCGAAATTGGCTCTAAAATTCGATTAGCCGGTGATTTTAAAACCCACCATGAAGTTAGGGTCCGGATAAAGGAACAGGATATTGACATGAATCATCATGTGAATAATGTGAAATACATCAACTGGATTCTGGATGCTGTTCAGGATAAACTTAAGGGTAAAAAAGCAGAAATAGTTGAGATCAACTACCTGAATTCCTCCACCCTCGGCGAATCATTAATTCTTCAATCATCCTTTGCAAATTGTGAGAATTCAGTTCTTGAACACCGCATTTTTAAGGAGCACAATAGTGTACCTGTGGTTGTGGCAAAGACTCATTGGAAGGAATTTTGAGCATTCAGTAAATTATAAAAGAAGATTATGTTTTACGGACATCTTGGGATTGCATTGGCAGCCAAACCTTTGGCCCCAAAAAACACGTTAGGAGTTTTACTGGTGGCAGCAAGCGCTGCAGATATTTTATGCGGGGCATTTACAGCTTTCGGTATTGAGGGTATAGATGCAAATGCGGCCGTTTCTATTCCATTGTCGCATGGACTTTTTATGTCAATTGTATTGTCATTTGCGGCCATGGCATTGGCATTTCTAATTTCACGGAATACTAAAATGAGTATTGTTATCGGATTGCTTGTCCTGAGCCACTGGATTCTGGATTTTATATCGCATCCTATGGGAATGGGGAAAGTCATTCCAAAGGATTTACCCCTGTTTTTTGGTGATTCACCCAAAGTTGGACTGGGCCTGTATAACTCTGCTGCTGCAGCTATAGTAACAGAATTCGGATTGCTGGCAATGGGTATCAGTATATATCTTATTAAAACCAAAGCGGTCGATCGTACCGGAAAATGGTCTTTTATTCTTTTTCTCTTTTTCATATTTCTTTTTCCATTGTCGATGCTATTGCCTTCTCATTTGTTGTACCTGTCCACTTTAGTTCTGATATTTCTGTTGCCAATCGGCATTTTCATCGACCGGCACAGAAAATATATATATAAACAATAAGAATTTTCAATAATGTGACAATTCTTTTGTGCCGCATTTTAACCTTAGAATAACAAGATAATGACTTCTATTATGTTCCGATATTCATTCAATATAGTTGAACCTCCTGATATTATGGCATTTCGGAAACATAGGGTTAGATTATTCATCCAAAAGCTTCGAATGGAGATACCTGATGAAGCCGGGTATTATTCTTATCAGACAAGAAAGCCATTGATAATTTGCAGCCCCTGATCCACTGTTTTATAAAGCTGACGTGGATTTGTAATCAATGATCTTGTTCTCAGGCAGCATTACGATATGTAAATTTCCAGGTACAACTTTTATAAAGGTTAAGCTTAATAACTAATCCCTAAAAATGAATTTGTTGAATGGGATTTTTTCTTAACTTGGATATGCCAATGAATCATAACAAAAACGAATATTTTAACCAATTTATAGTGTCCACTTGGGAAGTGATTATAATCTTATGTGGCAAAAATTATTGAAAGGCATGTTCAACAAAAATAAACTTCATTTACAAATTCTTCGTATAAAAATAATCAAACCTTGATCGCCATGAAACCTAAAAATCTTAAAATATTACTGGTCTTTTTTTTGACGACCATGTTGCTTACACTAATAACCAGACAAGTTAGGTCTGGTGACTATGATACAATTTATATGGATAGTGTTGTGTTGTATGATACTATTTATATGTGTCCTGCTTACGATTCATTAAAATTTGTGCCCCTTAGTGAATGTGACAGTTTTTTATTTTGGAGTTTTTCTTACGTCAGCAGTATACCACCATATATTTCCAATGAAACTGATACATATATTCGGACACACTTTGCTTGCCAACTGATTTTAATGGTAATGTGATTTATTATGGAATGAATGGGGTAGATAATTGCAGTAAATGGGTATTTATTAAAACATTGAAAATAGAAGCAGAAGATATGTCGGGTGTGTGCGGTAGCTTGGTTCAGTTAAATGTATCCTCAAATTACACCGGATTGGGTGACCTGACATATAACTGGTCTCCATCTACAGGCCTAAACAACGCGACTGTACCAGATCCGACAGCCAGGGCAACGGGTGAAATGGTGTATACCGTTTCCGTACAAGAATCCAAAGGCTGTGTAGTATCAAAAAATGTAAATGTCACATTGAGACCGGGAAGCGCTCCCTCCATATGCCTTGTAAGTGTTGATAGTACAAATAAGAATATTGTTTACTGGGAAAAACCCGTTTCGGTTGCTATTGATTCGTTCTTTATCTATAAAGAGACAAATGTGACTAATGCATATAAGAAAATCGGAGCTGTTGGTTATGACGACAACAGCTTTTATATTGATACGGCTTCATATCCGTTTATACAATCAAATACATATAAGATTTCACTGAAAGACTCGTGTGATTTCGAATCGAATATGAGTTCGCCACATAAAACAATGCATTTAACTATCAATCAGGGACAAAACAACTCATGGAATTTAATATGGGAACAATATCAAGGGTTTGAGGTCTCAACGTATTTTATTTATCGGGGAATGGATAATAGAAATTTAGAATTAATTGGAACAACTGCCGGGAGCAGTTCACAATACACTGATTTCACATCCCCGGCCGGATATGTATTTTACCAGATAGAGGTGGTGAGTCCCACTGTCTGTAATATTTCAGAATTAAAGTCAACGCTTTTATCTGTAAATACCTCCCGGTCAAATATTGCTTCAAATAGTCCCACAGGATTTGATGAAATTAATGCGCATCTAAATTCATTTTCAGCTTTTCCAAATCCATTTGATAACAAGTTTTTGTAGAGCTTAAGAACAGCGATTTTAAGAATGGGGTCATTGAAATAACCGATCTGGCAGGGAAAATAATAATTACATTACATGCTAGATCTGAAAAAGTTGAGATAAATACCGCCAAATTGAATAATGGATTTTATATACTGAAAATTAAAACAGATAATGAAATAATTACGCAAAAGAGATTTAAGGATCAAGGTAGATTTGAATAGTAGGCATAAGCGACCGTTTTAGCGCAAACCCAAGAATATTTGTCCGTAAGAAATGTGACCGGCACTTTGATTCAGTGGGGTGGATTGAAAAAAACCAAAAAGGAAAACAGCCGGCTTTGCATCAGATCCGGAACAACTTTCACCTTTAGGTGTCTGAAGCGCAGTAACTTCCTTTGTTTGGGGAAGGTGACTCCACCCGGCTAAAGCCGGGTACTATTCTTATCCGGTTAGTTAAAATAGCGTTTACTCAATCGGATTGTACCTGCCTTTTGGGTACTTTAAACTTTACCCTGAAATTTTTGTTTTGTGTATGTTGGAAATTACCTGTTGCATCAGCGAAGTTAAGGCCGGATTCAGTCTCTAATTGCATGCAATTATACTCAATCCGGGAATAATGCCTATTTAAACACTCCGTTGAAGAATGAATTGCATGTATAGTGAGATATAGATGCATCAAAGATATGCACAGAATGGAAACAATCTTAAACAGGAAAACGGACACCAGTAAAACCATTAAGAACTTCAAAAAAGTAGCCGGTATTTATGACTTCTGGAGTTGGCTCACCGAATCAAAAGCTGCAAAAAAGGTACTTGAATTAGCAGATATACAAAATGATACGGAAATTCTGGAGGTGGCCTGCGGAACGGGCGTTGTTCTGGAACAGATCATCAGGAAAAATCCGAACGGACACAATACCGGCATTGACCTTTCGCCCGACATGCTTCAGAAAGCAAGGCAAAGGCTTCAAAAAACAGGATACCAAAATTATAAATTACAGGAAGGGAATGTGCTGGACCTGAATTTCAGAGAGAACTCATTTCATGTGCTGGTCAATAATTTTATGGTGGATCTGATGCCGGAAGGGACTTTTGATAAAATTGCATCAGAATTCTTCAGGATCTTAAGACCAAACGGTATAGCTGTAATATCCACTTTTTCTTTCGGCACAAAGCGTGTACATAAATTCTGGTACCGGGTGGCCAAAAATTTTCCCGACATGCTTACCGGATGCCGCCCTGTATCATTCACGAAATACCTTGAGAAAGCAGGATTTACTATTTTGGAGGATGTGCAGGTCAGCCAGAACACCTTTCCTTCCGAAGTAATAAAAGCCCGGAAACCTGCCTGAAAGTAATTGTTAATAAAAGCTGATCAGGTCCGTCCGGCCGAGGTCGGATGTTATTCTTATCCGGTCATTATTCAGGAAATGGAATACAGGTATTGATTCCAATGTCATTTCTGGTTTTCGTGGATTTTCATTTGATGAACCTGTTCTCAGCTGGGTTTATGTGATGCATTATTCTAAACATTGCTTAATTAAGGTTGAGGTTATAAACAAATGCCATAAGATGAAATCACCGGGAGAGTTTTTTTCTTAACTTGACCCGGATTTAAAATAGTACGGAAGTGAGTAAACCGACTGCACCCGTTAAGGAATTCATAGTACAGGTTACAATAATATTTTGTAAAACCGGATCATCCCCGGCAGATATAATGAAATTACACGTTTAATTACTATAATCTGCAAGCTTATTCTGTGATTGATCATACCACCCGGTATAACTATCGCCGGATTAAAGCGGGTGCGAGTCAGGATCATAACCTCATTTTTGAGGAATACGACCTAAGCCATTGATTTTAAAGGGTAAAACAATCTAGGACTTCAGGTGAAAAGAATTTTAATCCCTGATTGATGTTTTTGTCAGTTTGACTTATCTTTATTCTGAATATCAACAACGCTTCTTTCGGTGGTAAGAAAGATTGTAAAATTTTATATCGAAGGGTTCAGGAGCATGACCGTGGGAAGAACGTTATGGGTCATCATCCTGGTTAAACTGGTAATTCTGTTCGGATTGCTGAAACTGTTTTTTTTCCCCGATATCCTGAAGACCGGTTTTAATACCGACAGGGAAAGGAGCGACTATGTGCTGGAAAATCTGTTAAAACCTTAACATATGTTCGAGAATATTGATCTATCGATGGTAGACTGGTCTAGAGGGCAGTTTGCACTCACGGCCCTCTATCACTGGATATTTGTTCCGCTCACTCTGGGCCTCTCGTTTATCATCGCCATAATGGAAACCATTTACGTGAGAACGGGCAGCGATGAATGGAAAAGGCTTACGAAATTCTGGATGACCCTCTTCGGCATTAATTTCGCCATAGGGGTTGCCACGGGCATCATCCTCGAATTTGAGTTCGGCACCAACTGGTCGAACTATTCGTGGTTTGTTGGCGATATTTTCGGTGCTCCGCTGGCCATCGAAGGCATAATGGCTTTTTTCATCGAGTCGACATTTATAGCGGTGATGTTCTTTGGATGGAATAAGGTGAGCAAAAAATTTCACCTGTTATCGACCTGGCTGGTGGCTGTGGGCGCAAATCTTTCTGCGCTGTGGATCCTGATAGCCAATGCATGGATGCAGTACCCGGTAGGCATGCGGTTCAATCCTGATACGGCACGAAATGAGATGGTGAATTTCTGGCATGTATTTCTTTCACCCGTTGCCAGCACAAAATTTATTCATACCATCACCTCGGGTTTCGTGCTTGCTTCGCTTTTTGTTATTGGCATAAGTTCGTGGTACATCCTGAAAAAACGTGAGTTGTTTATAGCCAAACGGAGCATGCTTATTGCATCGGTCTTTGGTCTGGTTTCGGTGATAGCGCTGATCTTCACAGGTGACCGGTCCACAAGGCAAATCGTACATGTACAGCCTATGAAGTTTGCCGCACTCGAAAACCTTTATAAAGGACGTTCGGGGGCAGGCCTGATCGTAATCGGTGTGGTAAGCAGTGAAGACAGATACAGGGACGAGCTTGAACTCGACAAAAGAACACTGGAACTGCCGAATTTCCTTTCGTATATGGCTTACGGCAATTTTGACGCTTTTGTTCCCGGGGTGAATGACCTGACCTATGGAAACGCAGAAAAAGGCATCATATCGGCACAGGAAAAAATTGAACGGGGCAGGTATGCCCGGCAGGTACTTGCGGATTTCAAAAAAGCCAGGGACAATGGTGATTCATCCCGGTATAATGTATTGAAACAGAAATTTTACGACAGCAATTTTGTCAATCACTATTTCAGGTACTTCGGCTACGGATTCCTGAACGACGTGAACAGCGTGGTGCCGAATGTGCCGCTTTCTTTCTACAGTTTTCACCTGATGGTGGGGCTCGGATTCTACTTTTTTTTCCTTCTTATCCTGATCACAGTGAATCTGTTCAGGGGCAAGCTTGAACAAAAGAGAGGCCTGTTGCGCCTGGCCATTTTTACCATCCCGCTGGCGTACATTGCAACAATGGCCGGCTGGATTGTAGCCGAGGCAGGCCGCCAGCCCTGGGTAATACAGGATCAGCTTCCTACGGTGGCTGCCATTTCCCAAATCAATGCAAGTACGGTACAGGTCACTTTCTTGCTTTTTGCGGTTCTTTTTACAGCGCTCTTCGTTGCAGAAATACGCATCATGCTGAAACAGATCAAAACCGGACCAAAAGAAGGAGGGAATTAAAATGTTTGAAAAATTGTCAACCATTGCTTTGCAACAATACTGGTGGGGAATCATTTCCCTGCTGGGCAGTATCCTCGTTTTCCTGATGTTCGTGCAGGGAGGGCAGACGCTGATCTACACCCTGGGCAAAACAAAAGATGAGAGAACTGTGCTTGTGAATTCGCTGGGCCGGAAATGGGAATTTACATTCACCACGCTGGTTACATTTGGCGGGGCATTCTTTGCAAGCTTCCCGCTGTTTTATTCAACCAGTTTCGGAGGTGCTTACTGGGTATGGCTGGCTATCCTGTTTTGTTTTATTATCCAGGCCATTTCGTATGAATTCAGATCCAAACCGAATAATGTGTTTGGTCCGAAAACCTATGAGGTATTTCTTTTCATCAACGGCGCACTGGGAACCATATTGATCGGTACAGCCGTAGGCACATTTTTTAACGGGTCACAGTTTCTGGTGGATTTTTCAAATTTAACCAATCCTGCAAGTCCTGTAATCTCCAGATGGGCAGTTCCGTCAAGAGGACTTGAGGCAGTGCTGAACCTGCACAACCTTTCACTGGGACTTTCTGTTTTTTTTCTGGCACGTATTCTCGGGTTGCTTTATTTTATGAACAATGTGAGCGAGGTCACCATATTTAAACGGGTACAAAAACACCTGCTGATAAACACCATTCCGTTCCTTGTAGTCTTTCTGTTTTTCGTGATCAGGCTGGTCACCAAAGAAGGTTTTGCATACGATCCGGAAACAAAAATGGTTAGCCTCGAAAAGTACAAATACCTGCACAACCTGATGCAGATGCCCGTCATCGGCATTATGTTCCTTGCCGGAGTCGGCCTTGTGCTTTCGGGCGTAGTATGGTCATTGTTCCGGCCGGTTACCGGAGGAATATGGCTGACAGGCACCGGGACAGTGCTGGCGGTATTTGCATTATTTGCTATTGCCGGTTTAAACAATACGGCCTATTATCCGTCCACTTACGATTTGCAAAGCTCTCTCACCATAGAGAACAGCTCATCGAGCAAATACACGCTCACCGTAATGAGTTACGTATCATTGTTGGTGCCGTTTGTATTCGCTTATATTTTTTATACCTGGAGATCGATCAACAACAAAAGGATCGATGTACAGGAGATCGGTTCCGAATCACATACTTATTGATGAATTATGGAAAAGGCGATTTATATGAACTCAATACTTACTATACTTACATGGCCTGTCCTCATCCTTCTGAGTTATCTTCTCATAAGGTTTGCGCTGAAGAGGTTTGAAAAACTCGAGAAAAAAAGGGAAGAGGCGGGAGAGGATTAGTGATTAGGTGATTAAGTGATTATGCAATAAGGTGAGTATCTGATCGGATGCTAAACCTGAAATTACAGTTGAATTATTCAATTAAAAAACAATGGATATGAGATCAACACTACTTTTTATTGCCGTTCTATGGTACACTTCTCTGATGCTGCATGCACAGAATAAAGACAAGTCGGAATTTGTGGATATTAATCCCGGATTTTACCAGAAATCCATTTTAAGGAATGTTTCAGAAGTTGACGACAGCCTGAAACCAAAAGAGAAAAAGCAACGGTTCCAGATGGTCCAGGATATCAGCGTTATTCCGCATAAATTAACGGATTATACCCGGTACTGGGCATTCCCGCCTGTTTCACAGGGAAGTACAGGCACCTGCTGGAGCTTTTCCACCACATCGTTCCTGGAGTCGGAAGTGAAAAGGTTATACAATAAAGAAGTAAGGTTGTCTGAAATGTTCACCGTATATTGTGAATATATCGAAAAAGCCCGCAGGTTTGTCAGGGAACGGGGCGATTCAGAATTCGGCGAAGGCTCGGAATCGAATGCTGTAACCCGCATATTCCGCACGTATGGAGCCATGCCCCTGTCGGTTTATCCGGGAATTCTGAACAACCGGAAGTTTTACACGCACGAGGTCATGTTCAACGAAATGGATACATTCCTGAAATCGGTGAAAGCCGCAAGCGCATGGAATGAGGAATGGGTCATCGGAACTGTTAAGAATATTATGAACCATCATATGGGTATACCTCCTGAAAGGTTCACATACGAAGGTAAAGAATACACCCCTCTTACCTTTGTCAGGGATTACCTGAAGATCAATCCCGGCGACTACGTGGAGATCCTGTCGTATATGCAGGAACCTTACTGGCAGAAAGTGGAATACAAAGTACCCGATAACTGGTGGCACAGCAAAGACTATTACAACGTACCTCTGGATGTATTTACGGATATTGTTAAAAAAAGTATACGCAACGGATACACCATTTGCATTGGGGGCGATGTTTCGGAACCAGGATTTTCAAGATCCACTCAGGCTGCCATGGTCCCTGATTTCGATATCCCGTCATCCTATATCAACGAAAATGCACGGCAGTTCAGGTTTACCAACAAAACCACCACCGATGATCATGGTATGCATCTGGTCGGGTATTGTGAACGTGATGGCAAAGACTGGTACCTCATCAAAGATTCGAGCTCGGGATCACGTAATAACGATCCTGCTGCACCTGAATTCGGGTATTACTTTTTTCATGAGGATTATGTGAAACTAAAAATTATGGACTTCACCATCCATAAAGATGCGGTGAAAGAAATCTTACAGAAATTTTGAGGCATCAGTCCTTGATCATTGTAAGGATCATTTTGAATTTTTTTCGGGCATGAACGGCATGGGGAATATGTGCCGGCATAACTATGGCTTTTCCAGTTTCCAGCAGGTAAGACTTCTTATCGATCACGATTTCGGCTTCACCCTCTGTCACCAGCAACAGCGCATCGAACGGCGCGGTGTGCTCGCTCAGTCCCTGTTCCCTGTCAAAGGCGAACAGCGTAATGTTTCCTCCCTGCTGTTTAAAAATCACTTTGCTGACTATTGCCCCATCAGCATAGGAAACTGCTTCTGCAGGCACAAAAATTTCAGATTTCTTAAAAGTTTCCATGGTTACAATATATTATGTTCTCTTTTTAGGCTAAAGTGGGAAACTCTAAACTTACTAAATCACACCCATTCCTCCTTCAGGATATCACCTTCGATACCCACAACGACCAGTTTCACAGGTACCTTGCGGGCAGCTTCTGACGAAGCTGTTCTGACCATCTGCAGCAATCCCATGCAGCACGGTACCTGCATGATCATTACCGTGAGCGTGTTTACTTTTGCATCGTCAATCATTGAACGGATCTTCTCCACATAGATATCCATATTTGAATCGAGCTTGGGACATGCAATTGCAAGTCCCTTTCCCTTTAAATAATCCGCGTGAAAGCCTCCGAGCGCATAAGCGGTGCAGTCGGCCGCTATCAAGACATCGGCATTCCTGAAATACGGAGCTGTCGGATTCACCAGGTGCATCTGCACGGGCCACTGCCGCAGCTCGGTTTGTATTGGCGTGATAATATTTTCAGTACCTGATTCTCGAGGTGTAAGAACCATAGTTTGTGAACCCGGACAACCTGCGCCATGCTGCACAGCATGAGGAGGCTGCATACCGTGAACCCCGGCCATTACTTCTTCCACATCAAAGCCGGCCATGCTGCCGTGCATTCTCAGGTATGCAATGCCTTCCTTCAGGTAACCGGTTTCATGGCGTTCTTTAAGATGCTTCAGGTGTGCGGTCACTGTATTTTTACCCTTCGAAACCATCATTTCCATAACTCTGGATTCGTCATACGGTTCGGCATCCCGTTTTTTGGTTGTTATGGCTCCCTGCGGACAATGACCAATGCAGGCTCCGAGTCCGTCACATAACAGATCACTGATTAGCCTGGCTTTGCCGTCGATGATCTGAAGGGCGCCTTCATAACAGCCGGGAACACACAATCCGCAGCCGTCGCATAGTTCTTCATCAATTTTTACAACTTCCCGTATCATGGTATCTATTTTAGAATTATTTTTATACAATATTACTCTAATGAAATATTTTCGGCTGTAACAAATGGTACACTCCGGCCTGAATGACGAAAATTTATGTTGAAATATTATCCCGTACACCAGTATTTTCAGGAATCTCTCCCGATGAACTCGAAAAGCTATTGGACAATACCCTGTTCAGAATCAGAAAGCTCGGAAGGGATGAATACGCCGCTTTTGCCGGTGATGCATGCACGGCATTAATGATCGTTCTCGGAGGTTCTGTAAGGGGAGAAATGACCGATTATAGCGGAAAAGTAATCAAGATCGAGGATATCGGGGTATCCAGGCCTATAGCTCCGGCATTCCTGTTCGGAAGGCAAAATACATACCCGGTGGATATCATCGCCAATGAACCTTCGGCATTGTTTGTCCTTCCCAGGGAATCGCTGATAAAACTGTTGCAGGAGAATACGAAGATACTCACCAATTTTCTAAACGCCATATCGGGAAGGGCGCAATTTCTATCCGATAAGATACGTTTTTTAAGTTTCAGGACCATAAAGGGTAAGATTGCGTCATACCTTCTGAGTATTTCCGGTAAGGAGAGAAACCCCATAATAATGCCTATGAACCAGACACAGCTTGCCGGTTTTTTTGGCGTGACACGCCCCTCCCTTGCCAGGGCTTTTTCTGAGCTCGAAAAAGAAGGTGTTCTCTACGCATATAAAAAAGAGGTGAATATTGTCAACCGGGACAAGCTATCCGGTTACCTCAAATGACAGACTTAAAAGAATAACTTTTATGTTGAGAAAATCCCATCCGGTGTTGGCGTTCCTTTTCCTGATCCTTTGCAGGGATGTGTTTCCCCAGGATATCGGACAGGCCATAGAAATCATTCAGACCCTAAGCTCTCCGGCATATCACGGAAGGGGATATGTTAATGATGGTGTGAACAAATCGGCTGCCTACCTGGAAGGTGAATTCAGAAAAGCAGGGCTTTACCCGCTGTCGGAAGACTACTTCCAGGAGTTTTCAATGCCTGTGAATACGTTTCCGGGTAAGATGGAAGTACAGCTTAATACAAGCATTTTAAACCCGGCGATTGACTTTATTGTAGACCCTTCCTCCGGCGGGTTAAAAGGCACTTACCCAGTTAAAGCGATCGATTGCTCGGCACTTGCAGATCAGAAGACCCGCAACAGGTTTCTTAAAAAGGCTCAGGGCGCTTTTCTGCTTATCGATTACCGGAACCGTAGCAGGTTGGACGAACAGACCGGTAAACAGATCGGCTCCGTTATCGATATCCTGAAATACGATCCCGGACTGAAGATTGCCGGAACCATTGTTTTATCGGATGAAAAACTCAGTTGGTCTGTATCACCCTTCAGGGGACCGAGACCTGTGATTCTCACAAATATTCCTCTTGATATCGATACGGTGAAGTCAATAACCCTTAATATTGAAAGCAAATGGCTCGGGAACTATCCTGTACGCAATATTATCGGGTATCTGCCGGGTACGGTTGGAAGAGATTCGTTTATTGCCGTTACCGCGCATTACGATCATCTGGGCCAGATGGGTAATGATGTTTACTTTCCCGGAGCCAACGATAACGCCAGCGGAGTGGCGGTCATGCTTACCATTGCCGCGTATTTCGCGGCACACCCTGCTCATTATTCTATTCTTTTTATTGCATTTGCAGGTGAGGAGGCAGGACTTCTGGGATCGAGGTATTATGTGGAGAATCCATACTTCGAGCTATGCCATATAAAATTTCTCATAAACCTCGATCTCGCCGGAACGGGCGATGAGGGCATTACTGTTGTTAACGGTTCGGTTTTTAAAGAAAAGTTCGAATTGCTGACGGAAATCAACAGTCAGAAACATCTTCTGCCACAGGTGAAATCAAGGGGAGAGGCATGCAACAGCGATCATTGTTATTTTTATAAAGCAGGCGTACCCTGCTTTTTTATCTATACCATGGGCGGAGGAACTGCATATCACGATATCTATGATACCTATGATGCACTAACCTTAACCGGATTCAGGGACGAGATCCTGCTGATGGTTGAGTTTATGAGCCGGATACACTGAATCACTGCACAATAACAAGCTTGTTTTTAATCGAATAGGAAATCAATGCTGCCGTGCTTTTGCAACTGGTTTTTGCCAGGAGGTTCGATTTATGCCCTATTACCGTTCTTTCACTGATGTTTAGTTTTTCGGCAATATCGGCATTGGTCATCCCTTCACAGATGAGCTGAAGGATCTCTTTTTCGCGTTTGGTCAAGTCGGGTTCATCCTTTGCAGGCGTGTTGTCTGTGGCAATTTTACGGGTGAAAAAGTTAAACAGTTCATCGGAATAGTACGTGTTTCCCGAAGCAATGGTATGCAGGGCCTTGTCCAGAATATCCTTGGTCACATTCTTTAAAAGAAATCCCCTGGCCCCTGCATCAAGCATATCCTGAATATAATGGTCGTTATTGAACATAGTAAGGGCAACTACTTTCAGATCGGGAAACAGCAGGGTGGCTTTCCGTGTAGCTTCAATACCATTCATCTCAGGCATTTCTATGTCCATGAGAACAATATCTGCCTGCAATTCATTGAGCATCTCGAGCACCGCCTTACCTGTAGTAGCTTCGCCGACAATTTCTATGTCTTTTAAACGTGCGAGCACTGCCTTCAGACCTTTCCGGAAGATCTCATGATCATCGGCAATTATAACCCTTATTTTGTGTTCCATACAACAGCATTATTGGTGTTAAAATTAGGTATAATCTCATTCTAAGCCAAAAGAGGTTTACCTGAAAGATTCAACTTTTTAAAGGAACTTCGATTTTTGCTTTAAAACCTTTACCTTCCTCACTGAAAATTTTTATTTTACCATCTATCGAACCTACGCGAGTAATTATATTACTGATGCCTTCGCCTTTTATCCGGTTATCGTAATGCCTGTAATCAAATCCTTTACCTGTATCGGAATACTGCACCAGCAATTTCTTTCCCCAAACAGTAAATTCAATGGTGGCCTTTCTGGCATCAGAATGTTTGATGGTATTGTTGATCAGCTCATTGATTATCCTGTAAAGGTTTATCTCGGAATTTTTACCCAGGTCGGGATTTTTCCCGGGTTTTATAACTGCAATGGTTAGCTTTTGCGTACGCGAAATATTATTGCAGAATTCTTCGACCGCCGAAACCAGTCCGTATTCATGTATCACCCGCGGAGTAAGATTGTTGGCTGTGGTGCGGATATCCGAAACCGCATCATCAATCAGCTGGTTGATGTAATTGATCGAATCTTTCTTTTCTTCCCCAGGAATCTCATCCGATGCAAGCTCGTTTACATACAGTTTTATGGTTGACAGCAGGGGACCGAGCCCGTCATGAATATCTTCCGCAAATCTTCTTCGTTCACGCTCTTCTGTTCGCATAATGGCTGTGAGCACTTTCCTGTCGGCACGTTTGCGTTCGAGTTCAGCCATTCTCAGTGAATGGAAAATATCGCGTATCAGCCAGACACCTATGGCAATAACCACCGAAGTGGCAATGGCAATCCAGTCGCTCAGGAGCGAAAGCTCAGCATAGTATTTTGCATTCAGGAAGGCCGAAAACTCAATGAATCTCCGGAATGCCATCAGGATAAAACCGGCAGAAATCAGTATCCATGACAATTTTATTCGAGTAAATGAAATAAACCTGAGGGACAGCACTGCCACAAAAAATTGCAGAAGGATCGATATTATATAAAGAATTTCGGTTATCATTTCCTGGAAAAGTTTAGATTGGATTAAGTGGTGGTAATTTACTATTTTACGGTGAAATAAGGTGACAGAATTCCCTGATTTTTCATGTACTGATCGAAAGGATTGTGAAGAATATCTATATTTGTGCTGAACCGATTCACCTTAACCCGATGACCCTATCAGAAAAAAGAACCGGACAGGTTGCCTGTATTTCAATTATTATACTCACAGTGTTGTTCCTGGTTTCCGTAATGGTATTTCCTCCGGAACCCTATATTTCAGCCGGAAATTATATAGATACTTTTAGCCTCTGGAAGGCCATTCCGGTGATCCCGAGTTTTTTATTGATCATGGCCAATATCCCTTTATTTGCTGCATTGTATTTTTTAGCCGGATCGGAGAAAAAAATTTTTGCATTTGCAGGAATCATTGCTGGTGGAGGATATATTGTTTGCAACGGGCTGAATTATTTTCTTCAGCTGGCTTTGTTCAGGATAACGTTGGATTCGGGTGATTATTCCATGACCGGATTATTTATTATGAATAATCCTGCTTCGGTAGCATCGGCTATGGATAACCTCGGATATCTCTTTCTTGCAGTGGCATTTCTATTTTTTTCGATGCTGTTCAATCAGCGCGGGCTGCAGTCGTGGATCAAATCGATGTTCATCATCTACGGATTAGCTGCAATTCTCGGGACTGTGGGTTATCTTAGCGGCATCAGGGTCCTGGAATTTATGGTATTGTTGTCGGCCCTTCCCTACCTGGGCGGCATTGTGCTGCTGTATTTCGAATTTACAAGAATCAGGCCCGTCGGTTGATCTCCTGGCGGATCGGACCGGCAGAACCTGCAATGGGCATATTTCAATATATTTTCCTAATTTTGTTGTACGATTAAACCATAAAACCAAACGCAATGTTATTGACAACCACACATTCGATTGAAGGAAAAAAGATCGTGAATTACATGGGGATTGTCACCGGCGAAGCAATTATAGGGGCCAACCTTTTCAGGGACATATTTGCAGGGATCCGCGATATTGTCGGTGGCCGTTCGGGATCATACGAGCAGGTGTTGAGAGAAGCCAAAGACGACGCACTTGCCGAGATGGAAGAATATGCAAAGAGGCTCGGCGCAAATGCAGTGTTGGGAATTGATCTTGATTACGAAACTGTAGGAGCAAACGGCAGCATGTTGATGGTTACAGCCAGCGGCACTGCAGTGAAATGTGAATAAACGTCGGAGATTAACATGTACCCGTTAAAAGATACTGGATATTAAGTGCGCTTCACCTGAATTCAAATGATGCCATAATACGGTGCGAATGGGCAGTGACTCATCCGCTCCTCATCGCATACCACGATGCCGAATGGGGAGTTCCGCTGCATGACGACCGGAAACTATTTGAGAATTTTATACTCGACGGGTTTCAGGCAGGCCTGAGCTGGCTGACTATTCTTAAAAAACGGCAGGCATTCAGGGAAGCTTTTAACGGGTTCGACATGGAGAAAATTGCAGTGTATGATCTTACAAAAATAAACAGGCTGCTCGAGAATCCGGAAATAATCAGGAACAACCTGAAAATCCATGCAGCGGTGACTAATGCGCAGCAATCTATACGGGTAGTGGAAGAGTGGGGAAGCTTTGATGCGTATATCTGGCAATTTACCGGAGGAAGAACCATAACAAACCACCGGAACGGAATGCATGAAATTCCTGCAACATCACCCGAATCCGATGCAATGAGCAGGGACATGAAAAAAAGAGGATTCAAATTTGCGGGATCAACCATCTGCTATGCCTTCATGCAGGCAGTTGGCATGGTTAATGACCATATTGTTACCTGTACTTTTTATCCGAAGGGATAAACACCACCTGTTAAATTTCGCCTTTATCCTTCATCATTTTTATGATTTCTTCTACTGTTTTTGAAGAATTTGGTAAAACATTTTCAGGACATTTACCCACTGCAGTGGCTACCATATAACGCTTGCAACGGTCTCTTCCTTCCTGTCCCGCCTCACAATATAGTTTTTTATAGGTCTCAGTATATTCCGTACCTTTTAATATCCCGTTGAAAATCGGGCATTTAGGTGTCTTGGGGCAAATAGCGGCATCCATAACTGTTAACTTTTATGTGAATAATAAAATTACACTCACCAAACATACTAATTTTCAGAATCAGAACGCCGTTATTTTTTTAACAATTTGTTGATGATTTACTATTTATCTGGAATTCAAATTGTACAGCCGGTGCTTATTAACCAAATGACTCGTTCACCGGGTTTCGGCGAATTTGAATCAAATATTTATTGAAAAGATTGCCGGATTTTCACGATAATTATTTACATTAACAGCCAAATGAAAGTTTCAGAGTTGAACGTTTCCTGGAAATATATACCTGACATACTGATTGTTGATGATATTCCGGGTAACCTGAATTTCATCAGCAACGTGCTGAGCAACGAAGGGATTGGCATCACGGCTGCAACAACCGGTAAGGACGCCATAGATATTGCTCGTGAAAGAGCACCCGATCTGATACTCCTTGATATTGCCATGCCCGTTCTTGATGGATTTGAAGTGTGCCGGATACTCAAAGATGACCCGGTAACTAAAGATATACCCATAATTTTTCTCACTGCCAGGGACGAGCAAGATGATATCATCAAAGGATTTGAGGCAGGAGCTGTAGATTTTATTTCGAAACCGTTCAACACCACGGAACTGTTGTCGAGGGTAAACACCCATCTGGAGCTGAGGAACAAGACGAAGCAGCTGAAAGAGATCAATCAGCTTCTTGAAGAAAAAGTGTGGGAAAGAACCGTACAACTCGAAGAATCAAACCTGAACCTGAAGAATGCGAATAAAGAGCTCGCTGAAGCATATGAGAAACTAGCCAAACTCGATCGTGCGAAGAATGATTTTGTAAGGCATATCAATCACGAATTGAGAACCCCTCTCCAGGGGATTCACGGATTTGCCAAAATTCTCGAAGAGATTGCAGATTCGGATGAGCAGAAGGAATATATCCGTTCCATCAACTTGCTTGTTAAGAGGCTGGTAAAACTGGCAGAACTGTCCCTTCTCTTTACCGAGCTCAAGACAGAGAATTATAAACTCGAACTAATTCCCGTGGATGTTTCGCAATGCATCAACGAGGCTGTTGACGGACTTGAGTTCAGGGAAAAGAACATATCCCTGGTGACAAAAAATGTTAAAAAAGACCTGTTTATCCTGGCCGACAGCAAGCTGGTTTCTGCCTGCATAAACATCATCGTGGACAATGCCATAAAATTTTCTCCGGAGCACAGCCAGATCACCATTGAAGCTTTCAGGAAAGACGAAAATGTGATGATAGATATATCCGACAAAGGACCCGGGTTTACTGTTAAGGCCCGTGAACAGCTATTCGAACTTTTCAGCACCGATAATCTCAACGATGAGTTTCATGGATTTGGCGTAGGGCTTGCCACAGCCAAGATCATTCTCGATCTGTTGTCCTCATCGATGGAAGTTACCAGAATACCTAAGGGCGGATCCAAGGTAAGGCTGATTTTGCCTTCGGGGAAGTGATGTGTTTAGTGTTTAGTGTTCAGTGTTCAGTGTCTGTCTGCTCTACCTGTCGGTAGACAGGCGCAGGTAGGTTCAGAGTTTTGTGTTCATACCGTATACTCCATGCCCTGCACCGCAAGCGCTATGTAAAATCTGGTCCAACCTTCGGCGGGATCTCTGCTCTGCTTCGATATCCAGCATTTTCTTCCATTACAGGCTCCAGTCTATCGGTTCAAAACCATGCCGTTTCAGGATCTCATTTGTTTTTGAAAAATGCCGGCATCCGAAAAAACCGCTGTAGGCTGAGAAAGGAGAAGGGTGGGCTGCCTTCAGCAGGTAATGTTTTTTTGCATCAATAAGTGATTCTTTGGCATGGGCATATTTGCCCCACAACATAAATACAATACCGGTCTTTTTATCCGATAAGCTTCTGATTGCGGCATCTGTAAATCGTTCCCATCCCTTTCCCTGGTGTGAGCCCGCCTGGTTTATCCTTACGGTAAGTGTGGCATTCAACAGCAGAACACCTTGTTCAGCCCACTTTTCAAGATTGCCGTGGCTGGGTATGGGTGTCCCGAGATCGGTGTTGAGTTCTTTGAAAATATTTACCAGAGAGGGAGGTTGTGCAATACCTGTCGGTACCGAAAAGCACAGCCCGTGTGCCTGTCCTCTTCCATGATAAGGATCCTGGCCCAGGATCACGACCCTGACCCTTTCGAAAGGTGTTTTGTTGAAGGCATTAAAAATAAGCGGACCGGGAGGATAGACCCGGTATTTTGATTTTTCTTCGATCAGGAACTCTTTCAGGCCGGCAAAATAATCGGCATTGAATTCAGTTTCAAGGACTGGTTTCCAGCTTTCTTCAATCTGTGGATTTATCTGTGTCATGGCTGATGTTTTTTATACCTGCGGAGATATAGTGCCGGTCGCCGTTATAATGCAGATCAGTTTATGAATGAGCATTTGAGATATCATATTCCATAAAATCAGAAGTTGCTGAAGCGAACAACCCGGCATGCAGAAGTAAAAAGATAATGAATAATCCTATCGCCTTATGCAGGTTCAAGAAATGGCCTCCGCTGTTTTCACAAAAATAACCATTTTCATGAATCGAATACCCTGCAGGAATATCTTTTCGGATTGGTCGCTGCTATTGCAGCTTGCGGCCCAGACGTTCAAGTGAACCGAAAAGTTTCTGTTTTTCTTCACCGGAAAGTCCGGTGATGCTAACACCCGGATACCGGGCCAGACCTTTTTTGGTTTTCTGGTAGAGAAAAAGCTGCTCACGCAATCCAAGGAGCGATTTCCTGGTGGAATACCCCGAAAATTCAGATCTGGCTATCTCAATCGAGCTTTTTTTACTGATAAAAATATTCATGGAAAAATAGCGAAGGATCAGTTTCTCCTTTTCGTCGGAATAGAAAATATAATTGTAATCGCGCAGAAAATTGAAGATATTCATCAGGATATATACCGATGCCAGAATGATAGAAAATTCGTATCGGTCAATACCGGCAATGTCATTTTCATAAATATTGGTGAGCAGGATCAGGATGATGGCCAGGGTAAAAAGTATGGCAGCATAAAACCCCTGCAGTTTTTTTCGGATCACCGTTTTATGAAGATCTATGATCATGAGGAAAAATTTTAGAAACAGTTCCGCAATTTGGTCTTTTAGCTGGTTTCTTTAGTGGTTAACCAAAAATAGGAACTTTTTGCCCAAATAAAATTTATCAGATTATTTATTTCTTTTTTTTCTGAAAAACGACTTTAATATATTGCTGCATTCGTGTTTAAGGATCCCCTGAACCACCTCTGTTTTAGGATGTATAAGCCTGCTTTTTATTCGCTGAAAACCACGTTCGGGATCAGCAGCGCCATATACCATTCTGCCCAGTTGTGCCCAATATGCTGCACCGGCGCACATCGGGCAGGGTTCAAGAGTGACATAAAGTGTACATTCGGAAAGATACTTACCCCCGAGTGCATTTGCAGCTGCGGTAAAGGCCTGCATTTCAGCATGGGCGGTGACGTCATTCAGGGTTTCAGTCAGGTTATGCGCCCTGGCAACCACCTGGTTATTGAATGTGATGACCGCACCTATAGGAACCTCGTTCTTTCCTGCAGCCAGCAAAGCCTCTTTCATGGCCTCCTTCATAAAATATTCGTCGGTGAAATTCAGGATATCCATTATTGGGATGAGTTAAAAAGCCGGTTAATATTTTGTTTCTTTGTTCGATTCCTAAACTGTAAATTTGCATTTTCTTTCTATTTTCGCAAAGTCTATCGGAAAAAACAATAAAACAGAAGATTATGTTCAGAACTCATACCTGCGGCGAACTCAACATAGGCGACTGCAATAAGGCTGTAACACTAAGCGGTTGGGTACAACGATCAAGAGACCTTGGGGGAATGACTTTTATCGACTTGCGCGACAGGTATGGAATTACCCAGCTTGTATTCAATATGGATATTCAACGCGAGTTATGCCTTGAGGCGCGTAAGTTAGGGAGGGAATTTGTTATTCAGGTGAAGGGTAAAGTTACCGAGAGGAGCAATAAAAACCCTGTAATGCCAACGGGAGAAATCGAGATCATGGTTTCCTCACTTACTGTTCTCAATACATCCGAGATTCCCCCTTTTACCATTATCAGGGATACCGATGGCGGCGATGAGTTACGGATGAAATTCCGGTATCTCGATCTGCGCCGTCAGCCTTTAAAGGAAAACATTATTCTCCGGCACAAGATGACGCAGGAAGTTCGAAAATATATGGACAGCCAGGGATTTCTTGAAATAGAGACACCAGTCCTGATCAAATCCACTCCTGAAGGTGCGCGTGATTTTGTGGTACCGTCACGCATGAATCCTGGCGAATTCTATGCGCTTCCCCAGTCACCCCAGACATTCAAACAATTGCTGATGGTGGCGGGTTATGACAAATATTTTCAGATTGTAAAATGTTTCCGTGATGAGGATCTGCGTGCTGACCGCCAGCCGGAATTCACCCAGATCGATTGTGAAATGTCGTTCGTGGAACAGGATGATGTGCTGGAAACCTTCGAGGGGTTGATCAAATTCCTGTTCAAAACAGTTAAAAATATACCCTTTAAGAAGAAATTCGTCCGCATGACTTATGATTACGCGATGGAAAACTATGGTACCGATAAGCCCGATCTCAGGTTCGATATGAAAATTTTCAATATCACCGAAACGGTAAAGGGGAAAGGATTTACGGTATTCGATTCGGCCCGGTATGTGGGGGGAATCTGTGCGGAAAATTGCGGCGAATACAGCCGCAAACAGCTCGATGAACTCACTGAGTTTGTAAAAAAACCGCAGATCGGGGCAAAAGGACTGATCTATATTAAGTTTGGTGCAGACGGATCGGTGAAATCTACGGTCGATAAATTCTATTCACCCGAAGAGCTTGAAACCTGGGGGAATATTTTTGGCGCACAAAAAGGGGATCTTGTCCTGATTCTTGCCGGTGAAAAAGAAAGCACTCTTAATGCCCTGAATGAGCTGCGTCTTGAAATGGGCAGCAGAATGGGATTGCGGAACAAAGATATCTTCAAACCACTCTGGGTTTCAGACTTTCCTTTGCTTGAATGGGATGAAGATACCCACCGGTTTTACGCCAAACATCATCCGTTTACATCCCCGAAACCCGAAGATATTCCGAAGCTTGATACCAATCCTGCGGATGTCAGGGCCAATGCATATGATCTGGTTATAAACGGTGTGGAGGTGGGCGGCGGTTCCATCCGAATTTTCAATAAGGAATTGCAGCAAAAAATGTTCAGCGTGTTGGGTTTCACCGATGAGGAAGCACAGTATCAGTTCGGATTCCTGATGAATGCATTCAGGTATGGTGCTCCGCCTCACGGGGGCATTGCCTTTGGCTTCGACAGGCTTGTTTCTTTGTTTGCCGGGCTCGACTCCATCCGTGATGTCATTGCCTTTCCAAAAAACAATGCAGGCCGCGATGTGATGATCGATACCCCTTCGCGCATTTCAAAACAACAACTCGATGAATTATCTGTTCGGATAATAGACAGGAAGAATATTTAACCACAGTTTACATACCAAAATAACAGATGATTTATGAAGAAGATCAAGCTGGGACCAAATCCGTATCTTTACCCGATGCCCACTGTAATTGTCGGTTCTCTTGTTGACGGGAAGCCCAATTTCATTACAGTATCGTATATCGGTATAGTGCAGCATCAGCCTCCGATGGTAGCCGTTACCCTGATGGATTCTCATTTCAGCAATCGGGGAATTCTTGAAAACAAATGCTTCAGCATAAATATCCCAAATACACGCATGTTAAGGATCACAGATTATGTAGGAATGAATTCGGGTGATAAGGTAGACAAAAGCGAGCTGTTTAAAGTGTTTTACGGTGAGCTGAAAAAGGCCCCGCTGATTGAAGAAACTCCGCTTAACCTCGAGTGCAGGCTGGTAAACAGGATTGATATGAATAACGGTAGCTGTATTTACCTCGGGGAGATCATGCAGTCCTATTCTCAAAAAAGATACCTCAAAAAGGGTCGTCCGTTTATGAAAAAACTGAGGCCGATCCTTTTTTCAATAAACAACAACCTCTATTACAGTACAGGAAGGGTGATCGGACGGGCATGGCAGGCCGGCCTCAATTACAAGCCGAAGAGGAGACCTTAGTCTAGCTTAAGCACCGCCAGAAATGCCGTCTGCGGAATTTCCACGTTACCTATCTGGCGCATACGTTTTTTCCCTTTTTTCTGTTTCTCAAGCAGTTTTCGTTTGCGGGTAATATCCCCTCCGTAACACTTAGCAGTCACATCTTTCCTGACTGCCTTTACCGTTTCGCGGGCTATTATCTTGGATCCGATGGCAGCCTGTATGGCAATTTCGAACTGCTGTCGCGGTATCAGTTCCTTCAGTTTTTCGCAGATCCGTCTTCCGAAGGCATACGCATTATCCCTGTGAATTAAAGCCGACAATGCATCCACCATATCACCGTTCAGCAGGATATCAAGCCTCACAAGGTTTGCCTGCTTATAACCCGTGATATGGTAATCAAACGAGGCATACCCTTTTGAAATGCTTTTCAGCTTATCGTAGAAATCGAATACAATTTCAGAGAGAGGCATTTCAAAGGTCAGCTCAATCCGGTTGCTTGTCAGGTATACCTGGTTTTTCAGGACCCCGCGTTTATCAATACAGAGGGTCATAATAGGTCCCACATATTCCGTCTGACATATTACCTGGGCATTGATATAAGGCTCTTCGATATAATCGAGATAGGTTATTTCGGGTAATCCCGATGGGTTATGCACATCGATTACCTCACCTTTAGTTGTGAATGCTTTGTACGAAACATTCGGTACCGTATTGATGATGTCCATATCGAATTCCCTGTCGAGCCGCTCCTGAACGATTTCCATATGCAGCAGGCCCAGAAACCCGCACCTGAAACCAAACCCGAGGGCAGCCGAAGATTCGGGAACAAAAGTAAGGGAGGCATCATTCAGGTGAAGCTTGTCCAGTGATGCGCGCAATTCTTCATAATCGTCTGCATCCACGGGATAGATACCGGCAAAAACCATGGGTTTCACCTCTTCAAAACCGGCAATTGCCTTTTCCGAAGGGCGGTCGACATGTGTTATGGTATCGCCGACATTTACTTCACGGGCCGATTTAATCCCGGAGATGATGTAACCCACATTCCCGGCCCGCAAAACATCGCAGGGCTCGAATTTCAGTTTCAGGATACCGATCTCATCGGCATGGTATTCTTTTCCTGTGGCAATGAACTTCACATGATCACCCTTTCGGATCTCACCGTTGATGATTTTAAAATAGGCAAAAATGCCGCGAAAAGAGTTGAATACTGAATCAAAGATCAGGGCCTGCAACGGTTCACTGGCATCTCCCTTCGGAGGGGGTATTTTTGTAACGATCTCCTCGAGAACACGGTCAACTCCTAACCCTGTTTTGGCCGATGTTTCAATGATGTCTTCACGACGGCATCCGATAAGGTCAACGATCTGGTCCTTAACTTCCTCGGGCATGGCGCTGGCCATATCCATTTTATTGAGCACGGGAATTATTTCAAGGTCATGGTCTAATGCCTGGTAAAGGTTTGAAATGGTCTGTGCCTGTACTCCCTGGGTGGCATCTACCACCAGCAGTGCACCTTCGCATGCTGCTATTGAGCGGGAGACTTCATAGGAAAAATCAACGTGACCGGGTGTATCAATCAGGTTTAGTACATAATTTTCCCCCTTGTGCTCATACACCATCTGAATGGCATGGCTTTTTATAGTTATGCCCCGCTCACGTTCCAGGTCCATGTTGTCAAGAACCTGGTCTTTGAAATCCCGTTCGGCAAGCGTATGGGTGGCAAGCAGCATCCTGTCGGCCAGTGTACTTTTTCCATGATCTATATGTGCAATAATACAGAAATTCCTTATGTTCTCCATATCTTTTCTTCCCGGATTTGAGGCACAAAGATATTAAAAGATTCACATAAACGATGACCGGAATAAGTATGAAATTCCCGGTGCTGCTTTGCGTATATCAGAACTGGAAGTAGATGAAGGGCTGGAGGTCAGAGGAGACAGACTGGTATATCAGGAAAACAGCAACCGCACATATGCATATCTTAGCCCACAATGGTGTGTCGATGAACCACTGCCTGTATTTATCCTTAAACGAGGAAGGAAGCCAGTGGATAGTCAGTCCGATCGCCATCACTGCGATAACTTTCCAGTATACACCTGCCATTTGCGGAACGAGCGATCCGGCAAAATTGGCGCCTATCTGGTGAAGCAAATCCATAGTACCTTTCCATGTTTCGCCCCGAAACCAGATGCGTGTAAATGTAATAAAGGAGAAGGTGAAAAATACTTTCCAGGCATTTACCAGCCAATGGTTGTTGTTTTCATAAGGGCTGATCTTTCTCCAGTATTTGTAAGCTACAACGCCCAGTCCGTTCAGTCCGCCCCATGTTACAAAAGTCCAGTTTGAGCCGTGCCAGAGCCCGCCAAGCAACATTGTGAGCATTATGTTTATATTGGTGGTTAAGGCAAGCTTTACTCCAGGAAAAAAACGGGTGAAGAGCCATATAGCAAAAAAAACCGATACAAAAACAGGGATTAGCCAGAGTTCACTGGCCAGCAGTACAACGAATCCGAGAAGGGCTGTCAGGCTTATCCAGGTGAAGAACGAACCTCTGCGGTTACCTCCCATAGGGATATACAAATAATCCTTTAACCACGACGATAGCGAAATATGCCAGCGTTTCCAGAATTCACCCGTATTTTTTGCCTTATAGGGAGAATTGAAATTTTTCGGCAGGTAAAATCCCATCAGTAAAGCTACCCCGATGGCTATATCGGTATATCCCGAAAAATCACAGTATACCTGTAATGAATAACCATAGAGCGACAACAGGTTTTCGAATCCGGTATAGCTAAGAGGGTTGGCGAATACCCTGTCGATAAGGTTCACGGCAATATAATCACCTACAACCATTTTCTTGATCAATCCGTTGAGGATCAGAAATATTGCCTGCCCGAATTCCTGCTTTGACAGCGAGAAATCTTTATACAGCTGGGGGATGAATTCGGCAGCTCGAACTATAGGACCGGCAACAAGCTGGGGAAAAAATGAGACATAAAATCCGAAATCAAGAATGCTGGTTACCGGTTTAACCTTCTCGCGGTATACGTCTATGGAGTAACTGATGGTCTGAAAGGTGAAGAACGATATGCCAACCGGTGGTAGAATTTTTGCCAGGTCGAAATGAGTGCTCAGGAACAGGTTCGACCATTTGGCCGCATGTGTGACCACCTCAAGGTGGGTATGAAAAATAGAGTTGATGGTTTCGGTAAAAAAATAATCATACTTAAAGAACCCCAGCACTCCGAGATTAAGGATAACGCTTAATGCCACATACAATTTTTTGGCAAGTGATGACCGGGAATTAAAGATGGCCAGTCCGATACCGTAATCAGTAAATGTTGAGAAAATAAGGATAAAGAAGAATAATCCGCCGGTTTTATAATAAAAAAAAAGGCTTATAAGAAATAAGTAAGCATTACGCAGTGCCTTCTTCCTGTAAATGGCTGAATATATAGCAAGAACCACAGCAAAAAACCCCCAGAAAAATAGCCGTGTAAAAATCAGTGGCGAATCCTGGTTATATGTAAATATATTTCTGATGGTTTCCGGCATAGTCCGTTACTTTTTTGGTGCCTTATCTCAGAAATTCGTTCCATGTGTTCAGGAAGGCGGCAAACAGCAGGTCGCCTTTAAGCACATACCCTTCCTTACTGAAATGAACCCTGTCTGCGTTCATCAATCCTGCGTCATACCATGCTTTCACAGAATTCAGCCCGCCCATGATCTCATAGAAATCCCAGACCGCCAGGCCGTATCGTTCCGAAAGCTCAAGGATAACCTCTTCCATTTCCGCGGTATTCCTGTTGATATACCTTCTAAACAGGTAGCTGTCATTGGGCACAGTTAAAAGTATTGCAGAATTTGGCGCTGCCCGAGTTATTTTTGCCAGCAGCTGCCTGTAATTAAGCAGGTACTGCCTTTTATCAAACCTTCGTGTATACCCGTCGTTGGTGCCTATAGAAACGATCACCAGGTCGGGTTTCAGTGCTGAAAGATGGTTTTCAAACAGCTCACAGTTAAGGTACGATTCCAGTTTGGCACCGTTCACACCAATGGAGTTATATATGATTCCCTGGTCATCGCTTTCAAAAGAAAGCCCGTAAAGATCGAACTTAACCTGCTGGGAATCTGTCCGGACAAATTTCAGCTCAATGCTGTCGTAGTATTGATTAAATTCATACAAGGTATAACCCATTTGGCTGGCCCGCAATTTTTTGACCACATTTTCAGGATGGCTTACCAATACATTCAGTTCTTTCAGGTCATCGGGATGAAATATCTTAAGCCGGTTGAATTCAAAATGAAGCGATGTGTCGCGATTAAGAAATATTTTTATTTTGGAGCTTGTATCCGTTGTACTTACGGATATCCCCGAGAGACCGAGGTGGCATTCCGGATGATTATGCGTGCTTTTACAGGTGGTCCATTCACCTGAATATTCCACCCTGTAATTCTTAGGGTTGTTGGTTCCTGCCACCCGGTACGGGAATATAAATCCCCTGCCGTTTATCAATCCGGGCTGAAGGTTATTGAATCGCTGCCGCATTCGGTGGGTGTAAATATCGGCCTGTATATGCGATCCCCCAAGGTGCACAATGCTAAGTTGTCCCTGACCGTAAAGAATAAGGCTGTCGAATTTGCTGTAAAGATCCCTGAACTGTGTGCTGTCGTGAGAAAGGATAAACCTGTTGTTCGGGTATTGAATAAAAGGGTATGACCTGACCTCAATAGGATAAGCCTCATCCTGCGATCGTAAAAAGGTCGAAAAAAAAACAACTCCGGATAGGATAAAAAGTAAATGCCTGATATTCATCATTCTCACCAGTCTTTATTCGTGAAACTCAAATTTCAAAAACGCAGTGCATTGAAATTTGTAAGTTGAACAACTAAGTGAAACGTTCTCATGAGCCACGCAAATGCGTGGCGAATAACTGAACGAAGTGGTCTCATGACCAACGGGAATAATCCCGCCGAAGGCGGAGGGTCTGATTAGCTGCGCTGAGCTCTCCCGCCACAGGGCGGGATCGGTTCCCCGTTGCTCTGCTGCGGAATTAGTTACCAAAGCTTGCTTTGGGGATTCATACCCGTGATTCATACTTTTTGTTTCCCGTTTCACTCCGCATTTTCAAACCTGTTGTAATCATAAATCAGGGCATTATAGAACATTTGTGCAATTATCACAGCTCCCCGGGGATTAAAATGGACGAAGTCTTTTGATGCCAGAGGAGGCTGTGCAAAAACCCAGCTTGGCATCGAATTCTTTCCTCCCATGGCTTTATACATATCCCAGTAAGCGGCTCCCGATTTAAACGTGGCATTTCGCAAGGCATGCCTTACCTTCTCGAGGTTGGGATAGGTGATATACCTGTTTTTGTCTTTTATCGACATATCGGCCACACCGATCACGATAATTACAGCTTCGGGACAAGCAGACTGCAGCTGGCTGAGCTGTCTCGAAAACCATTTTTCATAGTAAGTATAATCATCTGTGACATGCGGTACCACATTCCCTCCGAACTGCAGGAGGAACAATCTCACACCGAGTTTCGAATACATTGCCCCGAGAAGATCGTGATCGATCAGCGTAAAAACAGTTCCTGAACAACCACGCATGGCGATGTTGTCAACTATAACTCCGTTGTTTGGCTCCAGCGATATTCCATAGATCTCAGGACTCGAGGTTCCTATAAAATTCAGCCTGATATTTTGCTGGGGTGTATCGAATTTCCACGTGATCTCCTTCAGTGTTTTTGATGGAGGTATAATATCCGCGTCATAGAGCACACCGTTTACGAGCACTTCGTTCATAAATGGCTCGCTGTTGTGGCCATAGAAGATCCTGCACTGGTTGAAAGACCGGGTATTGTTTGATCCGTATGGAGACCTTTTAAAAGCGATCCATGCACGCCGGGTTGTGGTGTCAGGCGGTCTGTCTTCGCGATAAGGTTCAAACATGCAGAAATTTGCAAGTGCTCCGTACCTGTTATGTCTTATCGTGGTATCCCTTGTCCCGTAAAGTGTATACCGGTACCAGTTATCAGAATTGGTTTGCAGAATAGCATACGAGAAGTCATATAGCTGTGAGGCAGGGACCAGGCCAACTCCATATCCTCCGAATTTTGACTGAAGCCTTCTCCTGATCAGCGAGGTAATCCTGTCGCCTTCAATCTGGGAATCGCCGTAATGCATGATCCTGACTTTGCTACCGGATTCTTTCGCCTTTTTTAAAGCCCTGAAAAACGGGTAGAGCAGGTTGCTTCTGCCCCTGGGATATTCTATGGCAGTAATAGTTTTTTTAAGGCTGTCGGCATTAGCCCTGACGGTATCCATTATTTCAGTATAAGCCGTATCGCTGATACCGGCATTCTGGTTGATTATATCCGAAATATCGGCATATTTTACCGAATCTTTGCTGAAGATGTCGTGCGGAGAGATAAACCGCAATGTAACATTACGGGCAATGTTTATCCCTGAATCGGGAAAGAATAATGCAATGGCAAAGAGCACTGTGAAAACCGTCAGGATGAATAGTAATATCTGTAAAGGTTTCATAACCAGTCCTCTAATGGTTTAGCTTTTTGGCTTGATCTTCAGCTTCTGGCCCGGCCTTATTTTGCTTGCGTCTGTAATGTTATTCAGGCGCATGATGTCAGTATCCGATACCCCGGGATATTTTTTGGCAATATCCCATAGAGTATCATTTTCTTTAACGGTATATATGATGAAATCACTGTCATCGATATCCTGGGGCGGTATCTGATTCGGGATGTCTCCCGATATAGTGACTTCTTTCCCGATCGACCGCTGTTTTTCTGCAAAACTCATTGAATTGACCTTGCTGTATTTGAATTCTTTGGATTTGGGAACATAAATAACAAGCCGCTGACCAGATCTGATCACATTTCCCCTGATGTTGTTCCAATATTTAAGATCTGACAATCGTACATGATACCACTCGGAAATAAATCCGAGGTTATCGCCTGACTTTATGGTGTAATACAGTTTGGCCATATTGTCTCCCGGGGGTTCGTGGAAATAATCCGAATTTTTGTACCTCGTGGGGGTCGCCGTGAGTTTGTCAGGATTAAAATATACAGAATCGTTGTAAGCATAGATGGAATCCTGCAGATCGATGAATTCCAGTGCATATTCTTCAGGAAGTTTTAAAGGATAAGGCGACTGTAGTGAGGCAGGGACTATATCGACCCTGTATTGCGGGTTCATATCCCTGATTTGTTGTATGGGCATATTCAGCACATGCGCCACTTGCCCGAGATGAAGTTTCCGGTTAACCATAATCGTATCTGTATTCACCGGAAGGTCTATTTTCCTGGGAATCAGATTATGCTCATCATAATAATTCATAATGTAGGTGGCGGCTACAAAAGCAGGCACATATCCTCGCGTCTCACGGGGCAGGTAAAAATACAGGTCCCAGTAGTTTGTCTTTCCGCCCGATCTGCGTATTGCTTTGTTAACATTACCCGGACCGCAGTTGTATGCTGCAATTGCAAGGGTCCAGTCGTGGTATTTGGCATAAAGATCGCGCAGAAATCTGGCCGCGGCATGAGTCGACCGTATGGGATCCCTGCGTTCGTCGACTATCGAGTTAATAGTCAGTCCGTAAATTCTTCCGGTACCATACATAAATTGCCATATGCCCACTGCGCGGGCTCTTGACAGTGCTCTCGGATTAAGCGCAGATTCAATAATAGCCAGATACTTAAGTTCAGTGGGTATGCCATAGGAATCGAAAATATCATCGAATATGGGGAAATAGTATTCCGAAAGTCCAAGCATATTTTCAACGAGTTCGGCCCTTTTCTGTGTATACATTTCGATATACCTTCTTACAATTGTATTGTAAGACAGATCCACCAGACTCGGCAATCTAGCCAACCGCTCTATAAGAATTTCATCTGAAAACTCCGGCACTACGGTATCTGTCTCAGAAACGGCCTCAATGGTATCCACCGACTGGTTCACATACCATAGATTAGATATGCTGTCGAGGTTGACATCAAGATTGGATTCGATATTGGCTGAATCATCGATGAAGACCTGTGTTGAATCAATATCCTGTGCCCTGAGGCTGGTAAATGCAGCTGCAAAAAGCAATATGGCAACAACCGTGTATAAACCTTTCATAATCAATTAGTCATTAAGTTAAAAAATCATTTTCACTGACAATCCAAATGCCCCGGCATACACATCAGTCTGGATGAAATTGGGGATCAATTTCAGGCTCAGGTCATCCGAAACATCGTACTCAAACATATAGGCATCCACATAGGCATCGATAATATTCAACAGGTATATTCCGGCAATCGATAGAATAGCATAATCGCGCCAACTGCGATACAGATCGAGTCCACGTTTAAGGTTATCTTTTGATGTTATGGTATACTGATACACATAATACACATCGGCTACATCGGGACTGTTATACAGTTCCCGGAATTTTTTGTAATACAACTGGTTACGGTGAAGAAAATAAAATGCGGTACCCGCACCTCCATACAGAATAGGAATTTTCCAGACCTTATTATTATAGATCTGGCCCAGACCCGGGAACAGTGCGGAATAGATAAGGGCTTTTCGGGGAGAGTGATGGGAGAGGAATACCACGGAATCTGCGGGTGTATCTTTACCGGTATTCTGACCGGATAGTTCACCGGATAATCCGCACACAACTAAGACCAGGATTATAAGATATGTCGCTTTTCTCACTGGCAAACCCAACAGTTTTAACTGGTTCCGATCACGTTTTCAAACTATCAAAAATAGCAATAATTCTTTCCAGTTCATCATCGGATTTAAACGGGATAACGATTTTGCCAGCTCCTTTATTGTTGCGTTTAAAGTCAATATTTGTGCTGAAGAATTCCGACAAATGCAGCCTGAGTTCTTCATATGTCTGGGGGAGGGGATGTTCCTGAATTTCCGGCCCGGTTTCGTTTGTTTCACTTTCAGTCTTTTTATTTCCCAACTTCCTCACAAGCTCTTCTGTCTTTCGGACAGACAGATCTTCTTCAACCATATGGTAGAATAAATCAAGCTGAATTTTCGGATCTTCAATGTTTATGAGGGCACGTGCATGGCCCATGGAGACCTTTTTATCCTTGATTCCAAGTTGTATTTCGGCTGGAAGCTTTAACAGACGCAGGTAATTGGTAACGGTTGCCCTCTTTTTGCCGACACGCTGGCTGAGTGATTCCTGAGTTAAGCTGCATTCGTCGATAAGACGCTGATAACTGATAGCAATTTCAATGGCATCGAGATCTTCACGCTGTATGTTCTCAACCAACGCCATTTCAAGCAGATTGCTGTCATCGGCACTTCTGATATAAGCAGGTATTTTGTCAAGGCCAGCCAGCCTGGCTGCACGCAACCTCCGTTCACCGGTAATGAGCTGGTATGCGCCTGAATTTTTCTCTCTTACTGTAATTGGCTGAATAACACCCAACTCACGAATTGATGAAGCGAGCTCTTCGAGAGTCTCTTCATCAAATTTCGATCTTGGCTGGAAAGGATTGGTTTCGATCCTGCTTATCGGTATATCAATCCCGGTGCTTATCCGATCCTGCAGAAGATCCTTATCTTCATCGTTTTCGATAAGCGCGCCAAGTCCTCTTCCCAATGCGTTTTTTCTGGCCATTTTAGTTTAGTCCAATATTTTTTCCTGGTTACTTATTTTAGTTGCATCGTTTTTCTGAAGCATTTCACGAGCAAGATTTAGATAGTTTATGGAACCTTTGGAATCGGCGTCGTATAATACTACCGGTTTGCCGAAACTGGGCGATTCGCTGAGCTTGATATTTCGCTGTACAATGGTTTCAAAAACCATCTGCTGAAAGTGTTTTCTCACTTCTTCAACCACCTGGTTTGACAGGCGCAACCTCGGGTCATACATGGTCAGCACAAATCCTTCGATCTCAAGGTTAGGGTTCAGACGGCCCTGAATTATTTTGATGGTATTCAAAAGCTTACCCAGGCCTTCAAGGGCAAAATATTCGCATTGCACAGGGATCATCACCGAATTCGCTGCTGTAAGTGCATTAACGGTAATCAGCCCCAGTGAAGGTGAACAATCTATCAGGATATAATCATATGGAGCAGAGATCTTCGCCAGGACTGCTTTCAGTATCCTTTCCCTGTTCGGCATATTCAGCATCTCAATTTCCGCCCCGACAAGATCTATGTGTGATGGGATAAGGTCCAGTCCCTCAATTTCAGAATTCAGTATAATATCATTCGGATTGGTTTCATCGATGAGGCATTCGTATATGCTTGTTTTAATGTTTTTCACGTCAAATCCTAATCCTGAAGTGGCATTTGCCTGAGGGTCAGCATCTACCAGCAATACTTTCTTCTCGAGTACAGCCAGACTGGCAGCCAGATTAATAGCTGAAGTGGTCTTCCCCACGCCTCCTTTTTGATTTGCTAAAGCGACTATTTTACCCATTGGAAAGTATTTATGTCAGGTAAGATTTTATACAATAATAAGTATTTTTATTTAAATGAAACTCCAAAAATAGCATTTAATAGTGCAAGAGAATTTTTAACCCGATTTTCTTTTGTAAACATTTCTTTTTGATTTATGAACAAGTTATTAACAACGCAAAAGTAAATTCCTGTGCTTGTGAACATATGATAAATCCACGGATCAGCAAAGGTGTTTGAAGAGGGAGTGCAATTCAATTCCGTATTAATATAAAATTGAAATTCGGGTTTAGGGGACAGTAAGGCTGTGTTGTTTTCCGGTTCAGTTTGCCTGGTATTTGAACTCAAGTTCACTCAGCTCTTCAAGATTTTTTCCTGCTTCCAGCATCGATTCATCCTCTTCGTCATAAAACCAGATGATTTCAAGTTGCCCGCCGGAATCCTCAATTTCCTTAAAAAGCGATAGCATGATCAGAAAATATTTAAGAGAGGAGGTATTGAAATAATCGAATTTAAAATTTACGATCGTTTTTTCGGATGGATTTTCCACGTATTCTCTTAACCACTTTATCACAGGCTCATAGAACTCATTCGCATTTTCCGGGCGGGAAACACCGGAAAGAACAAACGGACCATTTTCACGATCAAAATCAATATCCGGTGTGAATTCAGTACCTCCTATTTTAAACGCTTTCATGATAAATCATTTTCATAAAAATACAAAAAAAAAAGAATTATGCGCTATTTTTCGTTGGATTCTTTCATAATGTGCATGCCTGATTAAGATGCTTTCAGTTATCGAAATATCCCTCTAATTTTATTTCGTAGAGTACCGGCCAAAGTTTTCCGGTAACATACAGGTGCCTGGTCGAAGGATTGAACGCTATCCCGTTCAGCACCTTATTGGAATTCTCTTTGAACTGACCCAGAACGAGTGCCGCAAGTTCGATCTCACCGGTTATTTTACCGTTTGCCGGGTCGATTATGGCGATATTGGTTTCACCCAGGATGTTGGCGAAAATCTTACCGTCGACATATTCCAGTTCATTAAGCTGGTTGACCCTTCCTTTATTGCTGAATACATCGAGTTGTCCTATCTGCGTAAAGTACTCAGGTTCGATTATATATAGGAATGATGTGCCATCAGTCATATACAGGTTCTTCCCGTCTCCGGTAAGCCCCCAACCCTCACTGATCGGATAGTCAAAACTTCTGATCAGGTCAAGTGTTTCTTTTTCGTAAATGAAACCGGTTTGGTTCTTCCAGGTGATCTGGTACACATTATTGTTGTGAAAGGCAATACCTTCTCCAAACAGCTCTGGGTTCAGGTCGACTTTTTTCAATACCCGTCCGGTTGCGATTTCAACGATCCGTATCGAGGAATGCCCGTTTCGGCCGGTACTTTCATACAATACCCCTTTATCATAGATCAGTCCTTGTGTAAAAGCTTCGGGATCGTGAGGATAGGTATTGACAAGGGTATACTTGTAAGCTTTTGGTATAATGTCCGACAACAAAACAAAAGGAACTGAATGCGTTTCTTTCAGGGAATCATTATAATAAAAAGTAACTTTTACGATATTTTGTCCGGTTTTGCTTTTGCCGGTCGGCCAACCAATGTTGCCGAAATTGGCTGCAAAGGTCAAATCATCCATATCAGCCGAGTGCAGGGAAATCGAGTCGACAATCACCGTTTTTTTAAACCTGAAGCTGAACGGTACAATGTCTCCGCAAGTATAGACTTCTCCCCGTTTAGGACTCACGATTTCAACAAGATCATTCCGGCCTTTTTGCACTTCCGGCACTCCGCTCTGAGATTGCCTGTGATCCTGACTGCAACCCGATACCTGAAGGATAAGCAAAGAAAAAAGATAGAAAACAGGAAAATACAAATGTCCCACGAGTTTCATGTACTTGATATTGTGTGAATTATCTGAATAGTTTTTTCAACCTGCTGCCAACGCCATCGGATTTCCGGGTAAGAGAAGTCAGATCATCAAGATTGGAATCGACATAATCGGGATTCAGCATCTGCCATATCTCACTCCAGCCGGGAAAACCACCGACATTCCTATCGTCAATAAAGATGTCGGCATCAATTTTTCTGCTTACGATCTCAATATCGAAATCTTCTTCAGGATAACTTTTATTGACAGCATAAAATTCAATTCCATTCTTTTTGCAAAAAGCAATGGCCTCATCCAGTTCCCTGCCATGCCTGAATGTCCATAATATTAACTGATGACCCAGTTTCTGCATCTGCTTCAGCGTTTCAAAGGCAAAAAGTTTCTCTTCCCCAATCTGCGGATACCGGTGTTCCACGATAGTTCCGTCGAAATCAACAGCAATCTTCATAACAAAGAAAATCTTGAAATTTGCGCAAATATACTATTTATTACCATGTCAAAAAAATCATAAAAGATGCCCTTGTTTAGAATACCAATATTTTTTATACCTTTAAAATAAAAAATTTTCCTATGAGATCAATACGTTTTGCCATACCCTCTTTTATTACATGTATTGCCATTCTTGCCGGATGCGTTTCAATCACGTTCTCATCGCTCGATAACGTTACCCTGGCTGCATATTTTGTGATCACAGCAGCTGTACTCGACTTTTTCGATGGGTTCCTCGCCAGGGGATTAAAGGTTGTTTCTGCCTTCGGTAAGCAACTCGATTCACTTTCGGATGTCATCAATTTCGGTGTAGCACCCGCAATGATCGTATACCGGTTGATTTACCGTTCTCTCGTAGAGCTGGAACCTACTTCACAATTCAATATCACGGCACCCGGTTTTTCGTATTATGTTCTGCTGAATATATCATTCCTTATCGTGATCTTTGCTGCCATAAGACTGGCAAAATTCAATATCGACGATAACCAGGTCAAAAGCTTTCGCGGATTGCCTACTCCTGCAACAGCACTTTTTATTGCTTCACTGGGCATAGTTGCCGAAAATAACCTGAACCTTCCGTTTCACCCGTTAACCTATAATATATGGTTTCTTGTAATCCTTGTGTTTGTGCTGTCGGTGCTGATGGTTAGCAATATCCCGATGTTTTCGCTGAAATTTGAAGACTACTCGTTAAAAAACAACCTTTCCAGGTACCTTTTTCTGGTTGTGTCGGTGGCGCTTCTGGTACTGATCGGATTTCCCGCACTCAGTCTTATTGTTGTGCTGTATGTGCTGCTGTCGCTTGTGCTTAGGTTTACCGGCGTAAAAAGTTTATGAACACCAGCACAGGATTATAATGTAAGTGCAAAAAGAATGCCGTGCACCTGTGCATGTAGCTATTCACATCATTTCAGTTTTTTATGTACTATATAATAATTCTTCAGCTCTTTTCTAATCTCAAATCCCGATTCTTCATACATCCTGAGGGGCCCTTTATAATGCTTTTCTGAAGACAGGCTTCCCTTGCCGGGATAGGCTTCAATATATTTAAAACCTTTGCGGGAATAATCTTTACAGACTTCACCAAGCAACATTTTTGCAATACCTTGTCTCCGGTATTCCGGACTTATCAGAAAGCATACCACCGAACAGATTTTTTCTCCGTCATTGCCGGCCAAATCCTTGTTTTGCATTAATCTGCTGTAATTAAGCTTATAGTTTGCATTGCACCACCCCACGGCTTTGCCTTCGGCATAAGCCAGGTAGCCGGCCATTCTTCCTTCACTGATCAGTCGGATCACCGCAGAACGGTTTTCCTCTTTATTCCATTGGCTCCTGCTGCCGGTAAAATGGAATGAATAGCAATAACAAACCGACCACCCCGGATTTTCTGTAAACTTCATGGTGTCAAAAAAGTGCAGGTAGTCGTTAAGTATATCAGGCGATAAAGGTTTTACAAGAATTTCCATAAGTCAGTATTTTAGAGTGAAGCAGTCAATACATTATTTTTTTTCGGATACGTAATATTGCATGACATTCATAGCAAACCTGGCTGAGACCGTTCCGGGACCACCGCTCATTTCGATGCCTACCTCAATGGCTTCGAGGATTTCATCTTCTGCGGCACCATCATCAATGGCCTGCTTAATATGCCATTCCATGCAGGACTCACAGTTTATGACAACGGAAATCCCCACAGCGATCAGTTCTTTTTGTTTTTTACTCAATTTTCCATCCTTATAGGTCTGCTGCTCCATTTTTACAAATGATTGGTAGACAGCCGATTTTTTCAGAAAATAGGCATGTGCTTTTTTTCGCTCTGAAACGATTTGTTCAATCCTGGTTTTTTCGAAATATTCCATGGTAATTCATTTTTGTTACTTTTTGCTCTGTCTTACCGGATCCGCATGATTACTCAATAATACTGCTTTCCTGCCAATAAAACTGCCATATGCCAGGGTTTTTTCCTCTATCATCTCCTGAAGCATATTGGTAAATGGTTGAAATGTTGAAATTTCAATGATCACTGTATCTTTTTTAAGGGTGCGTTTCCATATGCCTTTTACTTTACCGTTCATGATCAGAACCGGCCAGAACATGCCGTTGCTCGATATGGCTGAGCTATGGTTTTCAGAACCAAGAACAGCGCTCCTGTCTCTATAGCTGATGATCAGCTCGTCGAATGCCGGCAGCAATAGCAAAGATTCTGTGCTGTGCACCGGGGTTAGGCCTGCAGGGCCGAACCAAAATACTCCGATATCGGTAGTTGCCGAATCCAGGTCATTCTTTACCATTTCCAGCGCTGTTTTTGCATCCCGGGCAGGCAATCCCGACCACCAGATGAAATCCTGCAAGGTTGCCGGACCATGGCTTGAAAAATATCGAATGGCCAGCATTGCGAGCATTACATCACGGGTCAGTCTTTTCTTATGAGGTACCCGTTCGCAGAATAGAGCGTAGGTCTGATTTTTACCGATCTTCCTGCCGCTGCAAATAAGTCCTGTCAGTTCTGCGATCATCAGCAGGTGCGAAGGCCGGTTATCGCCCGTGGCAATACCGGAATTTTTCATCAATGAAACCAATTCTTTCCGGGTTAGATGGTTACCTTTCGACAAGGCAGTAACGATCAAATCGTTGCTTTTTTTGATGAGCCCGTCTGTAATTTCCAGCTGCCTGTGCCTCGATACCATGGATGCCAGGATATGCGGGGCTGAAAGCTCGAGTATCCAGGAAACGTCATTGGCCGATACCAGGTGCCAGGTAGGTCTAAGCACATGTGTCCTGATGATGTCTCCGTTATTAATGGCAGCTTCAACTATTGCATCGGTGGAACCCGGCAGACGGATACCCACAGCCCATTTGGCCATGGAATAATCCTGGGCCTGCATGGCCCCCATCCATCCGACAATCTCGCCGGGCCTGCTGAATGTTAACCCTCCTATGTGCTGATTGATCAACCGGCTGCCCGATATTTCGCTTAAATTCACTTAGTTCTTCAATAGTTAATGGAGTTACAATTTAAGATTGTCGTTCTCATCGAGCTCCCAAAACGGATTGAATGCTACCTCAATCAGATGACCATTGGGATCACTGAAGTAGCCGCTGTAACCGCCCCAGAAAACTGTCCGGGCGGCCTTGACGATCCTGCCGCCCGCTTTCTCTGCTTCGTGCAACACATCATCGACCTCTTTTTCAGATTTTGCGTTATACGAAAGGGTAATGCCTGAAAATTCTGACCTGGCATTCTCCACCAAAGCATCATCGGCAAGATCCTTCCTGGGATACAGGGCTAATACAATTCCGCCAAGTGGAAATAACGCAAGATTTTCAAGACTGGCTTCAGATCTCTTCCATCCCAGTCCGTCTCCATAGAATTTCAATGATCTGTTGAAATCATCGACACCCAATGTGATCAGGTTAATTTTTTGTCTCATACTAAGGTTTTTGGTTTCTATTCACTATTTTTTTCCTGCCGAACCCTGATCAGGCCCCACTTTTTGCCGTGATTGCATAAAAACAGCCAGCTAATCCCCGTTCTTCAGTGCTTCTGGTAAACTATACATCAGGAACTCTGTGCTTAGGCAACATAGTTCCAGCCAGTGAGTCACTGTCGTGGTATTTCTTCATCAGCAAATCTAACCGGTGGTGTAAATCTTTTTTTACCGGACCGTATAGCGGATCAGTATACACATTTTTCAATTCCAGCGGGTCATTCTGCAGGTCAAAAAGTTCCCATTCGTCTATGTCGTAATAATAATGAATGAGTTTATACCGCCTGGTGCTTATGCCGTAATGACGCCTTACGCTGTGGTAATCCGGATATCCATAATAATGGTAATAATGTTCTGTTCTCCAGCCAACCGGAGTTTTCCCTTCAAGCACAGGAACCATGCTTTCTCCCTGCATATCCTTTGGTATTTTCACACCTGCAATATCAAGGAGTGTTTCGGCAAAGTCGAGGTTGGAAACCATATCGTTATTCACGCTGCCCGGTTCCACTTCACCAGGCCATTTTATAAGCAGAGGTGTACGGTACGATTCCTCAAACATAAACCGTTTATCAAACCAACCGTGTTCTCCGAGGTAAAATCCCTGATCCGATGTATAGATTACTACAGTATTTTTATCAAGGCCACTCTCCTTAAGGTAATGTAAGATCTCACCTACGCTTTTATCCACAGCGGCAATGCATCGCAGGTAATCGCGCAGGTAATGCTGGTATTTCCATCTCAGCAGATCATCACCTTCAGGATCAGCTGTAAAAAAAGCGCTGATTACGGTATCGAAAGCGGCATTCAACACATTTCTTTGCAACCTGTCCATGCGCATATATTCGGCACTCTTATTTCTCTCTGTCGTGTCTTTCCATATTTTCAGATCTTCGCCCAGCTCCATGGTCTTTGCAATAGTCATATCCTGCAGGTGCTCTGCCTGTCCCCTTCCCGAATAATCATCGAAAAGGGTAGGGGGTTCCGGGAAATGAGTGTTGCTGAAAAGACCGAGTTCATTGGGCCCGGGCATCCAGTTTCTGTGGGGGGCTTTATGATGCATCATCAGCATAAACGGTTTGTCTTTGTCTTTTCTGTTCTTTAACCAGTCAATGCATTTGCGCGTGATGATCTCCGTGACATACCCTTTTTCCCTGTGTACCCCTTCCTCCGAAATGAAATCAGGATTGTAATAATTTCCCTGCCGGATGAGTATGTCCCAATTGTCGAACCCCGCGGGCTGCGAATCGAGGTGCCATTTGCCGATAATGGCCGTCTCATAACCGGCCTGCCGGAGTAATTTCGGAAAAGTCTGCTGGCTGCTGTCAAAGGGAGTTGCCTCGTTGGCGATGAAACCGTTCATGTGGCTGTATTTGCCGGTTAAAATGCATGCGCGCGAAGGGCCCGAGATGGAGTTTGTAACCAGGCAACGGTTAAACCGCATGCCTTCACCGGCAATGACATCGATATTCGGTGTGGGTGCCTGCTTTGCCAGCTCCCCGCCATATGCACTTATAGCCTGGTATGCATGGTCATCACTCATGATAAAAATAATGTTGGGATGCTCCAGTTTTTTCTGGCTTTTACCTGTTCCAGGAATGCATGCTGTTAAAATACCGGCAACGGAGAGTATGCTGATTTCTGCTTTCATTTTGTTCGCTATGGTTAGCGTGGGTAAGGGTATTTTATAAATGAGTAAACAAGTTTACACATTCCGCGGGGCAATTCCAAGAAAATAGCAATAGCGTTACGCTCTGCTAAAACTATTTACCCGGTATTTTGAGGCTTTTGTTACCTTTTTTCTTTTATCATACTCCTTTTGCAGTAAAGCCCTGCTGTTTGATGTTCCGTGAGACGGAAGAAAAAGATAACAGTTTGTGCCGAGCAGTTTTCCCCAGCTGGTGATCATCTGTGCAGCATCATTTGCATAAGGCGGGAATACCGACCATTTAAACACACCAAACATGGCATCGCCGACAACCGCGATCTCATCATCGACAATAACACTTACCGAGCCTTTTGTGTGTCCCGGTGTATGCATAATATACGCATTGAATCCCAGGGCTGTCAGATCATAACCCGAATCAACCGTAACATCATATTCACAGGGTTCATAGCTGAGCGCATTTAGAATTCTTCTGGCTACCAACGTTGTCATTAGCCTCAATATAAAATTCGTACCGGAAGCCATTTCATTTTTTCCGGCAGATAAAAAATCAGCTTCATCTTTATGCACGATCACCGAAGCGCCATAATCCTGTCTCAATCTTTTGGCATTTGCTGCATGATCAAAATGGGTATGGGTCAGAATAAGATAGTCGATCCGGTTTATATTCAGGCTTTTAATACTGTTGTCCAGTCTTGCCCAGTTGCGCGCGATACCTGTATCAATGATACCATTCCGAATGCCATTTGTCAGCAGAAAAACATTGCTTCTTCCGGAGAGCAACTGTATGATCTTGGTACCGCTTTTCGTATTCCAGCAGTTCATAAATCAGTATCTTTATGTCGGTATACCGTTCCGTTAATTAACGCTGTGACAAATTCAGAATCATTAGCTTATCTAAGGTGCCTGTTCTGAAAATCTCTGCCTAGACCGAAAGCTTGATACCGATCAGTTCTTTGATGTCTTTTATTATTTTCTCGTCCCTGACATCAATCCTGATGCCCCGGCCCTCGGCATATTTCCTGGCTGATTCCAGCTCTTTTTTTATGTCATCAGATATATGGCTCTGCATGACCATGTCGGTTGCCTTCTGCCCGAAGACAAACGCCACTTTGAAAAATCCCTGCCTGGGCAGCAGGTAGAGTATTGCCCTCTTTTTATCTTTGATCCGGAAATTCCATCCGTATTTTTCTCCGGAATAGTACCATTCTTTCAGGCCGCCCGGATATTTTGCGAGCACATAATCTTCAACTATCTGCCATAATGGGCAGGTATCCCCTAAAAATGCAGCCAGGTCATCTTGTCCGGGTTTCTTTGTTTTTTCAGTAAATATGCTTTTTTCCATTGTCTTTTTTTGGTTGTAGGTGATACGTCAGATTTAAGTAAGGGTATCAGAAAGTATGATAGACTCTATATGTATGATATTCAAATCATTGATACTGAAATTATTCATATGATTTTACTGATGCATCACCAATAGTTTTTCATGATTTCCCTGCTCCATTCCGGCTGCCTGAGGGTATCCTGAGGTAAAAATTCCTTCATAACCGGCTTGATATCAACCACAGGTGTTCCGTCAATTGCATCGAGGCTGCTGACATATAGTCTACGCTCCTCCCGCTTTAAAAGCCTCACAATGGTTGTCCCCAGGTGGTTTGGCCTGTTTTTTTTTCGCTGGGCAAAAATACCCACCTTCGGAAACGCCTTGTTTTCTCTCGGATGGCCGCTGGCAATAAAGTCTGTTGATGATCTGTGAAAATAATAGATTATTTCCAGATGTGAAAACTCTTCAATACCATCAAGGCATTCAGCAGGTAATTCGTCTGCAAGTTCTATTGCAGACTCAACTGGGTACCAGTTGTCGTCAATAGGTTCTGTTCTGCTGTTTTTCACATATCCTATGGGTGTAATCTTAATTGTTCTCATTGGAGTGTCTTGGTTATAAAAAGGACCTGTGCTTATCGAGCCAATCGCATCATGCCGGTCGTTCTAACCCGTGAATAAAGCAGGCTGACATCACATCAGAACAGAAAGGGCACTAATGTAAAGGTTCTTTTTTTATATTCTGTATATTCAGGGTATTGTAAGATCAATACCGATTCCTCTTTCTTTATACGCAGCAATATACCCGTTAAACACAGGAGGATAAATACCCAGGTTATCCTGCATGAAAAAATAGCGGACCCCGAAACCGATATAAGCAATACGGCCAGGTAAAGCGGATGACGGATATATCTGTAAATCCCGGTGACCACAAGCCGCGTATTGTCCCCGAATTTCAGGACGACAGAGAAATTCTTCCCGAGAGTAACCAGGGCTGTAATCCTCAATACAGCTCCGGCACCAAAAATTGAAAATCCTGACGCTATCAAAAAAGCGTTTAACCGGTAATTCAGGAGCACATACTCCAGGGGTGCGAGATAAACGCTCAGGTAAAAAGGAACCATAATAAACAGGTAGCTTCTGTCCTTGTTCCTAAATTTCCTGTCAGAGAATCGCAAAAGAAGAACTATTTCAACTGCTCCGTATAGAGCTAGCGACAAAAAATAGATGACGATCAATGACTTATTTGTTTCCATGCCTTATGTTTGCGGAATCGCAATATTTTCTGAGATAGCATTCATTCAGCACCTTTTCATGATTTTACGGGCTTCTTTTACCACAACATTCTTTTTTGCTTCGAGATACGGATTAACGATCCTGCCGATCTCTGCCTTATATGCCGGCTGATGATCAAGGATAGCATTGAATCCTTTAAATACCTGCCTGGCATGTTTCTCATCCCATATGTCAAGCACTGCTTTCAGAATTCCGAAGGCTTTCTCTGACGCGTCCTTACCTGTTTTCGCATAATTGGCAACAATATCCACACTATAATCACGCACTATGGTGCTTTTATCTCTTTCAATCATTTCCCGGAGATCTGGCAGGAGCGTAAATACAATTTCGGGGATCTTATCTGCAATAAGTGAGAGTGCATGAGCCGCCTCCCATCGTGTTTTGGTCTCTTTGCTTAATAACAAGGAAATGATTGCTTCAGCAAACGGAACCACCAGATCGGGATTGTGTTCCGCAACCATGGTAAAGACCTCGATGCAGTCGGATTGAAGCTTCTTGTCGTTGTGATGGAAACCGTCTGCAATTTCATGAAGCAGATCAGGATGTTGAAGGCATTGAACGGCGACCTGCCTGTTTGATTCTTCTGTTCTGTCGCCTGCGGCAGATGACAGTTTCTTCAATAGTTCCATAAGTATTGCTTTTCAGGTGAGGATGAAGACCAGTCATCGGTCCTAAAGGGTGAGGAGGGCAATCCTGCCCTGTTGTATAAGTTAGCATTTTCAGGGTTATCGGCCCATGCAATGTCTGCATGGATGATTTGGCTGATCAGATGAGGGAGTTTAACCTGACCTGCAACCGGAACCATGCAGAATAAATGGCAAATGAAGATCAATCCGGTTGGATTACCAACGTTTCTTCTTATTAATCTTTTGCGCATAATTGATCAGATAACCTGAAGATATTAAATTCCATTAAGGGCCCTGGCAGCTAAGATCGAAAAAAAACGAAAGTTCATGAACATGCCAGTGTATTTTTTATTGTAATTTCCGATAAGCAATGTTAAATGAACGTTATCTCTAAATAATAGTGCTTTTACCTTATGCTGTTAAGACATCCTAATTTGAATGAATGTCCGTGACTAGTATTGAATAATGCATTAAAGTCGCTTAGCAAACCATCAATCGAAGCAAGGAGACTTAGTACTATATTATCAGTTAACTGATTATAAAAATGCTCACTATTTCCTGATCCTACCTACCAAATCTGTATTCGAATTCAATCTCGTGTTTTATCGGAATACCATGTTCACCAAATTCCGGAATTTCCGGTTTCAGTTTTCTTGATTTCTTCACCGCATCTCTATGAAATCCTATCCATTCAAATCCTCTTTTCTGGTAAAACCGGATGGCATGTGTATTATCATTTGTTGTAATCAGCCAGATCCTGTCGCACCCCACCTGTTCTGCCACCTCAACGACTTTATTAATCAATTGCGTAGCCAGACCTGAATTTTCTACCGTACTGACAAGCGTAACAATTTCACAGTCCTTCTCATGAATGGCAAATGTAATCAGTCCTATAACTTCGCTATTCTTTTTGCATATGAATCCGGGCAATTCCGGCACATTATGTATCCTTCCTCTCGAGATGACAATGCATGAACCCCAGCTCTCAGCAACAAATGCATCGATGATTGTCTTGTCTTCTTTTTTTATTTCAGCCAAATGAAAATCAGGTGTGTTCATTGTCCGAAAATTTAATGCCTGTTGATTATCGTTTTGGCTAAAAGGTTCCATTTTTAGCAAGGAATACTCCATATTTCGTCCGTTTTTCTTTCCGGCAATTTTCAATCTTTTGCCGTCATAAAAATAATTAAATTCACCGCTCAGAACAAATGTCGGGCCATATAAAGCAGGAACCGAGAAGAACAGGGTATCGCTAAACCGAATGGTTGTATGATTTACCTCAAGCCGTCCTGCCCCTGTTCCATAGGGTTCATTTGTTGAACACTCCTAAAACCCACCTGAGATGCCGAGTGAAACAGTTCCGGCTATCGCGGGAAGATCGGTTGATCTGAAAGTTCCCGAGAAATAGTTGGGATCAATCGGATCAAGAATACATGGTGCCTCTGTTTTCCTGCAACCGCCGAACAACACCATGTAAATTACCAGAGACATCAGTTGAAGTTTTTTCATTATTCCTGAATTTTCTCTATTGAGGCCATATCGGCTATTTTGGTTGCTTCGAAAGACCGCCGGGGTTGTAGTATCTAACAGAAGAGCAAGTGGATATAACTTTCAGACATTTCGGTACACTGGCAGAAGTAAATCGTATCATTTCACTTTGGTACCAGATCATCCTTTATTTATCAATTCATCGATTTCATTCAAATGCAATTTGAAATGCCCCAGGTAGTCAATAATCATGTCTTTTAAAGAAATTAATCGTTCCTTGTTACAATACCACTGATAATCCAGTTTTGAAGGGTTTACATTCTTCATTAGATGGACTATATGCAAATTGGAATATTTCCACAGGTTGATCATATTGTTCCAATCTTCATCCTGGTAGTGCTGAATTGCAATCCACCTGTCGTTATTCCCATCGGTGGCATAGTTTGGGAATCTCAGAGGACTTTCCTGGTATTGCAGATGCACAATCCGGTGTGTATTGTTTGAGGCCGAATCGATCATATGCCCGATAATCTGTTTGATCGTGCGGTTCTGGTTGTTTTGTCTTTCAGTAATTACGCTATCCGGTAAACCTGATAGTTTAGGTTCCCACTCATTAATCAGCGTTAATACTTCACGGGCAACCGGTTCAAATTCTTGAATCATAAACCATTAATTTAATGTAGAAACGGTAATTTTTATGGGTATATTATATAATGTATGATCCTTTAATTACCTATTTTTCGGAATTTTTAAGTATCAGCTCTACCACATCATAGGGAACGGCATCGAACATGTCCTCAACATTATTTGTGTAGTCTGAGTTATGGCTCATGATCGCATCTTTTACAAGAAAAGCTTTGTAGTCGTGGTTTTGTGCACCTATAGAGGTTGCCAGTACACAGCCAACCGCGCTTAGTCCGCAGAGAAATAATGTATTGCTTCCGTTTTCTTTCAGAAGGCTATCCAGGTTCGTTTTATTAAATCCATCAGGGTATGTTTTAATTATCCTGGGATCTTCGGTTTTGATCGACACAGAGGCTGGAAATTCAAATTGTTCTGTACCGGGTTTTGGTCCGTATTTTTCACTGAAATGGTAAATTCTAATTACCGGATAGCCATTATCACGAAAGAGTTCGATCAATCTGTTGATAAAGTAAAAAGCCACGGCTTTTTGCTTCTCAGGGACCATAGGCAGGTAAGCATTCTGGATGTCAATGATCAGCAGGGCTGGTTTTATCTGAGTTTCAGACTGCCTGTTTTTATCTTGTGAAAATGATGCGCCTGAGGTAATCATTGTCAGGATAGTAAGGATACTAAACAGTTTTCTCATAGCATAAAGAATTTTTTATTTAACTCGACATAAAAGACTTTGATAATCAATTTTTTATATGAGACTCTTTGTGAATCTTCGTGACTTTGTGCCTTCGTGGCTTATTTTCACAACTATTTAATGATGCGAAGGTATTATGTTTGAAAAATGCATGAGTTATAGTTTTTATAAGGTGTTATAAAACTAAGTTAAACCAAAAATTCAAGCGAATGCAAACGAAAATTAATGAAAATTTGTTTAAAATTCAACCTTTTTTCGAGTCATCTTTATTTGGCATGTAATTGATTTTATCGGATTTCTTTACGATTAATTCTAAGAGAGAATTTTTTGCAGTTGAATTATTTGCTATTCGTTCTTCTGAAAACAATTTATTGTACTTTTTATTAGATGCATAACAAATCATTCTTTTTAATGTTTTTATTTTATTGATAGTTTGATAATTACACCTTGTAAATTCATGATATCGAATAATCTAAACAGGAATCATCCTTCATACAAAAAATTCTTATTATCATTGTAATCAAAATAACCCGCACCTAAATCTTTTTTATCAGACTTCTATATTTGTTTTGATTACACTTTGTTTTTGATAATTGCTGAATACATATTATATAAAGTCCATTGGATAAGAAAGAAAACAATCATGACCTGTATTTTTTTTACTGCTTAAAAAGCGGGGATGAAAAGGCATTCGATTACCTGTTTAATTTTTACTATTCTGGGATGATTGTTTATGCAAATAAATTCCTGAATGACAACCATTTATCGGAAGAAATCGTACAAGGGATATTTGTAAAGTTATGGCAAGGCAGAAAGTCGATTGAGATTGAGGTTTCTGTGAAATCTTATCTTTTTCAATCAGTCCGAAATAAGTGCCTTGATATCATCAAACATAAAAAAATCAAGGAAGATTATGCCAAAAGATTTATTGAGGATCAGGCAAGTGAAGCGACTGATGATCATACATGGAATACTTTTATTGAAGCCGAACTTTATGCTATTCTGTCTCAGGCCGTGAGCAAGCTGCCTCAGGAGTGCGGAAGAATATTCCGGTACAGCCGGTTCAAAAATTTGAAAAACAAAGAAATAGCCGAAAAACTGGGAATATCAGTTAAAACTGTTGAGAATCAAATTTTTAAAGCACTCAAATTAATCAGGAATGAATTAAAAGATTATCTTTCACTATAATTTAGTGGGATCAATCAGTAAAACAATATATGCCGGCAAAGCTTTAGAAAGATATTTCTGAGCGATAATTTTTATTGCTCAAGTTTTTTCGGAAATAAAAATATAACCACGATAGGTATTGTACAAATCCGAATCGTCATGGTATGAGAATAAGAATATGAAAATGGATCCTGAAATGGAAAGTGTGTTTATTAGGCATTTTGAAGGTATTGCTCTGCCTGAAGAAGAGGATATGATAAGGTTATGGATATCTGAAAGCGAGGATAATAAAAAAGAATATGAACAGCTGAAATATTTTTGGGAAATAAGTTCCAGGATACATATCATGCAACAGGTAGATGTCGATTCCGCAAGGAAAAAAGTGAAATCACAGATACGTGACTTTAAAAAAACACTCAATGTATGGTATTACTGGCAAAGGATATCTGCAGTTCTTGCTATTCTTTTAATCCCCGCATCAATACTCTTTTTTGATAACCTTCATTCGAAGAAAACGGTTTTTATTCCATTTCGCGAAATTACCTCTGCTTATGGTGTCAGAAATCATTTCAATCTCCCGGACGGATCTGAAGTATGGCTGAATTCGGGAAGTAAAATCAAATTTCCGGAAAAATTTTCATCCACTAAACGTGAACTATTTCTTGAAGGTGAAGCTTTTTTTAACGTCGTAAAAAATCCATCAAAACCCTTTTATGTTAATCTTGGCGAGGTTTCAGTGAAAGCTCTGGGTACCTCTTTTAACATAGCGGCCTATAAAGGTGAAAGCACTTTTGAAACAACCTTATTGAACGGTAACGTGCAGATCGTTAAAAAGAGTACACGGGATAATGAAATTGTCTTGTTCAAGATGGCCCCTAATCAACATGCTGTGTACAAAAAAATGTATAATAATATTGTACTATCTGAAATAACTGATATTCAAACTGAAACTAAGAAAAACAACCAATCAGGCGATGGGATTATTTCACCAAATAACCGGACCGATACAGGCAACCTTGAAAATAAATATACATCATGGGTTGAAGGTAAATTGTTCTTCAGGAATGATCGTATGGACGATGTGGTTAAAAGACTGGAAAGGTGGTATAATGTAGATATCGTTTTGCAGGATTCCATCCTCTATGATTTTCGTTACAACGCTACATTTATTGATGAAACTTTTGAACAGGTACTGGATCTTCTTGTGTTGAGTGCCCCGATTGAATATACGCTGACTGAAAGAAAACCTAATGAAGATAATTCATATTCGAAAAAATTAGTGACAATCAAACTAAAAACCAATTATTGACTAAACTGAAATGCTTATGGTGAAAAAATCATCTGAATAAATGAAAAAATGCGGAAAGTAATTGGACTTACTCTCCGCACAAACTCCTTTTATGGTCTTTTATTTCGTTCCGGAAATAAAAGGGTAAAGAATACTAATTTAACCTGACAAATCTATGAAAAAAAAATTAATCATTTCTGTACCAGGTAATAAAAGTACCCGGTATAAAAAGACAATCGAAATCATGAAAATTTCATTTTTCTTAAGCTTTTTGTCAATAATCAACCTATTGGCATTGGATTCCTACCCTCAGAATACTACTATGTCAATGAAAGTAAAAGCAACAACTGTTGAACAGGTGCTTTCAAAAATTGAAGAGCAATCTGAGTTTTTCTTTCTGTACAATAGTAAACTTGTTGATGTGAATCGAAAGATTGATGTTAATTTTAAGGATAAGAAAATCATGGATATTCTCGATGATTTGTTTTCAGATCAAAAAGTTGAGTATATCGTTAAAGACAGGCAAATTATTTTGTCCCCGACAAACTATGATCACTTTTTCAGAGATTCATACCGGCAGGAAATAACTGTCACAGGCGTGATAACGGGAAATAACGGTGAACCATTGCCCGGGGTAAATATAGTCGAAAAAGGCACACAAAACGGCGCTACTACAGACTTAGACGGGTTATTTACAATAACGGTTACCGATGTTAAGGCTGTACTTATTTTTTCTTATATAGGTTACCAGACACAGGAAGTAGCTGTTGGCAGCAAAACCCGGATTGATGTGAAAATGGCTGAAGATATTAAAATTTTTGACGAAGTTGTAGTCATCGGATATGGCTCTACAAAAAAGCGGGACCTGACAGGTGCTGTCAGCTCTGTTAAGGCAGGACAAATTGAAGATCAACCGTTTACTTCACTCGACCAGGCACTTATAGGGAAAGTTTCAGGCGTAACCATTTCACAGAATTCTGGTGCTCCGGGTGGTGGAATTTCAGTCAGGGTGCGTGGTATAACATCCCTTACTGGAAGTAACGAACCTTTGTATATTATTGATGGTGTGCCGGTTGACGGGGGACAAAATAACCAAAGCTTCAACTTTTCTAATGCTGGCGGAGGCAGCGGACAAACAAGGGTTAGTGCACTTTCATCAATCAACCCATCAGATATAGAATCAATAGAAGTATTAAAAGATGCCTCAGCCTTGGCAATATATGGCTCCCGAGCATCTAACGGGGTTATTATAATTACAACCAAAAGTGGAAGTAAAGAAAAATCCACAGTCTCGTATGAAGGATATTACGGTGTGCAGGAAGTCTCAAAATATATTGATATGATGGATTTGCAGCAGTATGCCGAGTATATTACTGAAGCCCGGTCATCCTCAGGGTTACAACCTCCTGAAAGATTCTATCACCCTGAGTTACTGGGTTCAGGTACCAACTGGCAGAAAGAGATTTTCAGGTCTGCACCAATTCAAAGTCATCAGTTGGCCATTTCAGGAGGAACTGATAAAGCAAAAATCTATACTTCATTGAATTACTTTGACCAGGATGGTATTCTCATTAATACTAATTATAAAAGATTAGCCCTCAGACTTAATGTTAGCTTCAACGTAAATTCCTGGTTTAATTTTGGTAATTCATTAACGGCAAGCAATGATGATAATAGAATAGCCTATAACGATGCTGCAGATGGTGTTATAGCCTCAGCACTGAATCAATCACCCGATATTCCGGTAAAAATGTCTGATGGTAGCTGGGGTGGCCCGACTTCCGGTGTGGGTCCGACTAACTCGAACAATCCCGTGGCTTTGGCAAGCATAAGGTCTTCTACATTGGATAGAAACATGATATTAGGAAATTTGTATGGCGAAATCAACTTCTTAAAAAGTTTCAAATTAAGAAATGAAATTGGTTATGATTTTAATACAGGTAAACAAGCTTCTTTCAGCCCGAGTTATCAAATGGGAGACCGGGGAAATGACAATGCTGCTTCTTATAAAGTAGATCAATATCGTTTTTACTGGATCCTGAAAAATTACCTTACCTATAATAATGACTTTGGCAAGCATTCGGTTACAGCCCTGTTAGGCCATGAGGCACAGCAATCAAAATTCGAACAGATTTCGGCAAGTCGTACAGGATTTCTTACCAATGAAGTTTCTGCGCTTCAGGTTGGAGACGCAAATTCAGCTGGCGGAAACAGCAATCAAAATACCTGGAGTATGGAATCATATTTTGCCAGACTTAATTATTCTTTTAAGAACAGGTATTTGATTACTGCTACTTACAGGGCTGATGCATCCTCAAATTTCGGCCCAAACAACAAATGGGGATTCTTTCCATCGTTTTCAGCTGCCTGGGTTGCAAGTGAAGAGCCATTTATGGAACCTATCAAAGGGGTATTGAGCTGGCTTAAGTTTCGTGCAGGTTATGGAGAAGTAGGTAATCAAAACATTACCCAATATGCTTACGGGCAAACATTAAGGTCTATAACCACGGCTTATGGTACAGGCTTCTCGCCGCAAAACATTGCTAACCCCAATGTAAAATGGGAATCAACAACATCCACTAATCTTGGTGTTGAATTGGGGTTCCTGCAAAACAGAATCCGTCTGGATGCTGATTTCTATATCAAAAAATCCAAAGACTTCTTGTATCAGTTACCTATGCCTGATTATTACGGCGCAATGTCGGTACCTGATCAGGGTGGTTTCC
>CAZDCD010000003.1:0-1841 GCA_964503885.1 uncultured Bacteroidales bacterium
CGCGATAATTGAATTATCATACGGCGATAAATAATTATCGTGGTACGATAACTATTTTCATGTTTTATGCCTGCCGGCTGAAGGCAGGCCTGCCTGTTGCAGAAAGGTTTCGTGTTCATGGTTTTGTCCGCTGGCACTTTTCTTTTGCGAAAATTTGGCACTTCAAAGTTGCTAATTACAACCAAAAAATCAAATTTCTCAAAAATTTATAAAAAACTCATTTTTAATAATAGTGAAGATTGGTTAAGCTTTGACATTATTGAATTTTTCCCCGGGCAGCGTCGGGCGTCCCTCCGTCCCTCCATCACCCTTCCCCACCCCCATTCTCACTCTGCATTTTCCGGTCAGGGCTGTTCCGGCAGCATTATGTAGCTAAATCAGTGTTCCCCCCGAACGCCTCAATGACTTCTGCCGGCGCCTGTACCAGCTCCACCAGCACCCCTTCGGAACAAAACGGGAACTCCTCGTTTCCTTTGGGATGAATAAAACACACATCATGGCCCGATGCACCCTTCCTGATCCCTCCCGGCGTAAACCTTACGCCCTGTTCCGTAAGCCATTCAAAGGCTTCGGGCAAATCATCGACCCATAACCCGATATGGTTCAGCTTCGGCTCATGCACCGCCGGCTTCCGGTCCGCATCGAGCGGCTGCATAATATCTACCTCAACGGCAAGGGGACCGGACCCGATCCGCAGGATATCCTCGTCCACATTCTCTGTTTCACTTTTAAAGGTCCCGGTTTTCGTCAGTCCCATCAGCCCGACCCAGAACGCGCCGGACTTTGACTTATCTTCATTGCCTATGGCTATCTGCTGAATACCGAGTACCCTGAAAGGACGCATACTTTTAACTATTTATTATGTTGTTGATTTAGCAGTCTGTTGTATTAAATAAAAAGAACCGCGCAGATTCTTTGGCAAATATAATCGCTGCATCGATTTTTGACCGGCAATACGGGCAAAAAAATTTTACTTATTTTTGAACCGCAGTTCACAGGAATATGAAAAAATTGCTCCGCTTTATCCTGAATGCCGTTCCCAGGAAATACCTGATAAGGCTCAGCTATGTCTTTATGCCTTTCGGATCGTACTTCTACAGGGGAAATAACGTGGAATGCCCGGTATGCGGCGGCCGTTTCAGAAAATTCATGCCCTACGGTTACCACGCTACACGGGAAAACGTGCTGTGCCCGAAATGCCTGTCCCTCGAAAGGCACAGGCTGATGTGGCTTTACCTGAAAAACAAAACCGGTTTTTTTACCCGGCCGATGAAGGTTCTGCATATTGCACCCGAACAGTGTTTTTACCGCCGTTTTAAAAAACTCGGAAACCTCGATTACCTGACCGCCGACCTGGAATCGCCGCTGGCTGATATTAAATTCGATATCCAGCAAATCCCTCTTCCCGACGCTACGTTCGACATGGTAATATGCAACCATGTGCTTGAGCACGTGGAAGACGACCTTAAAGCCATGCATGAAATTCACAGGATCCTTAAACCGGGTGGCATCGCAATTATGCAGGTACCCATGATCATGGACCGTGAAAAAACCTTTGAAGACCCTTCGATAACAGACCCCGCAGACCGCCTGATCCATTTCCATCAGAAAGACCACTTCAGGATCTATGGCACCGATTTCAATGCACGCGCAGAAAAAGCGGGTTTCAGGATCACAGAAAACAATTATTGCGACGAGATCGGCAACCGGCTCAGGGAACGTTACCGTTTGCCGCAAAAGGAATTCATGTTTGGATACAGGAAATAGGTTCAAGGTTCAGAGTTCGGAGTTCTCATATCGTATGCCCTATGCCCTATACTCCATGTCGGGGCGAAGCGGAG
>CAZDCD010000003.1:1941-167147 GCA_964503885.1 uncultured Bacteroidales bacterium
GAGTTCTCATATCGTATGCCCTATGCCCTATACTCCATGTCGGGGCGAAGCGGAGGTCCCGCCAAAGGCGGGGCCCCATGCCGCAAGTCGGAGCGAAGCGGAGATCCCGCCAAAGGCGGGACTTTATCCGGCATCACGGCCAGCAAACCTAAAACTCTTAAGATCAATCCTCCTGAACGTATTATTCGATTATTTTTACAGTTTTATTTGAAATTTCAAATAAATATTCCATATCTTTGTAACCAGCTTTTTGAATTATGAGAAATATCAGTATTATACTTGTCGTCCTTATCGTAGTCGTGCTCGGCTTTTCCGGGTGAGGATGGAGTATATTATACCTATAAAGGAACAAGCCATTCTTACCAGTTAGAATGGCTTTTTTAATTTATAAAAGTGATCGTTAACCATAATTACACTGAAAAATGAAAATAACATTGCGCAGCGCAACCACCACCGAAGGCAGAAGAATGGCCGGGGCAAGAAGTCTCTGGCGGGCTACAGGTATGAAAGAAGAACAGATGGGCAAGCCCATTATTGCCGTGGTAAATTCATTTACCCAATTTGTTCCGGGGCATACCCACCTTCATGAGATCGGACAGGAGATCAAGGCCGTGATCGAACAGGAAGGGTGTTATGCACCTGAATTCAATACCATTGCCATCGACGACGGCATAGCCATGGGGCACGACGGAATGCTATACTCGCTCCCGTCGCGCGACCTGATCGCCGACAGCGTGGAATACATGTGCAATGCCCATAAAGCCGATGCCATGATCTGCATCAGCAACTGCGATAAGATAACTCCGGGCATGCTTATTGCTGCCATGAGACTGAATATCCCTGCTGTTTTTGTTTCCGGAGGTCCTATGGAAGCCGGGGTTATCGGGAACAAGAAGTACGACCTTGTCGATGCCATGGTCCTTGCAGCGGATGATTCCGTTTCAGACCTGGAACTCGCTGAAGTAGAAAAGAATGCATGTCCCACATGCGGCTCCTGTTCGGGAATGTTCACAGCCAATTCGATGAACTGCCTGAATGAAGCCATCGGACTTGCATTACCGGGTAACGGTACCATTGTTGCCACGCATAAAAACAGGAAAGCGCTCTTTGAAAAGGCAGCCAGGCAGATTGTCATCAATACCAGGAAGTATTACGAAGAGGGCGATTCCTCCGTCCTTCCCCGTTCCATTGCCACCAAAGCGGCATTCAACAATGCCATGGCCCTGGATATTGCCATGGGCGGCTCGACAAATACCGTACTTCATATTCTGGCGATAGCCAGTGAAGCCGGCGTTTCATTTACCATGAAGGATATCGAAAAGCTGTCGAAAAAAATACCCGTCCTGTGCAAAGTAGCACCAAGCTCAAATTATCACGTCGAAGATGTAAACCGGGCCGGCGGGATCCTCGGAATTATGGGTGAGCTTGAAAAGGGTGGCCTGATCGATGGTTCAGCCTTAAGGGCAGATCTGCTGACGCTGAAAGAAGCCATTAAGAAATACGACATCAGGCGTTCCGGTGCATCGGATGAAGCCGTATCGATATACAGAAGCGCTCCCGCGGGAATAAGAAACCTTAAAATGGGCAGCCAGGGAGTAATGTACAAGGAACCTGATCTTGACAGGGAGAACGGGTGCATCCGGGATATCGAAAACTGCTATTCCAGGGATGGCGGACTGGCTATATTGTTTGGCAATATTGCAGAAGACGGATGCGTGATAAAAACCGCAGGCGTTGATCCTTCGATATTTAAATTCAAAGGCAAAGCTATTGTCTTCGAATCACAGGACGAAGCATGCGACGGTATACTCGAAAATAAAGTGAAAAAAGGCGATGTGGTGGTGATACGTTACGAGGGACCCAAAGGCGGACCCGGCATGCAGGAAATGCTTTATCCCACTTCATACATCAAATCAAAAGGATTGGGAAAAGAGTGCGCCCTGATCACCGATGGAAGGTTTTCCGGAGGAACTTCAGGCCTTTCGGTCGGGCATATTTCTCCCGAAGCAGCAGCCGGTGGTGCAATTGCACTGATCAAAGACGGCGACATGATTGAAATAGATATTCCGAACCGGAACATAAATGTGCTCCTCCCGGAGGAGGAGCTTAAAAAACGACGCCACGCTGAAGAATCGAGAGGGAACAAGAGCTTTACCCCCAAATCGAGGATCAGGCCCGTATCCGATGCACTAAGGGCATATGCCAGATTTGTCGCATCGGCCGATAGAGGAGCCATACGGATAATCGAATAACAATATTAAAATTCAACAATAAATAGTATATATCATGAAAGAGCAAACCGCAACAATTGATATTCCAAAAAAGACAGCCAGGATCTCAGGTTCTGAAGCTGTCATGCGATGCCTTATCGCTGAAGGCATTGAAACCATTTTTGGATACCCGGGCGGCGCCATAATGCCCATATACGATGCCCTTATGGATCACCAGGATACGATCTATCATATTTTAACACGTCATGAACAGGGAGCTGTGCATGCAGCACAGGGCTATGCAAGGGTTACAGGTAAGGTTGGTGTTTGTATGGCAACTTCGGGGCCCGGGGCAACCAATCTCATTACGGGTATCGCGGATGCAATGATCGATTCCACTCCGCTGGTATGCATCACCGGACAGGTTGCTGCCCCGCTGCTGGGAACCGATGCATTCCAGGAAACCGATGTGCTGGGTATTTCAATGCCCGTTACCAAATGGAACTACCTGGTTACAAAACCGGAAGAGATTCCCGGAGTGATTGCCCAGGCCTTTTATATTGCTAAAACAGGCCGGCCCGGCCCGGTTTTAATCGACATTACAAAGGATGCCCAGTTCGGAAAGTTTGAGTTTGAATACAAACCCTGCACGTATATCAGAAGTTATGAACCGAATCCGAAGGTCGATCCGCAGCAGGTATCGGATGCTGCCAGGCTGATCAGTCAGGCTAAAAAACCGTATATCCTGTTCGGACAGGGCATAGTAATTGCCAATGCCGAAGAAGAGTTCAGGGCATTTGTTGAAAAGTCGGGAATACCGGCAGCATGGACCATACTCGGTGTTGCAGCCCTGCCGACGGATCACCCTCTGAACATAGGTATGCTCGGCATGCACGGTAAGTATTCCACAAATATAAAAACAAACGAATGTGATCTTTTAATCGCCATAGGCATGCGGTTTGACGACAGGGTGACCGGTGATCTGAAAAAATATGCCAGGCAGGCGAAAGTCATTCATTTTGAGATCGATCCTGCTGAAGTGAATAAGAATGTAAGAGCCGATGTAGCGGTAATCGGCAATCTCAAAGAAACCCTTCCGTTAATAACCTCAGCTGTTGAAAAAAAAAGCTATGAGTCGTGGATTAACGAATTCAGGGAACTGGACAAGATCGAATCCGAAAAGGTCGTGAACAAAGACCTCTATCCTGAAAAAGAAGGGATCACCATGGGTGAAGTTATCCGAAGGGTGAATGAACAAACCAAAGGAGATGCGATCTGGGTGACCGATGTGGGACAACACCAGATGTTTGCATCACGCTACTGCAAAATTACCGGGCCCAGAAGTTTTGTTACCTCTGGAGGACTTGGTACCATGGGGTTTGGACTGCCCGCTGCTCACGGAGCCAAGATAGGCAGGCCGGATAAAACAGTGGTTCTGTATGTCGGCGACGGAGGACTGCAAATGACCATCCAGGAGCTTGGTACGATAAACCAGACCGAAGCAGCGGTAAAGATCGTGCTGCTGAACAATAAATACCTGGGTATGGTGCGCCAGTGGCAGCAGCTCTTCTTTGAAAAACGGTATTCGGAAACATACCTGAAAAATCCTGATTTCATTAAGGTAGCCGAGGGTTTCGGGATTAAGGGAAGGAAAGTATTGCACCGCCCTGAGCTTGACGAAGCCGTCAAAGAAATGCTCGAATACAACGGGCCTTTCCTGCTGGAAGTTTCCATAGAAAAAGAAGACAATGTATTCCCCATGGTTCCATCCGGAGCGTCAGTCTCCGATGTAATTTTGGGTGAAGAATAAAAAAGATTACTTTTGCACGTTCGCAACAATCCTAATATGCACATATTATGAACAACATAAACCACATGCAGAATTATACGATCACTGCATTTTCCGAGAATCATATCGGGCTCCTGAACAGGATCACGATCATATTCACCCGGCGGCAGGTAAACATTGAAAGCCTTACCGTATCGGGATCAGCCATCGACGGCATCCATAAGTTTACCATTGTAGTTTACGAAACCGAGGAGAAAGTCCAGAAGGTGGTCACTCAGATCGAGAAAATGGTGGAAGTGCTCAAGGCCTTTTACCACACCGACGATCAGATCATTCACCAGGAAATTGCATTGTATAAAGTTCCTACCGAAGCGCTGCTGGATAGCAACACCATTGAGACAACGGTAAGGAAATACAATGCCAGGATTCTTGAGGTCACCAGGGAATATACCGTGATCGAGATGACGGGGCATAAAGAGGAAACACAGCAGCTTTTCGATGAGCTGAAAACTTACGGAGTAAAGCAATTCACCCGTTCAGGCCGGATAGCCATCACCAAGCTCAGCCAGGAGTTGCTGAGCAATTATCTCAATGAAACGGAACAACGGGCTAAAGAAACAATTAATAACTAATTTAAAACACCTATTTATTATGGCAAAAATCAATTTTGGCGGCGTTTCCGAAGATGTCGTAACGCGCCAGGAATTTCCTCTCTCCAAAGCTCAGGAAATACTTAAAAACGAAGTTATTGCAATTATCGGATATGGTGTTCAGGGACCCGCCCAGGCCATGAACATGCGCGACAACGGCATACCGGTGATCATCGGCCAGGCGCCCGCTTTCAAAGCCGACTGGGACAGGGCTGTCAAAGACGGATGGATTCCCGGTGAAACCCTTTTTCCGGTTGAAGAAGCTGCCAAAAAAGGCACCATCATCCAATACCTGGTATCGGACGCGGCGCAGCGTACCTTGTGGCCGGCACTGAAAACCTGCCTGAACGAAGGCGATGCATTGTATTTCTCACATGGTTTTTCCATCACTTATAAAGAGCAGACAGGCGTTGTTCCTCCTCCCGATGTGGATGTTATACTGGTAGCCCCGAAAGGATCAGGCACCAGTGTGCGCAGGAATTTCCTGGCAGGAACAGGCATCAATTCAAGCTATGCCGTCTTCCAGGATTACACCGGCAGGGCATCGGAAAGAACACTTGCAGTGGGTATTGCAATAGGTTCAGGTTATCTTTTCCCGACAACCTTCCTGAATGAAGTATACAGCGACCTTACCGGTGAACGCGGAGTACTTATGGGCGCCCTGGCAGGCATCATCGATGCACAATACGATGTGTTGCGGTCACACGGCCATAGCCCCAGTGAAGCCTTTAATGAAACAGTGGAAGAGCTCACACAAAGCCTTATCCGCCTGGTCGATGAAAACGGGATGGACTGGATGTATGCCAACTGCAGTGCAACCGCACAGCGCGGCGCACTCGACTGGAGGCCCAAATTCAAGGCAGCTACCATGCCCGTGTTTAAAGAACTTTATGAAAGAGTAAAGAACGGTTCGGAAACCAAACGTGTGCTTGAATCGACCGGCAGGGACAATTATAAGGAACTGCTCGAAGCCGAACTTAAAGAAATGAGGGAATCGGAACTCTGGCAGGCCGGAGCCCAGGTGAGAAAATTGCGGCCGGGTAAATAGCTTAAATATTCCTTTTTAAAGCAACCTGCAAGGGTTGCTTTTTTATTTTATTATTCTAACTTGATTACCTTTGCCGTATAGTAACCTGGTAAACATGGAATTTTGAGCCTGAAAGACTATTCGCTGGAAAAAAGGAAATTCATCCACAGCCTTATTTTTCCGACATTTTTCCTGTTTATTTTATGGCTGGTGGAGATCATCGGAATTGTGGATAATCTTGACCTGTGGTACCTCGGGGTATTTCCCCGCAGATTTTCAGGCCTGATCGGCATCTTTCTTGCCCCGCTCATACACGGCAGCCTGAATCACCTGATCGATAATTCGGTATCGTTGTACGCCCTGTCTGTCGCCCTTTTTTATTTTTACAACAAGGTATCGTACAGGGTCTTTTTTATTACATGGTTCTTCAGCGGGACCATGGTATGGTTTATCGGCAGGGCTTCTTACCATATCGGGGCCAGCGGACTGATCTATGGTTTCGGTTCTTTTCTTTTTTTCAGTGGCATAATAAAACAGAATATCCATCTCCTTGCCATTTCACTTCTCGTGACATTTTTATATGGCAGCATGGTGTGGGGCATTTTTCCATACGAGCAGGAAATTTCATGGGAATCGCACCTTGCAGGAGCCCTGGCAGGATTTTTGCTGGCTATATTTTACAGGAATATCGGTCCACCGCCAACACGTAGGGAATACCCTGAAGATGAGGAAGAAACGGATGAGGGGATTGAATATTGGAAAACAGGTGTATCAGACGACAGCGTTTAAATACGGTGCCGGAAATGATGTTCCGGGTTATAATAAAAATAGTTAACTTTGAATATATGTATAGCCAGGAGATAAATTCACTGAAAAAATGAAATCCGGGTCCAGATGGCAGAAAAAACCTAATTCATTAGATGTATGATAATAAGACAATTTATTGGAACTGCAATTACCGTAATGATACCGGTTGTGCTTACCTGCGAAACAGTTCTCAGCCAGTCGGTGTTTGAAGACAAACAGAAAGAAACCGTAATCGCCAATAATATTGAATCGGTAACCACCTGGGATTTTTACTATTCCGGTAATAAACCCGATAAGAACGGCATAAAAACATCGTTTAGCAGGTTCGATAAGAAGGGTAATACCGTTGAGACGATTACTTATAAATCCAGGGATATCCTCTCGCATGAAACATTCGAATACAACACTCAGGGCAAGAGGACCGATTACATTAAAAAGAATGGCGTTAAGATTGCTTACCAGAAAACTTCATCTTACGATGATAGGGGTAACCTTCTGAAGGAAGAGGGATTTGATGGCTCGTCAGCTTTCAGGAATGAATATATTTACGAAAACAACGATAAGGTTAAGGAAATCAGTTATTACGCAGGAAATGCATTGAAAGAGAAACGGATCTTTAAAAATACAGGCAACCAGACCGACATCACCGTATATAATGGTTCAAATACAGTTGTCTCATACCTCACTCTGAAATATGATGATCGTGGAAATGTGATCGAAGAAACCGTATATTCGCTTGATAAGGTACCGCTTGAGAAGAAGTTATACGTATACAATTCAGATGATCATGTGATCAGTGAGGTTAAATACAGGGGCGGCGCTTTTTATTACAAGCTTACCTATTTGTACAATTCCAAAGGTGACCTGACCAATATCGACGAAGAAAATCCGGGCGAAAGCCGTTTCCTTAAAAAGCTTTTCACATATGACGATGCAGGCAATCTTCTCGGCATGCAATGGCGGAGAAATTCAAAAGAAAAATTTTCCACCAGAAGCTATCTATATGACAGCGGGAACAACTGTACGCAATACGAGACATTTTATCCGGGAACAGATTTCAGGGTGCTGACAAAACTGGAATATGATAGTTTTTAGTAGCGTATGCTTATAAGTAATGATTGGATAATTTTCTGATTAAACATACAAACCAGGTATATCATTTACTTGCTAACCGCTAAACCGCCCCTTTTTTACGTTCCAGAATTATACACACACCGCATAAATTCTGGTTATTCCTGTCTGAGGAATAGCGATGAAAGAAGTCTTCCACAAAACAAAAAAAACCAGCACACTTCCTGATTAATTCATGAGAACAGTCCATTTTTCGTTCTTTGCAGGAAAAAATCAACCTGGATTTTGACTTTTTTGCAATTCAATTGTTTTATTTATTAAGTCTAAATAAATATAAGTCGAACCAATACCTGCATCCATGACACCACAAGATCCCGATCTTTTTATGCCTGACACAACCCGTTTTGATGAATCGTATGTTCATTCGATCGAAGATTACAGGCATATCTACACCGATAGTATTGTGAATAATTCCGATTTCTGGGAACAAAAAGCCCGTGAATTGTTGCACTGGCAGCACGATTTTCAATACGTAAATGATTCCGATCTTGCTGAAGGAATGGTTTCCTGGTTTCTGGGAGGTAAGCTGAACGCCTGCGAAAACTGCGTCGACAGGCATGTTAAGGACCGCGGAGAACAGGTTGCCATTATCTGGGAAACCGATAAGCCCGGAAACGAAAAACGGATCACCTACCGCGAACTGCAGCGTGAAGTATCGCGGCTTGCCAATGTGCTCAGGCATCATGACCTACGCAAGGGAGACAGGGTGGCTATTTATATGCCGATGATACCGGAAGCCATATATGCCATGCTCGCCTGTGCACGGATAGGAATTGTGCATTCAGTGGTATTCGCCGGTTTCAGTGCAGAATCATTGCGCGACAGGATCAACGATTCGGGCTGTAAGGCTGTGATCACTGCCGATGAGGGTGTCAGGGGAGGACGTACTATTCCCCTGAAAAGGACAGTTGATGAGGCCATCATGGCCTGCCCAAGTGTAAAGACTGTTTTCATTGTGAAGCGTACAGGAAACAAGATCCCGTTTTATCCTCCGCGCGATATCTGGCTCAGGGAAGCCATGGCGGGTGAAAGGCCGTACTGCCCGATCGAACATATGGATTCAGAAGATACCCTGTTCCTGTTATATACCTCCGGAAGCACGGGACAGCCAAAAGGTGTTGCGCACACCACGGCTGGATACCTGCTTTTTGCGGCATTAACTCATAAATACATCTTTGACTATCACGACAATGAAATTTATGCCTGTGTGGCAGATATCGGCTGGGTAACAGGTCATTCATATGTAGTCTATGGCCCGCTTGCAAACGGAGCGACAACGGTTTTGTTTGAGAGCGTGCCGAATTATCCCGATGCAGGCAGGTACTGGGAAATGGTGGAACGGCTGAAGATCAACCAGTTCTATACTGCACCCACGGCCATTCGGGCCATTCAGAGGGAAGGCGATGAATATGTAAAAAAATACGATCGGTCCTCACTTCGTGTGTTGGGTACGGTCGGAGAACCCATAAATCCCGAAACATGGAAATGGTATTATAATGTTGTTGGTGAAGGCAGATGCTCCATTGTGGACACCTGGTGGCAAACCGAGACAGGCGGCATCATGATCTCTCCGTTTCCGGGAGCAACACCCACCAAACCGGGATCGGCCACCCTGCCCTTCTTTGGGATTGAGCCTGTACTGCTTACCCCCGAAGGAAAGGAGATCAAAGAAAACGAAGCTTCGGGATTGCTGGCCTTAAAAAGACCATGGCCGAGCATGGCGCGGACTATCCAGGGCGATCATCAGCGGTTCCTCGAAACCTATCTCGCTCAATATAAAGGATACTACCTCACCGGCGATGGCGCCCGAAGGGATAAGGACGGGTACTACTGGATTACCGGCAGGGTTGATGACGTGCTCAATGTATCAGGCCACCGCATCGGGTCGGCAGAAATAGAAAGCGCCCTGGTGACACATCCTTTCTGTTCGGAGGCTGCAGTCGTCGGGTTTCCTCATGAAATAAAGGGCGAAGGAATATTTGCCTATGTTATCCTGAACGACGGACAGGAAACAGGCGATGAACTTATAGGCGAGCTGAAGAATGAAGTGCGCCACCATATCGGTCCGTTCGCAACCCCCGATTATATCCTGATAACTCCGGGACTTCCCAAGACCCGGTCGGGAAAAATCATGAGAAGGATTCTTCGGAAGGTCGCTGCCAATCAATCCGAAGATCTCGGGGATATTTCCACACTGGCCGATCCTGCCATAGTTGATAAGCTGATGGAATTGCGTGCAGCGCTGAAATAAATACCCAATCTTGCCGGAAATGCATTTTCCGCATCCTGCAGAATGCAGGTTGCCATGGACCTGTCAGAAAACTTTTCCAAAATTCAGCGGAACAATATTACCTTCTGTTCATATTTCAGACAGATTGATTATCTTTGAGTTATAACATTGCCAGGGATTCAAAACAGGATCACGGTACTTGTTATCGTTCACCTGTCCCGGAGATAACCATTTAAATAATGAACAACTACCCATGCAGAAGGTAATAATCATTACAGGCGCCACTTCGGGCATCGGGAAGGCAATGGCCATGAGCCTTGCACAACAAGACTGCAAAGTATACGGCACCGGACGTAATATTCCGCAGGAAAATCTGCACGAAAATCTCAGGTATAAGTACATGGATGTGAAGAATGCCGATAGCGTGATCGGGTCAATAAATGCAATCGTTGAAAAAGAACCACGTATCGATGTATTGATCAATAATGCGGGCATTGGACTGGCAGGACCTCTTGAAGAAACGCCGTTCGAAGAGATCCAGGATGTATTTGAAACCAACTATTTCGGAATGATCAGGGTTATCAGGCATGTTATACCGGTCATGCGTAAGAATCATTCCGGACTTATTGTGAATATCAGTTCCATCGGGGGAAAGCTTGGTTTACCTTTTCAAAGCATCTACACATCAAGCAAATTTGCTGTAGAAAGCCTCACCGAAGCCCTGAGCATTGAGCTGAAACCTTTCGGTATAAGGGTCTGCCTGATTGAGCCTGGTGATTACAACAGCCGTGTGAATTTTAACAGAAGGACCATGGCGCCCGGTAAGGATTCACCGTATTACAAGAGACTGAGCCATTTTTTTGAACTGCTTGAGAACAATATTAACCGGGGAAGCAACCCCGAAAAAATGGGAAGGTTAATTGTAAAGATCGTAAATAGCGCTGCCCCTAAATTGCGTTACAGATCAGGAAAATTTTTTGAACGCATCATTCCTCTCTCGAAGTGTATTATCCCCGGCCGTTTGTTTGAACTGATCCTGCAGAAGTTTTACAGGCTCTGAAAAATCAATGACCGGATTGAATCTTACCTTATCCACAGGAAATTAAACCCTGAAATCAGCGACCGACCGCTAATTTGCATATCTTTGCCCGTCATTTTAAATTTCAACGTTCATGTTGATTAAGATCTATCCGGAAAATCCGAATGAAAAAGAGATCGATGCCGTGGTTGATCTCCTGAAAAATGATGGTGTGATCATCTTTCCTACCGATACCGTATATGGTATGGGTTGCGACATAACCAAGCCCAAAGCCGTTGAAAGGGTTTCGCAGATCAAAGGCATTAAAATGGAAAAAGCAAATTTCTCCTTTATCTTTTGCGATCTGAGCCATATCTCGGATTATGCACGGCAAATTTCCAATCCGGTCTTCAAGTTGCTCAAACAGTACCTGCCAGGCCCCTATACATTCATACTTGAAGCAAACAACAATGTCCCCAGGCTATTCAGAAACAAGAAAAAAACCATCGGGATCAGGATCCCTGACAATCCCATTATCAGGGAAGTTGTCAGGGTGCTCGGAAATCCTGTGCTCACCACATCGGTGCACGACGAAGATAAGATTATCGAGTATACCACCGACCCCGAGCTCATCCACGAGCATTATGCCAAAGTAGTGGATTGTGTGATTGACGGCGGGTATGGGAACAACCATCCATCCACGGTGATCGATTGTACGGGTGATGAACCCTTGCTGGTAAGACAGGGAATCGGTCAGATCGACGTGTGAACCATGGCAGGCAAGCTCCACATTTTAAACGTATCGATTATGCTTATACAGACCAGCTGATTTTCGAAACGTAACAGAGTACGCCTGCCTTCGCCTGTCTACCCAGTTTGCTGCCAGACAGGCTACAGGCAGAGCAGGCAGGTGCCCTGGCGGAACCTGTTACTGATAACCGATTACTGATTACTCCTCCTATTGCCTTATTGACTTTTGATTTCCTTTTTTCCGGTATTCTGTATCCAATTTTATGGTATAACCCTTCTACTTTTTCCAGAAGTGCGGGGTGAAAAGAATGAGCACAGTAAATAATTCAAGCCTGCCGATAAGCATCAGGAACGAAAGGAACCATTTTCCGAAAACCGGAAAATGCGCATAATTGAAAGCCGGCCCGACTTCACCGATACCGGGGCCGATATTTCCGAGGGTAGCTGCCGCGGCACCGAATGATGTGTCGAGGTCGTAGCCCATAAAGGAGATCACGATCACGCTCAGCATCACCGTGAGGATATAAAACGAAGCAAATGCCAGCACATTGGTAACGATCTGCGGTGTAACAGCCTGTGAATTAAGCCTCACGGGTATGACTGCATTCGGATGAATGAGCCTTTTAAGTTCCAGAAAACTGTTTTTCAGGAGGAGCACTACCCGCACTATTTTTATGCTCCCGCCCGTGGAGCCGGCCGATCCACCGAAAAACATGAGAGTAAATAATAGAACCGACCCTATGGGTATCCAGGCCAGGTAATCGGTGGTAGCGTAACCGGTAGTAGTCATAATGGAAACCACCTGGAACAGTGATTCCCTGAAGGATTGTTCAAACGGCTGGTTGATTGTGGAAGCAAGAACAATCGTGATCAGGACTGTAAAAACGGCGATAAACGAGATGTAGAAACGAAATTCCTCATTTCTTAAAACCTGCCTGAATTTACGGTGCATGGCCAGGTATGATAAGGAAAAATTCACTCCTGCAAGGATCATGAATAACGTGATGATATAGTGGATAAATGGTGAATTAAAATGGGCAATGCTCGCATTTTTTGTCGAGTATCCTCCTGTGGCCATTGTTGTAAACGAATGATTTATGGCATCAAATAAGTTCATACCTCCAAACATAAGAAAAATGGTTTCTGCCAGGGTAAATATCACATATATTGCCCAGAGCCTCTTGGCCGTTTCTTTGATCCTCGGATGAAGCTTATCGGGTGTCGGTCCCGGAACCTCTGCCGTAAAGAGCTGCATTCCGCCAATACCCAGGATAGGAAGAACAACGAGGGACAGCACGATAATTCCCATTCCTCCGAGCCATTGCGTCAGACTTCTCCAGAATAAAAGGGCGTGCGACATCTTTTCAACATCTGTAAGTATCGATGCACCTGTTGTCGTGAATCCTGACATGGTTTCAAAGAAAGCATCGGTATAGGAAGGTATCGATCCGGTGATCACAAAAGGAATGGCCCCGAATACCGAGAAGATCACCCAACCGGCACTCACAATAATATATCCTTCCCTCTTCCCGATGCTCTTATCAGAGATACGGCATGAAAACCACAGCAAAGCGCCTGCAAACATGGTAATAATACCGGAAACCAGTATCGAATAGGCCTCATGTTCATGATAAATGAGGGATACCGGAATTGAAAAGAGCATGAATATGCCTTCGATAAGCAATAGAATTCCAAGTATATAACCTACTACTTTGAAGTTAACCATGAAATCTTTTAGTTGAAGAATTTGCCTATTTTACTGATTGCCGAAGGAAGAGCGAAAACCACTACCCTGTCGCCCGGTTTGATCAGCGTGTATCCGTTCGCAATAAAACTGTTATCGTCCCTGATAATTCCTCCGATGATTGAATCTTTCGGAAAGCCAATCTGGTTGAGTGATGCTTTTGTAATTTTGGCATCCTCCTTTACGGTAAACTCCATAACCTCGGCATCAGTCCCTGTAAGGCATTTTACCGATGATACCGCTTCACTTGTGGTAAACCTGAATATTCTGCTGGCAGTAATAAGTTTCTTATTGATGATGGTGTCAATTCCCATATTCTCTGCAAGGGCTATATAATCGATGTTTTCAATTTCGGCAATTGTTTTTTTGACGCCGAGCCTTTTGGCCAGTACGCATGACAAGATATTGGTTTCTGAATCGCCCGTTACAGCGATAAAAGCATCCATTTTCTTCAGTCCCTCTTCAATAAGAAGATTTATATCTCTTCCATCGCCATTGATTACCAGTGTGTTGTTTAAATAATTGGAAAGTTTGTAGCTTTTCTCCCGGTCGAGTTCAATCAGTTTCACGTTATGATGGTTCCCGATATCCTTGGCTGCAAGCATGCCGATCCGGCTCCCGCCAAGTATCATTATATTATCGATATCAATATTTTCTTTCCCTGAGTATTCCATTAACTGGGGGACTCCCTCCTGATTGCTGATGACATAAATCACATCGTCAGGCAGGAAAACGTCATTGCCAGAAGGGATGATCGTTTTTCCCTCCCTGGTTATCGCTACTGCCCGGTAGTCCTGTTTGTTGATCTTTTCAGCTGTTTCCCTCATCGTTTTGTTGATGATGGGTGCGTTGGCATCGAGCTTTATGGCAAAAAGGGTAAGCATACCATGCCCGAAATCAACCAGATCGGTACTCCCGGTTTGTTCAAGGAGGCCCACAAGCTCTTTCGAAGCAATCATTTCGGGGTAAATCATATAATCCACTCCAAGGCTCGTAAAATGATCAATATACTTCGGGTAAAGGTACTCCTGGTTGTCGATCCGGGCAATGGTCTTTTTTGCTCCGAGCTTTTTCCCCAGAATTGAGGCAGTTATGTTCGTCTCTTCAGAAGTGGCTACAGCAATAAACAGGTCTGCACGGCGTATATCACAATCAATAAGCAAACTTATTGATGTACATGACCCTGCACGAGTCATCACGTCAAGATTAGCGCCTATATGCTTCAGCTTATCCTCATCAGGATCAATAAGTATTATGTCGTGATTTTCCTGGCTTAACATCTTGGCCAGATGAGATCCCACTTCTCCTGCTCCTGCTACAATTATCCTCATTTACTCTTGATCAAAAAACGTGACAAAATAAGATATAATCTCATAAAAAATCTAATACTTTATTACTTTTTTGATAAGAAAACGAATTTTACAGATTCATTTCTAGGGCATTATCATCAATGACCGAATGCACCTTAATGCCTCTTGCAGAACATGCCGATGTGAATTTTTTTATGTACTTTCTGCTGTTTGATGAATCAAGGATCAGCATCCTGAAATCAAATTCACTGGTAAGTGCATCAATCGAAACGTTTGCATTATCTGCCAAAATAACGCAATCGGCCCTTAATTTTGAAGTGTTCCTACATGCAAGTACTGCATTGCCACCGATCCAGACACCTTTTATACCGGGCATGCAAAAATAACAGATACCCCTGTCCGATAGCAGCCAGAATGGTTCAGTAATTTCGGGAACAGAATCTTTCACGGAATTTACAAAGAGGGTGTTGCCGGCAATACCGTTTTTTATCAAGCAGTTGTTTACGGCAAACACGAATCTTTTGTCGTGGATGTCAGGAAAAGTATGAAGCGTTAACGCCTTTTTACCGCTGATCATGCACAGCGCCGAATATCCTTTTGTGTTGAACACAACGAATTTTTTTGTGGTATAACCTGAAATGCTACTTATTGTATTCAACAGTAAGAATACCCACAGTATGGTAAGAGAACCCATAAGGATCCGCGGATGCCTTACTACAATGAATATTGCGAACAAAAACAGAACTCCGTAAAGCATTAAAACTTCGTACTGATTCATGTTAATATGATCAGCGTGTCCCCAGGAAATGTTTTCGACAAGTCCCACGCAGAAACCCGTAAATTTGATCACGACAATAGTGAGTTTTGCAAGCCAGGCAAGAGTGACGTGAAATGCACCCAGCACGATAATACCCGCCGCAAGGTAAATAATTAGTGTAACCAGTGGAATTACAAACAGGTTGGTCACCCAGAAAAGCATAGGGAACTGGTGAAAGCAATATATGCTTAGTGGTGCGGTACCCAGTTGTGCTGAGATGGAAACGGTAAGCAACAACCAGATCTTATCAGCCAGCCAGTTTTTAAGGACCAGCAGGGAGTAAATTCTGGGTTGAAAAAAAACAATGCCGGTTACGGCAAGATAAGAGAGCTGAAATCCGGTTTCAAAGACCTGCATGGGATTGAAGAGAAGAAGAAAAAAGGCAGAAACCGCAATGGTATTGTAAATATCGGATTGCCTGTTTATTCCCGTGCCTGCCTGGATTACCGAAAACATAAATGCTGCTCTGACCACCGAAGGCCTGAGGCCTGCTATGCACGCAAATGTCCAGAGAACAAGAACAATAATTGCCGTTCTGAAGAATTGCCCGTACCGGAACCTAAAGAGCAGCTTAAGAAGGCTGTTCAGCAGGACATAAATAATTCCTACATGAAGTCCGGAAATCGCCAGCACATGCATTGCGCCGGCTGCGGCATAAGACCTGGTGATCTCACCCGGCATATCGTTGCGCAGCCCAAGGGTCAGCGCAGACAGAACAGCCAGTTCATCTCCCTTTAATCCGTTTCTCTTATAAACAGTCAGAATGTCATCCCTGAGTCTTGCCGAGAATGTTCTGAGATTCTTCATTCTTCCGCATATAAACCACCTGTCTTCGGGAATATAGGCCTGCAGAACGATACCCCGGTTTGCCATCAGTTTGCGGTAATCGAACTCCTGCGGATTTGAAGGACCTTTTATCCCGGATAACCTGGCCCTGAAAAACACCAGATCGCCTTGTTTCAGTTTTTCAGTTGATCCGCTCGCGGCAAAAGAGGTAAGTATCTTAACCGGTCTTTGCAAAGGCATACTATCGTAGATTTCAACAGTCTTTATCACAACACGTACCGAGTGGTCTCTCTTACGGGGATATTCAAAGACAACGGCTTTCGCATTGATTTCCTTACCAATAAGACAGGTTTCCGATATCATCCGGGATTGATGTGCTTTCACCAGAGACAACCCTGAAAGAAATAAAAACACATTCAGCATAATGCCATAGTACCACCTGAAAGAGTATTGCGCGGCGAGCCTGTAAAACAATGGCAGGAGTATTCCAACCAGAAAAAAGAGAGAAAGGGTTATCCAGAGGTTAATACCGGGCATGCAGGAAAAAACGATCCCGGTAAGGAAGGGTATTAAAAGCCTGACAAACGGACAATAACGCAATTGTAAGGTAAATTGCATAACCGATTTCGCCTAAAGTTATCCGGTATAAAAATAATAAAGTTTTATTCAACACAGTCACCCGTTCCGAAAATTTTGATCCGGATTATGCATCCCGGGTGAATCGACCGGGATTAATCACAGATGTCCAATATCATATTCACCCTTCAATCTCATGCAAGCTGAACAAAAATATCACATGACTTTTTTGGGTTAGAGATTTATTGATAAATTTGTCAACTCAACAGCCTAAACATAACTCTGAACAATAAACATAAAAACATGACAGACTTAAAGACGAAATATCTGGGACTGGAATTGAGAAATCCTGTAATTTTAGGTGCAAGCAACCTGGTGACGAAGATCGACAACCTGAAAAAAGCCGAAGAGGCAGGTGCAGCAGCAGTGGTATACAAGTCGCTTTTTGAAGAGCAGATTCAGCTTGAATCCGCTCAGCTCGATGACGAACTCGAAGAATATACAGAAAGGCACGCAGAAATGGTTACGCTTTTTCCCAACCTGCAGCATGCAGGTCCTGAAGAACACCTTATGAATCTGCGCAAAGTAAAGGAAAGCCTGGGAATACCGGTTATTGCAAGCTTAAATGCAATCTATAAAGAAACATGGGTTGAATATGCGCAGCTCATTGAAGAAACGGGTGTTGATGCGCTTGAGCTAAATTTTTATGCCGTACCCAGGGATATGGTACTTGACGGGAGAAAGATAATCGAGACCGAGGTTGAAGTGCTCAAAGCTATAAAATCTAAAGTTAAGCTGCCTGTGAGCGTGAAGCTGAGTCCTTTCTATGCCAATCCGCTGAATATTATCGGCCAGATGGATAAGATCGGGGTTGACGGGTTTGTATTGTTTAACCGGTTATTTCAGCCTGATATTGATATCAACAGGGAAATGCATTACACACCTTACGGGTTGAGTAATCCCGAAGACAACAGGCTTGCACTTCGCTTTGCCGGATTGCTTTACGGAAATATCAAAGCCAGGATATGCAGCAACACAGGCATATTTACAGGAAATGATGTGGTGAAGATGATCCTGGCTGGGGCAGATGTTGTTCAGGTGGTGAGTACGGTGTATAAAAACAAGATCGATTACCTGTCCGTTATCCTGTCTGATTTGCAGAAATGGATGGAATCAAAAGGGTATGGTAAACTCTCGGAATTCAGGGGCAAACTTTCGAACAAAAACATCAACGACCCATTCGTTTATAAACGCGCCCAGTATATCGATCTGCTGATAAAATCGGATGAGATATTCAAAAAATACCCAATGGTATAATCGGGGTACATGCATCATTTTGTTTATTACCTTGTCCGGTCAGTAACATGGTTATAATTTCCATGTTTTGAGAATAATTATGCAACACCAAAGCAGATCAGATTCCGGTATTCAGGATAGGGCGTGATATGATCTCACAGCCAAAAGGTAACGGGAATAAAACGGAACGCATTGCCAAATCCGGAATTCAACCGGTGAATGAGGCTGTGGGATGAAGATAGGCATAGCAAATGTATAAAAAATGTACCTTTGCAACATTGATAACAATACTCTGCAAATACTGTATTTCCCGACGTTGCTCCAAAATGCCCGGTTACCGGGAGTGATCTTCGGATTGCTCCGGGCAGTATTATCTTGCCTTATTCCACAAATCAATATTCAGGTATTCATTAAATTTCTTTACTTATGAAACAACATAAAAATATCGCCATCATTGGGGGAACCGGAAAAACAGGAAGTTACCTGGTAGCGGAGCTTCTGAAACAGGGCTACAAAGTAAAAATGCTGGTGAGAAATCCGGAAAAATTGCAGGTTTATGACCCCGCACCGGAAATTGTGCAGGGCAATGCCCGGGATTACGCCTCGGTAAGTATGCTGCTGAAGGATTGCGATGCAGTGATCAGCACCCTGGGACATACTAAGGGTGAAGAACCTATATTCAGTAAAGCTGCAGGACATATCATCAAAGCAATGAGCGAATATGGTATCCGTCGTTACATTGTGGTTGCAGGTCTCGGGGTAGATGCTCCGGACGACAGGAAAGATTTCAGGACCAGGATCCAGACCCGGTTCATTCACCGGTTTTTTCCGAAAATTGCTGCCGATCATCAGAAAGAGTTCGACATGCTTATGAACAGCAATATCGACTGGACCATGATACGGCTTCCTTTCGTGAAACTGATTCCTGCATCGGGTGAGTTGAAAATCAACACCCTCACCTGTCCCGGTAAACATGTCAGCGCCGAAAGCCTGGCGCAATTTATGGCAGCGCAGATCACAGACCGGAACTATATCAGAAAAGCGCCTTACATTTCGAACTGAGATCCGGGAAATACGATTAAAAATGATTCAGGCTGTCTTAAATGTCTCCTGTAACACAAATCACTGAGACAGCCTTTGTCCACCATATCCCAAAGCAAGAATACGTTCCATACCGGCCTGATTTTTAGCTATCCGGTAAAGCCAACCTGAAAAATACTATTCCCTGTTGAGCCATACCTTCATTCTGCCAACACCCCTGTTCGACCATGCATAATAAGGTATCAGTACAAAATCGGTCGGATCTTTTTTTGGTTCGCCTGAATTTATATCATATTCACTTGCAAGAATATGACCCCTGATCGTATTCACACCACCCAGAAGGGTGTTCTTTTTTCGTACGATCAGGACGGTATTATCAGATATTGTGAGTTCGTCAAAATGTAACGGATTATCGATTTCTTCGGCGCAGTATACAATCGGACCATATTCCAGGGCGACCCGGTTCCTGTTTGCTTCTACTTTTTCATTGGTGATTACTTCTCGGACCCTCATCTGCAGAGAATACCCGACAAGATCGCCTTTCTTCCATTTTCGGGTGATCTCCACATAGCCGTTCCTGATTGCCGGTTTTATGCTGATACCATTGACTGTCAGGATCACATCCGACCGTGTATCTTTAATATAGGCATAAAGGTCACCCGGAACCGGCCTGTTATTTGCCCAACCCGGAACGCGGAGCTTCAGGGTAAAATGACTTTCTTTATTAGGATTTACAGCAATTTCGATGCGTCCGTCCCAAGGATAGCCGGTTTTCTGGGTTAATTCCACCTGACTAGTGTTCAACCGGACTGTAGCCTTGCTTGAAACAAACAGATTAATGAACACGCTGTCATTGGCTGTTGCATAGATCATCCCGGGTATGGAAGGGATGAATCGGATAAGGTTTGTCGGGCAGCAGGAGCAGTCGAACCACGATTGCCGGGTACATGAGCCCTGGTTAAATGCATAGTTACCATCGGCTTCCAGCGGGTTGGCATAGAAAAACATCTTCCCGTTGATCGAGATTCCTGAGAGCATACCGTTATAAAGCGTCCTTTCCACAATATCATAATATTTCGAATTACCTGTTAAAAGAAACAACCTGTAATTCCAGTATATACTGCCGATTGCAGCACATGTTTCAGCATAAGCTGTAAGATCGGGCAGCTCATAATCGTCGCCGAAGGATTCTCCTTCGTGCCGTGAACCTATCCCCCCTGTAATATACAATTTACGGTATACCATGTTTTCCCATAGGATACCCACTGCTTTCCTGTAAGCTGTATCATCATATAGCGCTGCAATATCGGTCATCCCGCCATACATATACACGGCACGAACGGCATGCCCGGTAACCTCTTTCTGACGGATTACAGGGATATGATCCTGGTTATATGCCCCATATAATTCATGGCCTTCTGCGTTTCCCCGCTGATCGAGAAAAAACTTCGCCAATTCAAGATATTCTCTTTTGCCGGTTATGCGGAAGAGCTTGATCAGTCCCGTTTCAACAATCTGGTGACCGGGAATATTCGTGTTCTTACCCGGCCCAAAAGTCCTCACCAGAAGGTCGGCATTTTTGCATGCGATGTCCAGTAAATCGCGTTTTCCGGTAGCAAGGTAATGGGCTGATGCAGCTTCGAATAAATGCCCGCTGTTGTATAGTTCATGACTTGCCTCCAGGTTTTTCCATCTGCCACCCGGCTTCACCCATGGAGCAGGTGGTTTGAGTGGATTTATAGTTTTCCAGGTAGTCAGATAACCATCCTTTTCCTGCCCGATGGCAATTATGCCGATGACAGTATCGAGATAGGCTTCGAGTTGGCTATCGGGTGAGCTGAAAAGGGAATACGATGCCCCTTCAACGATCTTATAAAGGTCGGTATCGTCAAAAGGCATTGCCCCTTTTGTTTCGCCTTTTTTCTTACCTCCGGCAACCAGAAAATTATCCATACGTCCTTCATTCCGACATTTCATAAAGGCATGCCGTATGGTCGTTTGTTGTAATGTCCTGATCACCGGCAGCCAGAAGCTGTCCGTCAGTGTCACCTGTGCTACTCCAACAGGTATCACAGGGTAATCGTGTATTTCAGAGGGGCGTTCGTTACATCCTAAAAATATAAAGGGGATAATAAATGTCCTGATCACTGATTTCATGACTGTATTGATTTTGTAAGGATATCCGTAAAATAGTTCTGCATGCTTGCAGTATTCGTGCCGGAAGTTATTTAAAAAATAACTGTTTACCAAGATTTTTCAGAATTCACAAACAATCGGTACATTCAACCCGGATATCCGGAATACTGGCAAAAAAAAACCCGGGAAACTCCTCCCGGGAAATTCACTCCACTCGTTAAACCCTCTTAGAAATGAATGATTAACCTAATCCAACTAAACCCAAAATTCTAACTATGAAAAACAATGAATTCTTGTGTAAATGTAGCATGCAATATTCGTTGATTCAAACTTTTTATGATGATATCGCTTATCACAGGTTAGTGATTTTCATCATTGATCTTTTTATTGATTTTCAAAATATAACACGCTTTTCCTTTTCAGGATTGGGCTCCTGTTTACCGGCTCTATCTCAGGTCTCCTTTCCGGCAAGCCACACCGGTAATATATCCCTTTCCTAAAAGAAAGAGCAGAAAAAAATGCGAATCTGCTATCACCTGCATTACCGGAAACTTTTTATCCTTTACCGGGCTTTTCCTTAGCTGATTCCTCCTGTTTGCTCTTCATTTCTGTGACCTTTTCAATAAGATCGGGTACTTTGTCGATCAGATCACTCAGCCCCTTTTTATTGTTGGCTGGAATAAATGAGATCTCGTCGCCTTTGGTGACCAGAAATCCGACCGGGGAGACACCGATTCCTGCGCCGGCACCCAAGCCTTTGCCTTTGCCCTTGTGCCTGGGATCATCGCCTTCGCCGTTTCCTCCGCCAAAACCAAGTCCTACACGAATCACCGGTTTACAGGTGAACGGTCCCATCTGAAATTCTTCACCTAGTATGGTTTCAGTACTTGCCATACTTTTTACCTGGCTTGCCAGTTTTTCCAATAATTGTTCAAAATTTGTTTCCATGATTACATGATTTATCGGTTAAACATAAAATATCTGATTGTTATAAAGATTATCCTGAATAATTGTGTATAGACTATTAAGCATATATTGTTTTCTTCGTTAAAATTCACCGAAATATTAATTTTTTGGCTATTTATAAGGCCTGTCACCGGATAAAGTTGAGCATTCAGCGGAAAATCACCGCTGTCAAAATCCCATTTCAGTTTTTTCAACCGGAATGTCTGCAGGATCCTTACCGGAAACCAAAGCCTCTTCAGATTAACAGTTTTCCTTTTTCCACTTTTCAGTTCTTTTTTGTCTTTTTTTCTGTGTTGTGCTGCATTAAAACTACCTTTTATCCTGAATCTCAGAAAGAACACCGTATACCATATTCCCCACGTTTCGTTTCGTTTTCCCAGTCTCAAACTAAAAATTCCGGGAAACCTTACAAAATACTTATCGCTATACGTATTGATGTGCAGTGTAATTGGCACAACAACCAGGTACACTATAATTGCGGTAATCGAAAGCAATATGACAAGTCCTGCGCTCATGTTCTGTTCTTCAAAAATTACAGGATCAAAGCTAAGAACTGTATGAAGCATATAAAAGCAGAACTAGGCAAGCCCCGAGATAAATCAGGTAAATTGCTTCTGATAACCGGTAAATATTCTGCTAAGAGATCAGGAGTTGAATTCAATCAGGAAGCGATGAAAAAAATTTCCGGTAAATGGTACATGAAATGCATAACACAACCTTTAGTTGCGGCGTTTACCTGTTTTTTTCTGGTCAAGCATCCATGCATACAATTCGTCCATCTCATAAACCCACTGTATGGCATGACCTTTCCCTTCAAACCGTGTAAATTTCACATTTCCACCGCATTTGTTCAGTTTCTTCACAAGTTTTTCTGTCTCGGAAACCGGTACCAGGTTATCATCGCCGCTGTGAAACGCCCATACCGGTATCTGGCTTAAGTTACATACCTTTTTTTCATCTCCTCCCCCGCAAAGGGGCATCACTGCAGCGAACCTGTCAGGGTATTCCATTGCGGTATTCCATGCGCCATAACCTCCCATGCTCATTCCGGTAAGGTAAATCCGTAACGGATCGATCCGGTATTTCGAGGTAAGCTCTTTTAAAAGAGGCCCAAACCAGTTTTCGCTGCTCCATGATTTTCCAGCCGGGCATTGGGGCGAAACAATGATGAAATCGAATTTTTTGCCTTTATCAACCAGGTATGGCGGTCCGTATGCCTTAATTTTATTGAGGTCAGTTCCTCTCACAGATGCCCCGTGAAGATAGATCATCAGGGGAAAATCTTTTTTCCACGAGCCTGCATATTCATCGGGGAGGTAGATCAGGTAAGGATAAGAAACCTCCTTTTTTTCAGGTTCGTCTGCTTTTCTTCCTATAATCAGAAGAATAAGTAAAGAAATCAGGGAGATAATGAGAATCCCAAGGGAACCGCTTTTATTAATGTTCATCAATTGGATGTTATGGCGTATTCATTTGCAAAGTTGTACATCATTGCCTCTGTATTCGGGTATCTACATGGCCATTTAAATAATGCGTTTTTTTTGGCAATATTGTCCGGGACAACCAAAAAAGGTATCATCTTCCGATGAGGGAGTTGGCTTTGATCTCGTTGATCAGCAAATCCGAAATATTGTCTTCTCCGGTAACATGAATGTATGTTCCTTTCCCATAAGAAGCAATTTCTTTCATGAATTCCACCGCCTTCTCGTCGACCCCAAATCCGATGATGGAGATGGTTATCCCCTTTTCTGCATATCCCGTAATCATCTGTCTGAATTTATAGGGAGACATTGCTTCCCCTGTGAATTTGCCATCGGTTGCAAGGATGATCTGGTTGTTTCCTGCTGGTTCAAATTTTCGTTCGGCGAGTTGGTAGGCGCTGTTCAATCCCTTTACCCCGTTGGTTATGCCCCCCGGAGTGAGTTCATCGATCACAGCATTGATCTTATCCTTTTCATCTCCGGTTACAGAACGGAGAAGCACCCTGGGCTCTTCAGCATAAGAAATGACTGCCACGTTATCGATTAACCGCAACACCCTCACAAGGTTCTTTACCGATGATTTCAGCAGTTCGAGCTTGTCTTCGGCTTTCATCGACAACGATACGTCCACCAAAAATACCAGGTTGTTGGCTGAAAATTTATCTACAGGCAGTTCCGTCTCCTCTTCGCCTTTCCTGGTAATCGTATCGTGTGCGGTGATTTCTGGAGGAGTGACTTCGGTAATCTCAGGTTCAGGTAAAGCACTTTCCAGGGGATCGATCTCATAAAAGAGCGCCGGAACAGACCGCCTGAGAAAAAAATCAGAACTATAGGGATGATATCCTCCAGCCCGGATATCAAGATGATACTGGCCTACAGGCAGTTCCCTGTTAAGTTTACCCTGATGGTTCGTCACACCCCCTATCCTGTTTTGCATGTTATGCACGAAAGAAAGGGTTGCCCCTGGCACAGGTTCCTTTGTCCGGCTGTTGATCACGTTCACGGTACGGAGATCCATATTTGTCTGATCCGGGAAACATTGCTGAACCGAAAGCACAGTTCCGGTGATGGTGATCACTTCTGGTTTTTCAGATGCATTGGTCAGTATGCTGATCTCTTCGCGGAACGGACCGAGCGTATTCAGATCGGGCAGAACAAGAATCCTGCCCTTTTCGCCAGGCTGAATGAATTTGTTCTCATAACTAATATTGATCCCGTCTCCCTTGGTGACAATCAGAATAGCAAGAGGCGCTGTTCCCGTGTTGGTGAATTCGAATGCCGCCGGAGGATATCCCAGGTTAGCTACAGGGCCAAAATCAAATGTTTGTCCTGCAAAACTGATCGACGGCTGGGCAAATGATGTACCGAAACCGATCCAGCCGCCGAGGAAAAGGATAGGTAGTAGTCTCCTAGGTATATTATTTCCAATCATTAAATACAAAATTAACAGATTAAACAAGGCAAATTTCCTGGTTCAAATGATCTTTCTATGCACAGAGTCCCACCTGACCCTTCTCATCTCACGATAAGACTTTGCGGCCATTATGCACGCGATTGATTCTTCAAAACCCCTTTCGATTCCGCAACTGGGAGAATTACCGGAACGGATGCAATCAAGCCATTCCCTTACATGCAAATGGGTAGAATCGACCTGCGTGCCATTCCTTATCGTATACGCAAGTCCCCTGCTCGCATAATACTGTTCGGTGGCCGAGGCAAAAGCGTCCACCGATCCTGAACCGGGTTTATACTCGAATAACACGTTATCGGGTTTGATCCGCTGATCTTTAATGTAGCCGGAATATTGAGTCGACTCTCTGTCTATCGTATATTTTAAAGAATAATTAAGTTCCATGGAAGCATCATGACCCATAAACACCCTGCCCCGTTCCCTGCTGGAAGCCAGTGAGACACTATACAGAAAGGAAAAATCCTTTTCAGGATAGTTGCAAACCACGTTCAGAATATCCGGTATTTCCCTCCCGTCCTTATAATAAAAAATACCTCCTTCAGCAGTCACAGATTCAGGTATTCCGAGTTCAAGCATCTGGTTGGCTATATCGAATTCATGCGACATAAGCTGACTGATCACGCCATTGCCATAATCCCACCAAAGGGTCCAGTTATAATACCTTTCTTTGCTGAAAGGAACATCCGGAGCATCGCCCAGCCATAATTTCCAGTCGATCGACCCGGAATCGCCCGGTTTTGGAGTGCCATCCGCATAAAGGTGCCGTACCCATGCCCCGTCGTATGAATTCCTGTTTGATGTAGCTTCCACCATGGTGATTTTTCCCAGTTTGTTGTTACGGATCAATCCTTTGGCCCTGGGAAAAATATCATTCTGCAGATACTGGTGTCCGACCTGGAACACCTTTTTGCTGGCCCTGACCGTATCAAGTAAGGTAAGCGCCTCTTTAACAGTATGTGCCATACTTTTTTCGCAGTACACATCCATCCCGGCAAGAATGGCATCTTTTGCCATCTGTGTATGGTGAAAATCGGGAGTGGCCACTATCACAGCATCCACATCTTTATCTTCAAGCAACTTTCTGTAATCGGCATATCCCCTGGCCGGATTTTCCGTATAATCATTGTTCTCACGGTCATAGGCAGAGGCTTCTGTTCCCTGTTGCAGGTTAAGATCGAACACATCACATACTGCAGTTACAGAGACATTCATATTTTGCTGGGCAAAAAAAGCAGACAAAGCATTGTCTGGTTTTCCCGAAGCATCTGTATGCTCGTCTATCCAGTCCTTTGTTGCATAGCCCAGTGCATGCATGAGCTGCATGCCCCTCGATCCAAGCCCGATTATACCTATCCTTAATCTGTCATTCTTTTCGCCTGAATATCCGGGTTGTAAGGGAGAAAATTCATCAGTGAAATCAAGGCCAAGATCGGCCAGCAGTTCTCTTTGTTCCCTGCTCTTTACAGCATCATACCTTCTTTTCTGTGCGAACGAAAAACCGAAAACACCGAGAGCAGGTAATACTGCCAGTCCCTTAAGCAAATCTCTCCGGTTCATTTTAATGTGTTTACCCATGCTGAAAACCTTTTTTACCAGTCACAATACGAGAGCCACAATTTACATATTTTTTATGAGTCGTCAAGCACCCGCCCCGTTGTGTACCAAACCTGCTGATTTAAACTAATTTTTACAGGGTGACTGGTATGATTCACTACCGGTTACCGCTTTGATAATTGCCATATTTTAGTACTTTTGCGACCTGAACAATAAAAACCGCATACCATGAACGCATATGTTTTCCCGGGGCAGGGTGCCCAGTTTACCGGCATGGGGAAAGACCTGTTTGAGCTTTCCGACGAGGCCAGAAATATGTTCGAAAAAGCCAATAATATCCTGGGATTCAGTATCACCGACCTGATGTTTACAGGCTCCGGTGAAGACCTGCGGCAAACAAAGGTTACCCAACCTGCCATTTTTATCCATTCTGTGATCCTGGCCACACTTCTCGGGGATAAATTCATTCCCGGAATGGTTGCAGGACACTCACTGGGAGAGTTTTCGGCAATTGTGGCTGCCGGCGCCCTTTCCTTTGAAGACGGTCTTGTGCTGGTATCAAAGCGCGCCATGGCCATGCAGAAAGCCTGCGAAATAGAACCCTCAACAATGGCTGCTGTAGTGGGGCTTGATGATGAGGTTGTTGAAAAAGCCTGCCGGGAGGTTGACGCAACAGTGGTGCCTGCAAATTATAATTGTCCCGGTCAGCTGGTGATTTCGGGATCGGTGAAGGGGATAGACCTGGCCCTTGAAAAATTCACGGCTCTGGGTGCAAAACGGGCATTAAAACTACAGGTTGGCGGAGCATTTCACTCACCACTCATGGAGCCGGCCCGGCTGGAACTTGAATCTGCCATTGAGCATGCATCATTTTCAGAACCCGTATGCCCCGTATACCAAAATGTCACTGCATTACCATCAACGGATCCCTCGGAGATCAAAGAAAATCTAAAACTCCAGCTTACAGCACCTGTCAGATGGACACAGACAGTAAGACACATGCTCAGTGACGGTGCAACATCCTTCACCGAGGTGGGACCGGGAAAGGCGCTTCAGGGACTCATCCGTAAAACGGATAAAGATGTTGAATTGTCAAGCGCCTCGCCGGCCTGACAAATCAATTGTTTTGTGATAAGATCCTTCGATTCATCACCGAAGTATTTTATGTTCGCCTCCCTTAGATCCATAAATCTTGTTAAATTTGTTACTATGAACAAACAAGGTCACCATTTTTAATCCCCGGAGTTATGAAAGTACTTAAGTTCGGAGGTTCTTCTATCGGCAGTCCCGAGAGTATCCTCGAAGTGAAAAAGATCATTGAAAAAGAGCGTGAACAACTGGTCGTGGTTTTTTCAGCATTTAAAGGAATTACAGACAAGCTGGGCGAGCTTTGTCATCTGGCTTCATCAAAAGACAGGGACTTCTTCAAGATCTACAACGAGATCGAGGGTATTCATCTTGATTTTATCAATGCACTGACATCCGAACCCGAAAGAAGTGACCTGATGCACCGGACTAACTCGCTGCTAAAGGAACTATCAAACATTGTAAACGGAATTTACATGCTGGGCGACATAACCCCGAAAATCAAGGATAAGGTGCTAAGTTTCGGAGAACAGCTGTCTTCTCTTATTCTGAGCTTCATTATACGGAATTCGGAATTGCTTGATGTAAGGACCATCATAAAAACCAACAGCGATTTTGGCCAGGCCAAAGTCAATTTTTCAGCCACCAACAGGCAGATCAATTTTAAGTTCAAAACCTTCGATAAAACAGCCATAGTGCCGGGATTTATTGCCAGCAACGATCGTAACGAAATCACCACTCTGGGCAGGGGCGGATCGGATTATACGGCAGCAATTTTCGCAGCAGCCCTTGAGGCCGGGAGACTGGAGATATGGACCGATGTTGATGGTTTCATGACTGCCGATCCTAAAAAGGTCAGCAAAGCGCTTGCCATAGAATCGCTGAGTTATGCCGAAGCCATGGAATTGTCGCATTTCGGTGCAGGAGTTATTTATACACCAACGATCCAACCCGTCTACCAGAAAAATATCGAGATCGTCATCAAAAACACATTTAATCCCGGTGCCAGTGGTACCATGATCAGCAAAGAAAGCAGCGGTAAATCCGACAAGATGATCAAGGGGATATCATCGATCGACGATATAGACCTTATTACCGTGCAGGGTCCGGGACTAGTCGGAACCAGGAGCATTGCCAGCAGGATTTTCAATACACTGGCATTAAATAATTTCAATATTATCCTCATCACGCAGGCTTCATCGGAATATTCCATCACGTTTGCCATTAATCCGCATGATTCGGAACTGGCCATCGAAGAACTCCAGAAGGAGTTCGAACCCGAAATAAAATATAGGGAAGAATTGAATATTCTCATCGAAAAAGAACTTTCAGTCATTGCCATTGTCGGTGAGCAGATGAAAAATACCCCCGGGATTTCGGCTATCCTTTTTTCTTCCCTGGGAAGAAATGGCATCAGTGTGATCGCCACAGCGCAGGGTTCATCAGAACTGAACATTTCGGTGGTGATCAAGAAGGAAAGCCTTAAAAAAGCCCTCAATGTAATTCACGAAGGATTTTTCCTCTCACACATCCGTGAATTGCATTTATATCTTATTGGTCTGGGCACCGTTGGAAAAAGCCTCATCGGACAGATCAGCCATCAGAAAGACAAATTGCTTCGGGATCACAGGCTGAACATCAATGTAATCGGCATAAGCAATTCGAGAAAAATGCTGATGAACCAGGGTGGCATGAATTTGGAAACTTGTCTGAAGGACCTCGAATCAGAGGGTGAAAAAGCAGATATTGACCTGTTCATTCAAAAAATGAATTACCTGAACCTCAGGAACAGCGTATACATTGATTGTACGGCCAACGAAAGGATCGCATCGACCTATCCTGCAGTGCTCAATTCCTTTGTCTCGGTTGTGGCTGCAAATAAAATCGCATGCTCATCGGATTATGCAACCTACAAATCATTGAAAAATATTGCCATAGAACGGAAGGTTAAGTTCATGTTCGAAACAAACGTGGGAGCAGGACTACCCATTATCAGCACATTAAATGACCTTATAAGAAGCGGTGACAGGATCATCAGGCTTGAGGCTGTGCTTTCGGGTACATTGAATTATATCTTCAACATCCTTAGCGATAAGGTAAAATTCAGCAAGGCTGTAGAGATGGCTAAAGAAAAAGGATATTCCGAACCTGATCCGCGGATTGACCTGAGCGGTGCCGATGTAGTCAGAAAATTGCTTATACTTGCCCGGGAAGCAGGTTATCAGTTAGAAAAAGAAGATATTTCCATCCATAAAATTCTTCCCGACGACTGCTTTGAAGGTTCGGTTGAAGATTTCTGGAAAAAGATCAGGGAACAAGATGTTGTGTTTGAGAACCGGTGGAAGCATCTGGGTAAAGAAAACAAAAGGTTGCGGTATGTTGCACTCCTGGAAAAAGATAAGGCAACCGTTGAACTTATGGAGGTAGACTCCATGCACCCGGCGTTTAATCTTGAAGACAGCAACAACATAATATTACTGACCACTGAAAGATACCGTGAACAACCCATGATTATCAGAGGTTATGGCGCAGGTTCTGAAGTGACGGCAGCCGGCGTTTTTGCTGACATTATCCGAATCGCCAATGTGTAATAGCCACCTGATCATTGAGACATATGAGGAAGAATTCCGGGATATTTCGGCCTGCGCCAGCAATTTTGCTGGATTAATCCGTTCCTGAGTTCAGCGCTTGGAATCATGACTGAAGGCGTAATTTTTGATCTTGACGGCATCCTTATTGATTCGGAACCTATGTGGAAAAAAGCCGAACAAAAGGTTTTTAAATCGGTAGGACTGAATCTGACGGATGAGATGTGCAGGAATACTACCGGGCTCGATAACATGAGTACAGTAAAATACTGGTTTTCCCGGAAACCCTGGAGTTCAAAATCGCCCGAACAGGTAGCCGATGAGATTGCGGATGAAGTAATGAAACTAATCTCGGAAAAAGGAGTCCGGAGAGAAGGTGTTGATGGAATAATCCGTTTTTTTGAGGAAAGAAACATCCCAATGGGTGTAGCTTCCTCCTCCGGCATGAAAATTATTCAGGCAGTTTTGGAAAAATTAAAATTAAAGGATAAGTTTGCAGCCATTCATTCGAGTGAGTTTGAAGAATTTGGTAAACCTCACCCTGGTGTTTATCTTTCGTCGGCCAGATTGCTGAGAGCCGACCCGGAGAAATGCCTTGCTTTTGAAGATTCATTCTATGGTGCACTTGCGGCAAAGGCTGCCAGAATGAAGGTGGTTATCATTCCGGATGAGAAAGAATATGATCACCCCCGGTTTGGATTTGCCGATCTCAGGATAAGGTCGTTCAGGGAATTTACAGTGAACGAACTGAACAAGTTGCAAAACAGGTTTTAATATGTGCTTAATTGGTAAAAAATTCTATGGGTCAGGCTATTCGATATTATTCCACAAACCTCCGTGCTGAAAAAGTCACTTTCAGGGAAGCACTTTTAAAGGGATTGGCGCCCGACAGGGGTTTGTATATGCCTGAATCGATACCCGTCTTTTCAACCGGAGAACTTAAAAATCTGGTTGGAAAGCCTTATCACGAAATAGCCTATGCAGTCATGCATAAGTTTTTAAGATTCGAAATACCGGATTCCGAACTGCAAAAGATCACCGGTGATGCCTATACTTTTCCGGTGCCACTTGAAAAGGTTTACGAAAGGAAATACATCATGCGCCTTGATCATGGCCCCACTGCTTCGTTCAAGGATTTTGCGGCCCGCATGATGGGCAGGCTGATGCAGCATTTTCTTCAGAAAGAGAACAAAAAACTGATCATCCTTACAGCAACTTCAGGAGATACAGGAAGCGCCATAGCCAACGCATTCTATGGACTGGAAAATATAAAAGTGATTGTGCTGTTTCCTGAAAAAGAAGTTACAGACAGGCAGCGAAAACAGATGACCACCCTTCATAAAAACATTCGGATCATTGCATTGTCGGGAAAATTTGACGATTGCCAGTCTATAGTTAAAAGAGCTTTTGCCGATCCCGATCTTGACCTTTTTCCGTTATCCTCGGCCAATTCAATCAATATCGGCAGGCTGATCCCACAATCGGTTTATTACCTGTACGCCTATTCTCAGCTTACCGGTGCCACCGGCGAGGAGCGTGCTGTTTTCTCAGTACCGTCGGGAAATTTCGGAAACCTGATGGGCGGCTTGATTGCCATGAAAATGGGGTTGCCGGTGAAACGGTTTGTGGTTTGTACCAATGAAAATGATGAAGTGCCTGTATACTGGCAGACCGGGAAATATTCTACAATAGTGCCTTCCCTCAACTGCATTTCAAGTGCCATGAATGTCGGCCATCCGAGCAATGTTGCAAGAATCATATCGCTGTATGGTGGTGTAATGGATGAAAATGGATTGATCATCAGGGAACCAATGCTCGATGAGATGAGAAAAGATATGTATGCAGTAAGCGTAAACGACAAACTTACAAAAGATACGATCATCCATACCTATAAAAACCGGCACGTGCTCCTCGAACCTCATGGTGCAGTGAGCTGGGCAGGATTGATGAAAAACTTTGAATTCCATCCCGGAGATGCAGATCCTGAACAGCTTTCCGTCAGTCTCGAAACTGCACATCCGGCGAAATTTCCTGATGAGATCAGAAAACTCCTTAGGATTGAACCTGAATTGCCTGAAAATATGAAAGGTCTGGAGGAGAAAGAAGAAAAATATGAACATATGAAAAACGATTACAGTGTCTTCAAATCGTTTTTAAAAGATAAGTATTAAGGTGATATTCTAAAAATAGTGACTGTTATGTATGCTGTTTGTTCCGATTTAGAAGGTGTATGGGTACCTGAGGTTTGGATTAACGTGGCAAAAAGAACCGGTATTGAAGAGCTCAGGCTTACCACAAGGGATATAAAAGATTATGATGAACTGATGCGGTACAGGCTTAAAATTCTCGAACAACATAATCTTAAACTTAAAGATATTCAAGAAGTTATTGCTACCATTAAACCTCTTGAGGGCGCCCTTGAGATGGTAAACTGGCTAAAACAACGTACACGGTTTGTGCTTGTTTCGGATACCTTTGTTGAATTCGCGACACCGCTTATGAAGCAACTGGAGTGGCCCACCCTCTTCTGCCATTCGCTGGTAGTGGATGAAGATAAAAACATTACAGGGTATAACCTCAGGCAGAAAGATGCAAAAAGAAAAGTCATCCAGGCATTGAGAAGTCTGAACTACAGTGTTATTGCCTTTGGCGATTCATACAACGATGTTTCCATGCTGCAGGAAGCCGATGAAGCCATACTCTTCAGGCCGCCACAGAATGTAATCAATGACTACCCGCAATTTCCGGTCATCCATGAATACCCGGAACTGAAAAAACTGATGCTCCATCATTTCGAATCGGAAATTCTTTAAAATTTGAAGAAGTCTGGCAAATCAGGCTCAGGATTGATTCTCCTGCCTGATATTGACTTTCCCCCTTCTTATTTTTTTCTCCGACTGTTGTATCTTTTTACTGAGCCTTTTCTTGACCGATTTTTTCGTGGGTTTTGTCGGAATCCGTTTTTTTGGCTTTTTCAGTGCAGTTGTCAGGTACTGCATGAATCTTTTTTCGGCGAGTTTCTTATTCATAAGCTGACTGCGGCGTTCCTGGGCATAAACAAAAAGAATGCCATCACTGCTGATACGCCTTTTAAGCTTTTCTTTCAATACCCTCTTTTCTTCTTCGTTCAAACAGTCAGACTGATCGATATCAAAGCGCAATTCTACTTTAGTTTCCGTTTTATTTACATGCTGTCCTCCCGGACCACTGCTTCTGGAAGTATGAATGGTATATTCCCGATCGAAAGGCCTGTTTGTTAGTGGTTTATGAAGAATACTGTTCATAACTCATAGAACGTTTCGGTTCTTTCCAGGCGCCGGTAAAGGTAAAATACCATTACAACATACCGATACAATTATACGCAAAGCTATAAACCAATAATCCAGTGCAGACATCACAGAGAATTAAGATTGGATTTTATCACTAAAATAATGAAAAAGGATCAGATATGTATTCATTCTGACAAGTGCTGATGAATATACACATGAACATAGCAAAAAATAAAAGTACCTTTGCACAACAGAAAATATCTGTATTCATAAATTAAGAAATTACATTTGGAATGAACATGAGCAGTGGCCCAAATTACCGGAACACCATTTCCAGGGATGAGATCAATGCCCTGCCACAAGGACAGTTTGGCGGAAGAATCCACCTTATAGATACCATACAACGGCTGAAAATCCTTGAGAACAGTCTCGACCATAAGACGATATTCGGTTTTGACACCGAAACGAAGCCGAGCTTTAAAAAAGGCAGAACGCATAATGTTGCACTGATACAGCTGGCCACTTCCAACGATGCATTTCTGATCAGGATAAACAAAACAGGCATTCCCGCATTCCTTGTCGACATTTTTGAGGACGAAAAGATTGCCAAAATCGGACTGGCTCTTAAAGATGATATCCATTCTCTGCGACGGCTTAAAAAATTTGAACCGGCAGGTTTTATTGATCTGCAGCAATATGTAAAACAATTTTCCATTGAAGATAACGGATTGAAAAAACTTGCGGCAAATATCCTGGGCATTAAAATTTCAAAACGGCAGCAAACCTCAAACTGGGAAAAAGAAATTCTCGACTCGGAACAACTGGCTTATGCGGCCACCGATGCATGGGTATGCCATGAGATCTATTTAAAATTGCAGAATCAATATGGAAACCAGGGTTAGGATCATCCTGAAAAAAGGTAAGGAACAATCTGTAAAGCGGCCGCATCCCTGGATCTTTTCCGGTGGCATTGACAAAACAGAGGACCAGCCTGTTAAAGGTGATGTGGTTGAAGTATAGAGCCATTCGGATGATTTTCTGACCCCCGGTCATTTTCATCCTTCCACCATCGCAGTGAGGATATTTTCGTTTGAGAATTGTACAGTTGATTCCGGTTTCTGGGAAAAAAAAATCATTTCGGCATATACCTTCAGGAAAGATCTCGGGCTGGCCGGTAATCCGCTTACGTTTGTTTACAGGCTTGTTAATGCCGAAGGAGACGGGATGCCCGGGGTAATCATGGATCAATACAACGATGTTGTAGTGATTCAATGCCATACTTTGGGGATGCACAAGAACCGGATGCTGTTTACAGAAATTCTGAAAGGGCTTTACGGAAAAAAATTACTGGCCATTTACGATAAAAGCAAAGGTTCAATTCCTTTCAGGCAGGGTGAAGCGCTGAACGATGAGTACCTGTTCAACTCTGCACCGCCACAGGTAGTTATCGAAAAAGGACTTAAATTCATGATCAATCATGAAGAAGGACAGAAAACAGGGTTCTTTATTGACCAGCGCGAAAACAGGGTATTGTTGAAAAAATATGCTGCCGGCAGAAAAGTGCTGAACATGTTTTGTTATACCGGCGGCTTCTCGGTTTATGCTTTAAGCGGAGTAGCCAGGCTGGTACCTTCGGTCGATTCGTCTGCACCGGCCATTAATGCCACTATAGAAAATATCCTGCTTAATTTTGGAAAAACCACACAACACGAAGCTTTTACCCGGGATGCTATCCATTTTTTAAGCCATATGCAAAACAGGTACGACCTGATTATCCTTGATCCTCCAGCATTTGCCAAGCATCAGAATGCACTGGCAAATGCTCTGAAAGGTTACAAACGCCTGAATCAGATAGTATTGGAAAAAATTGAGCCGGGGGAATCCTGTTTACTTTCTCCTGTTCACAGGTTGTTACCAGGGAGAACTTTCGGAAGTCGGTATTTGCGGCTGCTGCAAACACCAAACGAAAAGTTACTTTAGTTCATCAATTATCCCAACCCGCTGATCATCCGGCAAGCATTTACCATCCCGAGGGAGAGTATCTCAAAGGGCTCGTTCTTCACGTGGAATAAAAGAACGTCTGTTCAGAATAAGAAGTGACCTGTATCATTATGTGTTACAACAAACCTTCCTTGTTCCATGCATTCTACCCTAATCACCTAATCACTTAATCATCTAATCACTTACGATGAGACAAATCACCGGTTCACTGTATTATTTCTGGAAAATATATCGTAATTTTAAATAACCTGCCTGCCCTTTGTCGAAACAATGAAATATGACAGTTGAAAAACAATCCGGAAATCCATTGATTGATAAAATTCACCCTCTCGAATTTCAATTATATAAGCTGGAAAGCCGTTATAAGACACTTTTCGGTGCCATGAAAAGAGGTGTTGTTTACCTGGATAAAAACCTGGTAATTACCGAAGTAAATGCTGCAGCAATTAGGGTTATGGGACTCACGCCGGATAATAAATCCGGAATAAGGATCACGGATAAACGATGGAATACTGTTGATTCAAAAGGTACCAGGCTGAACCGTCAAAATCATCCTGTGGCGGTTTCACTTAATAATTCCGGTGAAATCAAAAACCTTACGGTAGGTATCATGAATCAAACCGACCGGAAAATCAGATGGCTGAATATCAATACATTCCTTGAATACCTTCCGCAATCATCAGAACCTTCGGGGGTATTGCTCATTTTTGAAGATCTAACACGGCAAAAAAAGATCATCGAAGCATTGAAGAATAGCGAGGAAAAGTACCGGGGATTGATAGACAACTCGCTTGTTGGGGTATATCAAACCAGTCTTTCAGGGGATATTCTTTATGCCAACAATGCTTTTGCAAAAATGCTGGAATACGATTCGCAGATCGAGCTGATGAAAACCAACTCAAAGATATTGTACAGCAACCCTGATGACCGTAAAATAATGCTTGAGGATTTAAGAGCACACAATGGAATTATCGATAACTACGAAGTTAAATTACGCACAAAAAAAGGTAAAGACCTGTTTGCGTTGATTACCGCATCACTAAGCGACAAGCAGATCTCGGGAATGGTAAACAACATTACGGACAGAAAAAATGCCGAAAATGAAATTCTACGCAGTAAAGAAAATCTGACAGCCTTAATTGAGAACAAAGAACTGTCGATCTGGTCGGTTGACCGGGATTTCCGGGTACTTACCATGAATTCCCATTTCCGGAACGAATTCAATCAATTCACAGGAAAAGAGATTGAGCCGAACATGAATTTTATGAGAATATTACCCAATAAGTCCAGGAAAATCTGGAAGGAGCGATTTGATAAAGCATTCAGCGGAGAAAAAATTGTTGTTCAGGAGAAACTTAGTGATCATGGCAACACCAGGTACTGGGAAATATCGTTGAACCCTATCCTCCATAACGGTGAAACTATGGGAGCATCGATTTTTTCAGTAGAGATCACCGAAAAGAAAAAAGCAGAAGCTGAGCTCAAAAAAATGATGAGTGAGCTTGAGCGTTCGAACAATGACCTGGAACAGTTTGCCTATATAGCTTCACACGACCTTCAGGAACCCCTGAGAAAAATCAAAAGCTTTTCCGAACTCCTTGCCAACAGGTACCGGGGAAACCTCGATGAAAAGGCAAATCACTATATCGATTATATTACAGGCGGTGCAAAACGCATGCAAAACCTGATCAACGACCTGCTTCAGCTTTCGAGAATAACCACAAGAGGCAAACCATTTGAACCTACCGATATAAATTCAGTACTTCAAAATGTGCTCGATAATCTTGAAATCTCCATTACAGAATCGGGAGCAATAATTGAGTATGGTAAAATGCCGGTTTTGATAGCTGATAATATTCAGTTGACGCAACTCTTTCAAAACCTGGTTAGCAATGCGATAAAATTCAGGAATAAAGATACGATTCCTGAAATTCATATTGACGTAAAAGAAAAGAAAGAATATTGGCAATTTGAGGTTCGCGACAACGGATTAGGTATCGATATGCAATATGCCGGCAGGATATTTATCATTTTCCAACGCCTGCATACACGCGATGAATATAGCGGTACAGGTATCGGACTGGCGCTCTGCAAAAAAATTGTGGAACGTCACGGCGGAGAGATCTGGCTGAAATCAAAACCCGGAGAAGGTTCGAAATTCAGGTTTACTCTCAGAAAAGCTAGAACCATAACACCATGAATAAAAAGGAAGGTCCGGTTAAAATTTTACTGATTGATGATGACCAGGGTGATATTGAATTTACCCGGGATATTCTTTCAGAATCGAAAATCAACCTCTCGATTACCTCGGTGGAAAGCGGCGAGGAAGCGCTGCGATACCTGCAGAAACAGGGACCATTCGTAGATTCGGAGACCCCTGATCTTATTCTTCTTGATCTTAACATGCCCAAAATGAATGGCATTGAAACCTTGCAGGCGATCAAAAGAGAACATAAACTGAAGAAGTTGCCGGTGATTATTTTAACCACATCTGAGGATGATGATGATATCGCCCGGACCTATTTGCTCGGAGCTTCAAGTTTTATTACAAAACCTGTTGATTGTGAACAGTTTGAACAAGCTATAAAATCGATTCATAACATCTGGTTTACAGTATTTAAATTTCCATCAACGTAATTCATATGCAGGAAAAAATACGATTGTTGTTGATCGAAGATGACTCCGAAGATGCGGTTATCTATACCGAGATGCTTCGTTCTTCCGGTTCACGCCAATTTAAAGTAACCCATGCAAGAAGGATAAAAGAGGCAGTAGGTCTTTTGGCGGAAAGACCATTCGATCTTGTACTCGTTGATTTGGGACTGCCAGACAGCCAGGGAATTGAATCATTTAATCTGGTGTATGAAGTCGCACCGCAATTACCCGTTATCGTCCTCACAGGTCTGTCTGATGAAGAACTGGGTAATATGGCAGTTCAATCAGGCGCACAGGATTACCTGGTTAAAAACGAAGTTGACGCCACCTTATTGAAACGTTCTGTGTTCTATGCCATTGAACGCAAGCAGAGCACTGAGGAATTGAGAAAATCAGAATCGAAATTCCGTGACCTCTCGCAGGAGTTGGCGGAAGCAAATAACCTGAAAGACCTGCTTCTTGATGTGATATCTCACGATCTCAGAAATAATGCAGGAGTTATTTACGGGTTTGCCGATCTGCTTTATCGTCAGGACCACAACAATGAACTATGCACCAATATCCTCAAGTCTTCACAGGCATTGCTTAAGGTTATTGAAAACGCTTCAACCCTTGCCAAACTTAGTCATGGAGAGAATATTGATATGGTTCAGGTGGATGCTGATCAGATCATCCGTGACATCATCAGTGAATTTTCACCATCAAACACCGAAACGTTCAAAATAAAATATTCTTCAAAAGGGCCCATGGAAATCAAAGCAAATCCGATAATTGCAGAGATCTTCAGAAACTACCTTAGCAACGCTGTAAAATATGGCCATGAAGGTAAACTGATCATTGTAGATGCGTTTATACACAATAGGAAACTGGTTGTTAAAGTTTCTGATCTTGGAGATACCATTCCCGAAGTAAAACGTGAAGTAATTTTCGAACGACTGGTAAGGTTGTCTGATAAATCCGGCCAGGGTTCGGGATTGGGACTTGCCATCGTGAAAAGAATTACCGATGCCCATAGAGGCAGAGCATGGGTGGAACCCAATGACCCACGGGGAAATGTTTTTTGTGTTCAGCTTCCTGTAAACAGGTAATAGCGGTAATTAAGAGGTTAAAAATCAATCATTACGGTATTTAATCCACAGTTGATTTTTCGTCATGGCAGAATCCCATGTCCGATTGCGGAGTGCATTTCAGGGTAAAATCTGGCAATTTTTGCTTACTTTTCCATAAAATTGTTCGCCGATAGTTATGATCAGGTATTTGTATCATAAGCAAATCGATAAAAGCAGGTGGAATGGTTGTATTGAGCGAGCAGCCAACCGGTTGATCTATGCCTGCTCTTGGTATCTCGATATTGTTTCACCGGAATGGGATGCTCTTGTAGAGAATGATTATGAGGTAGTTATGCCCCTGGCATGGCGAAAGAAAATGGGCATTAAGTATATATTTCAACCCCTTTATACACAGCAGCTGGGTATATTTTCTGCCTCGCCGGTTCCGGAGGAACTAACGAAACAGTTTCTTGGCAAGGTACCGGCCGACTTCAGGATTATTGACCTGAACCTGAATTTCGGCCAGGATATAGGATCGCTGGATATTAAAGGTTATACAACACGCAGGAATACAAATTTTATTCTTGAACTGAAAAATAGCTACCAGGAAAAATACGACCACTTTTCAGACAGCAATAAAAAAAATATCCGCAGGGCCGAAAGAAATAATTTTACCTTTAGTCAGGATATCCGTTTCCATGATTTTTCAGCTTTTATGGAACATACGCTTGCAGGCAGGATAGGGGAAGTCAGCACTAATGATTTCAGGCTGATCGAGCCCCTGCTGAATACACTGAAAAACCATACGGAAATTAAAACGTATGGAATGTATTCAACTGCAAATGAACTGCTTGCTGCAGCATGTTTTGTTTTTTACGGGAACCGGATCAACTTTTACTCCTCGTCATCTGATTCGGGTAAAAAAAATAAAGCCATGTTCTACCTGTTAAACAGTTTTATCAGGGATCATTCGGGACAAAACATGATCCTGGATTTTTCGGGTTCCAATATTTCAAGCATTGCCTATTTCTTTAAGGGATTCGGATCAGCAGATCAGCCTTATTACTCGGTAAGTAAATCGGCATTGCCGTGGTACCTGAAAACCACAAAAGCCATTATTGATAAAATCAGAAAACTGAATTAATGGCCAGATACAGAAACCTTATAAATTCCGTAACAGATCTTGCCGGATCGGTTATGCCCATTAAAATGCTGGTAAAGATAAGCGGCAGGAAACTGCTGGTCCCGTTATATCATGCTGTAAGCAATGAAAAACCGGTACATACCCGGCATATTTACAAAACAAAGGATATAAAACAATTCATCAGTGACCTCGAATACCTGACCAAATATTATAAGCCGGTTGATCTGGCACAACTCATTTTGATGCATAACTACGGTCAAAAAATAACAACCCCCTGTTTTCACCTCACATTTGATGACGGATTGAGTGAGTTTTACCATACTGTGGCACCTGTTCTTTTATCAAAGGGAATTCCTGCAACATGTTTTCTGAACCCGGCATTTATCAATAATACCACAATTTTTTACCGGCATAAAGCAGGGTTGATCATCGACTCCCTGAGACAGAGAAAAGACGATCCAAAATTCTGGAAGGCCTATCATAAATGGATAGAAGAAAAAGGATTGAGAAACAGGCATTATCAGAAGATCATAGCAGATATTGGTTTTGATTCAAGAGTGTTGCTGGATGAACTGCTGAATATGGCCGGTGTTTCCGTGGATGACTATCTTCGCGACCATTCTCCCTATCTTTCTGAAAATCAGGTATCCGAACTGATCAACAAGGGATTTACGTTTGGAGGGCATAGCATCGATCACCCTGATTTCAGGTATATTCCTGAGGAGGAACAGGTATTCCAGGCGAGGGAAAGTGTGCGCCAGATCCGGGAAAAGTTCGGACTGAACTATGGCGTGTTCTCATTTCCTTTCACTGATCATGGGATTTCCGCCCGTTTCTTCGAAAAAGTGCATGATCAGGCAGGTATCGATCTGGTTTTCGGGTGTTCCGGGTTAAAAAAGGACCCACAGGGACACACCGTTCAGCGGATACCAATGGAAGAATACAACCCCAACGGGAAACAGCGGATTAAAAGTGAATATTTGTATTATATCATTAAGGCTCCATTGGGAAAAAATAGTATACAACGGTAATCACATGATTGATATCAAAGAAATTACGATCTCGGGGATTAACGCATTTCTTGAATCCGAAGAATTCAATACAATGCCGGCCATTCCCATCAGCCGTCACAGGGCATTGTCACATGCCCTTAATCCGCACGCTCTTCCAGAAGATATAATCCTTCTTCTTGCATATGAAAATGAAGTGCTGGTCGGGTATCTGGGCGCTATGCCTGATGAACTGAATTACCGCGACAAAAAGATGCGTGTTGCATGGCTGAGTTGTATGTGGGTAGATTCCCAACAGCGCGGAAAGGGAATTGCCCCGATGCTGCTGACCCGGGCCCACCGGGTATGGCAAGGCCGTTTACTGATCACTAATTTTATTCCGGTTGCAAAGAGGGCATACGACAAAACAGGATTATTCACCGAATTTAAGATTCTGAAAGGAGTCAGGGGTTATCTGAGGTTCAACCTGACCGAAATACTCATTTCCAAAAAACCTTCATTGAAAAGAGTACGTATGCTGCTGAATATCGTTGACCATATATTAAATGCATTCAATGAGGTACGACTGGTTATCGGTTATCGCCGGCTTCTTAAGAATCGTTTCAGTTTCGAATATGTTCGTGATGTGGATGAGGAAACATGGAAATTTATCGGTACCCTGAGCTTTAAACACCTCACCCCTAAAACAGTAGAAGATTTTCACTGGCTGATGCATTATCCGTGGATCCTGAATACTCCATCCGAAGATTTAAACAGCCGCAGGTATGAATTTTCTTCAGGGATCAGAAATTTTAACCAGTTATTCATTAAGGTTTATGGTCCGGGACATGCCCTGATTGCCTTTCTGACTTTGACATCCAGAGGTAGTCATATGAAAACACCATACCTGTATTACAATAAAGAAAATAGCAGCATCATCAGGCAGATTGTTCTCAGTCATGCATTATGGCTGGGAACAAAAACACTGACCACATATGATCCGGTGCTTTCGGAGGCGCTGCAGTCCACCCGCAATCCTTTTATTTTAACAAGAAGGATGGGCTTTACATTCCTGATCAGCAAAAGCCTTAAAGAAGAGCTTGGTGATATTGATGACTACATCTTTCGTGACGGAGATGGTGATGCTGCGTTTGTATGATATAAAAATTAAGGGCTAGATTTCAGGGACCTTAAAAAGTGCCATGATTTTATCCATGCAACGACTAATAATGAATCGGTATCCTGCAACTTTTTAAGGGTCTAAAAACTTAAAATAATTTATGCTATCTTAGATTTATTAAAGCATATGAAAGTCAAAAGCTCCTTTTCAATCCTATTATTTTTTATTTTCCTCAATGTGTTTTCAATTACCTATTCACAAGATCGGATGAACATAAAACCCGGTTGCAAGTATAATTAATCAGAGAACGGAGAATCTTTTATCGGTACCACAATATGGACAGATTCGATAAAACCGGTTTCAGGGAGTGATAGTATTTATTATTTAAACAGAATTGTCAGGGATTGCGATACTTGTGATATGCTATACAGTGGTATCCCAGGGTTTGCCTATTACAATCAACCCCAGTTTCTTCAAAAAACCATAATCATTACTGACTCAGCATGGAATTTCAGAAATCCCGAAAATTTTATCATATATCCAAAAGCAGATTCGGGTTATAGTTGGGTATTTGATACTGCAAATAGCATTACTGCCATACTAGCCTGGAAAAAAGAACTACAGACTTTTAACCAAAATGATTCAACCAAAATTGTGTAATTATCAACCGGCGATACAGTGGTGCTCTTTAAAACTATGGCATTCTGAGGTTTGACCCTGTGTATGATACCGGCAGATATAATCTGGTGGGAATTGATAACCAGATCGGCGATTCTGTTCCTTCTTATGAAATATATCGAAGAGGTTATGATAGCAAATGGATTTTTGTTAATTCAATAAGTCATCCGGTTAACAGATATAACAATGAATTGATTCAGTATTCGAAAATTATTAACAATTATGAGCAAAGTCCTTACACTAATATGGATTATACTTATTTAAAATGTTCGGTCGACGCCAAAAACATGTATATAAAATCGCTAGGCTCCTTTGATAATCCTGATTTTATGTCAATTTATGATTCTGCTCAATTTTTGTTTGAGAGAAATTATGAGGAAGGTGATAATAAATATGAGTTTAGGTATAAAATCGGATTAGGGGAAATATATTATAAAAACGAGGAATTTGAATGGGGTGAAGAAAGAGAACTAACTGCCTACAGAAAAGGAAATGATACAACAGGTATATTTACTGAGGACGCCTTTTTTTCAGCTATTCAGGAACATGAATCACAGGAGATTATACAAGTTTATGCAAATCCCGTGAAAGACATCCTATATGTTAATTTAAAGAATGGCCAATTGCCTGATGAAATAGATATTATCGGATTAAATGGCTTGATTATCCGGACAACAGTTAAAAGCAACCGCATTTCTGTGTTAGGACTATAACCCGCATTGTACATTGTAAGGATTGTTTCGGGTAAAACAGTTGCCATGTATAAGATAACAAAGAATTAACCAAAGAAATAACTCAGGGATTTCTATTTACAAAAACAAGATTCTCTTTCAAGATATATGTAGCAAAGGAATATTTGCTCAGTGCATTGAAGACCGCTTTCGAGCATCCTTCCTTTTTCTCATCATGCAGTTCAATAATTATGATGCGTGTTCTGCTTAACCATGAATCATGGTTTGAAGAAAATACTTCTTTCTCGGCTCCTTCAATATCTATTTTCAATATATCAATTGTTTGAATACCATAGTCTTTCATTATCTGGTCGATTGTAATACCCCCGGTCTGACGGTTTCGGTCAGAACTTCTGTCTGTTGAGACCATGTATCCCATAGATCCGCTTCCGGTTTCGGATATATTGAGTATCGCATTTTCGTTCCATAATGCCGCCTTTAATGGAATTATCCTCTGATACCTTGAAGTATTGGTTTTCAGCAATTCAAAATTATCGCTTTCCGGTTCAACGGAAATGATCAGCGCGTTTGGGTACCTGTTTGCATAGAGAACCGATACGAGCCCTATATTGCTGCCGGCATCAACGATCACTTTTGCGTCCTCACGGAGCACCATAATACGGTCAAGATCGTAATGCCCTTCAAGAAATACATGGCTGAATACAATACGATCTGATCTTGATTTTCTGAGCCTGATCTTATGCCTGACCCCTCTTACTTTAAACTCTTTTGCCTTGATAATATATACCTTGCAGAAGACTAAAATGCCACTGATCATTCCAAACCGCCTGAAACACCTGATAAAAGTCAATGCATATTCAATAACCATAAAATGTTATTTTTTATTTGTTTGTGCGTTGATCATATGCTCAAGCTGCAGCAAATACCATTGAGCAATTATGGCATTGTAATACCTCACATTTGTATTTATGTTTTCACCTTTGTTTATGGCTTGTTCAACCATATACGCTGTAATATCTTTATAATTAAAATAATCGGTATCATAGTTAAAGCGGTTAATAAGCTTCTCAGGTATAAATTTCTTCAGCCTGTTCTTAAGAACCTGCTTCCTTATCTGAAAAACCGTTGGATTGCGCTCCCTCTTATAGTGTACCCCCATAGGTTTAAAATATGCCTCCCTGAGAATATCATTAAAAAGTCGTTTGTATGCTCTGTATTTAAACGGAATATCGCGGTAAAAATCCACAAGCTCATTATCCCAGAATGGAAAACGGACTTCGTACCCGAAATATCCAAAAACATGCGAAGAGTTTATATTGAATTTTGCTATTTTTTCTTTGATGTCCCAATCTTCATATATTGAATAAGGCGCATGGTTTCCATATTCATGACCTGAATTATCCTTCGCCTTTACCTGGTTATCAATGAATTTTATGAGTTGATTGCGTTCTTCCTCCGATATTTTATTGAGGATGAATTTACTGCTAAATATTTCGGCAGCAATGGATGAGTAGGCCTGAGTTTCCGGAATTATTTTAACAAGCTGGCTTCCGCCAAGCAGGTCACCGGAATGCCCCGGAAGAAAAACCGAATCGTCGGGTACAATATGGTTACTTTTCAGGTACTGAGTGGCAAAATACTCCTGCATATAAAACATAGAAACCATACGTGAGGCATATGTGTAATACTGATTGAACTCTTCAGAACAGATATAATCGTGTATCAATTCAGGCGTATATTCAATAAAATACCATGGATACCCAAGATTTTTTGCAGTACGCTCTGATATTTCGGTTTCCGGATTCTCACGTTTTCCATAGGTGAAGCAAATTGCTTTTTTATAGCCGTTTTTTCTGAGGCAGGCTGCGATCAACCTTGAATCGTAGCCTCCACTTAACGGAATAACTGCTGTTCTGCCCTGAAGCGATCGGATCAGCCTGTTGAACGCATTGTCGATCTTTCTGGTGCTTAATTTCCAAAGTTCGGCATAACCGGTATTTTCAAAATTTTCATTTCGGGTACGAAATGAAAAGACTATTCCGGATTCACAGATGGCGTCATTACTGAAGACGATGTATTCCCCTGCCTGAACCTGTTTTATGCTTTCAACAAGTGTCATGTTACCAATTACATAACCTGAACCAAGGAAGGAAGCCCTGGCAATTGAATTGAGTTTAGGTTCTTCTGACAACTTAAGCAATTCACCCGGTTCATCCGATATAATGAGATTGTTCTTTATTACAGAGTAATATAAAGGAATATATCTTGATTTGTCGCAAAAAATATACGTGTAATTTTTTTTCTGAAGAATCACAGTTAAAATTCCATTTATACCTTCAATGAAATTCCTGAATGTACCCGGATCATTAATTGTATTGAAGCAGGAAAGCAGGTTCTCACCATCGCAGAACACACCGTTACGATCAAAGAATACACCTGCAGCGAAAGAATTTCCCTTTCTGATCCAGTGAAACCCTTTATTATGAACCAGAATTATCTTCATCTCGATGCGCTGCCGGTGTTATTCCGGGAAAACGGATTTTGTATGGATCTGATCATATTTTTAAACTCACTTTTACTCATGATCCAATAGAAAATAACTAAAAATACCAATCCTTCAAATATAGTCAGGAACAGGTTGATTTTAATATTGAGGACATGCCTGATGACCTGGTCAGCTATTACCTGAGAAGAAAGGATAAAGCATATTTTCAGGAAAAATGATCTGAATTTCTGCTGTGAAAACAACCTGATCTTGCCGGAATGGCTGATCACTATATACAAAAATAAATAGGATACCAAAGTAGTAGCCGCTGCAATTTTATATCCATATACCGGAATCAGCAATAGATTCAGAACTATATTCAGGATGGCAGCCAGCATGGTATAAATGACTATCAACGTCAGCCTGTTCTCAAATTTAAGTTTAAAAATCACAGGTTGGGTTATGCCATACATATAGGAACTGAGCATAATAAAAGGTATCATTGTATAACCGCTTTGAAACTGTTCACCCAGCAAAAATAAAGAGATTTGCCTTGCAAACAGTGAAAAATAGACCGTTAAAGGAAATATCAGAAGAATATTTTGTGTAATGAACAGCCTTACCATTTTAGTGGATGAGGCAAGATTGTTCTCAAGGGCTTCGGTTAATTTGGGTGTTACAGTGCTTATATAAATATTAGCCAGGGCGGCAATTGTAATCTGTCCCAGATTATAAACCTGGTTATAGATCCCGACATCTGCAAATTTTGAGTAGAGTTTAATAATATACCTGTCGCTGCTTAATAAAAGGATCAGAAAAATGTTCGCAAGTACTGCTGAAAATCCAAAATTCCCGAATTCCCTGATCTCTTTAAGAGCTATATGGCTGAATTTTATGCTCAACCTGATTTTTGAAAACAATGCAAGGTAGATGAGTATCAATAGCTGAACGATGATATTGCTGATCAGCAAAGCTTCAATCCTGAAATGAAAAACAAAAGTGAGAAGAATGAGCAAAATGAAGCTGCTTGATGTTTTGATTGATTGTAAGATATTGTATCCAAATGCTTTTGATTCAAGTTTGTAAATGATCAGGTAAAAACCGATTATTTCGGCAGTCAGGTAGTTGAAAAAGCATAAAACAATAAGGTTTCTCATCACCGGAAGACTGACCGAATATGTCCAGATCAGAGAAATTGCCGTGACCACTGTAAAAGAAAAAACGTACAGCAGAGCTAAATTTGAGTACATTACAGGCAGGGTGCCGCCTGATTTATACCGAATATAGTATCGCCAGACACAACCCGAAAGCGAAGTGAACAGAATGATTGAAATGAAGCTGAAGGTAATGGCTACTATGGAATAATATCCGTATTCACTGGGCGTGAAGTACCGGGTAAATATCGGAGACCTTAATAATCCCACCAGTGTGGGAATAATCGTCCCGGCCGAGTAGAGTATTATATCTTTCCGCAGTGTATTTTTCAACCTATTTGGGCATTCTTGTTTTTTCTCTTTTCAATAAAACATCTCTGTAAAGTCCGATCAGTTTTTTTTCCATAATTTCCCATGAAAAATAATTCATGGCTGCATCTATGGCATTGTCCGAAAAGTAGGCATATTTATTTTCATTTTCAAGCAACTCAAGGATTGCAGCAGCGATCTGATTGCTGTCTTCCGGATCAACTCCTATGCCGGCATTGTATTTTAGTGTATACTCCTGTATTTGTCCGAAATTGCTGCAAATAATGGGTAATCCATAAGTAAAATATTCAAATATTTTTATCGGCAGGATGATCTTGTATGAATCCAATGGTCTGAATAAAATCAATCCTATTCTGCTCCGGAGATAATAGTCATGCACCTGGTTATACGGCACAAAATCATGAATTATGACATTATCCTCCAGCTGATTTTTTCTGATATACTCGTACATTTCCTGTTGAAAAGGTTTATCATGAATTATACCCAGAAACAGGACTTTGAAGTTTTTTTTCCTGGCTTTTATTTCTACTACTGTCTCAAGAATAGTCATTGCCCCCCTGTTTCGTGAGATATTACCACAATAAATTGCATCGAATTCCTTTTTATCAAACGGTTTACGTTCAAACAAAGGATTCAGATCGGAATAGTTATAGATCACACATACTTTGTCTTCACCCACGTATGGGACAAAAAACCTCCCCACATTATCTTCATTGGGAATTATACAGTCGAATTTACGGGCTATTCTTTTTTCCTTTCTGTCGGCATATTTTGCATATATACTTCTCAGGAAAGAGAAAACCCCTCCCTTGAGAATGGAATCTTTAATATTGTAATAATAAGGTTCCCTGGGATCGTATATCACTGCAGGATGATGAGGAAGTTCTTTCAATTTTGCACCAACCCTGAGTAAATTAATGCTGTGGAAATGGTACACTTCCGCTTTAAGAGATTTGGCTTTTCGGTATAATTTACTTCGTATATCCTTTCCAAAGAGGATTTTACAAAATTTATTCAAATACCTGCTCCTAAAATATGATTTTACGGGTATCCCGATCAACCTGAACCCTTCAGGACTTGTAAAATCCAGCTCTTCTTCATGAGGGGCCATATAAACGACTTCATAACCGTGCTTTTTTAATGAACGCCCGTATTTCCAATAAATGCGGTCGTCATAAATCGAGTGGACATCAGATAACTGGCAGACCGTGATTTTATCTTTCATCCATTGAACAAGCTAAAGTGAACGATTGTAAAAACGATATATAGCGGTTTAATAGTATACCAGATATCAGATTCCTGATCCCGGATATCGGAGCGCAGCGAAGATCCCGCCCTGGCGGGACTGGATAAACACAAAACCCAGAACACTGAACCTGCCAGACGTCAGGCCGGCACTGAATATTTTCCCTTTCACTCCAGCGTACTGAAATCAATTTCAGTCGTTTTTTCCACCTCTCCGAGTTTGCCGTCATTACATTTCAATGTTCGCGACGTATATTTTTTAAGCAGGGTATAATTATGGGTTGCCATCACCACAGCTCTTCCGCTGTTGCTAATATCGAACAGGATTTTGATGATCGATTCCGAAGTTTCCGGATCGAGATTGCCCGTGGGCTCATCCGCCAGGATAATATCGGGATCATTCAGCAGCGCCCTGGCTATAACCACACGCTGCTGCTCGCCACCCGACAACTGGTGAGGCATCTTATAATGTTTGAATTCAAGCTCCACTTTCTGCAGGACTTCGTTTATCCTGGTATCGATCTCGTCTTTATTGGTCCATCCCGTTGCCTTCAGCACAAACAGCAGGTTATCATAAACCGACCTGTCGGTGAGAAGCTGAAAATCCTGGAACACGATACCCAATTTACGGCGGAGCAGGGGAATGTTCTTCGACCTAAGATCTTCAAGCTCATATCCAGCTACAACCGCCGTTCCCTCTTTAAGCGGCAATTCTGCATTGATGGTTTTAATCACACTGGTTTTTCCGCTGCCTACCTTCCCGATAAGGTATACAAATTCACCCTTGTTTATGGTAAATGTAACATCGGAAAGCACAAGATAATCGTCCTGGTATATCGAAGCGTTTTGAAAAAGGATGATGGATTCTGCAGACATGCTTTTTAAGTTATTCCTTAAGACAGAGGCCTAAATTAAGAATAAAAACCTAAAAAATTTTTTATTGTTGAAAAATTGTGTAATTTTGACCAATTGGTTAAACTATATAGTTATACCATATGACTAAACAAAACGGTTACTTATAATGGACAACCAATCGAACACCGAAGACAAAATACTCGAAGCAGCAAAAAAGGTGTTCATCGAAAAAGGACTTGAAGGGGCACGCATGCAGGAAATAGCAAACGAGGCGCGCATCAACAAGGCCCTGCTCCATTACTATTACCGTACAAAAGAAAAGCTCTTCGGAGCGGTATTCAGATATGCCATCACGAAGTTTATTCCCGGCATTGGAGAGGTACTCAATTCAGAAATGCCATTCCTTGAAAAAATCGAAATCATTATCGGTAAATACATTTCCCTGTTGAAGAAAAACCCGATCATTCCGATTTTCGTTTTGCATGAGATCAACCGTCATCCCGACCGGCTTGTTGGAATAATGACGGGATCGGGAATAAAGCCCGAGATGTTTTTGAAACAGATCGAAAAGGAAATTCAGGCGGGAACCATTAAACCTGTTGATCCCAGGCAGCTCATTGTGAATATTCTTTCGCTTTGTGTATTCCCTTTTGCAGCGAAACCGTTGATCCTCAGGTTATTCTTTAATAACAACAAAAGGCTTTTTGACAGTTTCATTGAAGCCAGAAAGAAAGAGATCCCTGAATTTATTATTGATTCTATAAAAGCATGAATTTATGAAAATACAATTAGTAACCCTGGCGATTCTGCCCCTGACAGTTACAGCACAGCTATCTGACAGCATAACGCTGTCGGAGTGTTTTGATCGTGCTGTGACAAATTATCCCCTGTATGAGCAAAAAGAACTCAACAACAGGGCATCGGAATACCGGATTTCTAACTTCTCATCGTCATGGTACCCTTCCGTCTCGCTCGAAGGTCAGGCAACATATCAATCGGATGTAATTGAAACCAGTTTTTTTACAGCCCCACATGACCAGTATAAGGTATACCTCGATATTAACCAGAACCTTTATGATGGAGGTATAGCCAGAAACCGGAAGAACCTTGAAAACACGAACCTTGAAATAATTCAGAAACAGCTTGAAATAGAGTTCCATACGCTTAAACAACAGGTCAGCTCCACATTCTTTTCCATCATTATGATGCGGAAAAATTCCGAACTGCTCAGGTTGATGCTCGATGATCTGAAAGAAAAACACAGTACTGTTGAGGTATCAGTGAAAAATGGTGTTCTGCTTCCATCTGATGAACAGGCGCTCAGGGCCGAAATGCTGAAACTTGAACAACAGGCTGATGAACTGGTTTATAAAGAAAATTCACTGTCCGATATACTCCGGGAATTAACCGGCAGCAATATTTCTGCTGAAACCCGGTTGATCGCTCCCGAAGTGACCGGAACGGAAGAGAATATTGAACCCAGACCCGAAACTGCCCTGTTCGGGTATCAGAAATCCCTGATCGCTGACGGGATCAATATCGACAAAAGCCTCAGGCAACCGAAATTCTTCGCCTTTACACAGGCCGGTTACGGCAAGCCCGGGTTGAATATGCTGAATACCTCTTTCGACACATATTATCTTGTCGGCCTGGGACTCAAATGGAACCTTGTCGACTGGGGAGTGCTCCGGAATAAGAAAAAGTTAGCTGACATACAGAAACAGGTTGTCGACATGAAAACAGATAATTTTAACCGTAACATAAATATTGCTCTGCAATCTGAACTTGCTGACATAAACAACTACCGTGACGCATTAACCGGTGATGAAGAGATCATCAGCCTGAGGAAGAAAATAGCGGATGCTGCTTTTGCCGGGCTTGAGAACGGTACCGTAACTTCAGCAGAATACCTGATGAAAGCCAATGATGAGTTGCAGGCAAAAGTGCAGCTTGAAATGCATAAAATACTTTTAAAACAGTCGATCATCAATTACCAGCTAATAAAAGGAGATATCTAATATGAAAAACAACAGGATATTCAATGGCAGTATTATTCCGGCTGCCCTATGCCTGGTCGCTTTTTCCTGTGGCCGGTCAGATAATGAATCCGATGCATTCGGCAATTTTGAGGCCGAAGAGATCATCGTCTCGGCACAGGTTCAGGGTGAACTCCTGAAATTCGACATCGAAGAGGGAGATAATCTTGAAGCCGGAAAACTTGCCGGAATTATAGATTCAACGTCGCTTATATTGCAAAGATCTCAGCTCCTCGCCCAGAAGAAGGTTGTTTCTGCAAAAAAAAATAATGTGTATGCACAAATAAATGTACAGAAAGAACAGTTGAAAAACCTAATCCGTGAGAAGAACCGCATTGAAAAGCTCCGGGCAGGAAATGCCGCCACACAGAAGCAGTATGATGACATTTCAGGCAATGTGGATGTGGCTGAATCCCAGATCAGTTCGGTAGAAACGCAGTTTGAGTCCATTAAAGCTGAAAATATGGTGCTGAACAGCCAGCTGGAACAACTGAACAATCAGCTGGAGAAATGCCGCATTATAAACCCTGTTTCAGGCACAGTGCTTGAAAAATATCTGAATGCCAATGAACTGGTAATTCCCGGTAAATCACTTTACAAGATAGCCGATCTTTCGGAACTTGAACTTAAAGTATATGTCAGCGGCGGAATGTTGCCCGGCGTGAATATCGGCGATGAAGTAACGGTTATTATCGATAAAAACAAGGATGAAGTACAAAAGTTACCCGGAAAAGTATCCTGGATATCCTCAGAGGTGGAATTCACACCAAAGATCATTCAGACGAGGGAAGAGCGTGTAAATATGGTATATGGAGTAAAAATCAGGGTGAAAAACGACGGAAGGATCAAAATCGGCATGCCCGGAGAAGTATTGTTCATCAAAAAAACCGGTGAAGTATGAAAATACAGGTTATCCTGCATGAAGAATTCGAAGGACTGGGATGCATTGAGAAATGGATCCTGACAAAAGGGTATGCACTATCTTTTACCCGCACTTTTGCCGGCGATCCTTTTCCGGTAGCAGGCTCATTCGACTGGCTGATCATAATGGGTGGCGGAATGAGTGTTTATGAACGGGAAAAATACCCCTTTCTGAATGATGAAATATCTTTCATCCATTCCGTTATTCAGGAAAGAAAAACAGTGTTGGGTATATGCCTGGGGTCGCAGCTTATTGCACATGCACTGGGAAGCAATGTTTATCCTGCAGCCGAAAAAGAAATCGGGTGGTTTCCTGTCCACCTGAACCGAAAGAATTTTCCGGCGGTTCTGAAAACTATACCGGAAAGGCTACTCCCCTTTCACTGGCACGGAGACACGTTTGATCTTCCGAAAGGCGCAGTTCACCTCGCTTCTTCAAAGCTTACCCCGAATCAGGCCTTTCTGTATTCGGATAATGTGCTTGCATTGCAATACCACTATGAAGTCGATGAAACAGCCGTAAAACGGATGCTGGATCATATACCGACTGAAGAACCGAACGGCAGATATATTCAGTCTTATAAACAGATCATTTCCGGGATAAGGCATACCCCGGCGAACAACGGGATAATGTTCAAGTTATTGGATTATCTTGAACGCATTACCCAGGGAAAAGTAACTCATGATTAACATACGGGAAATATCAAAAACTTTCGGGGATACACGGGCTCTCGAAAATGTCACACTTGACATACCCGATGCATGCATCTACGGTTTTATCGGACCCGACGGGGCAGGCAAGACCACTTTGTTCAGGATCATCACCAGCCTGATGATCCCTGATAACGGACAGGTGCTGATCAACGGACTGGATCCGGTAAAAGAATTTAAGAAAATCAGGAAGTTCATCGGTTACATGCCCGGCCGGTTTTCGCTCTACCCTGATCTGACTGTTGAAGAAAACCTGTCGTTTTATGCGACAGTTTTCGGTACCACGATCAGCGAAAATTATCACCTGATAAAAGGCGTGTATTCACAGATCGAACCGTTCAAAAAAAGGCTTGCACGGAATTTATCAGGTGGAATGAAACAAAAGCTTGCCCTCTCCTGTGCCCTTGTCCATAGTCCGGATTACCTGGTACTTGATGAACCGACTACCGGAGTGGATGCCGTATCGAGAAAAGAATTCTGGGAATTGCTGAACGGACTTCGGAACAAAGGCATGACCATATTGGTTTCAACGCCTTACATGGACGAAGCGGGCCTGTGCGATGAAATAGCATTGATCCATAAGGGCAGGATCCTTGAAAAAGACACACCAAAAGCCATTATTAATGGTTTTCGGAAAAGGATATACGCCATTTCCACTTCAAATATGATTGAATTGATACACGATCTGAAGCAATATGACAATGATGCATCATCATACCTGTTCGGTCAGTATATCCATTATTCTTCGCAGCACGAACCTGACAGGAACAGGCTGAAAGAATACCTGAAAACAAAAGGTCATGACAGGATTAAAATTGAAGCCATCGATCCGACGATCGAAGATGTTTTTATTGATGCAATTCCTGCAACAGAGGTGGCAAAAGAAAAGACGATCCGATGAATGCTCCTGAGAAGATCATAGAAGTAAAAAATATGGTGAAGAAATTCGGCGAATTTGTAGCCAACGATAACCTGACATTCGATGTATACAAGGGAGAGATATTCGGATTCCTTGGTGCCAACGGCGCAGGCAAAACCACTGCCATTAAGATCCTCTGCGGATTATCGTATCCAACCTCAGGGGACATAAAAGTTGCCGGGTTCGATGTGTATACACAACGTGAAAAAATCAAAAGATCAATCGGATACATGAGCCAGCGTTTCTCATTATATGAGGATCTTACAATAAAAGAAAACATTGCATTTTATGCAGGTATCTACGGAATGCGACGCAAAGAGATCACATCGCGAACCCTGGATCTTCTCGAGCGTTTGCAGCTTAAAGATGCCGCTGACAAGCTTGTCAGGGAAATTCCTCTCGGATGGAAACAAAAACTGGCTTTCTCGGTTGCCATTTTTCATGATCCGGGACTTGTTTTTCTAGATGAACCAACCGGAGGAGTTGATCCGATCACCCGCAGGAAATTCTGGGAACTGATATATGAAGCATCTGCCAGAGGAGTCACGGTATTTGTTACCACACATTATATGGACGAAGCTGAATATTGCAACCGGGTATCGATCATGTCGGAGGGAAAGATCGAGGCGCTGGATACACCTGAAAACCTGATATCGGCATACAACGTGAAGAATATCAATGACGTTTTTGTAAAAATTGCCAGGAATAAAGACTATGAATGAAAAGATAGCAGCAATATTTGATATGGACGGAGTGCTTGTGGATAACCATGAATACCATTTCAAGGCCTGGATGCAGTTTTGCAAAAAACATAACCTTACCATAACACGGGAACGGTTTCTTGGCTATTTCGGGGGATCGAGCCAGGTGATCCTCGAAGGGATTTTCGGAAGGACCCTTAGTGATTCTGAGACCGCAAAATATTCCGAAGAAAAGGAAACCATGTACAGGGCACTATACAAGCCTCATTTTCACCTGGTGGATGGTTTGACCGATTTGCTGCAGGAACTTAGAAAAGCCGGCGTACCGGCCGCAATTGCCACATCGGGTCCCCTGGTAAATGCTGAGTTCGTTGCTAAAGAAGGCAGGCTTGAAGGGTTTTTCAGGGTGATTATTCACGATTCGATGATCAGGCACCTTAAACCCGATCCGGAAATTTTCCATAAAACGGCTAAGGCACTGCACATGCTCCCTTCACAATGTGTTGTATTCGAAGATTCTCACAGGGGTATTGAAGCCGCCCAAAAAGCCGGAATGAAAGTAGTAGGATTGGCCACAACAAATACGCCTGAAAAAATCAACCATACCGATCTGATTATCAATGATTTCAAGGAAATCAGCCTGCGGATAATTTTTGAATTGCTGCATAACAAAGAATAACCATGAAAAACTAAAAAATTAAAAACTTAAAGATGAACAACTTCATCGGTTTTGTTAAAAAAGAATTTCTCCATATCCTGCGCGATTACAGAACACTGATCGTGCTTTTCGGTCTGCCGGTAGCACAAATACTGATATTCGGGTTTGTTATCAGGAACGAACTTCAGGGAGTGAAAATTGCTGTTCTTGACTATTCGCAGGATGAAGTAACGCATGAACTGATCACAAAAATCGTCTCATCGGAATTCTTTGAGTTGTATGCAAACCTGACCGACGAAAGTGAAATAGAATCGGTATTTAAAAAGGGGAAAGTCAAGGAAGTGGTGGTTTTTGAGAGGGATTTTGCTGCACACCTTGAGCGTGAAGGTATAGCATCGGTCCAGCTCATCTCCGATGCTTCGGACCCGAACTCGGCAAGCCTGGTTGTGAATTATACAAGAGGTATCCTCTTAAGCTATATCAGAGACCTGAATAAAGAGATGAAAATGCAGATGCAGATCGTCCCCGAAGCAAGAATGATGTTCAACCAGGGATTGAAAAGTGCTTTTATGTTCGTTCCGGGAACAATGGCCCTGATATTGATGCTTGTATCAGCCATGATGACCTCGATATCGATTGCACGTGAAAAAGAGATGGGAACTATGGAAGTATTGCTTGTCTCTCCGCTTAAACCCATACAGATCATTGTGGGAAAAGTAATGCCATACGTTCTTTTATCCTGCATAAATGCAGTGGTTATTATTTCCCTCGGTTATTTTGTCTTTCAGCTTCCTATTCATGGCAGCCTGGTCTTGCTTTTCGGAGAAACAATCCTGTTCATTACCCTCGCCCTTTCGCTTGGTATCCTTATCTCGACTATGGCAAACAGCCAGCAAGTGGCGATGTTCATATCCATGTTTGCATTGATGCTTCCGACAATACTATTATCCGGGTTTATATTTCCAATAGAAAACATGCCGGCCATACTTCAATGGCTTTCATATATCGTACCTCCGAGATACTTTATTGCGATTCTCAGAAGTGTGATGCTTAAAGGTACAGGTTTTTTGAACATTTGGAAAGAAACGGCTGTACTGGTAACTATGACAGCTTTCTTTATCGGTCTGAGCGTTTATAAATTTAAAATAAGGTTGGAATAACGTATGAGAACAATACTATTTATCCTGCGGAAAGAATTTTTGCAGGTTTTCAGAAACAGGACCATGCTTCCCATAATCTTCCTTGTACCTATGGTACAACTTTTAATTCTGGCTAATGCCGCAACTATGGAGATGAAAAAGATCACCATGGATGTGGTGGACCTTGATCTCTCCCCTGTTTCGAGAAAACTGGTCAGTAAATTTGAGGGATCGCCCTTTTTTTATGTCCGGGGTTCAACTTTTTCGATTGAGGAAGCCAAAACCGATCTCCTTGAAAGCAATGCCGATATGATCCTGCAGATCCCGGGTGAGTTTGAGAAAAACCTGGTAGTACAAAACCGGGGTAATATCCAGCTGCTTATCGATGCGGTCAATGGAATGAAAGCCAGCCTGTCAAATGCTTATGCACAGTCGGTGATCAGCGAATTCAATGCGGAGCTTTCCGGTGAAAAGGGAACCAATGTGCTTAATCCCAGAAAACCCAAAACCATTCTAATTGAGAATGCATTCTGGTATAATCCCGAACTCAATTTTAAATATTACATGGTACCCGGTATCCTGGTGATCCTTGTATCGATCATCGGCATCTTTCTCACAGCGCTCAATATTGTAAGGGAAAAAGAAACCGGCACTATTGAGCAGATCAATGTCACGCCCATCAGAAAATACCAGTTTATTGCCGGTAAATTACTACCGTTCTGGATTATAGCCTTGTTTGAACTGGGGTTTGGCCTGTTGATCGGTAAAATACTGTTCAGGCTTCCGGTGGTGGGCAGTATAACGCTTCTGTTCTCATTTGCCGCATTTTATCTCATCGTCTTACTGAGTCTGGGTCTGCTAATCTCCACACTCTCAAATTCTCAACAACAAGTTATGTTCCTCTCGTTCTTTTTTCTCATCACCTTTATTCTTATGAGCGGAGTATTTACCCCGGAAGAAAGCATGCCGGTGTGGGCGCAGCGGATCAATATCCTCAATCCGTTTGCCTATTTTATGCGGGTCATCAGAATGATCCTGCTAAAAGGTTCAGGATTCACTGATGTCTATCGTGAATTCCTTTCAATAACCGTGTTCGGCATTGTGGTTTTGAGCCTTGCCATCTGGCGATACAGGAAGATTGCATAAAAGTGTTGAAATGATAAGGTGATTGAGTGATTAGGTACAAAATACCTTTCGGATACCAATCCGATTGAGAACTCCTCAATGGTTGAAACAGAAGAAGGAGACCTTATTTTGCCGGCAAGAACATTAGTGGTCGGCAGATTTCCGAAAATTGCCATGATCAAGATCACACCCGACCAACCCGGATCCTGAAAGTTCCCTGAAAACAACCAATTGCCTTCAGGGAGCGGTTTTTTCAATTTCATACCGAAAGCCGGCCCTTATCCATCTTCCCGGTTGTTCCAGGGAGCCATTGTCGACATACCGGGTATTCAGAATATTCGAAGCCTCGACATATATACTGAGATTTTTATTCTGCCAGAATATTCTTCCGTCCGCCAGCCAATAGGGCAGGAAAGCACTGGTTGCATATTCTCCGGAAACCTGATCATACGTAACATATTCACCGTTCCTATCCTGATAATACAGGTTCCACGTTGCATGCATTTTTCCGGGAAGCCTGTGGGTAAGCATTACTGTGAGTTTGTTCCGGAGATTGTAATATTTCGAAAGGGAATCACCCACGGATTTGTCTACGTCAAGAAAGGCATAATTCACTTGCAGATTCTCCAGAACCCTTCCCACCGGAATTCCCCGGAATCTTATACCGGCGGAAATTTCCAATCCCTGAGACCGGTAATGGGGAATATTGAATGCCAGGAACCTCCGGAAATAATCAGACCACAGGTAATCTACAATATCCCTGCCCCGCGAATTGAAATAAGCAACCTTTGCGCCGGCCGTTTTTTGCTGGTATAAGACCCCTACCTCTGCCGATGATAATACGCCCGGTTTCAGGTCGAGATTGCCCTGATTTGACGGATCAACATAGAACAGGTCGGTGAATGTCGGAAGGTGAACCGAACGGTTAAAGCTTGAAAACAGCCTGAGCTTGCTGTTCAGAGAATAGCTCAGATCAATTCCCGGAAAAAATCCGGGTTTCTGCGGGTAATCCGAATTCCAGTTGAACATTGCCCCACCTGAAATGCTGAACCGGCTGATAGAAATACGCTGCTCCCAAAACAGGCCAATATTGGTCCTGCTGTACTTACGGGTGTAAAATGCGCTGTCCTCACCTTTTACAGGAATCGGCTCAGTCACTGGGTTTCCCAGATTATTGCTGATAATATTTTCTGATCTGGTATCCACTCCGAAGGAAGATTTTCCAAAGAGGCTCTCAAACGACCAGTTCACCTGAGTCCCGAAAATATCCGTAAGGTGAAAGTTCTGGTAAAAATCCGGATTGCTTTTATCGAGGATAAAATGATCTGATTTTCTGCGCCAGTAGACCTGGGGAGTAAACCTTATCTTTTCTCCGGTAAAGAACCTGAGGCTGGCAAGGATCACATCTCCATCTTCATACTGGGCAGGAAACCTTGGAGAATAAAATGCATTCGCACCGAAACCTTTCCGGGCGAATCCGGCCTGCCACTCAAATCCTGCATTCCGGCTTCCATACGTGCCGGAATAATAAACACTTTGCCTGCTGAATCCGGTATTGAATGAGTACCCGTCAGAAGTTGATCCGCTGTATGACAACTGGTGTGTTGTTTTACCCAGAGGTGTGCCTGTGGTAACATCCCACCTGCCAAAACCATGTTCTCCATAAACTGCGCTTACACCCAGGTTACTTTTTTTCCCCTTCCTTGTTATAATATTTATTGCCCCGGTGAATGCATTTGATCCATAAACCCTGGCTCCCGGGCCGTTCAGAATTTCTATCCTTTCAATATTTTCCAGATCAACCGGTAAATCAAGATTCAGATGCCCGGTCTGGACATCAGTAATGTTGATCCCGTTTAACAGCACCAGCACATGATCAAATGTTCCCCCTCGGATGGAAATATCAGATTGAACACCCAGTGGGCCTCGTTCTCTTATGTCTATATTTCCCAATGATCCCAGCAGCTCGCCAATGTCCTGAACCGGCGCCTGCGCTATCTCATCGCGGGTAATAACGGTAACAATCCGGGCTACATTGCTGTATACATCGGGACTTCGCTGGCCAATCACTTCAACTTCTTCAAGATCGATTTGCCTTTCATCTTGAAGGGTATCCTGTTGGGCAGCTATCGGAGCAGAATGGAATACGAATGTATAAATGATCAACAGGTGTCCGATTTTAATTGCTTTTTTCAGGCTGTTATAAGCACCGTAATTCTTACGGCTCCATCTTTTGAAAACAAATAAAGGAGGGTTTGTGATGATCGCAGATCGCATATGGTGGTATTTTAAAGGATTCAAATATAGAGAATAAATCCTGAATATGTTGATGCTTAGAATTACACAGAATCAGGATTAAGATAATTATTTATAATGAATCTAAATAGTTGAAGCGGAACAATATTGAATATCACCTGATTAATGATTTGACACATTTGAACACATATGGAATAAAAAAATCGTATTTCTGAAGCCCTTTACAGGCAGGCTTTACAGAAGCGACTCACCCCGGGTAAGGCTAAGATAATGAGGTATTAATGCATGGTCTGAATTAATCGGAACGGTAAAAATAGCTAACTCACTGTTTATAAATTAAAACAAAAAAAATTTGTATTAAGAAATTATTTGTTATTTTTGTTGGCAAATCCTGTAAATTAAGTAATTCATTTTAAAAAAATTTAGGAACATGAAAAAAGTTAGTTTGTTGCTTGTATCAATCGCACTGTTTGGTTTTATCGCTTTAAATTCATGCAAGAACCAAGCCAAACCCGCAGAAGAAGAAACTACTGAAGATGTAATGGAAGAAGCTCCGGCCCAGGAACCTATGGCTGATACTGCTGCCACAATGGAATCCGAAGCTCCTGCTGAAGCACCTGCTGAATAAACTGATTGAGTGCGTAAGAAATTAAAAGCAGGATAAGTTTCCTGCTTTTTTTTTGCTATTTTTTAAGAACTACAGGATATATGAGAAACAATCATGGAATCCGTAAAAAATATCATTAAAGGGTCAACTGCCAGGTTGACACACATATGTGAGGGAAAAGTATATTACCGGATCGAAACCGGAGAACATACCTACCAGCTTGAAATCGACAGTTGTACAAGCGAGTGGAAAGCTACCTATCTGATGCCTGAATTCAAATCCATTCACCTTATGCGATGGATAAGGATGGGAATCGAATCGGGAGACGGCAGCTTCATAAAGCTGCGGTGATCCATCAAGGGGAGCTACCGGTAAAATAAGGGTTGGGGTTCAACTGAAGTAAAAACAATAAAGACATACAGTATTGCAGAGGAGAGCGGAGGTCGACCAAAAACGTTAAAAAAATCCAAATAAAAAAGGGTAAGCTACTTATATCGCGCCGCTACAACCGCCTACCCTTGCTTCCTTCCGGACCTGGGGGAATTCAGCAGGAGCTGGCCGTATAAGACTTACCCTGACGCAAAATTACCAAATATATTGCGATTGACAAAAGAATGCTTTATTTATTCTATAGCCTCGGAAAAAAACATGTATATTTGTTGTTGTAACCTTTAAAACATACTGTTATGGAACAAAATCAAACCACCCTTCCCCAGCACGCTTTAGTTTATGGATTAATTCTCGGACTTGCACTCATCGTTTATTCAGTGTTGCTTTATATGCTTGATCTTACCTTTAATTTTGGATTAAGCCTTCTCAGCTGGGTAGTACTCATTATTGGTATTTATATCGGTTCAAAAGCATACCGCGATAAGGTGTTGGGAGGTACCATTTCATATGGTGCAGCGCTGGGAACAGGTATTCTTATAGCTCTGGTAGCCGGGGTGATTTCCACGCTGTTCAGTTACATTTTAACAAATATAATAGATCCGGGTCTGGTAGAAAAAAGTTTCCAGGTAATCGAAGAACGGATGGCCAAAAAGGGACTTCCCGATGAACAGATCGAAATGATCGTATCGAGAATGCGCGAAAGAAGCAGCCCGGTCAAGACATTGGTCATTGGATTTGTTGCATTTACAGTTTTCGGGATAATTATCTCACTGATCACTTCAGCATTTGTAAAAAAAGAAGGCAATCCCTTTACCGGTCAGGAAAATTCAGGTAATCAGTAAATCGCTGCATGGATATTTCGATCGTTATTCCGTTATTGAATGAGGCAGAATCGTTACCCGAGCTGATAGAATGGAATGTGGAGGTAATGAATTCGGGAAAATACAGCTATGAGATGTTGCTGATTGATGACGGGAGCAGGGACGATTCATGGCAGATCATTGAAAAATACGCCGCATCAAATCCGCACATCAGGGGTATTAAATTCAGACGCAATTACGGAAAGTCAGCTGCATTGTATTGCGGTTTCAGAGCTGCCAAAGGGAATGTTGTAATAACTATGGATGCAGACCTGCAGGATAATCCCGAAGAGATTCCCGAACTCTATTCAATGGTAATGGATGAAGGATATGATATTGTCTCAGGATGGAAAAAGAAAAGGCACGATCCGCTTTTTACCAAGAATATACCCAGTAAACTTTACAACTGGACACTCAGGCGGATGAGCGGAATAAAGATCCATGATTTCAACTGCGGGCTGAAAGCATACAAAAGCCGTGTGATCAAGGCTATTGAGATATACGGAGAAATGCACCGGTATATTCCTGTTCTTGCAAAATGGGCCGGATTCATAAAGATCGGAGAGAAAGAGGTCAGACACCAGGAACGCAAATACGGGGTTACAAAATTCGGATGGGAGCGTTTTATTAGGGGACCATTAGACCTGCTTTCGGTAATGTTCATTACGCGGTATGGCAAGAGACCCTTGCACCTTTTCGGAACCTTGGGCTTGCTGATGTTCCTTCTCGGATTCATTCTTGCTGCTTACCTGGGTATCAATAAACTCGTTGCCATGCACCATCATCAGGTTGCCAAACTGGTTACAGAGAGCCCGTATTTTTATATTGCACTTACCACAATGATCCTGGGTACACAGCTTTTTCTTACAGGATTTTTGGGTGAACTGGTTTCAAGGAGCGGTGCTGACAGAAATGCTTACCAGATTGAGAAAGAAATCTGACCCGGAAAATTTACGGTTGATCATTAAATAGCTCGGTTGTGTTCTATTCGATTATACTCCCTACCTTTGGCAGGCCCGATGATGTGGATGAATTTCTTAAAAGCTTTACGCTTCAGGAATATAAAGACTTTGAGATCATAATTATAGATGCCACGTTTAACGATACTGTTAAAAATGCAGTTGATCGTTATGCTTCTTTGTTGAATTTGCAGTACATCCATGAAAAAGGTTTGGGAATCAGTGATTCCAGAAATCTGGGAGTGAAGCGGTCTAAAGGCGAATTTGTCCTGTTCATTGATTCTGATTGTGTCGTACCTCCTCATTACCTGCAGGTTATTGACAATAAGCTAAAAACGAGTAAATTAGATGCTTTCGGGGGGCCTGACACATCCGGCCCGAAATTTACCAGGACCCAGAGAGCCATCAATTATGTGATGACCTCCTTTTTAACATCCGGCGGGATAAGGGGAAAAACCAGTCGTGTTAGCAAATATGAGCTTCGGGGGTTCAATATGGGAATTTCCCGGAAAGCATTCCTGGAAACCGGCGGCTACAGCGGGATGAAAGTAGCCGAGGATATCGACCTGAGTATGCGTCTTCACGAGGCCGGGTATAAAACCGGATTGATTGAGGAAGCTTATGTTTTCCATAAAAGAAAAACATCTCTTTATAAGTTTTACGTGCAAATGTTTATGTACGGTAAGGCCAGGGTCGATCTTTTTCTTCGTCACTCAGGGGCATTAAAAATAACGTACCTGTTACCACTTTTTTTCATTGTATCTGTCGTAGCCGGTTTTTTACTGATTCCCTTTAATACCGTGGTGATTCTGGGTATAGGTATTGCATCTGCCGCCTATTCTCTTGCAATATTCATTGATTCAGCGGTAAAAAATAAAAGCATCGCGATAGGTGCAATGAGTGTTTTTGCCTTTTTTGAATTCCTTTTCGGATACGGATCCGGTCTCATTTATAATGTGTTCCGAAGATTGGTATTTCGAAGAAGAGAAATTGAAAGAGCCCGTATTCTTAAGGAGTAATATGAGTTTACATCAACATTAGAATGGCTGCCACCAACGATAGCGATCAAGTTGAAAAAATCTGCATTACCTGCCGGTTGAATACAACAATTGTTTTCAACTGATCATACCTTTTCGCATCTGATTGACGATTTTCTGCAGTTCGGTCATTTTTACAAGGTAGTCATCGATGGCCTTTCTGCCGCTTTCAGAATCCTCATCAAAGGATGCATCTACCTTTACCACAAATAAATCGAAAGCCTTCTGCAGAGCCCTGAGCTTATTGAGATTTTCTTCAACTGCCTCATCATGGCTGTATTTCGATAACATTTCTATGAGGTTGGCCAAAGAGCTTTTCTGTTCGGCTATCCGTTCGATGATATCAATATTCCTGCTCGCCTTTGCCACATTAAATGCCACATGCATGGCTTCCGTCCACCCGCCCAGTATTATCTGGGCTGCTGCGCTGAATTGTTCGTTGTCCCTCAGGTATTTATCGGTGGTAACATAAACCTCATTGGCAATGGCAATCAGTGAATCCTTGTTTGTAAAATTCCTGTCGAACCGCTTGGCTGTATTTACAAAATGATCGGATGGAATACCCAGCTCTTCAGCCAGTTTCTGCATGGCATTAAAATACCTCCCGGCCGTTTCATACTGCTCAAAAACCCTGCAATAACTCAGGTCTACTGCGAATACACCAAGATTCAACGCTTTTTTTGAGCTTGTAATATAATCCGATGACCTATCCGGCGCATTGAGGAGATCATCGTTGAAAGCAGCGCCGGCAGCTTTAAACATAGTAGCCATATCTACTGAAAGGTACATGTTATAAAATATGGGCAATCCTTCTCCCACGGTATCAAAACCAACCAATACATTTTTCGGTTCATCGATATCGATGCTGTCAAGATTCACAATACCCTCACCTGTTTTCCGGTCGGTTTTGCACGCGAAGGTGAACACAAAGATAAAGAGAAAGAACATGCCTGGAATCGTATAACCTTTCATTGTAAAACGGTTTATTGATGTTTAGAGTTAACAGGGCCTAAAACTATGAAATATTTTATTTTTTTCCAATTTTATCCTGTAACTGGTATTCAGGAAGCTTTCAGAATTTGCCTTGAAAAAAATGCATAATGCCTGCACCATTGGTGATAACCACCAGCATAAATGTTTCAATCACCTTGTTCATAATAAATCTGAAGCTAAACGTTCTCAATCCTGTAATGAGGAAAAATGAACAGCCAGAGGCAGTCAGGATAGCCGTATTAGGCTAAATGTGTTTTGAGATCAGTTCAATAAGATCCTGCGGATATATAGGTTTGGCTATATAATCGTCAAATCCCATGGTAATATATTTCTCCCTGTCACCTGACATGGCAAAAGCAGTCTGGGCTAAAATTCTTGCATCATTATTGAATTTTCGGATTTCATGAAGGGCAGTATGCCCGTTCATCACAGGAAGTTGAATATCCATCAGGATAATATCCACTTTACGTTCCCTGCAAACCTGAATAGCCTGCTTGCCATCGGTAACAAACAAAATCTCAGCTTGAGAAGGTGTCAGTACCTCGGAAATAAATTCCGAACTTACATCATCGTCTTCGACGACAAGAATAACTTTATTTTTCCATGAAACCGTCATATTTACTTCTTCCCGTTTAATGGTACTATTCTTCAACGGTTCGACCTCTCTGAGGAGTATAGTAAAATAAAATTCCGAACCTTTCTGTAAAACCGATCGAAACCAGATCCAACCTCCCATCAGGTTAACGAGTCCCTTTGCAATGGCCAGTCCAAGGCCGCTTCCGTCAACATCTTTATGCAACCCAGAATTTTCAACCCGTTTAAATCTCTCAAAGATACGTTCTTTTTGATCTTCCGGAATCCCAATCCCTGTATCTTTTACGTAAAAAGTAACAAATTTGTTATCAATTGTATAGCCAAAATTCACATGCCCCTTATCGGTATATTTTATGGCATTGCTCAACAAATTTATAAAAATCTGCTGCAATTTAACCGGGTCAGTTATTATAACGAGGTTTTTACAAGGAAAATTATCCAGCCTGAGCAGAATTTTAGCTGAGCTAACCTTATTGTGCGTTGAAAACATATCCAGATATTCCCGCAATACATAATGTATATCCACAATTTCATAACCGATATCAATCTGACCCGATTCCATTCGTGTAATATCAATGATATCATTGATCAGTTTTAGCAGGTAGTCAGCCCTGCTCTTAATAATGTCTAAATATCTGATTTTTTGAATTTTGGTAAGTTTCTCATTTTTCAACAGGTCTACAAATCCCAGGATTCCGTTCATGGGTGTCCTGATCTCGTGGCTCATGTTTGCAATAAAGGTCGATTTTGACCTGTCAGACCGTTCTGCTGATTTCTTCTCATCGAACAGGATGCTGTTATCCCTCAGCAGGTTTTTGTTCGAAGCTTGTTCCCGCTGAAATAACTGATCCAGTGAATTTAAAAGGAATGATAAAGGTATAGCAATTAAAATAGCAACAATAATATAATTGGTGCTGACCACAATCCAGGCGCTTAAGTTGTAAGATGTGAGCTGAAATCCCTCGACATTTAGAGCAATCAAATAGCCCAGAAAGAGCAATGTAAGGATATTTACAATAATAGTAGCAACAGTGGTTCTTACACCGGAAAAGATGGCCGCAATAACCGGAGTCATGATCAGCCATATAAACCCTGCTCCATAAGGACCTAGAAATAACAAAAGGAATACGCCAAGAAAGTAAACGACTGTAAGGAAAAAATATGTCCTGTATCGGAGTTTCAGAGACCTGTAAACACAGTTGATGATCACAAGTCCGTATACTACCGAATCGAGAATAACAACAGTAGTGAGATGGTATTTAATAGAAACGAGTACGCTGGGAATATAGGCTATCAAACCCAGGATAACAAGCAACGGAGAGAGATACAGGAATATCTTTTCCCTCCAGTATGCCAACCCGTCTTCCCTACTGAACTGTGTTGGCTGTAATTTGCTGCCGAAATATGAAATCAGTGACAAGTTACTTTTATGTGTGATACCGAAACAAAAAATATATGGTTGTTCTTAACAAAATCTCTACAAAATACCTGCCAAATTCTCTGAAAACAGAAGTAAACAATGATAAAGTCAGATGCAACACACGCTTATTGATCTGATCGTCATATCCTGCTGAATATAGTGAATTAATGTAAAATTAACGTCAATAAAGCTGATATATATCATAATTCGGGTTTTGCAGGATTTATACTGTTGTAATTTTCCTATTTTTACCACCATAATTATTCACTATTTAATTTTAGGTACATGAAACTATATACAAAAGCATTTGGCAAACTTCCCGATGGAAGACAGGCCGACCTTATAACTATTGAAAACAATAACGGGGCAAGTTGTAAGATTACCAATTATGGTGGAATACTTACTTCCTGGATTGTGCCCGATAAAAATGGAAACCCGGTAGATATAGTACTTGGCTGGGATAATCTCAACGGTTTTGTTGAGGACTCCTCGTTTCTTGGAGCAATAATCGGCCGTTATGCAAACCGTATTGCCGGAGGAATGTTCAAGCTCGAAGGCCGGGAATATTCCCTGGCTGTAAACCAGGCTCCGAATCATCTGCATGGAGGTATTGAGGGATTCAATAAAAAGTTATGGAATTATACATTGATCGATGAAGAAAACAGTAAGGGTGTAAAACTCTCTTATTTAAGCAGACATATGGAAGAGGGATACCCGGGCAATCTTAATGTTGAGGTGAAATATACCTTTACGAACAACAATGATCTGATCATTGATTACCAGGCGACTTCGGATATGAAAACACATATTAACCTTACGAACCATACCTATTTTAATCTGAATGGCGCTATAAAACCTGTTCTGAAACATCAGTTGAAGATCAGGGCTGATGGTTTTACCCCCTGTGATCAGACATTGATCCCCACGGGTGAGATTAAACCGGTTAAAGGTACCAACCTTGATTTCACTACGTTCCACGAAATAGGTGAGCGAATTAAACGCATGGATATAGGCGGTTACGACCACAATTTTGTATTGGACAAAAAGCCGGGTGAACTCGAATTGATTGCGGAAGTCATTGAACCCGAAACCGGACTGAAAATGGAGGTATCCACCACTGAACCAGGTGTTCAGTTATATACGGCTATTCATTTTGACGGCAGCATTACCGGGAAAAAGAACATCAAATACAAGCAGTATTACGGGTTTTGCTTAGAGACACAGCATTTCCCGGATAGTCCGAATAAACCCGAATTTCCCTCAACAATCCTGAATCCCTGGGAAACCTATATGCAGAAGACCATATATAAGGTTACTCATCAACGTTAGGAACACAGTTTTGTTACAGGGTATATGAAGACGTGGCGGAAAAAACCAGTCTATGCGCTCCTGATCGCAGGCATGATCCTTGAATTAGGTGCTATAACCGGATCGGGTTCCCCGGACAGGAAATCAACTCAACCGGGTCGGTACATTCCGGAAAACAATCCCGGTCGTTCGGAAATCGATGTATATTTCTATCGGCTCGACCTGTCTGCAGGTGATACTAGCATATACCTGCAGGGTTCGGTAACAATGGATTATAAACAGCTTGCCGGCAATGCCGGAATCCTCGATCTCGACCTGTCAACCAATTTTGACGTCGATTCTGTGCTGGTTAACGGTAAACCTGCAGTTTACAGTCTTTCGAATGACAGCCTGAGCATTGTGTTTCCCCAACAGCAAACGGCAGGACAAAACTGTTCTCTGAAAACATACTACCATGGTTACGGATACACCGGAACCGACCGGATTACGGGTATTTATAACCGGAAGTCGTATGTAAACGGAAAATACTATACATATACCCTGTCAGAACCATTCAGTGCAAAATACTGGTTTCCGTGCAAGCAGGATTTGTCAGATAAGGTCGATTCGGTATTTGTGAATATTTCCACGGACAATGATCTTAAAGCAGGATCGAACGGTTTGCTCAAAAATACCGTTCAGTTACCCGGAAACAGGGTCAGGTATGAGTGGAAATCGTATTATCCGATTGCTTACTACCTGATTTCATTTGCTGTAGGAGATTTCCTTGATTATACCTTCGATGTAGAGTTTGAGAATGATAAAAGTGTTATGCCTGTTCAGAATTATGTATACAATGATTCCGGTTACTTTAAAAACAATAAAGAAAGTATAGACAAGACAGGAGATCTGTTAAAATTGTATTCAACCCTGTTTGGTCCCTACCCCTTTAAAAATGAAAAGTACGGCCACTGCCTTGTACCGCTCGGCGGGGGAATGGAACATCAAACAATGACTTCGCTGGGTAACTTTTCATTCCTGCTTGTAGCACATGAGCTTGCACATCAATGGTTCGGTGATAATGTCACTTGTGCAACGTGGCAGGATATCTGGGTTAATGAGGGCTTTGCCAGTTATGCCGAATATCTTGCCAGGGAATTCCTTGATTCTGTGGTTGCTGCCTATTTATGGATGGATGATGCACACGATTTCGTTAAGTCAGATAGTGCAGGCAGCGTTTTTGTGCCGGCGGCATACAAAAACGATGAAGATAGGATATTCGATTACCGTCTGTCCTATAAGAAAGGCGCTGCAATAATTCATATGATCAGACAGGAGGTAGGTAACGACGAAATGTTTTTCAGCATATTGCAGGCTATACAGCAAAATTTTAGAGACGGCCTGGCATCAGGTGACAACATTAAAAACCTTCTTGAGGAGAAAACAGGGAAATCGTTTGAACGGTTTTTTCAGCAATGGTATTATGGAGAAGGATATCCTATACTGAGCATCTATTGGCATCAGGATAATGACAGCCTGACAATCCGGTCAGTACAGGAAACTTCATCCCCGTCAGTTTCGGCATTCGATATGGCCGTGCAACTCAGGATTCAATTTTATAACCGGGCTGATACTGTTATTGAATTCAGGCAGGATAATAATTATATGGAATTTATCACCCAAATGCCGGGCCTTATAAGGGCTCTTCAATTTGACCCATACCACTGGTTGCTTACCGATCTTAAAGGTATTTTCAAAATATCCGATCCCTTCGATAACGACAGCCTGTTCAACCTGTCTCCGAATCCGGTAACCGACCGGATAAAGATTATATTTAAGACCATACCCTCTGAATATACGATTTATATCACCGACATGTCGGGACGCGTATCCAGGATTATCAGGAACAGCCAGGAATATCTTGAACTGAATTTACATGATTTGAACAAGGGACAATATATTCTGCTGATTGAAGAGAACGGTCAGTTATATGCAGCTAAAATTATAAAAATATAGGATAGCGTTTGTGAAAACCAGGAAGAGTCAATTTTCTGCCATCGGATCCCGGTCATTTGCTGTAATAATTTTCAAGCTGTTTCATAAACAAACGGTTGTTGTAATCGTTAATGGTAGTGATAATGCTGTTTATTTCGGCACGTTTTTCGTTCATGCCTTCAAGAGTAAGTTCGTTTGTTTTCTTAAAAGCTACAGCCTTTACTTTATATCCTTCCTTATCAAGGGTTAGGACAGCGGCAGCACCTATCTTATCGAAAATGACCACGGTAGGAAGCTTTCCCACAGAATAACTTCTTACACTTGATAGCACTGCACTCCTGATATAGATGATCTGCGCCTGTCCGATATAATTGATCCCCAACATAAGCTTGACCAGATCAATCTTTGCCAGACTTTTCATATCCCCGGAATTTTTAATTTTCCTGTATTTTCTGTCGGTTGTTTTCAGAAACAGATCAATATATTCAGCAGGCACACTTTTAAGATCTCCCAACTCATTGATATCTTTTCTGATGACATATTCTTTCATTGCCCTTCTATGGTTGACCGGTACATAATATCTCCATTTCCGTGTGCGCAGATAAGAATCGGTCAAGGGTCTTGGTTTCCATGCTGTTTCCGGACGTTTCATAAGAGGAGCGGTCATGGATAACTGGCCGGTTTCAAGGGCATACTGTATGCAATTTGTAAAATGTACCCAGCCTCCTCCCAGCGAGGCATGCAGAGCTCCCCAAAGTGTTTTGTACTCCAGGTCAGCCTGGAGAATACTGTCATTTTTATTGTTGAGCTCATCAATATATTGCTGGTCAAGATTTGCAGGGTAGTACATGTAGTCGCTATTCAGGTTGACCGGATCACCGGGAATATGAAATAACTGGCGGATATCGTAAACATAATCAGAATCGTTACTGAGTTTAAGCAATACCTCATCATCGAGCTCCCATTTAAATTCCGATACCGAGGGAGATCCCTGGTCTGTTTGACCGTAAAGAGCAAACAGTATACCCTGGATCAATGTTATTCCGGTGATATAAAGCTTTCTGGTGACGTACATGATCAAAGTAAATACAAAACGTTACACTTCTGATTTCAGTCCGGTTGGTGCTCCCTGATAGCTGAAATCATACATCTATGTTTGCGTATTTTGCGTGGGTCTCAATAAATTCCCTTCTGGGAGGAACATCGTCACCCATCAGCATTGAAAATATCCTGTCGGCCTCAGCAGCACTCTCAATCGTTACCTGCCTCAATGTACGCTTTTCGGGATTCATCGTTGTTTCCCATAACTGTTCGGCGTTCATTTCACCAAGTCCCTTGTACCGCTGAACATGTACCGATCCGTCCTTACCTTTACCATACTCTTCGATTGTCTGCAGCCGTTCCTCCTCAGTCCAGCAATACCTTTCAAGTTTTCCTTTTTTCACCAAGTAAAGCGGTGGTGTGGCAATATATAAATGCCCCTTCTTTATCAGGTCTTCCATATGCCTGTAAAAAAAGGTCATAATAAGTGTAGTTATATGGCTTCCGTCGACATCGGCATCGGTCATTATGATCACTTTGTAATACCTCAGTTTCTCAAGGTTCAGCGCTTTGCTATCGTCTTCGGTTCCGATTGTAACACCCAGTGCGGTAAAGATATTCTTGATCTCTTCATTCTCGAGAATTTTATGAGGCATAGCCTTTTCCACATTTAAGATCTTACCCCTCAGGGGCAGAATTGCCTGAAATCTCCGGTCGCGTCCCTGTTTTGCCGTTCCACCAGCCGAATCACCTTCAACCAGAAAGATCTCAGTCGCTCCCGGGTCCTTGTCAGCACAGTCGGCCAGTTTACCCGGCAGTCCGGAACCCGACAATACATTCTTGCGCTGGACCAGCTCACGGGCTTTTCTGGCGGCATGCCTTGCTTGTGCGGCCAGGATTACTTTATTTACAATTGAACGGGCGTCCTTCGGATTTTCTTCGAGATAATTTCCCAGCAATACACTTACTGCCTGGTCAACTGCACCCATTACCTCAGTATTTCCCAGCTTGGTTTTTGTCTGCCCCTCAAACTGGGGTTCTGCAACTTTCACGGAGATAACTGCTGTAAGTCCTTCCCTGAAATCATCTCCGTTAATATCGAATTTCAGTTTTGACAGCATCCCCGACTTTTCCGCATATGTTTTTAGTGTCCTTGTTAATCCCCGGCGGAACCCGGCAAGATGCGTCCCTCCTTCAATGGTATTGATGTTGTTCACATAAGCGTGAATGCTTTCGCTGAACGATGTATTGTACTGCAATGCAATCTCAACGGGAGTTTCGTTTTTCGAGGTCTCAATGCAGATAATCTTGTCGATAAGCTTTTCACGTGTGGCATCGAGCAAAGCAACAAACTCCTTGAGTCCCTCCTCGGAATAAAACGTCTCAGACCGGTATTGTCCCCCATTGCCATTTTCTTCAAGTTCACGCCTGTCGATAATGGAGAGTTTAATCCTCTTGTTCAGAAAGGCAAGCTCACGCAATCGCGACGACAAGATCTCAAAATTATATTCGGTGGTGATAAATATGGTATTATCGGGCTTAAAAGTGACAGTGGTACCTGTTATATCGGTGGTTCCGACTTCTTTAACTTCATCCAGGGGCTTGCCCCTTTCATATTCCTGTCGGTATATTTTACCATCCCTAAACACATCAACAGAAAGAAACGAAGATAATGCATTTACACAGGATACACCCACACCATGCAAACCGCCCGACACTTTATAGGAATCCTTGTTGAATTTCCCACCGGCATGAAGAAGGGTCATCACCACCTCAAGAGCGGACTTTTGTTCCTTTTCATGAAAATCTACCGGTATTCCTCTTCCATCATCCTTTACTGTAACCGAATCATCTTCGTTGATGATTACTTCAATGTTCTGGCAGTATCCTGCCAGCGCTTCGTCGATAGAGTTGTCGACAACTTCGTAAACCAGATGATGCAATCCTTTGGTGGAGATATCACCAATATACATGGCAGGCCTTTTCCTGACCGCCTCCAATCCTTCCAGAACCTGTATGCTCTCTGCAGAATATTTGTCATTGTTTTTCAATTCTGTCCCTTCCTGTGTTTCAAGATCATTCATATTCATTATCCGTCAATTAAAACATCTATTAAGCCAGTTCACAACCATTCAATGAAGTTTATCGGAAAATAGGTAAAGCCTGAATCCAATATCTGATTTTTTTCCGCTAAAAGATTGATCAGCTATTCCATTAAACATGTTATTGAAAAGTTTAACAAATATAGCAATAAATACCCAAAAAGAAGACTAAAAAACCTCTAATAATCAAGGAATTATCAACAAAAAATAAACAAATTAAAAGGTTAATTAACAAGTATTTAGAATTGGATAACCAAATCCCTGCCAATCTACAAAAAATTGACTTGAAAAATTCATGAAAATAATTAAAAATCAGACTATTAACCCAGTTTGAACAATCGATGTAACTGGTTGATCTCCTAATGGTTTAAAGTTTATAGGTAAATCCAATCATTAGGTTTAGCTTTTGAGCGGGATACTGGTTCCAGTAATAATATCTTGATGAGGTAAGATTATAGAAATTCAGGAATGCAGAGAGGATCTTTGAATACCTGTATTCAATCCCAAGGTTAATATCAAGAATAGGATCGAGTTTTACCGGCGGATCGGCATCAACATATGGTTTGGCGTATCGTGTACCCATTGCAACAATATTTAGTGAAAAGAGAATTTTTTCTTTCAGGGTATATTGTGTATTGAGTGTCAGGTCAAAGGCCGGCTTATGCCATGCTTTTGCCTGCATATCGGGAGTGTAGCTGAACAGGTTTGCCTGAATCATAAAATGAACATACTTCAGCGGATCGCAGTATACCTCGCCGGAGAGTTTGACAAGCGTGAGGTCATCATATACAATGCCGAACTGGTTGTCCCATTCCCCTGTGGAGTCATTCACATACAATCCCATATTGTTTATGATATTGTATGAAATACTCGCATCAAATCCCCATTTTGAGCTAAGCAATCCCTTCAGTCCGGCAAATGCGTATAACCTGTCTGAGTTTTGCAGGGTGGTGGCGGGCTTAACATACGGGTTCTCATTTACAAGATCATAATATGTTCCGGGGGTAACATTACCGTCTACACCAACATATGGCAGCAACACACTCCTGACGATATTGAATTGCAGGTAAGCTACTGGAAACAGGTAAAATTTACTCTCGCTTCCGTACGATACAACCATTTTACCTCCAATCCTGAAATCATAATCGGCTGTTTTTTTCCCAAAGTACAAACCACCCCCCACTATGGTTTTGGCAGATGAATCGATGGAAATGCCCGGCTTAATATAGTCCATGGCCAAATCAAGGCCAAATACCTTGTCACCAAAAAGCTTGTTCAGATTTCCACTCAGGTTGATATGGCTTTCGTGGTTGTTATACCTGTCGCTGGTATAGCCAGCATCCAATCCCATCCTGTAATTCAGATGCGCCGAATCGGTAAATGTCGAGTTCAGATCAACTGCAGCAGCAATATGGGAATAATTCTGCCGTATATCCCTACCCCGGATCTCGGGAAATGAATCGGTAAAAAGGGCGGTATTGTATCCGTAATAATGCACACCATGATCACCCATGCTGAAGCTTCCCGAAAGATCGGCATCGTTATAATACTTATTCCCGAAAAGTTCAACCTTATTGATGGAATATCCTGCCGGAACCTTATCACCGTTATTAAGTTCAATACTTCTCCCTGAGGAAGTATGCATAAGGAATAATCCGTACGAACGGTCTTTTGATCTGAGTGAATTGAAATTGAATTCTGCAAGCGGGGTGAAATAGTTTCCGATACCCAGTTTCAGGTAGCTCTTGTAAAGCTTTTCAAGCGGCGTGCCAATCATTTTTGCCGCATTGATTGGTTTCACTTCAAAGGGAGCGTCTATTCTGACTGGGATAATAGAATATTCAAAAGAAGGGACAACGGAGGCCGTATCTTCGAACCTTGGAGGAGTGCCCAACTTGTAAACATCAGACAGTGAGGGCTCATAGGGCTTAACGACAACCACATTACGGTTTATATTCTGGCCACTCAACCGAACAGCCATGGTAAGAATGATTAACGCCGTTATGCTGATTTGTTTTTTATTCATGGGTAAAAACATTAGTCCGTTCGAATCATGGGACATTAACTTCAATTTCTGCAGGTTTTACTACCTTCTCATCTGCCTGCTGTTTTTCAACAAATTCATCGTGTTTTCTTTTGGCAAGTGCCAGGATTCCATCGTTTGAATCCTCGTAATAGTCGATAATACTCTGCAATGTTTCAATCGCCTGGAAATAATCTTCGCGCGAAGCAAAAATATCCGCCCAGAGGATAAAACTTTTAGCCATCCAGTACTGGTGGGGTGTCGTCATATCGGCAAATTCAGCGATAACCTTATCTGCATTTTTCAATTCACCGAGTTTGAAATAGATCTCTGCCGCCATGTATTTCGATTCTGCACCCTCAGTGCTGTTCACCTCGGAAGCCACTTTGCTGAATTCTTCAAGGGCCAGCCTATAACGATCAAGTGCGTAGAGTGATTTGGCCATCTTGAACCTTGCTTCACGTGCAATGGCATCGGTGATTTTCTCAGAGGAGAGCAATTTTTTCGATATGTCAACGGTCTTGTCATACTCGGAGAGCTGATAAAGGCAGCGTAGCTGACCAAGCCTGGATTCAAGCAAATTACTTTTGGTTTCGGTCACCGACTCAAGCTTCTTATAATATTCAAGGGCCTGTGCGTATTTTTCTTGTGAGAAAGCTATGCGGCTTGCTCCAAGAAGGGCCTGTTCGGTAAACGTATTCCGGGGCCTGCTGATAATGTATTCAAACGATTTGAGTGCTTCATCGTATTGTTTAAGCTGGTAATTGCAATCTCCTTTGTAGAAGTTCGCATTCAGGATAAAACTTCCCTCAGGATGGTTCTCAATATATTGCCTGAATTGCCGGGAAGATTTTTCACAATCACCAGACATATAAAGATTTTCAGCAGAAATGTAACTCAGCGAATCCTGTTCCTTGTTGCTTACCTGAGCAAAACTTCCGAGTGAATTTACATAGGTAAAATACTCGTCCACATTATTCATATCGAGATACACATTTTTCAGTCCGCTTAACGCACCTTTTGCTTCATCAGAGCCCGGATAATTCCGGATTACCTTCTTATATGCCGATATCGCTTCCTGAGGACGGTTTGAATTATAGTAGATCAATCCCATATTCGCAAGTGCCCTGGGCATGTAGCTGCCCTGAGAGTAGTTATCGATAATTTTCTGATATTGAGCCGATGCTTCAGAAGAATTATTCAGGGACATATAGCTTTCTCCCATTTCGTACAATGCATCATCAACATAATTTGAGGCCGTGTAATTGTTCACAAGTTGACGGAGAACCTGTATTTTTTCCTTATCCCTGCTCAGAACTCCTAAGGAAAGACCCTTCTGAAACAACGCATAATCAACATCCGAAGAGCCGTTTTTAATGCTTCTGTCATAAAAATCAATAGCTTCGTAGTATTCTTTCTGAATAAAAAAACAATCTCCGGCACGGTTCAGTGCATCGCCCACCATTTTTGATGAAACTTCGTTTTGTGAACTCACATATTTCCTGAACCAGGAAGAAGCTTCGGCATATTGTTTCTGCTGAAAAAAGGCATACCCGATCCCATAAAGTGAAAGTGCATACTCATGCATCTGAAAAGCCCCGGGCTTATTGATAAATGAGCGATAACCGGCAATGGCCTTGGAATAATCGTTCAATCTGTAAAAAGCTTCAGCTTTCCAGTATTCAGAGAGCAATTTTAACCGGCTGTTGCTGCCGGCCTGTTCAGATTTCTCAAATAAACCTATAGCTTCGGAATAATGTTGATTGGTAAAGAGTTCCAGTCCCCTGTAATAGGCAATTTTCTGATACGCTTTATTCATGTCAGGAGTCTTGTTTCTTATTTTATCAAGCGACTGAAGTGCCATCGTGTAATTTCTTGTGTTCATATAAGCCATAACCAGGTAGTTATATGCTTCATCTGTTCGTTTGGAATTTGGATATTGGCCAATATAGCGGTTAAGTGCTACAATGGCCTCGTTAAAAGGAGTATAAGACAATTCATAGGTCACTACTGCATAATAAAACAATGCATCTTCCTTTATTTTTTCGTTAAAATCGAGTTTTGCTGCAGAAGCAAAAGCCATTCGTGCATCGTGTTTACGCCCGAGCTTTAAATAACAGTCTGCCATATGATAAAGGGCATTCTGAGACAACAGGGAGTTTCCGGAGGAAAGCCGGCTAAACATTTCTGCGGCTTCTTCATACCGTTCTGACTTATAGTAAGCATAAGCAAGCTGGTATTTATCTTCCCTGATCACATAATCGGCTTTCTCTATATATTTTTCCAGGTATACAATAGCCTCGGGATACTTTTTGGTACGCAGGTATGATTCACCGATAATCCTGGCTACCTCGGCAGCGCGTTTCTCGGTGACTTTTTCAAACAGGGTTGGGGCATATTCCGTCACCTTATCATACTTCTGCTGAAGAAAATAGATCTGGGTAACATAATAGGGTACGATAGCTCCGAATGTCTCATCGTCGGTAAGCCTCAGAAAACCTTCCAATGCCGTCTGGTAATTTTTTTGCGAGTAATTGATATGAGAATAATAATAGAGTGCGGGCGAGGTGTACTTCGTGTCTTTGTCTTTTATCTCATAAAAAGTTGCACGGGCATATTCCAGGTCATCTTTCATGAAAAGGCAATACCCTTTCTTAAAATAAAATTCAGCCAGGTCTTCTTTGTCCAGTGCATTCTTATCCACATTATCATAATAGTCAATTGCAGTGTTGTATTTTTTTATTGCATAGAAATAGTTGGCCAGCTGAAACAATGCATCGTTGGCCAGAACATGTCCGGGATATTGGCCCACAAACCGGTTTACCAGGAATTCGGCATCGTCGTTGAACAGTTTTGCTGCGCACATCGATGCCAGATAGGTCGACCGGATAACAGGTTCCGAATTCCTGTCCTGTTTACCCGATTTGACTACATGTTCGAACAGTTCTTTGGCTTTTCCGTAATTCTCCTTTTCATAATATTCCATTCCGCGTATGTAGTCGGTATTAGAAAAGGTATGATAAACCGACTGTTGTGCGAACATTCTGCCTGTAAACAGGATGAACAGCGCAAGGGTTGGAAAATGCTTAATACTCATCTGGTTTTGATTATGTCCGATGTAAAATTATAGATATTAAACGTGCAATGTCACAGGATTATTTTTTTTTGATTAACATATTGCTGTTAATTATTCAATAGTCCTGCAGTACAATTTATGTGAAAAAGAATTTTTTAAGGGTATGTCAGAAGATGGGAAATCCGGAAATTTGTGTGTAGATTATCCGATAACCAGCACTTTGGCACCTTTTATCTTGCTCTGCTTAATCTCTGCCAGCGCCTCATTTGCATGATCAAAAGGATATGATGTCACTTCAGGTCTGAAGGGTATCGAGGAAGCAATTTCAAGGTAATCTTTTACATCCGAACGCGTAACATTTGCCACAGATTTCACCTCCTTTTCCATCCAGAGATGGGTGGAATAATCGAGCTTCAGCAATTCGTCCTTATCATGATCTTCTTTACGGATAGCATTTATCACGAGCCTTCCTCCGGGCTTAAGATTTTTCAATGCCTGAGTGACCGGAAGCCATACAGGAGTCGTGTCGATGATGCAATCGAGTAAAGCCGGGGGAGAATCCTTTGTATCTCCTGACCAGGTAAAACCAAGTTCCATTGCAAACCTGCGTTCATTTTCGCTGCGTGCAAACACATAAAATTCTGACCCGGGAAACAGACTTTTTGCCGTATGAAAAACAAGATATGCCGAAGCGCCAAAGCCTGTAAAACCGATTCGTTCAACGTTGTGAGGATTGCATAACATAAGCGACCTGTAACCTACCGCGCCTGCACAAAGCAATGGCGCAGCCTCGGTATCTGAAAACTGTTCGGGTATAGGGTAGACAAAACGTTCCGGAACAACCATATATTCGGCATACCCGCCATTCACATCCCGTCCTGTTGCCACAAAATCGCTGCATAAATTCTCCCTTCCCGAAAGGCAAAATTCACACCTGCCGCATGCATGATAAATCCATGCCACACCGACTCTGTCACCGATACTGATCTGTGAGTCGCTGCCTTTATGCTCTTCCACGATACCAACTACCTGATGTCCCGGAACCATAGGGTAATACGCGGGAGGTGTTCTTCCTTCAATCTCGTCGATTTCGGTATGGCAAATGCCGCAAGTGTGTACTTTCAAGAGCAACTCTCCCTCAGCCGGTACCGGTTTATCCAACTCAATGAGCTGTAAAGGCCGTTTCTCCAGCGCCATATCACTCACTTTATTTAATGCCCACGCTTTCATTTCAATCTAAAAATCAACCGATTCGTTTCAATAGTATAACCACTCAATTTTTAATTTGTTTAAACCGGAATTCCTGCCTGATATCTTTATAATGCTGCCGGTATGCCAAATTTAAGAAAAGAACGGGTAACAGCAACTGATCGTTGGTATTTGATACCGGAATTATGAGGAATTTGTTAATAGAATGTAAAAGTCAACTTTTTTTTTTAAATTAGATAAGAAAGTAAATGTCAATACGTCGATCGTATGACAATACGAATAAAAAGTAGAAAGATCCTGAAAAAAAACCACAGGCGGCTGAAAGTGCCAGAAGAATCTGGTCAGATGCAGAATCCACAAACCAACGTTGAAAAGGATCTGATGAATGATTTTTATAAAAACCGGTACTATAGTCTGCTTGAGGCCGTTAATGATGTGGTTTACAAATACTCCATCACCAAAAACAGGTATGAGTATATAAGTCCCCAAACCTATGAGTTATTGGGCTATGCATCCGAAGAATTTCATAATAACCCAAACTTAATACGAAAACTCATACACAAGGATTCATTCCGGTATTTTAAAGAGAACTGGAGAAAGCTGCTTAGAGGGGAAGTGCCTAATTTTTATGAGATCAAGGCAATAAAAAAGAACGGTGAATGCATCTGGATCCAGCAGAAAAACAGGATCATTATGGATGAGTCAGGGAATCCCGAATATATCGAAGGGATTTTAACCGATATTACCGAAAAAAAACTGACAGAGGAGGCGTTGAAAAAAAGTGAACAGCGGTTCCGAAAATACGTGGAAAGTTCGCCTACCAATATTTTTATCATCAATGCTTCCAATAAGATACTATTTGTGAATCCTGCCACCTGTAAACTTCTAGGATTCAAAAGGAATGCATTGATGAAAAAGTCATTTCATGACATCCTGTTATCGGGCGAGGAGGGGAGTCCGGCCAAGAAATTCAATCAACTCCTGGAATCTCCCGGAAGCCTTACCCAGGAATTCATTTTCAAAAGAAAAAACAAAAAGCTCATCAATGTCATTGCCGATGTGGCTAAGCTTACCGATAACGAATATATCCTTTACTGTATTGATATTACAGAACGCAAAGCCATTGAAAAAGCGTTCAAAAGAAAATCCCAGCTGTTAATGGAAGCCCAGCATTTTGCAAAAACGGGGAACTGGGTATTATCCACCGGCAGGGAATTTATTGAATGGTCAGATGAAATGTACCATATCTTCGGGCTGATCATTAAAAAAAGGATTCCCGACTTTTCCATATTTATGGAATATGTCCATCCGCAGGACAGGTTGCTGGTTTACGACAAGGTCGATGAATTGATTTCGACCAAAAGGGAAATAAGTTCGTTTGATTTCAGAATAATCCTGAATGAGAATACGGTGAAATACCTGCACCTTATCGGGAGGCTGGTATTCAAGCGCAATCATGAAATCGATTACCTGTTTGGCACTGTTCAGGATATTACCGACAGGGTACTGGCGGAAAACCAGGTCAAACAAACCGAAAGCAGGTTCAGGAATATCTTCAATTCTTCACCAATGGGAATTCATCTCTACAATACAGATTCCGAGGGAAGATTGATTCTGACGGATGTCAACCCGGCTGCCGATACACTTACCGGATTTGATCACAGAGGAATCCTGAACCTAAGCATTGAGGAAGCTTTTCCAGGCCTGGCAGGCAGTGAAGCATCTGAACAGTTTAAAAAAGTTGCCTGCGAGGGAACAGCCTGGCATGCTAAAGAATTTGAATATACAGACGTGAACATTTCCGGAGTTTTTGATGTCTGGGCATTCCAGACATCACCTGGAAAAATTGCAGTGATGTTTACCGAGGTTTCCGAACGAAAAAAGGCTGAGATCATGCTCAGGGTGAATGAAGAAAAGTACCGCTCTTTCGTGCAGAATTCAATAACCGGCGTATTTAAAATTAACCTTCACGGCGAAATATTGCTTGCAAATGATGCGTTGTCGAGAATTTTCGGGTATGCCCATACCGATGAATTTCTGTCATCGAAATTGTTGAATCAGTTTCTCAGATCGTCAGATTTTTCAAATCTGGCAGAAGAACTCACCGTTCAAAACTCTATTAATGACTTTGAGATCAATACCATAGATAAATACGGCAGGCGATTGGTGGTCAGTATCAATGCCAGTCTGGTTAAGCATGAAATATCGGGTGTTCTGATCGATATTACCGAGAAGGTAAAAGTGAAAGAAGCCTTGATTGAAAGTGAAACACAGAAAATCGGTTTTCTGAATACCCTCCCCCACCTCGCCTGGCTGAAAGATATTAAAGGCAGATACATTATTGTGAATGATTCGTTTGCCCGTTCAAGAAATTATAAGGCAGGTGAAATTGTAGGAAAAACAGATTTCGATATTTATGACGGAAGTGTCGCTGAAAAGTACAGGAAAGAAGACAGGAAGATCATCGAAACAGGGAAGCCCAGTTTTTTTGAGGAAGAAACCGGTGGTAAATGGCATGAAACATTTAAAGCCCCGCTCATTAGTGATGAAGGCGATATTGTAGGTGTAACGGGAATATCGCTGGAAATTACCGAGCGAAAAATTAATGAAGAAAACATCAGGGCTTACAGTCAGAAACTTGCCGAACAAAATGAAATACTGCGCATTATTAATGATGAACTGGTGAAAGCAAAAGACAGGGCAGAGGAAAGCGACAGGCTCAAATCGGCATTTCTGGCCAATATGAGCCATGAGATCAGAACGCCGATGAATGCAATCCTCGGTTTTGCCAGTTTGCTTAAAAGCAAAAAACTATCTGAAGAACGGAAAAAAGCGTTTATCGATATCATCAATTCAAAAAGCAAGCAGTTGTTGCAGATCATTACCGATATCATCGATATTTCGAAGATCGAAGCCAATCAGATCAAAATCAACAACAAAAATTTTTCATTAAATGAGCTTATCAAACAGCTTGTGGTATATTTCAACACGCTTAAAGTACAGGAAAAGAAAACCATCTCAATAAAAGCAAGCTATGGAAAATCTAACAGAAACTCATGGATCTATTCCGATAAGGTTCGGATCGAGCAAATTTTAACCAACCTGCTTTCCAATGCATTCAAATTTACTGAGAAGGGTGAAATCCGGATCGGCTATACCATAACGAACGACGGGTATATCCAGTTCTTTGTCAGGGATACCGGAATCGGGCTTTCACCCGAAGAGAGGAAAGTGATTTTCGACCGGTTCCGACAAGCCAGCAGTTCATTTAACAGGATATACGGAGGAACAGGACTCGGACTATCCATTTCGAAGGGTCTTGCTGACAAGCTGGGCGGTAAAATCTGGGTAGAATCACAGGTAAATAAAGGTTCGACATTCTACCTGAAAATTCCCTATGCAATCGGCGAAAAGACAAGTACTTTTCTTGTCAGGAAGAAAGATGCATTCAACTGGGATAATAAAACAATCCTTATTGCCGAAGATGAGGATGTAAATTTCAGCTTCATCGAAACCCTTATAAAACCAACAAAAGCATTCATTATCAGAGCATCTGATGGCATTGAGGCTGTTGACCTATGTAGAAAGAACTCTTCGATCAACCTGGTGCTGATGGATATCAAACTGCCCAGGCTGGGTGGCCTGGAAGCCACGAAAGAAATTAAGAAATTCAGACAGACCCTTCCTATCATTGCGCATACCGCCTATGCTATGTCATCAGATGAAGACAGTTGCCTGCAGGCAGGATGTGATGCTTATGTTTCGAAACCCATTAAAATTGAACCATTCATGAAACTTATCGAACAATTTCTGTAGAAGTTTCAACAGCCACGCAACCCTTTTCCTATAATTGTGATCATTCTATTGAAGCCTGGTATCAAAAATTTGGCATAAATTTTGAGTAGGGTAAAATACTTAACTTTGGAGGTCATGGAATTAATAAATTTGAACAAGAGAACCGTCGAGATTTCGCCAAATCCATTTGACAGCTATACCATAATAACTGTTCCCGAAGAAGCAGATAAACCTTATTCGCTTGAATTATTCGATCAGAATGGTGAAAAGCTTCTCACACAAGTTAATATCATCTCAAATAAATTCATCCTGGGACGAAATAATTTGCCGAAGGGTACCTATTTTTTCAAGATCTATAACCCCGACTACAGCTTCCTTGATACCGGAAAAATAGTGGTTAACTAGGGTGAAGGTCGGATTTCCTATGTATCTCAACAATGTAAATGGAATGGAATCGATAATCAGTTTTCAGTAATCAGTAATCATCATACCAGTTATTAAGCCCTGCAATAGTATTTTTTTTTCACTACGATATCCAGAATCTATTATCTGATCTCCAATATTTGAACCGATCACTGTTTACTGATTGCACCATATCCCGATCTGCATGCCGCCTGCTGCCCGCCGCATGCATTATCCGGCTTCCCTTATCTCTTTCAAACTTTGAACTCTTCCGTCACTCCTTCACATCGAGGATAAATCCTGTATTGTGAATATTTATTATGGAAACAGCCGGGTCATTTTTAAGGTATTTTCTGAGTTTGGTAATATACACATCCATGCTTCTGCCCATAAAATAATCATCTTCGCCCCAAATTGTTTTAAGGGCGATATCTCTTCTCAGAATTTTGTTCATGCTCAGGCAAAGAAGTTTTAATACATCTGCTTCACGTTTGGTGAGCCTGACCTCATTGTCAGATCTGATCAGGGAATGGTTGTTATAATCAAACAGGTATTCTCCGATTTTAAAGGTCGAAAGATCAGGTGATGAAGGCATTCTTGCTTTCGTACGCCTCAGAACTGCTTCCACGCGTAGTTTAAGCTCTTCTGTACTGAAGGGTTTGGTGATATAATCATCGGCTCCGGTTCTGAATCCCCTGATCTTGTCTTCTGTCATTGATTTGGCGGTTATGAAAATCAAAGGTACCTCGATGTTCTTTTTCCGGACCTCACCGGCAATTGAAAACCCGTCAAGCAAAGGCAGCATAATATCAAGCAATACAAGGTCGTATGAACTCTTCCTGAATTCATCCAGTCCATCCTTTCCATTATTGCGGAGCACCACATGGTATTTCGAAATTTCTAGAAAATCTTTTATGATGAATCCGAGGTTCTTATCATCTTCAATAAGCAGTATTTTACCTCTTGACTTTGCCATTGGCAATCAGTACTTGTTTGAACAGTCCTCGGGTAGATAAACATCAAACCGGCTCCCTTTGTTCAACTCGGAGTGAACCCTCACAAATCCGCCATGCGCCTCGACCATGGTCCTCACGTAATGCAGGCCGAGTCCGAATCCCTTTACATTATGTACATTTCCTGTGGGTACCCTGAAGAATTTATCAAATACCTGCTTTTGCTGATCTGCAGACATGCCAATTCCATTATCTTCAAATGACAGAAGAATACCGTTATTCTCATTGACAGAGGATATTTTTATTCGCGGGGTTTCACCGGAGTACTTAATGGCATTATCGACAATATTATTGATTACATTGGTAATATGCATGATATCGATACAAATTGTACTTCCCGATGCCTTAAGGTCATATACAATGTCTGCCTTTTTTTCGTCAGGATCCAACAGCAGGTTTTCAACAGTATTTTTTATCAACTCGTGGATATCTGTTTTAGTCATATTAAGTTTCACTTCGCCCCTTTCCTGAAGCGCCATACCTAAAACACGTTCAACCTGCCCCCTCATTCTGAGATTCTCATCGTAAATGATTTTCGAATATTTTTTTATCCTCTCGTTGGATGCGTTTGATTCCGAATTCAGTAAAACTTCAGCAGCGAGTGAAATTGTGGATATGGGTGTTTTAAACTCATGGGTCATGTTGTTGATAAAATCGTTTTTGATATCCGAAAGTTTTTTCTGATGCAGAAGCGTATATAGTACATACACAAAACTGAATATCACCACAAGAATAAACAGAAACGACCAGAACATCCAGATGGATAATCCGAGTAAAATCTGCTTATGACTTGCCGGGAAACACAGTGACAGATGGAAATATTCCTCTTTCCAAATGCAAGACAGGCATGCTTTATGAGGTTTGCATTTTTTCCTTGAACTAAAATACCCTGCAGTATGATAGACAACAGAGTCATTCGAAGATTTGACAATTGCGTATACATACCTGTCGCCCAGCATATGATATGCAGTATATTTTTTTAAGAGCATATCGAGGACGGCAGTGTCGAGTACATCAAATATGGTTCCTGATTTGTTCCTGCTTTGAATTCCGGGAAGTTTGTGCAAAGACCGGAAAGAACTATCGGCATAGTCCTGCAGTTCAGACAGTACATTGTTCAGAGCCTGGTCAACACGGTGATCGAATTGCTGCTGTGCAATATTCCACGATCTTCTTATCCAGAAAGTCTGGGTGAAAATAACTCCAAACACAGAGATTGTTATGAGTACAACAATGGTTCGGATGGTGTTTTTTTTCATGGTATAACGCACATTGTAAAATTAGCTCAAAAATAAGCGACAATGTATGGATTAACAAAACTTTAACAGCATAAACCTGCGCGATACAAATGGAAGCAGAGGGCAGACCGGCCTTTCTGAGGCGGGTATTTTCAATTGTCGTTATATTGGTTCATGGTTCGCTCAATACCCGCAGTAGTAAATCCCTGAATAATTTCCATGCACAAACGGATCTTGGGTGATAACTCTGTTTCTTCCTCTGGTGTCCATTTACTGAGCACATAATCGACCTGCCCCCCCTGCCTAAAATCACTCCCGATTCCGAAACGAAGCCTTGTAAAATTCTGGTGGCCGAGAATCTGAATAATATTCTGCAATCCGTTATGACCGCCATCGCTTCCTCGCTTCCTCAGCCTGATTTTCCCAAGAGGAAGGGAGATATCATCAACCACTACCAGGAGATTCTCAATAGGGATATTGCCTTTTTTAAGCCAGTAATTAACCGCTTTACCGCTAAGGTTCATAAAAGTGGAAGGTTTCAACAGAAGCAGTGTCCTGCCTTTGAATGTATATTCGGCAATCAAGCCATATCGCTTATCGTCAAAAACAATATTGGACGCCTGGGCTAATGCATCCAATATCCTAAATCCTATATTGTGCCGGGTATTCTGGTATTCTGCACCTCTATTACCCAGACCGGTAATAAGGTATTTCAAAGTATTGCAGGTTTATTTGGATTCCTCAGCAGGTTTAGTTTCCTCAAGCTCTTCTCCTTCGACAACAGGCACTGCACCAGCCGCTTCTTTAGCTTCTTCTTCAGCTTCGAGGAAGCCTTTGGCCGCCAGACGAGAAGAAACTACACCAACCACCATAGCCTGTTTCGGATCGAGAAGTTCAAGTTCATCAAAACTCAGGTCCTTGACTTTAAACGATACACCGATATTCAGGTCGGTGATATCAATCTTAAGTACATCAGGCATATATTTGACCAGTCCCTTAACTTTCAATGTTCTTCTCCTCTGACGCAACTTGCCTCCGTTCCGAATGCCAACCGAGTTTCCGGTCAGTTCAATAGGAATGCTAACTACTGCAGCTTTATCATCAGTTACTTCTACAAAATCGATGTGCAGGATCTTGTCTGTAACCGGATGAAACTGGATTTCTTTAAGAATTGCTTTGTGTCTGTTGCCTTCAATATCGAGATCCACCAGGTGAACATGATGCGTATATATCAGGTTCTTAAAGCTGTTCTCATGTGCATAGAAATGTTCATTATCTGCACCACCGTATATCACGCATGGTATATTCCCACCGGCTCTTAATTTTTTTGTTTCCTTCTTGCCTAATTTCTGTCTTTTAGTTGCCTTTATTTCAAGCGTTTTCATAATTATATATTAAACAATTCGTATTCTGTGCTACCTGGAATAATGCAATGCAGAGAATATTATTCCCCATCACACCATTGTTTAAAAAGTGTGCAAATATAGCAATTAAACGATAAAATTCGAACTTATCGATTTATATTTATATACTTTATTGATCACGTCTGCGAAAAGATCGGCAACAGACAGTACCTTAATCTTTTCACTATGTTTCTTAAGTGGAATGGAGTCTGTTACAGCAATTTCGGCGATTGCCGATTTATCAATCCTGTCGTATGCCGGACCTGATAAAACCGGGTGTGAAACCACCACCCGGATGCTTTTTGCCCCCATGTCTTTCATCAGGTTTGCGGCCAGGCAGATGGTGCCGGCAGTATCGATCATATCGTCCACAATAATCACATTCTTGTCTTTGACATCACCAATCACTTTAATCTCTTCCACCACATTCGCTTTTTTGCGAAACTTATAACAGATAACCATTTCAGTCTGAAGAAACCTCGAATATGCATTTGCCCGCTTTGTGCCTCCCATATCCGGTGCGGCCACTACCAGGTTGTCGAGTTCGAGACTTCGAATATAAGGGACAAACAACGTTGAGGCATAAAGGTGATCCACAGGCACATTAAAAAAACCCTGTATCTGGTCTGCATGAAGATCCATGGTCATTACACGGTCGACACCTGCCGCGGTAAGAAGATCGGCCACAAGTTTAGCCCCGATAGAACATCGCGGTTTGTCCTTCCTGTCCTGCCGGGCAAGTCCAAGATATGGCATCACAGCTACCACTTTATAGGCCGATGCCCTCTTGGCAGCATCGATCATCATCAATAATTCCATCAGGTTATCGGCCGGGGGATATGTAGACTGGACTAAAAATACGATACAACCTCTTACCGATTCATCATAGTAAGGTTGAAATTCGCCATCGCTGAATTCCAGAACCGATGTCCTACCCAACTCTGTACCAAAACTTTTGGTGATTTTGTCTGCCAGATAGGTTGTAGCCCTGCCTGAAAAAAACTTTATTGGTGCTTTAATTTTCATCTGTTATAGGTTTCAGTTACTGATTGAAAATTTCACGCGCTGCAAATGTAAAAAATAACTTGGCAATAATACTTCCAGACTTTTTATAAATTTACCGACCACTCATTAAGAGAATGTTCTTTTTAATGAGTGAAAAAGCACATAATAATAAAACATTCAATCGATTAACCTACCTATTCGTTGTAAAAACTTTTTTCAGGACAGGCAATGCATACCAAACAGAATATGCCTGATTCATGAAGAGTGCCTGTTAGGGAATTGTTAGCCGCTAAAAAAATCAAACCAGGCAATATTTACAGATTTTTTCCAGCAGCAATTCTTTATTTATAGGTTTTGACACGTAATCATCACAACCTGCATCAAGGGAACGTTGCCTGTCCGATTCTGAAGCAAAAGCGGTCTGTACGATAACCGGCAATTCCGGCCTGATCTTTTTAATTTGTCTGGTTGCTTCCAGGCCGTTCATGACCGGCATTTTAATATCCATAAGAACAAGGTTTATACCGCTGTTTGATCTGATAATCTCCAACGCTTCCTGACCATCTTCTGCATGCACGATCCGGATGCCATTCCTGCCTAGTAGTTCTTCAAGGAACAGGCGGCTGATGGTGTCGTCGTCGGCTACCAGAACCGTGATATCGGAAAGAGCAATGGCCGGAGTTGTTATATCTGATAAACCGTTCTCCGGTGTCCTTCTGGCGGCATTGTATGGCATTGTGAAAAAAAATGTCGATCCGTGGCCTTCTTCCGATTCTATCCATATGTGTCCACCCAGCATTTCAACATAGGCTTTTGTAATCGACAGCCCGAGCCCGGCACCATCGTATGCTTTGATCCCGGGATTATCTCCCTGACGGAAACGCTCAAAAATCTTTTCCTGTAAATCAGCGTGTATGCCCGGTCCGGTATCCTTCACATAAAATTCGAGTGTATTGTTTTTCTTACTATATCCAAAAATAACCTGTCCGCTATCTGTATATTTCAATGCGTTTTTTATCAGGTTTGAAAGGATCTGGCTGAGTTTTGTTTCATCGGTGATTATCAGGCTTTCAACGAAAGAGATATCCTTAACGCAGGCAAACTGCAGATTCCGGTTTTCAGCTTCGGGCTTGAAAAAGGCATATAGGCTGTCAATCATCTTATTAATATTTGTACGCTCCATCTTCACTTCCACCTGACCAGCCTCGATCTTTGAAATATCGATCAGATCGTTGATGATATTGAGCATACGCAATCCACTCTGCTGAATAACATAGATGTATTTCTGCTGCTGTTCACCGGTGAGCTCAGGTACCCTGAGAAGTTCTGTAAATCCAAGTATTCCGTTCATGGGAGTTCTGATCTCATGGCTCATGTTTGCAAGGAAAGCAGTTTTCAGGCGGTCGCTTTCTTCTGCCTTCTCTTTGGCACGAACAAGATCTTCCTCCATCTTCTTGCGGTAACTGATATCACGAGCGATTGAAAGTATATGAGGTTTTCCGTTGACCGGAATAATAACGGCAGATATAAGACCCGTTCTTATCTCCCCGTTCTTCATGATGAAAGAAGCTTCGAGGTTATCCACCACCCCATTTTCCTTCAGCCCGTTAATCAGACTCTTCCGCTGATCGGGTTTCGCCCAGATATTTAACTCATCTGTTGATTTTCCTATCACTTCATGATATGTATATCCGGTAATTTCAACAAATCCGGAATTTACATCCACGTATTTTCCATCAAGCGTGCTTATATTTATAGCATCTGGACTTGTATAAAAAGTCGCCCTGTACTTTTTTTCACTTTCTTCGGCTTTTCTTTTGGCTGCTTTCAGTTCTTTGTTGATATTTTGTATCCGTTGAAGGCTTTTCACAAGCTCTTCATTCTGTGCCAGGTATTCTTCGTTCAGCGAGTGGTACTCTCTATTCTGCCTATGCAACGCTTCTTCAGATTTCTTTCTGTCGGTAATGTCCTGAACCATAGATAGATAATACAAAACTTTGTCGTCAGGACCACGCACGGTGGTGGAGATCAGGCTTCCCCACAGAAGCTCTCCGTTCTTTCTCACATAGAGCTTTTCAACTTTTATCTGGTCAATTTCGCCACGGGTAAGGGCCAGAACCAGTTCCCTGTCATTTTCAACACGGTCGGGGTGTGTAATATCGGAAAAAGTAACCGACTTTAATTCTTTCCGGGTATAGCCGAACATTTTACAGAAAGCGGGATTTGCATTGATGAACCGGAAACTGGTATCTGCAATGGCTATCCCGAACTGCCCTTCCTCAAATATTCTACGGAACCGTTCCTCACTCTCCCTGAGAATTTTTTCGGCTTCTTTTCTGTCTGTAATATCTTTTACGAATGAAATGGAGATTTTTTTGTTATCGAATTCCACTAAATCAATAGCCACTTCAACAGGGAACATGGTTCCGTCTTTTCGCTTATGCATTGTTTCTATGGCAATTGATCCCTGTTTCTTTGTCCTGTTTCTGCGATTTCTCCATCCATCCATATTGAGGTTGGCATCCAGATCCCATATCTTCAGTTTGCATAATTCATCCCGTGTATAACCGGAGTTTTTACAGGCGTGTTCATTTGCATATAAGATATCTCCGTCGTCGCCGACCTGGAAAATCCCGATCTGGGAATGATCGATGCCAAACTGGGTTAATCTAAGTTTTTCTTCGGCTATTTTCCTTTCGGTAACGTCCCGGTAATTTATTACTATAGCGTTAATATATGGTTTATCCAGCAGGTTTGTAGCTGTTCCTTCGGCCCACCATACCGAACCATCTTTACGCACTGCTCTGAATTGCGTACTTTCGGAACTTCCGGGAGTTTCTGCGACACGTTTGAACACTTTGAGTATACACTGACGGTCTTCCGGGTATATGGTTTCAAATCCGCTCCTGCCAAGCCTTTCATCGGTAGTATACCCTGTGATCACGGCTACATTGGGACTTTCATAAATCACCTTACCATCCTGTGCCACCAATGTTATGGCATCCGTACTGTGTTCGATCATTGCCCTGAAACGCCGCTCACTGGCCTGTAATGCCTCCTCAGCTTGTTTCCTGTCAGTAATATCCAGAATATGGGCAACGGACATACGTGGTGAACCGTCATCCTCATATATCCATTGTGCCCTCACCAGTGCCCATATTATATGGCCATCTTTATGGATATACCGTTTCTCGAATTCAGGTTCGCTCCGGTCACCATCAATCATTTTTTTTATCCAGAGATTTCCGCGTTCAATATCATCCGGATGGGTAATGTTCTGAAGTGTTCCCGACAAAAGTTCCTCCTCGGAATAACCGAACATTTTTGATAACATGGGATTAACGGCAATATACTGACCATCTGAGTTGATTATGCTCATCCCGGTCGGAGCATTGTCAAATGCAATCCTGAATTTCGTCTCGTTTTCACGAATTGCATTTTCAGCACGTTTTCGTTCCGTGATATCGCGTACCAGAGACAGTACCACATTTTTCGAACCGAGTTTAAAAAGCTGGGAATGGATCTCAACAGGAATTTTCCGCCCGTCCTTTGCTTTGTGAACCTGTTCAAAAGTAACGTTCTCACCGGCTATTACCCTTTTAACAAATGGTCTGATATCAATTCCGGAATCGGGATCATCCAGATCTTCTGGTGCTATTGCCAAAATTTCCTGATGTGTATATCCCAGACGGTTGCATGCTACGTCATTCACCTCAATAAACCTGCCCAGTGTATTGTTTTTGTAAACCTCGTGCACAAATATTGCATCGGTTACGGCATTAAACAGGGTCAGGTAATGATCTTCGGTCTCGTGAAACGATTCTTTATATTGAACCCGATCAGTGATATCATTGAACGTTGTAAAAACTCTGGTTGGCTTCCTGCTTTTACCTGCAAACTCAGGAAAAGCATTAATGGATATCCATCTGTGCTGACCCAGTCTCGGATTGAAAATTCCCATAACGGTATCTTCTACCTTTTTCCCGGTGGTAAGGGCAATTATTGAAGGATGTTCATCTGAAGGAAACGGACTACCATCTTCCCTAACTGCTTTCCATCCTTTATATGATGAGTCAAGCCCTATGAGCTGTTCACCGGAAAGACCAAGAATATGTTCGGCAGCCGGATTTGCCTCAATGATCACACCTTTGCTGTTCTGATAAATCACACCCAGCTCAATGGCATTGAATAGTTCACAGTACTTATACGATTTTTTTTTCACACCCGCTGCTTTGTACCTCGTGTTGCCGGACAACATAACGTTTCAGATGACTGCTTTTTAGTCCGGTAAAAAGAATTCTTTTAACCTAATTTACAATTTTTTTTACAATTATCGGAGTTTGGATTAAAAAAATACATGCCTTTACGTGGGATCTGTTTGACATTATGCAACGTTTTTAATGACAGAAGAATACAGGCAATTATTGAGCTGAATTACCCGGTTTCATCCGGTTGAGAATTTCTGCCGTAGCTGTTGCACCTATTCTCGTGCATCCCAGCTCTTTCATGATCAGCAATCTTTCGAGCGTCCTTATTCCCCCGGCTGCTTTAATCTGTATCCCGGCATTGCAGTGCATTCTCATGAGCTGTATATCGCTTTCTTCTGCACCCCCGGTACCAAAACCTGTTGAAGTCTTAACCCAGTCGACATTTATGTGATTGCACAATTCGCACGCCTTGATCTTCTCGCTTTCGTTGAGATAACAGTTTTCAAATATCACTTTAATCTTCGTATTTTTCGAATGAGCATACCGGGTAACTTGTTCAATTTCATGCTTAACATACTTATAATCACCTGATCTCAGTTTTCCGATGTTCAACACCATATCAAGCTCACCTGCTCCCTGTTCAATGGCTTCTATAGCTTCGGCAAACTTTATGTTTGTTGTGGATGCACCATGAGGAAATCCAATTACGGTACTTACAAGTACTTTGCTTTCAGCGAGTATTTTAGAAGCCAGTAGCACATCGGCAGGTCTTACACATACGGATGCTACTCCATATTCGTCGGCAAGTTTACACCCTTCAATAATCTCTTTTTCAGTAAGTTCAGGCTTCAACAAGGAATGATCGATCATTCCTGCAATTTCATTGTATGTATGCATGGCTAAAAATTTTTGATGTTCAATATTATCAATGACTATTCCGGAAACTCGCAATAGATTTTTCAAGATACTCAAGAATTTCCTCTCTTCCTCTTTTTTGTATGGCGGATGTGATAAAAATATCAGGCAGGCTTTCCCAGGATTTAAGCAGTTCCTTTTTATATGTTTCAATTTGCCGTGTCAGCTTTCCGGATTTAAGCTTATCGCTTTTGGTAAAACACAATACAAAAGGCACCTGATTTACTCCAAGCCATTCAATAAACTGCAGATCGATAGTTTGGGGATCGTGCCGGCTGTCGATCAGCAAGAAAAGAGAAACCAGATTCGTGCGTCTGAGCAGGTAATCGCTGATCATTTTCATAAATTCGTTACGCAATTTCTTTGAAATTTTGGCATAGCCGTAGCCGGGCAGGTCAACCAGAAACCAGTTGCCGTTAATCACAAAATGGTTGATCAGCCTGGTTTTGCCCGGAGTTGATGAGATACGTGCCAGTTTCCTGTGACCGGTAATCATATTAATAAAGGATGATTTTCCGACATTCGACCTGCCCAGGAAAGCAAATTCAGGTTTATCAGGTCCGGGACAATCTTCTGCCCGGGAACTGCTGACAAGGAATTTAGCTTCTTGAATAATCAAGGCGGTTCAATTTATGGAATGGTCACTTCGAGTATCCTGCTGAAACCTGATGGTACCAGTTCCAGGTTTTTAATGATGGCCGGAATAAGCACCGATTCACCTTTATCCGCTGTAATGTTCTCACCAGAACGGTAGCGTATGCTAATTTTACCCTCGATACAGATATAAATGACACATGAATCGTTCATAATATAATCCCTTTCGATGCTCCGGTCAAATCCGATCAGGTTTGTGATAAAATAATTGCATGCAATGAGATTGGAAGGTTGATTTTTCTCCGATGCATACGATGTTTTATAGTGTGCCGAATGGGTGAAGTCAATTGCATCAAGGGCAAGACCGGTATGAAGCTCACGCAGGTTTCCCATTTCATCTTTCCTGTCGTAATCGTAGATCCTGTAGGTAACATCAGATGTTTGCTGAATTTCGGCAAGCAATATGCCCGCACCGATTGCATGAACACGTCCGGCCGGCAGGAAAAATACATCACCAGGCATGGCTTTCTCGATATTCAGAATCTGCTCTACTGTTTTGCTTTGGAGATGTTTCAGGTATTCATCGGGTGTTATTTCACGATTGAACCCTACCGTTATTTCAGCATTCTTATCAGATTGTATCACATACCACATCTCTGTCTTACCGTGTGAACCATGTCTTTTCATGGCAAGCTCATCACCGGGATGAACCTGGATTGAGAGTTTATCGGTGGCATCAATGAACTTGATCAGCAATGGAAATTCCTTTCCGTATTTTTCGTACACATGGTCGCCTACCAGATCACCCAAATATATCTCAATAAGTTCCTGCAGATTATTGCCCTCAAGAAATCCTTCTGAAACAACTGAGATGTTATCCCGCACACCCGAAATCTCCCAGCTTTCGCCTGCTTTACCAGATACAGCCGTCTTGTTCAGCATAGATTTTAACCTCCTGCCTCCCCAGATCTTATCCTTAACGATGGGATTGAATTTTAACGGATACAATTTGTTCATTCGGGTTTATTTTAGGATTCAAAATCTACCACGGCAATAGTTACTCCTGCCTCATTGAGAAAATGCACAACCTTCTGGTGATCGGGATGGTCAGAATACGCCTGCTGATCTTCCCTGGAATTAAACTCCGAGATCAAAACAAGATCAAAGGCTGCGGGCCGGGTGCTAATATTCAATCCTGTTTCAAGATGCCTGATCACACGGATCTTATCGTTCAGGGAATCGAGCAGTTCCTTTAATTTCAATATGTTGTCCTTTTTTAACTGTGCCGTATTGCCGCTAAGCCTGAACATAACAATATGTTTAATCATAATTGCTTGCTTTTTGACAATGAATAACTAAATTGCAAAAGTAGAAAATTATATAATAGGACTAGCTTACTGACTTTTAATTTAATCTCTCTTAAGACAAAATGCTGGATCACATACATATATCGAACATTCTGTTTCTGGACATTGAAACCGTTCCGCAATACAAAGAATATGAAGAGCTGCCTGAAAACTTTAAGCAGCTTTGGGATAAAAAATCATCGTATTTCAGGAATGACGAACAGGCGGCAGGAGATGTTTACGGAAGGGCCGGCATATATGCCGAGTTCGGCAAGATAATTTGCATTTCACTTGGCATTTTCGATGTGCGTCAGAATGTACCTAAACTCCGGATCAAATCGCTTTCCGGAGATGATGAACGTAACATTTTATACGAATTCGGCGAAATGGCTGAAAGCCTGTGTAAAAAAAAGAACATTACTCTTTGTGCGCATAATGGCAAAGAGTTTGATTTTCCGTATATTGCCCGACGCATGCTCATATGGGGACTAAAATTACCTGCGATCCTGGATATTGCCGGTAAAAAACCGTGGGAAACAAATCTCCTGGATACCATGGAACTCTGGAAGTTCGGCGATTATAAACATTATACTTCGCTTGAGCTGCTTTCAGCTATATTCGGATTATCCAACCCCAAAGATGAGATTGACGGGAGCATGATCGCAGAAATTTACCGGACCGGTAATGGCATGGAAAGTATTGTTACCTATTGTGAAAAGGATGTAATCGCCATAGCCCAGCTGTTGCTGAAATATAAAGGAGAAGAGCCTGTTAAACCGGAGGATATAGTGAGGATACAGGAGGTTTAGGAGTGTGGAGTTCAAGATTCTCCGCCTTTGCTAAACCTGTCTACCGGCAGGCATGCGGCAGGTATGTTCAAGTAGGTTTAAAGCCTGTCTCACTGCAATATATTGTGTTTATAGGCAAAATGGTAAAGCAAACTTTTTAATTCTTCAGGTTTTTCAGCATGCAGCCAGTGCCCCGCCCCATCAATGGTTTGAATTTCGGCGCCGGGAAAACAGGCCCTGATCAGTGAAAAATCACGAAGCGTTATGTAGGGTGATTGGGCACCTTTTACGAACATTACAGGATAATCATGTTTTCTGACCTCTTCAGGTTCCAGTCCTGTAAAAAGATCGCCGATATGGATCCGCAATGCATCAATATTTAATTTCCAGTCAAATTTTCCGGGTCCTACACGGGTGAGATTCTTGAGCAAAAACTGCCTGATGCGCTCTGACCTGATATCTCCTGCCAGCATCTTGTCGGCCTCTTCACGGGAATACACCTTATGCACCGGGAACCTGTGAAGGATATCGATAATCTGCTGGTGAGTCAGCTGAAGTGCATTCATTTCATCATCGGGCATATAATGCCTGGGTGAGATATCAAGAACGATCAGTCCTTTCAGGCTTTCCGGGTTTCCGGCAGCAAAATACATCGCTGTTTTGCCTCCCATGGAATGCCCCATGATCAGGGGACGATCAATCGAACATTCTTCCATAAATGAGGCCAGGTCGCTGCTCATGGCGGCAAAACTATGATCGCTGCTGTGTGGTGACCGGCCATGATTCCGCTGGTCAGGCAGAAAAATTTCGAACCTGTCCTCAATACTTTTAGCAAAACTTACCCAGTTGTCTGACGCACCATAAAGTCCGTGCAAAATTATCAGGGGAATGCCCTGACCGTACTTTCTGTAAAACAGCTTCATCAGCGCAATTTCGAAAGATAAAGCTGTATGGTTTTTTCTAGCCCGAAATAGAGTGCGTCCGAAATCAATGCATGTCCGATCGACACTTCGAGCAAGCCGGGAATACGATCATGAAAAAAGCGCAGGTTCTCAAGGTTAAGATCGTGGCCAGCATTCAACTGTAACCCGACTTCCACGGCTTTTTCCGCTGCCCTGAGGAAAGGTGCTATGGCCTGATCACGGTCATGGGGGAAGATCCGCGCATACGGTTCGGTATATAATTCAATCCTGTCGGTACGCGTATCCGCGGCATTTTCGATATTGCCGGTATCGGTATTGATAAATATGGAAACCCGGATATTCTTTTTGTGGAATTCCGATACCACTTCGCGGAGAAAAGACCGGTTTTTACCTGTGTCCCAGCCGCTGTTCGAAGTGATCGCATCCGGCGGATCGGGCACAAGCGTCACCTGATCGGGTACGACTTCCTTCACCATGCCGATGAATTTTTCCGAAGGATACCCTTCGATATTGAATTCGGTGGTAATAACCTGTTTGATGTCCCAGACATCACGGTAGCGGATATGACGTTCATCAGGCCTGGGATGTACTGTAATTCCATTGGCCCCGAATTTCTGGCAATCAACAGCCGCTTTTACCACATCAGGAATATTTCCTCCGCGTGCATTACGTATTGTTGCAATTTTGTTTAAATTTACACTTAAGCTGGTCATGCTTATTTGAATAACATTCAACGAATGATTACCGGAAAAATACAAAGGTAGTAATGATTTCATTAAAAGGCTGGTGAGATGCTGGCAAAAGATTTAATTTCGGATGTTGTACCTGCATTAAAGACATCAGATACAGGACAAAAGGCGTTATACTGGATGGATATTTTTCGCATCGGGCATTTGCCTATTGTGAATAACAAGGATTTTCTGGGGTTGATCTCAGACAAAGATATCTTTGACCTGAACATGTCTGAAGAACCTATAGGGAATCATACCCTTTCGCTATTCAGTCCGCATGTAAAATACGACCAGCATATTTACGAAGTCATGGAAATGGCTGCGAACCTTAAACTTACCGTTGTTCCGGTGCTAGATTATAACAACCATTACCTCGGGCTGATCACGTTAACCGACCTGCTGCATTACTTCGCTGAAATGTCAGCGATCAAACAGCCCGGAGGAATCTTAGTGCTCGAAGTAAATACCAACGACTACCTGCTTACGCAAATAGCCCAGATTGTTGAAAGCAACGATGCCAAGATCTTAAGTTTATACATTACATCTCATGTCAATTCCACAAAACTTGAGGTTACACTGAAAATCAACAGGAGAGATCTTACTTCGATCATTCAGACGTTCACCAGATACAATTACATCATCAAAGCTTCGTTTATGGATGAAGACGATATGAGCAACCTGTATGAGAACAGGTACGATCTGTTTATGAGATACCTGAATACTTAAGTCAATACCTGGCAGATGAGGATCGCGATATACGGCAAGACATTCAATCCCGGTTTCATACCCTACATTCAGCAAGTTTACGATATTCTGGTATCCAACAAGTCGGAAGTGTATTTCTATGAACCGTTTTTAAAGTTTATCCGGAAAAATTCAACCCTCTCATTCGCTGAAACGAGCGCTTTTTCCGGTATCGATGATTTTCCCGGTGGATCGGAATTGCTGATCAGCATCGGGGGTGACGGTACTTTCCTCGATACCATTCCTTTTGCCCTGAAATCTGATATTCCGGTGGTTGGATTAAACTCAGGCAGGCTCGGATTTCTGGCAAATATATCGCAGGAGGAGATCATTCCTGCATTCAACGCAATTTTCAGGAAAAACTACCATATTGAATTCAGATCGTTGCTGCATATTGAGTCTCCGGAAAACCTCTTCGGAGAATCAAATTTTGCCCTGAATGAGGTTACGGTTCAGAAGCAGGGCTCTTCAATGATTACGGTGGAAGCCTATCTCAATAACGATTTTCTGAATACTTACTGGACTGATGGTCTGATCATTAGCACACCTACGGGCTCAACAGCGTATTCTTTGAGTGTGGGGGGACCAATTATAACCCCTGATGCAGGTATTCTAACACTTGCTCCCATTGCATCACACACTCTCTCGGTGAGGCCGGTCGTCGTGCCTGATAACCTTAATATAAGACTTAAAGTATATTCAAGGACAAACAAATTTATTGTTACTGCCGACAGCAAAGCGGTGGAAGTTGAAACCGCCATGGAATTTACCATTGCTAAAGCCAGATTCAAGCTCAAAATGCTCCAGGTTCCAAACAATAACTTTTATTCGACGATCCGGAATAAACTGATGTGGGGCGCTGATGTCAGAAACTGAAAAGAAGTTCAGCGAAGACAGAAAATGCATGCATTTTTTGAATGTCTGTTTTTTTTGCTATTTTTAAAACAGAGAACTAAATTGCAAAGAATCGTGTTTTATTTTCACATTGTTTATCTTTGTAAGTAAGTTGTACAGTACAATGAACAAAATACTTATTCTCACGCTGGTTATTTTTCTCAGCCTGGCTCCCGAAGCCCTTTCACAACGTTGGAAATTGAAACGTTATGAAGCCATCGGAGGCATCGGCACAGTGAATTTATTTACCGATCTGGGCGTGTCGAATGCCGAAAGTGTGCTGTATGGTTTCAGGTTCGATTTTACAAGACCATCTGTGTATTTTGCAGTCAGGTATAAATTTTCACAGGCAGTATCGTGCAAATTTGGTCTTGCCTACGGTTACGGACATTCACAGGACATTACAAACGTACGTTATGAGGGAACCGACGGTTTCAGGTCGAATACACACATCATCGAGCCGGCGGCAACAGTAGAATACTATTTTGTCAAAGAACAGCGCCGTTACAGAACAGCCGCCATCTATAACAGGCGGGGCATGCTGAACGACTATTCTACGGTAGGTATTTATGGCTATGGCGGACTTGCAGGTGTATATTTCAATCCTGTATATGACATCAATCCCAGACCCTCAGATAAGCTTAAGAATGCGGGTTTTACCCTGGCTGTACCTTTTGGTATCGGTTTCAAATATATTTACAGCGACAAGATCGTATTCGGTTATGAAATCGGCCCCCGGTTTGTTTTTTCGGATTATATCGACGGGATCACCACAGCCAGTTCAAAATCAAACGATGTTTACTGGCTGACTACAATATATCTGGCCTACAAGATAAAAACCTCGCGGCGAAACCTGCCCCTGTTCCTCGACAGAAAATTGAGAAGGGCTATTAATTAGAAGCCTAAATCGCAGAACCTTAACATTTTTTATGAAAATTTCGGAAAAATTCTGAACTTGCGCGCTAAATAACGATTATATTCGTTCATTATTTGGCATCCGAAGTTTTATAACATGAGATATTCTTTTCTTTTCATTTTCCTGTTCTCGGCACCGGCAATGATTTTTTCACAAAGAAACGCCAACCTGGGCGTATTTCTCGGTACATCCTATTATATGGGTGATATCAATCCGAACATGCATTTTTACAGGCCGCAACCTTCCTTTGGCTTAATCTATAGGTACAATATCGGCAAATTCTATGCGATACGGGCAAATGGCTACGTTGCTCATCTTACAGGCGACGAAGTAGATTTTCCGCAACAGTTTCATCCCGACAGGCACCTGCATCCGGCAAATTTTAATACCTCGCTTCTAGATGCCACATTGCAGTTCGAATTCAATTTCCTTCCGTTTATAGCCAACAGTAAGAAATGGGATTACACACCATATGTTGCCGGAGGTGTAGGATATTCAATCGTGCTTTCTTCGGTCGCTACCAGCGGTGAGGCAGCCATTCCTCATGTAACCTTTCCCTTTGGCATTGGATTTAAAGTTAACCTTACCAATCGTATAAGCACCGGACTTGAGTGGAGTTTCCGTAAAACCTTCAACGACAGGGTCGACGGGGTGGAAAATTCCATCGGCATACAATCACCCATTCATAATAACGACTGGTATTCTTTTGCCGGTATTTTTATTACCTATAAGTTTTTTAACTTTGCAGTCGATTGTCCGGCTTATTCGAATTAAATGCAGAGGTAAACATGTCTTTCAAGGAAAAAATAAATATGGAAAAGCTTCCCCGGCATGTGGCCATTATTATGGATGGTAACGGAAGATGGGCACAGTTGCGGGGAAACCAGAGAATATTCGGTCATAAAAACGGTGTGGCCGCTGTAAGGGATACTGTGGAAGCGGCGGCTGAACTCGGAATTAAATACCTGACCCTATATGCTTTTTCCACCGAAAACTGGAACCGTCCCCGAACCGAGATCGATGCCCTGATGTCGTTGCTGGTGACGACCATCAGCAAAGAAATGAAAACATTGATGGACAATAATGTACGGCTTCTAACCATAGGCGACTCGGATACCTTACCCGACAGTGTGCATACCAGGTTGCTGAGCGCCATAAATAAAACGAAAGATCACACCGGACTTTCCCTGGTTCTGGCTCTCAGCTACAGTTCGAGATGGGAAATATTAAACGCCGTCAGGCAGATAGCTGATGAGGTTCAAAAAGGTAAGCTTAATGTCAGCGATATTGACAATTGCCTGTTTGAGCAATTCCTCACGACTTTCGGGTTTTCAGAACCCGAACTGTTAATAAGAACCAGCGGTGAGTACCGCTTAAGCAATTTTTTACTATGGCAGCTGGCGTATGCCGAACTTTATTTTACGAAAACATTGTGGCCCGATTTTCGCAGGGAAGATTTTTATGAAGCCATTGTAAATTATCAATGCCGCGAAAGACGATTCGGAAAGACCAGTGCCCAGATACAAGAAAATTTAAATGTTAACTGTTAATCCTTAATGAGAAAAATACTCTTTTCAATAATAATGCTGGCAAGCCTGCATCTTGCAGGACAGGAAACAGACTATTCCGATTTGCCCTATATCGATTATTCACGGCAGAAAGATTATACCATTGCCGATATCCGGGTAATCGGGCTGAAATATCTGCAACCCGGAGTATTGGCCAATATCTCAGGATTGAGGGTCGGTCAGAAGATCACCATTCCGGGTGATGATATTTCCAAAGCAATTGACAAATACTGGACCCACGGGTTGTTCTCGGATGTGAAAATACTCATTGACAAAACTGAAGGCGACCTTGTTTTCCTCAGCATTTATCTCACAGAAAGGCCGCGCCTCTCAAAAATCAATTTCAAAGGAGTACGAAAATCCGAAACTACCGATCTCAAGGAAAAGATCAGCCTTAAACCCGGCAGCCAGATCACTGATAATATCATCAGCAATACCAAATATATCCTCCAGAAATATTACATTAAAAAGGGATACTACAATGTTGCTGTGGATATTGTCCCCAAAGAAGATACACTGGCATTCAACAAAGTCGACCTCGATATATTTGTGCAAAAAGGAAACCGCATAAAAATAGGCGATATCGTATTCAACGGCAACAAATATTACTCAGACAACCGGCTAAGACGTGTCCTGAAAAAAACCAAAAAGAAAAACCTGAATATTTTTAAAAGTTCAAAATACATTGAATCCGATTTTAAGGAAGATAAGGAAAAACTGCTGTCATTCTATAACGAACATGGGCACAGGGATGCGAACATCCTGAATACCGAGATCAAAAAAATAAATGATCGCAGGATTGAACTGGTTATGGATCTTGAAGAAGGACCAAAATATTATGTGAGGAGCATTAAATGGATCGGAAATACCAAGTATCCGTCTGAATTGCTCGACCGTATCCTCGGGTTCAAAAAAGGCGATGTTTACGATCAGAAATTGCTTGAAGACAGGCTCAGGATCGATGAAGATGCCGTAACCTCTTTATATATGGATAACGGTTATCTTTTCTTTAACGTGGATCCTGTGGAAGTGAATATCGAAAACGATTCGGTTGATCTTGAAATGCGGGTTTACGAAGGGAAACAGGCTACCATAAACAGCGTGATCATTAAAGGAAATACAAAAACCAATGAACATGTGGTACGCCGGGAACTTTATACCCGGCCGGGCGAACTGTTCAGTAAATCAGATATTATCAGGTCGGTGAGGGAACTCGCTACGCTCGGTCATTTTGACCCGGAAAAGATCGTACCCAATCCGATCCCTAACCCTGAGGAAGGTACGGTTGACCTCGAATACCAGCTCGAAGAAAGGGCCAATGATCAGCTTGAAGTTTCCGGAGGATGGGGAGGATTCGGCTTTGTAGGTACCATCGGCGTGAAGTTTTCCAATTTCTCAGCCAGGAATATACTCAATGGCTCAGCCTGGAGGCCTGTGCCTACCGGCGACGGCCAGACACTGTCGATCAGGGCGCAATCAAACGGAAGATTTTACCAGGGATACAACCTCTCCTTCAGTGAGCCATGGTTCGGAGGAAAAAAACCCAACAATTTCACGGTATCCGTTTTTCACACTGCCATGAAACCGTATAATTATACGTCAAACTATTCGATAGCCACCAGGGACGGTCATTTCAGAATATATGGGGCATCAGTGGGCCTTGGCCACAGGCTGAAATGGCCCGATGATTATTTCGTGCTGTATAATGAGGTTGGCTTTCAACGCTATAACTTAAGGAACTGGACCTCTGATTTCTTCCTGAACAATGGTGTGGCTAACACCATTACGTTCAAAACTACACTGTCACGCAGTTCGCAGGACCAGATGATATACCCCAGAAAAGGATCAATGTTTAGCCTCAGCCTGCAGCTTACTCCGCCATATTCACTTTTCAGGCCTACGGAATTCTGGAAACTCTCGGATGCCGAAAAACTGGCAATACAACAGGAAGTGAACGGAAATACAAATATACCGGATGATCAGAAAGAGCTGGCATATGAACAGGGAGTTCTGGGAAAAGAAACGCAGAAGAAATTCAACCTGATCGAATACCACAAATGGTCGTTCAAGAGTGCCTGGTATACCAGCCTGGTTGGTAACCTGGTTGTGGCAACCAAAGCGGAATTCGGATTGCTGGGCTATTACAACAACAAAATAGGACATGCGCCATTTGAAAAATTCGATGTGGGGGGCAGCGGAATGTATTACAACAACTACTACTACGGAAACGATATCATCGCCCTTCGCGGCTATGAAGAAGGAGCGCTTACACCTAAATCTCCGATCCTCAATAGCAACGGACAATATCAATATATCAACAACGGAAATATCTATACCAAGTATACGGTTGAACTGAGGTATCCATTCTCCCTCAACCAGTCAGCCACTATTTATGGGTTGTTGTTTCTCGAAGGTGGGAATGCCTGGACCAAATTCAATGATTTCAATCCCTTTATGATCAAACGATCTGCCGGAATCGGCGTCAGGGCTTTTCTGCCTATGTTCGGGCTTCTGGGGGTCGACTGGGGCTATGGGTTCGATCCTCAACCCGGGGAATCGAAAGCACACGGAAGTGAATTCCACTTCATGATGGGACAGCAATTTTAACCGGTCAGAAAATTTGGTATCAAATTTGTGAACTGCTGTAATAAACCAATTTTAACACATAAAACCGTTTAGCCATGAAAAAGATATTTTCGTTTTTTACCGCAATAATGCTGCTCAGCGGATTTGCCGCCGCGCAAAAGTACGCATTTGTCGATACCGAATACATACTCAGCAACATTCCATCGTATAAGGCAGCCAACGATCAACTCGACAATATATCAAAAGAATGGCAGCAGGAAGTTGAAAATCAGTATGCCGAAATTGATCAAATGTACAAGGATTACCAGGCTGAAAGGGTATTGCTGACTGAAGATATGCAAAAGAAAAGAGAAGACGCCATAGTTGCCAAAGAACGCAGCGTCAAAGAACTGCAAAAGAAATACTTCGGGCAGGACGGCATGCTGTTTCAGAAGAGGCAGGAGCTGATCAAACCCATTCAGGATGATATCTACAATGCAGTGAAGAATTTAGCTACTGAAAACGGGTATGCAGTGATATTTGACACTGCAAGCGGGCCAACCATGCTGTATTTTAACCCGAGGTACGATGTAAGCGACGAAGTCCTCCAAAAATTAGGTTATAAGAATTAATTTTATACATTTGTAACGCTTTTAATTGATCTCAGAGCGCACCCCGGTGCGCTTTATTAAACTTAATAATGAACCGAAAACCAATGAAACAGATTCAACGATTCGTATTGCTGACTTTATTGTCGGGATTTTCCATTTCTTTAATGGCCCAGAAGCCAATAAAGCTCGGTCATATAGATAGTCAGAAACTGCTGATGGCTATGCCTGAGAGCGATAGTGCACAGAAGAAGTTGCAGAAAATTGAACAGGATTACCAAAGTACTCTTGAGGAGCTGCAGGTAGAGCTCAACAAAAAATTTGCCGATTATCAGCAGAATTCGGCCAACTGGTCGGCACTCATCAGAAATACAAAAGAGTCCGAGCTGAATGAACTGAATGACAGGATACAGAATTTTCAGTCTCAGGCACAGCAGGATTATGAACGTCAGCGTGTGGAACTATTCAGGCCTATACAGGAGAAAGCCAAAAAAGCTGTGGATGCGGTGGCCGAAGAAAACGGATTTACCTATGTGTTTGATACCGGTCCGGGTGTGGGTGCAATAGTGTATTCAGCTCCCGAAACACTCGACATTCTGCCTATGGTAAAGAAAAAACTGGGGCTTCCGTAGCGGTTCATCAAAAGGTATAAGGCCAGTTCATGAAAGGGCTGGCTTTTTTATTTCCGGCATTGCGGAAATGTCTAAATTAGGCATTTATCTATTGAATGCTTGAAAAGATGAAAACTACTTCAGAACAGCCGGTCGGCATATTTGATTCCGGGGTCGGCGGATTAACCGTGGCCAATGCGATCAGGCAGTTGCTTCCGGGTGAACAGCTGATCTATTTCGGGGATACCGCGCATCTGCCCTATGGCGACAAATCCCGGGAAACCGTCACACATTACTCCGAGAAAATTGCAGAATACCTGCTTGAACAGCATTGCAAGGCTATAGTGATCGCATGCAATACCGCTTCAGCCGTTGCCTTTGACAATGTTCTTAAAAATGTCGCGGGTAAAGCCTTGGTAATCAATGTTATCGATCCTGTGGTAGAATACATTACCGAATTGAATGAAATTAAAAACGTAGGCGTTATCGGTACCAAAGGAACCATTAACAGCAATACCTATGAGGAAAAGATCAGGAAGGCAAGACCGGAACTCATAGTAAGTTCAATGGCTACTCCCTTGCTTGTTCCGATGATAGAGGAAGGTTTTATTTTCGACGATATCAGCAACGCCATCATCCGCTCATACCTTTCAAAAAGGGATATCCAGGATATTGATACCTTAATACTTGGATGCACACATTACCCAATCATCAAAAACCAGGTCAGTAAATTTTATAATTTCAATGTTGAAGTCATTGATTCATCTAAAATTGTGGCCCTGCATCTGCAGAAGATATTGACAGCCAATGATCTGCTTAACACCAGAAGCAAAGCCGGCCATAAGTTTTACATTTCAGATTATACCGATTATTTCAGAATAATCTCACGGTTGTTCTTTGAGGAAGAGATCACCCTGGAGAAACTGAATTTCTGGAATTAACGGGTATACCAGCAGGCATACTTAATATAATTATCCGCTATTTTTTCAATCATTTCACGGGTTTGTTCCGGTTCAATGTCCTTGATTTTTCTGGCGGGCACACCGGCATATACACTATTCGGCTCTATCCTGGTGCCGGCGGGAACCAGTGCGTTTGCAGCTACAATAGAGTTCATGCCGACTTCAGCGTGATCAAGCACCGTGGCCCCGATTCCTATCAGCACATTATCGTGGATTATGGCCCCGTGAATTGTTGCATTATGTCCCACCGTAATATTATCTCCCATAATTACTTTCGACTTTTCAAACAGGGTATGCAACACCGCACCGTCCTGTATATTCACTTTATTGCCGATACGAATGGAATTCACGTCACCGCGTAATACTGCGTTGTACCAGATACTGCAGTCATCGCCAATGATCACATCACCGATTATTGTAGCATTTTCAGCGAGAAAACAATTTTTACCGAATGCCGGAACAAAGCCCCTGACCTCTCTTATAAGCGCCATCTTATTTAAAATTAACCTGTACAAAATTATGACCTTTTTTACAATAAATGTTCGTACCTTTTGTTTATGATTTTAAGAATAGAGGTTGAATAAAGGTAAATCACCACGTTTTCCGACAACCCAATTAACGAATACAAAGCTGAATTATAATCAAATACATATATGTATATCGATTAATATGATTTTTATCATAAAAGCTTAGTTTTCAACCATTCGTTATTTATCATGAGCCAAAAAATAGCTAAAATTGCCAATTGTTTATGCACGGTGAATCATTATGAAAAAGACAACAAAAGTCATTGAACTCGATGAGGTTGTAGTTAAATTTGCAGGTGACTCGGGTGACGGCATTCAGCTTACGGGATCTCAGTTTTCGGATACATCCGCTTTTGTTGGAAATGATCTGTCTACTTTTCCTGATTACCCGGCTGAAATAAGAGCCCCACAGGGAACAATCGGCGGAGTTTCCGGTTTTCAGATACATATAGGCCACAAAGAGGTTCAGACACCTGGTGACCAGGCAGATGTGTTGGTTGCCATGAACCCGGCTGCACTGAAAGCAAACCTGAAGTGGCTGAAAAAAGGAGCAACCATTATCATTGATATCGATAATTTCGACAACAAACATTATAAAAAAGCCGAATATGTTGAGGATCCGCTGGGTGACGGAAGCCTCGACGGGTATACCATTGTAAAAGCCCCCATCACGAACCTTACTCATTCCACCGTAAGGGAATTCGGACTCGACCTGAAAACTGCCGACAAGACAAAGAACCAGTTCGTTTCCGGAATACTTTTCTGGCTTTTTAACAGGGATCTTAAGATCGGCGAAGAATTTCTCCATGAAAAATTCGGGGACAATGATAAACTTGTTAATGCAAACATAGCAGCATTGCATGCAGGATATAATTATGCCGAAACCATCGATGCTATCGCCACTACTTTTCAGATTCGTCCGGCAAATAAAGGAAAAGGACTGTACAGGAATATCACCGGTAATATAGCGGTAGCCTGGGGATTGCTTGCTGCTGCCGAAAAGGCAGGCAGGCCGCTGTTTCTGGGTTCCTACCCCATTACACCGGCATCCGAGATCCTGCAGGAAATTGCCAAAATGAAAAGCCTCAACGCAATTGCATTCCAGGCTGAAGATGAAATTGCAGGCATTACTTCAGCCATTGGTGCATCGTTTGCCGGTCGCATCGGGGTGACATCGACATCGGGACCCGGACTGGCACTCAAGAGTGAGGCAATAGGACTGGCAGTGATCACCGAACTTCCGCTGGTAATTATCGATGTGCAGCGCGGGGGTCCGTCAACAGGATTGCCCACCAAGACAGAACAGTCTGATCTGCTTCAGGCCCTTTTCGGCCGTCATGGCGAGAGTCCCTGCGTAGTTATCGCTTCCTCAACGCCTGCCAACTGTTTTGAATTTTCATTCGAGGCCGTGAAAATCGCCGTTGAACATATGACTCCTGTCATTATGCTGTCTGACGGTTATCTGGCCAACGGATCGGAACTCTGGAAAATACCTAAGGTAAAAGATATGCCGGAAATAAAGCCTCCACTGGTTAAAGATAACGACCCTTCCTACCAGCCTTACCACAGGAATTCTGAAACACTGGCAAGGTATTGGGCTTTCCCGGGTCAGGAAGGACTGAGGCACAGGATCGGAGGGCTTGAAAAATCGGATGTCACGGGTGAAGTTTCTTACGACCCGTTCAATCATGAGATTATGACCATAACGCGATCCGAAAAGGTGTCACGTCTGGTGAATTATATCCCCGAACAGAAGGTGATCGGAAAGCAGTCGGGCGACCTGCTTGTCGTGGGATGGGGAGGCACATACGGTGCGCTGGTTTCAGCAGTAAGGGACCTGCAGGGTGAAGGAAAAAGCATAAGCCTTGCCCAGTTCAATTATATCAATCCCCTGCCGGGAAATACAGAAAAAATCTTCAGCAGCTTTAAAAAGATTATTGTTTGCGAATTAAACCTTGGACAGTTTGCCATATACCTGAGATCAAAACTGCCGGTATATACCTATCTGCAATATAACAAAGTTCAAGGATTGCCTTTTTTTATTTCTGAATTGAAATCGAAATTTAACAGCGTCTTAAAGGAGATTTAACATGGCTTTTGAAGTTAAAACAGCAGTGTTGACACCCGAGGATTTTAAACTCGATGGTCCGGTAAAATGGTGCCCCGGATGCGGCGGACATGCAGTTCTTGCAGCCATCATGAAAGCGCTGCCGGAAACAGGCATCAGGAAAGAAAATGTGGTATTTGTGTCCGGAATAGGCTGCTCATCCAGGTTCCCGTATTATATAAATACGTATGGCTTCCACGGACTGCATGGGAGGGCGTTTTCCATTGCTTCGGGGATAAAAGTGGCAAACCCGAAATTGAGCGTTTGGGTGGTCACGGGCGACGGAGATTCCATGGCAATCGGAGGAAACCATTTCATCCATATCCTAAGAAGGAATATCAATGTGAACATTCTGCTTTTCAACAATAAGATTTACGGCCTCACTAAAGGACAGTATTCGCCAACCACTCCAAAAGGAAGCATCACCAAAACATCACCCGGCGGGGTCATTGAGAACCCGTTCCTCCCTGGCGAACTCGCTATGGGTGCACAGGGAACTTTCTATGCACGGGTGGTGGATAACGACATGCCAATGATGAGGGATGTTTTCATTAAAGCCGCCAAACATCAGGGTACTTCGCTTGTAGAGATCCTTCAGAATTGCGTGATCTTCAATAACCGGGTGCATGAAGAGATTACAGGAAAAGATGTACGAGACGACCACCAGATTTATCTGGAACACGGCAAGCCTATGATTTTCGGGACCAACAGAAATAAGGGACTGATACAGAGCGGTTCAAAATTCGTGGTGGTGGAGATAGGCAAAAACGGTGTCGCCAAAAAAGACATCCTTGTGCATGATGCATACAATCCCGATGACACCGGTGCATATATGCTTTCACGAATGACCCTGCCGGATTACCCTGTGGCAATGGGCATTCTCAGGGACTGGCGAAGTGATGTATACGAAAGCATATTGTATGAACAGATGAAAAATGCAAAGAAGCAGTACCACATCAGATCAGTCGATGACCTGTTGCAGAGCGGGAATACGTTTAAGCTCTCCGATGCAAACTGACACGTCCCGAAGTGCTTTTCCGGTATCTCACACCTCCCTTCCTGTTTCCGTTTAAGTCAGGTTACCTGCAAAGGCTGAACCGGGTTTTACATTACACATTCTGCAGCCCGCATTTTGTAACTCAGTAAGAATTTAGTACCTTTTGAGTTCAATCCTTATTCATGACAAAGCCCGTTGAAGATAGCGATATCAGCACGTACTATTTCAGCGATACTTCATTTAATCTGCTGATGCAGAAACGTATACGAAGAGTTCTTGTGATCTGCAGCAGCTATGATTTCTTTATGCTTGAAGAAGACGGCCGGATAGACGAGCAGATCTTCAATGAATATGTATCGTTAAACCTGCGTTATCCCCCCGTTTTTATCCATGCCGATTCTGCTAAAAATGCGTTTTCAATTCTCGAAACCGAACCCATCGATCTGATTATAGAAATGCTCAGTATCAGCGATGTAAGTACTTTTGATCTGGCCAAGCAGTTGAAAGCCCGGTATGCTCATATACCTATCGTAGTGCTCACGCACTTTTCCAGAGAGGTGTCGATGAAATTAGAGAATGAAGACCTCAGTGCAATCGACCATGTGTTCTGCTGGCTTGGTAACGCTGACCTGCTGCTGGCCATAATAAAGCTGATCGAAGACAATATGAATGCCCCTTTTGATATTGAAAAAGTGGGCGTGCAGGCTTTCCTGTTCATTGAAGATTCTATCCGGTTTATTTCATCGTACCTGCCCATACTGTATAAAATCATCCTCTACCAGTCGATGGAGATGATGAAGGAAGCGCTGAATGAGCACCAGAAAATGCTCAGGCGAAGAGGCCGGCCTAAAATTCTGCTGGCAAAAAATTACGAAGAGGCATTATCCATTTATTCCAGGTATAAAAACAATATTCTGGGGATCATTTCGGATGTAAGCTATAAAATGACAGCCGGAAGACGCGATGTCAAAACCAAGGCCGGCCTCGAATTCTGCAGGATGGTAAAAGCCGAAGAGCCCAATCTACCGGTCCTCCTGCAATCATCCGATGTATCCAATAGTGAAGCATCGCGGGAAATCGGGGCAGGATTTTTACATAAGTACTCTAAAAACCTGTTCCTGGAATTGAGAGATTATATCCTGAATAATTTTGGCTTCGGGGATTTTATATTCCGCGATCCAAAAACCTTTGAACAGCGTTATGTGGCCCCTGACCTGAAAACGCTTCAGCAGTTGATCCTGACCATACCAGATGATATTTTTGTGTACCACACAGCACGCGATGATTTATCTAAGTGGCTGAATTCCAGAGCGTTATTTCCGATAGCTCAGATATTCAAACCCACAAAACTCGATGATTTTAAAAGCCTCAGCGATGCCAGGAATTATATCTACAGGGCCATTTCAAGCTACCGCTCCAGTAAATCGAAGGGTATTATCGCAGAGTTTAACCGGCAAATTTTTGATGAATACCTTGGTTTTTCAAGAATCGGTGAAGGCTCAATCGGTGGAAAAGCACGGGGGCTTGCCTTTATCAATTCACTGCTTATCCGTGAAAACCTGCAGCACACATTTGAGAATGTTGTCATTGCGGTACCACGAACCGTGGCAATAAGCACGGAAGTGTTCGATGAATTCGTGGAAACCAATAACCTGCACGAAATTGCAATCTCAAACCTTACAGACGAAGAGATCCTGAACCATTTTGTTCAGGCACCATTGCCCGAGAGCCTGAGACAGGATCTTAAAGTCATCGCCGCCCTGTCGCGCAACCCGATGGCCATCAGATCATCGAGCAAGCTCGAGGATTCGTTTTACCAACCTTTCGCAGGAATATACAATACCTATATGGTACCCAGGGTGACCGATGAAAATACAGCCCTTCTCTTGCTTGAAAATGCCATCAAATGTGTGTATGCCTCCGTTTTTTTCCAGTCCAGCAAATCTTATATGACCGCCACAGCAAACATCATCGATGAGGAAAAGATGGGGATTATTCTGCAGGAAGTTTGCGGAAGCCAGTATGGAAACAGGTACTACCCTACCCTGTCAGGTGTGGCCCGGTCGGTCAATTATTACCCGATATCGCCCGAAAAACCGCAGGACGGAATCGTAAATATTGCCTATGGACTGGGAAAAACAATTATGGAAGGCAGCTTGTCCATGCGGTTTTCCCCAAAGTACCCGAAAAAACTGCTCCAGCTTTCTTCACCTGAAACAGCACTCAAAAATACCCAGCGATACTTTTATGCCCTCGACCTTGATCCCAAGCATTTTGTACCTTCCACAGACGACAAGATAAACCTGCTGAAGCTGAAGATCAGTGATGCCGAAGAGGACGGATCAATGAAATATGCCTCGTCTGTTTTTGATATGGAGAATAACGTAATCCGCCATGGAGTTGACTTGCCGGGCAAAAAGATTGTTACATTTGCGAACGTATTGATCCACGGACAATTTCCGCTGGCTGAGATCACTGATATGTTGCTGAAATACAGCCAGAAAGAGATGAATAATCCTATAGAGATTGAATTTGCGGTAAACCTCGATAAGCCCGAAGGCCAGCCCAAAGTGTTTAACTTTTTGCAGATCAGGCCTATCGTGGCTCACCGGCAGGAGATAAATTTCAAGATCGGTTTTGTCGATCCTGTATCCACCATCATCTATTCTGAAAAAGCCCTGGGAAACGGGAGGTTTGAAAATATCTCCACCCTTGTTTACGTGAAACCCGAATCGTTCACTTCGGCCAAGAATAACCTGATTGCCAAAGAAATTGAGGAACTGAACAGTAAACTCGGCAGGGAAAAAAAGAACTATGTGCTTGTGGGACCCGGCAGATGGGGATCGAGTGACCCATGGCTTGGAATACCCATTAAATGGGCACAGATCTCCGGCGCACGGATAATCGTGGAATCGGGTCTGGAAGACTACCAGATCGATCCGAGCCAGGGTACCCATTTTTTCCATAATCTGACTACATTTGGTGTTGGTTACCTGACCATATCGCCACACAGCAACGACGGTTATTTCGATACCGGATTTCTGCAGAAACAACCTGCTGCTTACGAAACAGAATTCCTGCGGATGGTGGTTTTTGAAAAGCCGCTGAGAATAGAGGTCGATGGGAAAAACAACAAGGGGGTAGTGTATAAGCCGCAGTTCAATGGGAAATAACAAATGCCGTGCGCTTGATAGTGCATGCGGATCAGGATAGTTATCAGTAAAAAGTAAACGGTTGTCAGTTCAAATACCGGAGATTAAAAAATAGATTTTAGATATCCTGACAAAGTTAAAATGCTTAGGCATGAATTGACATACTGATTACCATTAACTTATTTTCAGCGCGCAGCAAAGTTCCCGAAACCTGCTTACGATAGGCAGGCACAAAACCCAAAACAAAAAAAATGGCTGCAAGGCATACAGGGGTTGTAAAGGTTACAGATTGTTTATTAATCTAAGAACAGAACACCTGAAATACTTGGAACACCTGTAACACCTGAAACAACATGCAACACGTGAAATACGGCACATCGAAGCGAATCGGAGATCCCGTGTTGACGAGATGAAAAGATTTTCCTAACTTCACTCCTGATTGTAGTATAAATTTAACGTTACCATCTAAACACATCTTCTTCAATGAACTTAAAAAACACCTGTATTGTTTATATGATAATCGGTTCCATATCGATGTTGCAGGCCCAAAACACTGAAACGACCAGGGAATTTATCAACGATCTCAAAAACAGGGAATTTGATAAAACATTCCTTCTTTTCAACGATCAGGTGAAAACAATGATCGATACGGTTAAGCTCACACAGTTCTGGAATGCCCTTTCGGTCCAGTATGGCGGATTACAAAGCACCGGTGAGTTGCGAACCGAAAAGTCGGGAAGTTATGAAATTGTGTATATACCCTGTAATTTTAAGAACGGGACTCTGGAACTGAAAATCACCTATAATCAGAACGGCCTGATCTCGGGTTTTTATTTTCTTCCCCCCTCACCCAAAGCCATTTACCAGGAGCCATCCTATGCAAGCAGCGATTCTGTTCGGGAGCTGAAAACAGAAATCAGAACCGGCGGCTACACCTTGCCCGCAATTATAACGATGCCCAGAGAAGGAGAGGATTTTCCGCTGGGGATCCTTGTGCACGGATCGGGACCCAACGATATGGACGAAACGCTGAACGGGAACAAACCGTTTCGTGATCTGGCGCTTGGTCTGGCAGCGAAGGGGATTGCCACCCTGCGTTATGATAAGCGGACAAAGGTATACGGCAACCGGTTTACCGATAACCCTGAACAATACACTGTTGAAGATGAAGTGATCAGGGATGCTGGTTCGGCAATAGACCTTGCAAAAAACCTCGAAGGGATCAATCACAAAAGAATATTTTTATTAGGACACAGCCTAGGCGGAATGCTTGCTCCGCGAATTGCCGATGAAACTACCGGGCTTGCCGGAATTATCATTTTGGCAGGCAATTCACGAAAGCTCGAAGTTGTGTTGCTCGACCAGCTTGCTTACCTGAATATTATCAGCAAATCAGAAAATGACAGTGTATCACAGACCGGTCAGCTCAAAAAAGAAACAGAAAATGTGAAACTGCTGACTTCACCATCTGATACTATACACAGGCCGCTTCCTCTGAACCTTCCTGCCTCATACTGGTATGACCTGGAAAGGTATGACCCGGGAAAGGTTGCAGATAGCCTGAAAATACCTGTACTGATTTTGCAGGGCGAACGCGATTACCAGGTTACCATGAAGGATTTTGAGCTCTGGAAAAAAGAACTTGCAAATAAAAAAAATGCTTTCTTTATCTCGTATCCTGATCTCAACCATTTGTTTATCGAAGGCAACGGCAGAAGTACACCAGCCGAATACGAAAAACAGGGCAATATCCCCTTTTATGTAATTGAGGATATTGCCGGGTGGATTGAAAAACTGAAGCCTTAGTTCATGTCACCCGGCCGCTCAACCGGAATCAGATTCTATATATGAATCCCAGTTGAATGTTCCTTGTACTGAAACCAAGATTGAAACCCGAACTTGTATTGACCGTCGTTACCGGGCCTATATCCTGCTTTGACCTGTTCACACTGAACGCCAGGCTGCCAAAGCTTGCTTCAAGAGCAATCCTGTCGCTCAGGTCATATGAAAAGCCGGGCATTACATAAAAACTAACATTCAATGTTTTAGGACCGTCGCTGGTTACATCACCTGTTTTGGTCCTGGATGAACCGAAACCCAAATTTATCCCTCCTTCAATAAAAAGATCCAGGTCCCCCAATTCAAGGGCATAGTACCTGGCAAAAGGATTTATGCTGAATGTGCCGCTTGAACTGATCGTGGCGGGATCATTCCGGTTGTTTGACCTGTTCATCGAATATCCTAATCCGAGACCGAAAGCAATATTATCGCTTACAAAATAACCCGCCTCTGGCGATAGTCCGAATCCGGTGGTTGCCGCCCCCTGATCGGTGGTCCCGTTGGTAGTTGTTTTTGATGCATTGAAATTCAGGTTTAAGCTACCGCCAATAAAAAATTGCGCATTGACCATAACGGTAATCAAAGAGAGGAATAAAACAAAGATTCCTGTTTTGGTGGATTTCATGGATTTGGTTTTAAATGATGCCTACTCGTTGGTTTTTCGGCTTACACCATTATTCTTGTAACTCGGTACATTATTTTACTATAATAACGGTTGAATTTCGCAGATATTTTAACGGCAGCCTAGTCGTGCAATTTTCGGGTTGAGAAAGAGCCTTTCAGCAGCCGGATAAAGGCCTGCTTCCAATAAAAACAACAGGAATTACGGGCAAAAGTTCGTGAAAGATGATTACTTTGTACGAATTCGCGGTATATTCCGGAATCGTAAAGCAATAGCTATGTGCAATCAAAAAAAAACCTTCAGGATCTTACCCATTGATGTATTTATTGCATTTCTGTTTATTAGCCTTCCAGCAGTTAACCAGGAACATGCTGCTCTCATTGCCGAAAACACGGCCGTGTTTTATCCGCCGCATTACAAGGCATATATGCAGCAACCGTCGTTTGCCTTGCTGAAAGAGCCTGCTGAGACCGGACCACTGCCCGAATCGTGGAAAATCAGGGTAGTCTTTGACAGGATGCCTGGTAAAACATTGGCGTACATTAATGCAGATGAAGGCACCGATTTTTACGGAACGGGTGAAGTGACCGGCCCCTTGCAGAGGAACGGAACGGTAAGGGAACTTTGGAATACCGACAATTACGAATATGAAAAATACAACGGATTGCGCCTTTACCAGTCACATCCGTGGGTACTTGGTGTGCGTAAAGACGGCTCGGCGTTCGGTGTGCTTGCCGATAATACCTGGAAGCAAACGGTTTCTTTGTCGGATGATATCCTGTTTATCTCTGATGGTCCTGCTTTTCGTGTACTTGTTATTGAAGGCAAAGACCCTGCGGAAGTGTTGCAGGTACTGGCTGACCTAACAGGCACGATGCCCTTGCCGCCCCTGTGGAGCCTGGGATATCAGCAATGCAGGTGGTCTTACTATCCTGCATCGAGGGTAAAGGAAATTGCGGATACCTTCAGGCTGAAGAACATACCCTGTGATGTGATCTGGATGGATATTCACTATATGAGCGGATACCGGATCTTTACCTTTTCGGACGACTATTTTCCCGACCCCGGTGAGCTGAACAACTACCTTCACAGTAAAGGCTTCAGGTCGGTCTGGATGATCGATCCGGGTGTTAAGAAGGAAGAAGGGTACCGGGTATACGATTCGGGAACCCGGAAAAAGGTGTGGGTGAAAAATGTGAATTATGTGGATTATACGGGAGATGTCTGGCCCGGACCATGTGTATTTCCCGATTTCACACAATCGGTGACCAGGGAATGGTGGTCGGCTTTATATTCGGATTTTATGCAGACAGGTATCGACGGCGTCTGGAACGATATGAACGAGCCGGCAGTCTTCAACGGGCCCGGCTGGTCAATGCCTGCGGATAATATACATCTTGGCGATGACCACACACCGGAAGGCACGCATGCCAGGTACCATAATGTTTACGGAATGCTTATGGTGAAAGCTTCAAGAGAAGGCATTCAAAAGGCCAATCCCTCAAAACGGCCGTTTTTGCTTACGCGTTCGAATTTTATCGGTGGCCAGCGGTATGCCGCAACATGGACCGGTGATAATGCCGCCACCTGGCAACACCTGAGAATGTCGGTGCCTATGGCGCTGAACCTTGGGCTTTCGGGCCAGCCATTTAACGGTCCTGATATAGGTGGATTCGGGGGCAACGCAACACCAGAACTTTACAGCCAGTGGATTGCCACCGGTGTGTTTTACCCGTTCTCAAGATCACATACGGCATTGGGTACCAACAACCAGGAACCATGGGCATTTGGCGCTGAAACTGAAGAAATTGCAAGAGTAGCCCTTCAGCGGCGGTACCGGTTACTCCCCTATTTCTATACGCTTTTCTATGAAGCTTCAAAAACCGGTATGCCGGTGATGCGTCCTGTATTTTTTGCAGACCTGAAGGATGAAACGCTGAGAAAAGAAGACCAGGCGTTTCTGATCGGAGGCGATCTGCTGGTGATCCCGAAATGGGCGGAAGTCCCGCACCTGCCGCGGGGAAACTGGCGAACGATTTCGGTTGCCGGGGAAGACAGCAGGAGCGACCCGTATCAGCCTGAGCTCAGGATCCGTGAAGGCTCTATCGTGCCGTTGGGCAACGTTATCCCGAGTACATCAGACTATTCCCTGGACACCTTAACATTGCTGGTATCGCTTAATGAACAGGGTACAGCCTCCGGAAGCCTTTACCATGATGCGGGGGATGGGTATGGATACCTTGAAGGTGAATATTTTCTTGTGCATTATGCTGCAAAGCAGAACGGGGATCAGGTCATCGTGAAGGTCTCCGGCCGGAAGGGCAAACTGACCATCCGGAATAGTGTGATCTTTGTGAAAATGATCACCAACCAGGGGGTATTCACGGGTTCGGGATCAGGGTTGGGGCTGGATCCGGCAGAAACAGGTTCTATAACTGTGGGTATAAAGCAATAGCAGGAAATTCGTTGCGACTTTATTAAGAGGAAACAAAAACAGCCGATAACCTTTTTGGCCTTCTGATAATAACGATTGTTTTTCTCAATACGGAACCCCTGTTTCCCTTTGTCTCCTGAACGCTTCGGTATACCATATCAGCTCATCTAAAAATCGTTTTGTCGAGGATTCAATACGATCGTTTTTCGGCGTTAATTCGTTAGTGAACAAATCGCCAATTGCGGGAAACGCTAATACGGATGAAATGGCAGGCATTCCCAGTTCGGCAACTATTGACCTTAAATGCTCGGCCGCCCTTACCCCACCAAACGAACCTGAAGAATAGGCGGCAATGGCCGAAGGTTTAAAATAGTATTCCCGTTGAAAGTGGTCTAAAAGGTTCTTCAACACAGGAGGAATACTGTGGTTGTATTCACCGGTTACTATCAGAAATCCGTCTGATTCGTTAAATATCTGAGCCAGCTTATCCATAGGTTCAGGGGCCGTTCCCGGTGTGTATTCCTTGTACATTTTATCCAGAAAGGGGAGCTGAACCTCCAATGGGTCTACAAAATGTACGTTTACCCTTCTTTCTTTCAGCTTTTTTTCAAGGTATTTTGCGGCTTTTATCCCCCGGCGGGCACTCCGTACCGAGCCGTAAATCAAACTTACCGTAAATTCCATAATTTCATTTTGCCGTTAGTCGGAATGCCAGAAAGACCTGTCGATTCCATGAATAAGAATAGTTTACTCCTGTTTGCAGGGACATTTGACCGAACCAAATGAACAGTATATGCAGCATTCTCCCGGTTTTGGTCTCAGGATAGCATTACAGTTTTCGCATTCGTAGTAAATCTGGCAGGAATTCACCGGCATCTCCTCGGTCTTTTTATGACCACAATTCGGACAGGTGATTACAGAAAATTTTTCATAGCTCATGCCAGAATCCTTCAATCGACGCATTTAAACTTCGCCAAAGAAAACCACCGGTCGCTATCGGTAAATATGTGTTCAACAACCAATCCGGTCAGATCTGCAAATTCGTGAATATCTTGTTCAGTATATTTATGAGAATTTTCAGTATGAATGGTTTCACCCCTTTTCAGGACTATTTCCCGGGGTAACATGGAACCGGAAACGACCATATCACGAATTGCCCTGAGATGCATTTCAATCCGGGCCTTGGCGGAATTATAGAATGCAATGTGTTCAAATAATTCCGGTTTGAAGTCTGTTCCGGCATGCTGATTAATTACCCGGAGGATGTTTTTGTTGAAAGCGGCTGTAATTCCCTGTTTATCGTTATATGCATCCTCAAGTATGGTAATATCCTTTACCATATCCAACCCAAGAAGAAACCTGTCACCGGGGTGCATTAAGATTTTCAAATCCTTTAAAAAGCCGACAGCCTGTTTCCGGGTAAGGTTTCCGAGGGTGCTCCCAAAAAAACAGATCAGCCGGTTATCACTGCCCGGCAACACCTTCAGATGTTTCATAAAATCGGCCAGCAATCCCTGAATGTTCATTTCGGGATAGTTGAGGGATAAGAGATCGGCAGATTTCAAAATAGCTGTTTCACTGACATCCACAGGAATATACCGTATCTTATCAATATATTTCTCCGGAACTGCATCCAAAAGAATGGATATTTTCGTGCAGTCGCCACTGCCCAGCTCAATAATATCCAAATATCCGGAAGCGCCGGTTATTTCATGTGCAATGTGCCGTAGAATAGATTTCTCGGTACGTGTGGGATAATACTCCGGCAATGAGGTGATTTTCTCAAAAAGCATGGAACCGGAGTCGTCATAAAAAAACCGGCTTGGCACGTATTTCTGTGCTGAAGAAAGTCCTGCATAAATTTCTGCAATGATCTCTTCCCGGCTTTCATACGTAAGAAAATTAACGACCTCAATCTGACTGTTTATGGTGGTTGATATCCTTGACAAATCCATTCTGATTGGTATTTGGGTTTATTTATCCGGCTTTGGCATACTGTTCTGGTATACCTGTTTCAAAAGGGTTCCCGGGGTCGGCGCTCCATTCGAACCAACCGCCGTCATAAACCGAAACCCTGGGCCACCCCATGAGCCAGGCATTGAACCATGCTTCGCTGCCCCGCCAGCCTGTTCCGCAATAAAATGCCAGGTGTTTGTCGGATGTGATCCCGTTTTTCGACCATATATCGGCTATTTCATGATATTCGCGCGTCGTATGGTCAAAATTCCTGTAATTCTCCATGTGGTATGCATCGCTTCCACAATCGGCAAAAACAGCTCCCGGAATGCGGCCTTTTGGCACGATATAATTATACCCGCTGACTTCACCAATATATTCTGCCCAGCTTCGAACACAAACAAGTTCGGCCGTGGAGGATTTAAGCATTTCCTTTGCTTCCGGAGTATCAACGGCCAGTCCGGGATGAACCGGAATCGCTGCACCAAATTCTTTCACCGGCTTCTTTGGTTCATCCGTGAACGATATTTTGAAACCTTCGTCAATCCAAGACTGGAATCCGCCGTTCAATACCCTTACATCTTTTACCCCGGCATACATCATAATGAAGGCACAACGGATGGCACCAATATCTCCGGCAGCGCTGCCGGGAAATTGGTCGTTGTTGTCGGGATGCATATATTTCCCATATAGAATAACTGTGGTATCGGCAGTAATGCCATGCTGTTCAAAAGCTTTTTTCAGCTCTTCCGGTGTTCTGCGGTTCCATGTTTCAGGAGCTTCTACGGTAAGTGTATCCATATCGACTGCCCCGGGTATATGCCCGCTCAGGTATGCATCACGGTTACGGTAATGGGCATGGACAATAGCATAGTTGTTGTTTTCGTAAAGAGGTGGTTCTTTGCCTGTGATAAGGGTATGCACCCATTGGGCCGAAACCAGTTGCCGGTATCTTTTGAGCCGTTCCATCGGAAGCGTGTGATCAGGCACCCATTCGGCCGGAAAATGGCAATACATGCGCACCTTTGGATATCCCAACTTTATAAAACGGCGGGCAACTTTTTCAATTTCAGCTTTGGTATATCCATAGAGAACAATTTCGTGTTCGGGCAGAATACCTTTAAATCGTACCATTTCTATCCAATCCATATAATCCGACCATTTCAGGGGAAGGCTTTTCGCTCCCCTGATATGGCCGTTGCGGGATTCATTCTGTAAAGCCCACCCATTATAGGCATCCACCGGACGAATATCAATAACTTTAATGCCTGGCTTACCCAGGCCTGCCGCAAGTTCTGCGGTCGTGATCTCATTCAGGTTTTGAGGCATAATGGTTCTTTGTTAATTTTTATGATCAGATCATTCATTGACAACCTGAACGCCCTTCCAGAAGGCAATCCGGTCTTTTATACTTTTTGCCTCTTCGCTGGGTTCGGGGTAATACCAGGCTGCATCTTTGTTTTGGCTCCCGTCCACCTCCAGATCATAGTATGAGGCCGTGCCCTTCCAGTGACAAACGGTATGTGTATCGCTGTCTTTCAAATACTCTTTATTTACTGCATTAACCGGAAAATAACTGTTACCTTCCACGTTGACGATATCATTGCTCTCGGCAATGACTTTTCCATTCCATATTGCTTTCATTTTCTTCATCTTTTTTGGTTATCAGTCAACTAATTTAGTCACAACCAACCCGAAATATTCCCTGGTGCACATTCCAGATTTACCACAGGTGATCCTTGTTAAAATCCACACCATGATATCCGGTATCTGTGCACCGGAAACGTATGTTTATCGCTCTTGACATCAATAAATTCATGATGCCGGTTCTTATCATATACACTTTATTCACATAGGACACTTCTTGTGTTTTGTGCAAAAAGTAGTTTTTCTATAGCTAGTAATGTTATTTTGACCGTTTTGTTCTCGAATATATGATTTTTTAATGTATTTTAAGAAATAAATACCCAGGTAACCCATATATTGGGATGTCTGTAGGGTAAACCGGCCTTTTCACCTATATATGCTTCTTGTATTTCTGACCCGAAGGCATTCGTGGAATAGCTATACAGGTGAAAAAACAGGCTTTATTCAATTTCCGGGTCCCGGTCAACCGGGTTATGTGTCAGGGATAATACCTAAAATCCGGATGTCCGGCCTGCTGAAGAATTGCTAAAAATGAGGCCCGTACACTACAGATCAGGGGAACCATGAGTCCCGATTGAAGAAGAAAGATTAGCCATTATATCTTGAATATTTTGAAGAGTATTTAATATATTTACTTTGAAAATCAGCTTATTGAATTGGGGGCATAGCCAGCGGTCACTGGCAAAAAATCTGCAAATGAATGAAAATCTGACTTCAATGGATGAACAATTTCTCGGGAAAGTCAACCGGATTATTGAAGACAACCTCGACAACGAAAATTTCTCTGTTGAGGAGCTTGCAGAAAAAGCCGGGTTAAGCCGTTCCATGCTGCACAGAAAGCTCATTAAAATCGCCGGAAAATCGGCTTCAGACCTGATTATGGAGAAGCGACTGACCCGCGCCAGGGAACTGCTGGAACATGATGTGGGCACTGCTTCGGAAATTGCTTATAAGGTTGGATTTAACAGTGTAAGCTATTTCCACCGGGCCTTTAAAAAACGCTTCAAGGTATCACCCGGCGATATCAAAAAAAAGGTTTTTGTCAATTTTAATCAAGAATCTGTCAACCCAACTATGAAAACAGAAATTTCAAATAAACCAAAATTCTCCAAGATAATTATATCGGTAGTATTGGTTCTGTTGGCTGCCATCATTGTTAGCGGCAGTATATACTTTTTAAGCCGAAAGAAAATACATAATGAAAAATCAATTGCCATATTGCCCTTCATTAATTTAAGTTCTTCTGAAGAAAACCAGTATTTTGCCGATGGTATAGTGGAGGACCTGCTTACGCGTTTGTCTAAAATCGAGAACTTAAAAGTCATCTCCCGTACATCGTCTGAAATGTTCCGGAATAAGGGAGATAAAACCGTTCCTGAAATTGCCGGAATACTGGGAGTAAAATACGTTCTGGAAGGAAGTGTACAAAGAGAATCTGAAAATGTTCGGATTAGCATTCAGTTAATTGATGCTCCCAACGATAATCACGTTCTTTCAGAGCAATATGACAGGAAGCTTAGTGAGGTATTTAAATTACAGGGGGAAATTGCCAGTGCGATTGTTGATAAACTGTCTCTAATCTTAACTGACCAACAATTGAGCGATATAATGGAAAGCCAAACCAATAATATGGAGGCTTTAAATTATTATCAAATAGGGAAATACCATCAATGCAGATGTACCAAAGAAGAATCTTTAGCCAGTATCGATTACTACAACAAAGCCATTCAGGCAGACAGCAATTATGCCCTGGCTTATGCCGGGATGGCTGAAGCATATCGTGCTATGTACTCGGATGGATTTGTAGCAAAAGAGAAAAAATTTAGAGATACTGCTTTTATATTAGCTCAAAAAGCCCTTGATATTGATAAGAATATAGCTGAAGCACATACCGTATTAGCAACCATTTATTACATGATTGATTTTGATATGGAAGGTGCAGAAGAAGAGTTCCAAAAAGCAATCAAGATAAATTCAAATAATTCCCTGACCTATAAAGAATATGCCAAGTTTTTAAGTATAATAGACAGACCTGAAGAAGCCAGGGAATATATGAACAAAGCCTTATCCATTGATCCATTTTCTTTTTCAATAAGGATTAACAGTGTTATAATGTATCGTACGGAAGGAGAATATAAAAAAGCATTGGAAGAAAACCGTCTTTGTCTTGAAATTGTGAAGGATCATCCATATTCGATAGTTAATAATATTTTTATTAATTTACAATTGGGAAATGAAAAAGAAGCCCTAGAAGGTTTTAAAAAATGGGGAGTGGCTTCCAAAGCACAGGTTGATAGCGCATACAGGTTGACAGGTTTAAAAGGTCTGTTAAGATTAGAAGCAACAACAGCGAAACTATGGTATGATAGAGCCAATTTCTATGCTTTTCTGGGTGAAAAAGAAAAAGCAATTGAAAATCTCGAAATAGCCTTTGAGAGAAATGAACTAACACCATGGATGCTATATCAGACAGAATTAAGAAATATGAAATCAGACCCACGTTTTAAGGTTATAAAAAAGAAATTGGGTCTGGAGAAATATTAAACTCTTTAAATAATCTTCTTTACATATAATCTTTAGAGATTAAAAGATATTTGATTTATATTTGAATTATATCAATTCATAAGTTCCTGAATGGAATTCATTTATAACAGTTTGCCTGTATTGCTTAAACATGTCAACCCTCCAATATAACCGGCAAAAACTCCACTATAAGTGGGCTCTGATATTATGTATCATAGCTTTAATAGGTTATACCTTCTATTTTGAACAGGAAAGGTACAGAGAGGGTGTCAATATTATTAAGAATAATATTCCGTTATTAATCAGGTTCATACTCATTGTCTGTTTTTCGGTCATATTTCTTTTCATTTCCAGAATTCCTATTAAAATTTTCAATTTACTGGGCTTTTTTATTCTGCTTCCGCTTGGATGGCTGATTTCAATTATTTCATACCTGACCATTGGATATGAAGGGATTACAGTTACAGGGTATATTTTTTTAATAATGGCTTCGGCAGTGGTATTTGATTTTACAGTTAAAAAATTTTTCTTAGCCCTGATACTAATCTTATCATTTCATTTCATTCTTCTGTCTTTTTATCCGGTTAAGCAGCCGGATGGTTTGACTAATCACATTTTTCTTTTAAGCTTATCAGCAACACTGGCTCTTACCATGAACCACCTTGTGAACCTGATAAAGAAAAATGAATCAAAAGTACTGGAAGAACGAGAAATCCTGTTGAAGGAAATTCACCATCGGGTAAAAAATAATTTACAAATAATTAGTAGCTTACTTGATTTGCAATCAGATTCCATCCGTGATGAAAAAACAAAACTGGCTGTAAAAGAAGGACAGGGCCGCGTGAAATCCATGGCACTAATTCATCAATTGCTGTATCAAACCGAAAATATTTCTTCAATTGATTTTCCAAAATATCTTAAACAGTTGATGAACTTTCTCCACGATACCTATTTTAAGCCTGAAAGAAATATTCGCTTTTTTATCCACGCAAATGATATCCATTTGGATATAGATACCGCAATTTCGTTGGGATTAATTACTAATGAATTAGTAACCAATGCATTAAAACATGCTTTTCAGAATCGTAATGAAGGAATTATCAGAATTTCAATGGAAAATCTGGCCTCAGGAAAAATATGTTACAAAATATCCGACGATGGTACTGGTTTACCGGAAAACTTTGATCTTGAAAAATCTGAAAGTCTGGGCCTTAGATTAGTTAAATTGCTTTCGCGGCAAATGAATGCTATGTTGAAATATTTTGTTGATTCAGGTACTGAATTTCAATTGATTTTCACAGAAAATCGATAAATTTGTAAGGCTATTAAATTGACAGCTAAATAATTAATTTAGAAGTTAATGAGCAAGATCAGAATTCTGATCATCGAAGATGAGCTGATTATCGCTGAGAATATGAAGAAAATGCTTCATGAGCTTGGATATGAAGTTACCGGAACTGCCTGCGATAAAAATGAGGCAATTCAACTGTTAAATAAAAAAATACCCGATATTGCCCTTGTTGATATTAAACTTCGTCATGGCGATGACGGTATCGAACTAGCCAACTCAATTAAAGAAGAACATAACATACCTATTGTATTTATATCCTCTTTTTCAGATAAGGAGACCATTGAACGTGCAAAATTTATTAAACCCGGAGGTTACATAGTCAAACCATTTGAAAAAAAAGATTTATATACTTCTATTGAAATTGCCCTGTTTAATTATTCAGAAGACGATACTTACAGGGAAGAAACTGAAAATCAGGGGACAGTCATCAAAGACAGTATTTTTATCCGGAAAGATTATATGCTTGTTAAAATTAAATTTGATGAGCTTCGATGGATAAAATCCGATGGCAATTACCTTGAATTGTATTGCCTGGAAAACAAACACCTGATACGTTCATCAATTAAAGAATTCATTAAGAAACTTCCGGATTCCTTGTTTATGCAAATTCATAAATCTTACTGCATAAATATAAACCATATTTATAAAATCGATCATTCTTCCGTCTGGATTAATAATACCAGACTCCCTATTGGACGTTCATATATTGAGTATATCAAGTCTACGCTTAATATTGAGATATAAGCTCCATATAACAAACTACTCTTCTATTTTTTATTCCTATCATAAATTTATATCACAAAAATCCTGCAATACGTAACAACACCCTGTTGTTTATCACAAATTGTTGAATCCAGGCTAATTCATATTGTAACTTAACTCCATGTTAATCAAAGAAAATTATTTGAATTTCAATACTAATTGGTTGAAGAAATTAATGTTTAACTGGAGAAGCTGCCTGATTGAAGGTTAAAGTAAATAATTGTAAAATTTAAAAGAACAGATTCCCGAACAAAAGTTATACTCAAAAATGATCCTTTATAAAACAGTAGTTCAACATCAGTTCATTCTGTGCAACCAGAGTGAAATTTTGCAACGTCAGTGCAATGAATCAGATAAAAGATTGCAACAAGAGTTCTAAGCAACAGGCATTTTGATATGGTAATTTTGTATTAAGTCTTTTTTATTCAGGGGAATCCTCCTGATTCCTTATGTTTAACCTTAATAACTCCAATTATGAAATCAATTATAATTTTAGGTCTGGTACTTTCTGTTACAGCAGAATCTTATTCACAGGACTACCTGATGAATTTTTCAGGGAAAGGCGCAAGTACTGGCATTGATAGTATTTTGGTAGAAAATATTACGCAGGATAAAAGTCTTGTATTATACGGCGGGGATCAGTTAAGATTAAAAGCAGTAGTTACCAATATTAATATTAGAAGTGATGCCAAAAAAAGGACATTATGGATTTATCCAAATCCGGTAAAAGAATTCTGCTCAATAGAATTTGATGCAGTGACAAATGGAAATGCGACCATTGAGATAACTGATCTTTCAGGTAGGTTAATAGCTCATAAGGAAAATTACCTGACAAACGGAAGGCAAACATTCCATATAAACGGATTAGGTAGTGGAGTATTTTACATTGTCGTGAAAACCAATAACAATTTTTATACGGGTAAAATAATTGGAGAGTCGAATAGTAATGGAAATATACAAATCCGGTATGGTAGTAATTCGGGCATTGTAGCAAGTGAAAGCATTAAGAATCCAAAGAGTACATATGCTGAAGTTATTATGCAATATGAAACGGGAGACAGGTTAAAGCTGACTGCAGTATCGGGAATTTATTCTACTGTTGTCACAGATATTCCTACAGACAACAAAATAATTGAATTTACTTTTATCAATTGCACTGACGGTGATAATAATAATTATCCCGTTATCGGCATTGGCACACAGACATGGATGGCAGAAAACCTGAAGACAACCAAATACAACGATAATACTGCCATTCCAATTGTAAGCGATAATGCAGCATGGGCTGGTTTAAGCACTCCGGCTTATTGTTGGCATAACAACGATGAGGCAACAAATAAAAATATATACGGCGCTTTATATAACTGGTATTCCGTTAGCGCTACTACCAACGGTGATAAAAATGTCTGTCCAACCGGCTGGCACGTACCTTCCGATGAAGAATGGACAATACTAACTGATTATGTGGGAGGAGAAAGTGTTGCCGGTGGTAAACTTAAAGAAAACGGTACAATCCATTGGGATAGTCCCAACACAGCCGCATCCAACTCAAGTGGTTATACAGCCCTTCCGGCTGGTTATCGCTATTATGCGGATGGAAGTTTCGACGGGGTCGGTTACGGCGTTAACAAATGTGGTTACTGGTGGTCTTCTACTGAGGGATCAGCAACAGGTGCCTGGGCCCGGGGCATGTTCTACGATTACAGTAGTGTATACAGATCTATTAGTCAAAGCAAGAACGGTGCATTTTCTGTGCGATGCTTGCAAGACTAAAACTATTTAACCATTACATAGCCATATCACCACGTTTCGCTCGTGATATCGTTAAAAATTCATACTGAAAAACCTTAATAATCCATACTCTGAAAAAATTAAATACACTTTTATTATTTCTTTTAGTTGCATCCTCTATGTATTCGCAAACTACTTCACCTGATGTAATCATTACTTCAGGTGAAGTAATTGAAAGCGAGGATGGCAGCATTAGCTGGACCATCGGCGAAAACCTTATCGAAACAGTTGGTGAGGCTGATCTTAGCCTGCTTCAGGGTTTCCAGGAAGTGGAAGACATGCCCGTGGCCATTGAAGAAACCAAGCAGGTAGAAAACCTGGTTCTGGTATACCCAACAGAAACCGAAAGCATTGTAAATGTGGTTTTCAAAGAGGAACTGGAAATGAATTTCAGTGGTTACCTGCTTGATATTTCCGGGAAACGATGTGCCGATTATGAGTTTGATCTAAAGCACAATCAGATAGACCTGAGTGAATATTCACACGGTATGTATCTGCTCAACATTACCAATGAAGAAGGTCAGCTTATTCAGGAATTTAAATTATTCAGACGCTAGATTTTACAACTATGAAAAGAATATATACCATTTTGACATTGCTGGTTTTTGCTGCTGGTTCATTACTGGCCCAACCCCCACAGGCCATAAAATACAAGGCCATTGCCCGCGATAATCGCGGACATCTGCTGGTGAACCAATTTGTCGATATTAGGATCAGTATTCTGCAGGGTTCCGAAACAGGAATCCCTGTTTATAGTGAGGAGCACTCTTTACGTACCACTCTTTTTGGTGTGATGGAGCTGGAGATCGGTCGTGGTGATGCGCCTACTGGCGATTTTGCAAGCATTGACTGGGGTACCGACGATTTCTTTATTAAAATAGAGATGGACCCCCAGGGAAGAGGCCATTGCACCATTGTTGGTACAGCACAGCTGCTTTCGGTGCCCTATGCCCTTTATGCAGGAAGTGCAAAGCATGCAGAAAATGCTGATACCGACGCTGATCCAACAAACGAAATCCAGCGTTTATCAGTTTCACCAAAGGGTGATACATTGAGATTAAGTGAAAGCAATTGGGTGATTGTACCCGGAATCAGCGAGGTAAATTATCCGGACACGGATATCGATGATGATGGTATTCCTGATGACAATGATAATTGCCCTACGGTACCAAATCCCGATCAGGCAGACTCGGACGGCGACGGGATTGGAGATGTATGCGATGTATCCATTCCCGGAGAGCCTGTTGAAGATATTGATGGCAATGATTACAATACTGTTACCATCGGTATGCAAACCTGGATGGCCCAAAACCTCAGGACTACAAAATACAATGACGGAACACCTATTGCTTTAATAACAGATAATACTGCATGGATTGAATTAACCTCGCCTGCTTATTGCTGGTACAATAATGATTCTGTTACCAATTCAAATCATTATGGGGCTTTGTACAATTGGTATACAGTAAGCACAGGCAATCTGTGTCCGGCAGGCTGGCATGTACCCGATGATTCAGAATGGACGACTTTAATTGATTATCTGGACGGGAATGATTTAGCAGGTCTTAAACTCAAAGCACCTGATTTCGGTGGCAACAACCAAAGTGGATTTTTTGCCCTGCCCGGTGGGTCCCGGTATTATGGTAATGGCAGTTTCTACAGTGTGGACCTGAGCGGTCTTTGGTGGTCTTCATCTGAGTATTCTTCATCAGATGCCTGGTACCGCAGCATGGTCTTTAATAGTAGCTCCGTTAACCGTAACTATGACAATAAGAATTTTGGTATTTCTATGCGTTGTATAAAGGATTAATTAACCAAGTACAGCACAGGACTCTAAGAACTATCCGGTTGGCGCGGATCTCCTGATCCTTACCGACACTAAAAGCCAGGAGGTTTTCGAATGCGTGCCTATTTACTTTTTATAAAACCAAGAAAAATGAAAACAGCACTACCAATAATCTGCAAACTGCCAAGGTTAATAGCAATCATATTCCTTCTAGGTGCAATGAATAGTTACATCCCCGCCACCGAACCTGCCGACTCCATGTACCTCGTCTGGGCCGATGAATTTAACGGGGAAGTATTGGATACTCAATTCTGGACTTACGATGTTGGATTGGAGGCACAGGATATACAGTATTTTACCGGCAGGCCTGAAAATATACTCTTAAAAGACGGTTATCTCTACCTGACTGCCCGAAAGGAAAATTACCTCGACTGGGAGTATACCTCTGCCATTATCCGCACCTTCGAAAAAATATCCTGGACTTACGGCAGGTTGGAAGCAAGGATTAAATTGCCAACAGCACCCTATCTTCTGGGATCGGCATTCTGGCTTGCGTACGAAGATGGAAAATATGGCTGGTGGCCTACCAGTGGTGAATTTGATATTTTCGAGGTATTTGCCGAAAATGTAAACAAAATATGGGGCAAGATAGGTACCGAAAAATACAATCACATCTACGGTGAGGATGTCTGTCAGGGAAGTATAATAATTGAAGATTCCGATACTGAATTTCACCTTTATGCCATGGAGTGGAACAGCGACAGTGTAAACTTCTTTGTTGACGACAGCATGTATTTCGTATTCTATAATGATCATACAGGATATAATAACTGGCCATACGATCAGCCTTACCACATTATTCTCAGTCTGATTTGCCAAGGATATTTTGGATCCGATTCGGCTTCAATGGTTATCGACTATGTAAGGGTATACCAGAAACTGGATGATACGAAAATTAGTGGTAACCAGTATGCATTCCATAACAGTAAAGAAATTTATCAGGGTCCTGTTATTGAAGGAGCAACTTATAATTGGAGTTTACCTGTCGGCGCTCAACTTTTATCGGGACAGGGAACTGATCGTATTGTGGTGCAATGGCATGACGTAGGTGGTGATATAGATCTAGCTCTCACGAAAGACGCCTATACAACAACTCATTCCTACCCTGTTGATGTAACCAACAACGTATTACTTAACGGAGATTTTACACACGATATAAAATATTGGTTGAATAGCAAATACACGCCATGGGGAGCACGCTTTTTCCTGGAGGATGAGCCCATGCCACTGGATGGTAATTTTATCAGAACAGAAGTTCATGATCCGGGAGAACATTATTACTATACCAGTTTAACAAGGCCGGAGGTTATATTGAAGGGATTGGGCTTGTATGAAGGCAGTTTCTGGGCCAGATCAATGGATGGTGAAGTTGAAGTGGATGCAGTTTTTATAAACAGCGAAGAACCTTACAATACAGTACTTCAGCAGCACTATTTTATTAATGAAGAATGGCAGAAATATACCTTCACCTTTACAACTATGCAGGAATATTACGGTTTGTTTAAAATGGATATCGGTTATCAGGCCGAAACTCTCTTTTTTGACAAGTTTGATTTGCATTTGGAAAACCCTTGCATACCGGAAGCACCTGACCCAAACAATATCATCAAAAATGGAAATTTCAACGGGTGTAACCTGGATTCATGGGATTTGTTCCAGGTGCTGCCGGATGGCGGATCAGGCAAAATGGAATTAAATGATGGCACCTGCGGTATCTCCGATATTTCAATCTCAAACGAACCAGTCGGATGGTTTTTGCAATTGATACAGGTATTTACCAGCGAACAAATAAACAGGTTGAAAGTCGATTCCACTTATTTGTTGTCATTTGAAGCATCATCCACCAGGGAAGGGCGACCGGTTTATGTTTATCTTGGTCTGGATGAATCTCCAAATACAACCTTATTATATGAAGAAGTTGATCCGAATAAATCAACCGGATCCTATTCACTTGAATTTACATACCACTCAATCATGAATTCGATCAGACTATCCTTTGAACTTGGTCTGGATACTGCATCAGTCACGTTGGATAATATACAACTAAAAAGAAAAAAGATTGACTCAGATAGCGATGGTACTGAAGATTTTATAGATAATTGTCCGCAAACAGCAAATGCAGATCAGCTAGATTCTGATGATGATGGCATTGGTGATGCCTGTGAAAATTCCGGTACAGGGTTTCAGAATGAAGAACCTCAAACAGGTATTAGCATTTACCCGGTGCCGGCATACGATCTGGCATATCTTGAAATTACTGAAGAGCAACTTCGGGAGGCAGATGTATATATTTATGATATGCTGGGGAGGCTAATTTATGAAGGAAATACAACCGGAACCATTACAAAATTGGATGTGGTCCGGTTCAGCCCCGGAATATATAAAGTAATTGTTATTGGTAATACGTTGTTTTCAGGTACGCTGGTAGTGGACAGATGAGACGAACTAACGAATTGGTTCAAGATGCAATAAAAAAACCAACTTGCTACATTTGAAACCTCAAATAAGTAAAAGATTACAACCATTATGCTATTTTTCAGTGATTTACATATCTAACTTTACCTTTAATTATATCGGTTGGTGAAGGCCTCGCACATATTAAACCACTGATAAAAACAGAATCTTAACCAAACACCAATCAGTCATGAAAAATGCTACGATTTTACTTTTATTGCATGGTATATTGCTATAAAGGAATTTGACCATTTAAAGACAGATATGCTGGCTTGATAAACCAGACAACCGCTCAGGAAAGAGGGTGTCAGAAAATTTGTTGCCGTTGGATTCAGCATGGGACCGGTTCCCCTGGAACAATTCGCGCTAAAGCATCCCGGGATGATAACCAAACTTGTGAACATCAGCGGCGGTTTCAATCCCTGGCCTCCTGTCGGTGATCCAACCCGGGATGACTTTATCACAAACCTCAACAATTTCTGTTCATCCATTGAGACATGGGAAGTAGCTGAAAAACAATGATTTGCATCATTATTACTGAAGGATGCATCGCCCGATGATTTAAGGGAATTTATATCATATTTTTATGAGTTCCCAAGCTGGTTGATGGCCAATATTTACCGAAATTATACACGTGAGGAAGTGAAACGGCCCATTGGCTGGGATATGCCGTTTCTTTGTATTTATACATCAGCACCAAATCCGGATAAAGTGAAGTTGTTTTTCCCGGATGCCATTGTCCATGTTGAGGAAGGATCGGGACATGGTGTGCAACGGGAAAGAGCGGATATTGTGAATCCTATGATCGCCAGGTTTGTTTTTGCTCACAATTGCAGGCTGCCGCACAGGGGACACTGATAAATTATAACAGACTGCCTTCCTGGTTGGATCGTGGAAGGCAGTTTTCTGTTGCCATTACCTTCTGAATCTGGATAAGAACAGTATCGATAGTCCTTACAAATTTATCTCAGTCTTCACAGATAGATTTAAGTTTTTCCAGGGCTTTGGGCCAGGTTTCATTAAAATAGGATTTGAATTTGCTTGTTGAATACATATCCACGGAAAGCAATGTTTTGCCGTTTACTTCGGTGAAAGAGTAATTTTCCAATGCACCTGCCCAGTTCTCAGTTTCAGGTCTGCTTGCTATTTTTTTACCTTTATGAACAACAGCTATATGTTCAATGCTCAAATACCTGCCGGGAATATTTTCCCTGATCCTGCTAGCCATACCTCCAATACTGCCATCCTGATCGGTTCCCAGGAACAGCATTTTTGAACCTTTCTCCCAGTTTCCTTCAAAGTATGCAGCCGGATTAAAAACCTTCGTCCATTCTTTCCAGGTTGTTTCACCGAGCATGATCCGGTATACTTTTGCAACATTGGCATTTATGATTTTTTTAAAATGCAAGACTTCAAATTTACCGGATGATTCCACATATCTTTTAAAATTATCAAGGATAGCCTGCCAGCCTGACCGCTGCATTTCTTCGGAATTGGTCTGTTCGGCTTCAAAGATTTCTGTCACCCATGTCACCGCACCTTCAGGTTGAAAAGTGATCATCACTTTCCTGCCGTCATCGAGGGTATACGCAATCTGTTTATGTGGTTCAACACCAGTATACACACCTGTAAAGTCAAAGCCCGAACTTCCGTCCCTGGCTTCCATGTGTGAAAGGAATCTTCCGCCGGTACGCAAATCATTTTCTGCCTTGGGAGTATGCCAGTCATCCGATGCATTGTTCCAGTGGACAATATGTTCCGGGTCTGTCCATAAGTTCCAGACTTTTTCGACCGGCGCATTTATTTCTGTTGCCACGGTAATTCTTGTTTTTTCAAGTGTTGTCATAATGAAGAATTTACGTTAGTATGAATGGTTAGATCGTATTTTGTTGATCCCGTATGTCCTTTTCTACTGAAGCAAGCGGACTAATAAAACGGTTTACTGTTTTACCGGACCAGTTGTTGAACGACTGATGTATTCCGGCCGGTTTTCATTCCGTTTCTTAAATCAATTTGTATTGTATAAAATCCATTAACAGTTGAGTACAGTCGATTGTTCAGCAAAATCAGGGTATGAATCCCCAAAGCAAGCTTCGGAAACTAATTCCGCAGCAGAGTTACGTGGAACCGATCCCGCCTGGGGCGGGATTCAGTTTACAAATTTCAACCTGTTTGCAGCCTGTATGCGGCAGTCAGGCAGGCAAGTGCTCTACGTTTTTGAAATTTGAGTTTCACGAATAAAAAGAAAGGTATATTGAGAATTGTGTATCCCTGGCATATTAATTCTTTTATCTATTTTACGAATTGTATTTTTTAAAAATCAATTGAACTGTTGATCCGCCACCTTCATTATTGGTGATATTGATTTTTCCATGATGGGCTCCGATAATGAGATTGATCAGGGCCAAATCGAGCCCCATTCCCTGTTTTGTAACCACATCATCCGTGATAAACGGTTTAAAGATGTTTTTCAAAACATTTTCCGGAAATCCCGGACCATCATCAATTATATCAATCAAAATATTATCATTTTTAGAATAGGTTTTGATTATGATCTTTCCGTTTGTGCTTGAGTGCTTTATAGCATTATCGACTATTTCGCTCAGACAAATTTCTATCAGTTGTTTCTCCACAATAATACTGCCTGCATCATCATTGCTAAAATCAAATTCCAACGCAATATTTTTCTCAATAAGCTTATTTTTTGATGTTTTTACCGCTCCATCTATCAGTTTATTTAAATCAATGACTTTAGGATCCACTTTATATCGTTCCGCTTTAAATTTGGTGATGCGTTCTGCCAGTAAGAGAAAATGTCCAAGCCTTTCGGCAGAAACTTCCAAAATATGGAACAGTTTCCTGTATTTTTGAAAATCCTCATCAATGAATGCTTCTTTGAATAATAATGTAGCTCCTATTAAGCCATTTAACGGTGTCCTTATTTCATGGCTTATTATGTTTAGAAACTGAAATTTCAATTTATCGAGTTCAAGCAATTCATTGTTAAGCCTCAACAATTCCTCGTTATTCACGCTCAGTTCTTCGGTCAATTCAATATTTTTTTGTTTTAAATAGTAAATCTCCAATGCGTAGTCTATAATTTGCTGAATTTCCTTTGCATCCCATGGTTTCTGTATATATTGAAATATTTTTGCTTCATTTACGGCATCTTTAAGTGCACTGAAATCGGTAAAAGCAGTAATGAGGATCCGGCTTGGTTCGGGATATTTTAAGATGACTTTCTTAAGAAATTCAACTCCGGTCATTTCCGGCATCCTTTGATCCGTTAGTATCAAATCAATTTTTTCACCATTGAGTATCTTTAACCCTTCGCTGGCTGATTCGGCTGTATAAACGTTATAATTTCTGCGAAATGTATTTTTAAATACATTCAGATTGCTGACTTCGTCATCAACATATAAAATAGAAAATTTCTTATTCATGAGGCAACTCTATTACATTTGTTATGATCTGTCTTAGTTCATCGGTTTCCCATGGTTTTGAAATAAACCTGAAAAAGCCATATTCTCTGAAGGCTGTGTCTATATCATATGGCGCAGCATAATCAGATATCATCAGACGATGCGGAAGAAGATGCGGGAACATCTCATGGATCTCTTTCAACAGTTCCAAACCTGTTTTACACAGCATGCGCTGATCGGTTATGATAACATCTATTTTCGATTGGCTTAAGATTTCAATACCCTCCATGGCAGATGATGCCAGATATATGTTGTACTCCATCCTGAAGGTATTCTTAAAAACCCCTGGATTGCTTTCTTCATTATCAATATACAATATGCTGTATTTTGAATTCATTATCAATGTGGTTTAGCTGTCATCTTTTTTGACTGGTTAACCGGGATTTTTATCACAAACTCAGTTCCTTTATTCAAGGCAGATTTTACAACAATTTCACCGTTATGTTCCTGAATAATTGAATAGCTCATGGCCAACCCAAGCCCTAACCCGAAACCTACCTCCTTGGTGGTAAAGAAGGGATCAAAAATCTTTGCATGGTCATTATCCTTAATTCCTCTTCCGGTATCTTTTATTGAGATATTCACTTTATCAGAAGAAAAAAAAGTTGCAATTGTAATACTGCCATGTTCCTTATCAATGGAATCAATTGCATTGTTTATAATATTCATGAATACCTGGTTGAGTTTACCCGGATAACATTCAACCAGAGGTAAGATTTCATCATAATTCTTAATAATATCAATGTGATGCTTGTACTTATTCTTCAATAAGACCAGTACACTGTCAATTTCTTCATGGATATCCGCCTTCTTCCAGTCTTCAGCTTCTATTCTCGAAAACCTGCTTAACCCTGTAACGATTTCCCTTATCCTGGTTGCACCGAGTTTTATGTCTTGTAAGGTTTCAGTAATTGCATTGCAGGCAACTTCAAATTCGTGTGCCTTTTTCAACTCTTCGATCTTTGTCAATATGCCAATAACATCCTGCGATTTTTTTTCTAACGCGCTAAAACTATCGATGACAATTTTTATATCGTCAAAATCTTTGATTATACTATTTACACCGGCATATATAAAATTGACAGGGTTATTGATTTCATGAGCAATACCCGCCAACAATATACCTAATGATGCCATTTTTTCGGATTGCACCAGATGCGATTGCGCCTTCTTTAATTGTTCAAGGGTGGTTTCAAGTTTTTCCTTTCTTTCCTGAAGGTTATTATTGGCATATTCCAACTTTTTATTAATATCAATCAACTCTGCATTTAGGTTCTCAATTTTCTTTGATCTTTCTTCAAGGTTTTTGGCCTGATCCCTTAATTTATTTTCCACTATTATCCTTTCGGTAATTTCCATTCCTATTCCAACAATACCGATAATGTTGCCCTTATTATCCTTTAAGGGTACTTTTGTAGTGGAAAGGTGTATCTTTTGACCGAATTCATTAACACTAAGTTCTTCCTTGTTAATAAGCGGCAGGTTTGTTTTTAAAATATTTTTTTCATCGGCAAAGTAGTCCTTTGCATACCGGTCGTCGTAAAAATCAAAATCAGTTTTACCGATTATCTCGCTTAGGTTACGTTTCTTCAAATGGTGCACCTGTTTCAAGTTGGCATTTAAAAACTTACCGTCCCGATCTTTTATATATATCAGGTCGGGAATGTAATCAATTATTGTTCTGAGCTGATTTCGCTCAAATTGAAGCACATCATTCTGTATTTTCAATTCCTGCGTTCTTTTCTTGACTATTTCTTCAAGTTGATTTTTATACGTATCAAGTTCATTGATCGTCTTCTTCAGTTCACTGATATTTCTGACAGCGGCTACACGTAATTGTTTATCTCCTATTTTTGTGCTTCGTGATTCAATGGAAATGGGAATAACGGTGCCGTTTTTATGGATCGCTTCAGCTTCATATTGTATGGAATCAGTCATCATATTTTGCTGCATCACCGCATGAAATTTCGGCGGGATTAATTTTTCAAATAGCTGCATTCCTAGTAATTCTTTCCGGGTATAACCGATTTGCCTCTCGAAGGAAAGATTGCAATCCAGGATAATCCCGTTATCATGAATTAATATTCCTTCAAATGTAAGATCCGATAACGTTTTAAAGCGCTCCTCACTTTCTTTCAGTGCAGCTTCTATCTTTATCCTGTCGGTGATGTTAATACCAATGGATAGTATCCCTGTGAGTGCATTTTTTTCATTCCTGATCTCACTGTTATACCATTGTATCCAGATCCTTCTGCCATCCCTGGTTATGTTTTCATTTACATTATATTCATACGACCGGATATTTTTTACAATGTTCTTCATTAATTTTTTTAAATCTCTTCCGGTACTTTCTTGTTGGGGAACAATGGTATCATAAAGACTCCTTCCGATAACCTCTTCTTTCTTAAAGCCAAAAATTACCTCTGCATTTCCTGCAAAATCAGTAATAATAAAATTACTATCGAACTTCACAATGGCTACATTTGCCAGGTTTACTATCTGCTGATAATATTTTTCTTCTTTATTATCTGTTCCTTTCAGGGTCATATTGTTTTAATTTGGAAGTGTAGGTTTCCTCTTTAGAACATGGGCATAATATTAAATTTAATCAATATTTTTAAAGGAAGCAACGGATTAGTATCATTAATGTGAATAGCATCAGGCTGATGCCTGGTGTTAGCGATCACCAAACAAACTTCGCGTCATCTGCCATGATTATTAAATATAATGACTATTCATGGCACGGAAATAAGATCACATACCAAAACAATATTTCCTATCCTTTTCTCCTTAATTGAGAAAAGGATCCTGCCATTGCCGATTCCTTAGGCTCTGGCAGGCAGGCAAAAGAACTATTCTCATGACCGAAGGGAGTGATTAAGGCAAAACAATTATTAATTAAAATTCCTGCAAATCTGATTTTTGTCTCAACAAATTATGTTATTTCAAACTAAAGTTTTATGCCAGTCCTCTCCTGTTGGTATCTTAATACGACCAGGAGTTATCAATTTTCGACTGTGCAGATGTCCCCCGCCAGCGGGGGATAGCGGTGCACAAGCAACTTAAATATACGATTTCAAAAATACAATTTAAAAGTAGCTTGTATAACCTGTTATAAGCAGTTTTTATTCTGTTTTAAATTTTGGTGTTGTAATTTCCTCATGGCAATAAGGATTTAGCTATAGATTCGGATTTTTAAAAAAATCGTTTACTGCTTTTAATCAGTGTGTTTTTGCTCATCATCAATTGATAATTCGAAAAATCTATTCCTGCGTAAGCTCTTTCGGATGTGATTTAAAAAACTCCCAAATAATATCATTTGCATCGATCCCCGAATTTTCAAGAGTAAACCACTGGTGAGCTCCTCTTTGCATAACATACAAAACTATATCGATGTTTGTATCTTCACAACCCCACCTTTTTACTAGGTAATCATCTTCCATATGTATCGTATCGGGAATAGTATTGCAGGAATAATAGGATGACCATTGGGTAAGTATGCTATCAACTGACTCGTATATGGTTTCACTTGGATCATGTTGTCCATAGAATTTCACCGCGCTATCGTCAAGAGCATGCAAATGCAATACAGATACAGGATAGTCGGGAATCTGCAAACTTTCATATACCGATTGCCCTGATACAGGAGCAATGGCCGCAATTTTATGCGATAATTCAAAGCCCAGCCGATAGGTCATTCGCGATCCGTTAGAATGCCCGGTGATGAAAATGCGGTTTGGGTCGATGGTATAATGTGCCGAGATCTTTTCGATCATTTCATTAATAAAACCCACATCGTCGGTTTGTGCAGTCCACTCCTCCCACGGTCCACCACAGTTCCATGCCTGTGGATTGTTATCATTCCATGGGTAGGGAATGCCATTGGGGTAAGCCACTATGAAACCTTCCTCATCCGCTTTATCGCTCATATGTGTCCATTGCTCCATACCTTCGGCTGTAGCCGTGTAGCCATGTATGACTACTACCAGGGGCATATCCACATCCTTTGAATAGGTAGGTGGAACATGCAGAATATACGACCGGGTGTAATCGTGTACCAGGTAGTTCAAGGCATTAGCATGCGGATACTCATCAATACCTTCATTCTCTTTACAGGTATATAGAACTATCGGCATAAGGACAAGGAGAATCACATAGACTAGATGTTTCATAGTGGTATTTTTCATATGAGACAATTAAGGAAGCTGCAATCCCTATCTTGATATTAATTGCTTATAAACGATCTACAAAATAAGCGTATGTTCTATTTGTATATACCACTTAATTGCACAACGAAGCAAATGGTTTATTCTCTTATGTTTTTAACCAATATTGCTTAAATTTAACGATTTACCACATTATAAGATCTTGCAATTATCATCACATTCAAGCCCCGGATTCAATTATGGGAGCGTATCTATGAGCACATGTTGTTCACCAATATTATGAGGCATCACCTTTGCATAAAAATACGCTTTTCGCAGACACAGGTCAATGATATTGGGTCAAAATTCTGTTGCAGACATTTATTAATTGGGTAGTAAAGGCAGGCATATAAAGGGTTACCGGGGTAGAAGCTCATTGCAGTCCAGGTACAATAACCTTTTAACAAGCCGGAAATCACAGCAAAAATAATCTCCCGGCGATTCTTATTTGTTTTGTAGCATGTATTGCCTTAGTTTTCTTTATTTATTATTTCTGCTACTTCCTTTTTAAGGAGTGGAATGTGCTTTGAAATTATCGCCCAAATATTTTCATCAGAAATATTGTCATAAGCATGGATAATCTGATTTCTTAAACCAACAATACGTTTAGCATTTTCAATTGGAAAATCTGGATCTTGTTTAAGGATTCTATTAATTGCCTCTCCAATTATTTCCAAATCACGTTCTATCGCTCTTTTTAATATAGTATTGAATTTATATAAGTTGAAATCCAGAGGGTAAGCTTTAAAGAAACCCTCAATCTCATTAATTGCATCCCTGATATCATACAGCCATTTTAGTATCTTCTCGTCCATATACTATTATTTTGTTACGGTCAATTGAACGTTTCAGTATAGGATTTTTTATAGTCTGAATTTCCACAAGGTCAACATTTCTCGAAAATAATCGTTCAAGATTCTCTTTGAGATCCATGTAATTATCAAAGTATTCTAAAGGTGCTACACCTGAAAAGCGAACCAGAAAATCAATATCACTATCTTTCTTGAAGTTATCAGTTACCACTGAACCAAAAACATACATTTCAGCTACATGATATCTTTTGCAAAGTTCAATAATCATATTGATATGTTTTTGAATCAGTTTCATAACTCAAAGATATAAATAAAACAGAGTCTAAAAATCACTATTTTTTATTTAGGAGTTTGGCTAATAAGCATTACGTACAACTACAATATAAACTTATGTTTTATTCGTAAATGCTTTCTGATTGTTTAACCGAGCGAAAGGGGCAATCAACTTCCTATAAAAATGCGCCTTTAGGAGATACGAGTCAATGGTATTGGGTCAAAATTCTTTTGGAAGATATTTATTAACGGGGGGCCAATGGTGGTGGCATTGTTAGTTGCCGACCTGCCTGCCTATGTGCGTTGCACGCAGGAAGGTTTACTATTATCCCGCCTGTTTTTTATATCCATTGTGCACAGTTGTTTTATATACATATTCGCTGATAAAGCAAACAAAGATTATTGAAATCGCCAAAATAACTCCAAACCGGTTCGATGAATACTGTTGTGTTATCAATATTATCAATGAAGCTAATCCTAAGATAAAACCGGTCAAAAGGATTGCTTTATTTCCGTTTATCAACTTTGATAATTTAAGGCCAGTATAATTTACGCATGTAAAAATCAAAATAAAACCAACGCTACCGGCTGTAGAAATGCTTTCTATATTCACGGTATTTACCAGAAGCAATGTCATGATAGTAGTTATCAATAATCCAACAGGATGATTCCACAACATACCGGTTAACTGGTGTGGAAGCTCATCATCCTCAGCAATTTCGAAGCTCACCCGGCTCCCGCCATACAAAGAGGCATTTATTGCCGAAAACGTTGAAATTAATGCGGCAATAGTTATGACAGTAAAACCAACTTGTCCTATCATTGGTTTTGCGGCTTCTGCCAATACATAATCCTGTGCATTGGCAATTTCATTAAAGGGTAATGATCCTACGGTTACAGCAGCTATAATCATGTAAAGAAATATCACGAATAGAACTGAATAATAATATGCTTTTGGAATATTCCGTTCGGGATTTTCAATATCAGGAACTGCATTAGCTATCAGTTCAAATCCTTCATATGCCACAAAAATTACCATACCGCCGGTAATAAGATAAATTGTGCTTTTCCAGTTTTGAGGCGATAATTGGTTCAGATTAGGATTTCCAATCAAGCCATAAATTCCAATTACTACGAACGCAAGCAGAATAATTAGTTTTATAACTACAGCAAAGGTCTCAATTTCTCCAACAATCTTCAGCCTATAATAATTTATGGTTGTGGCAATAATAATTATCCCGCTTGCATAAATATGGAAACTTACTGTTTTACTGTAGATTAGAGGAAATAAGTTTGGTGCATAAGAACCAAAAGCAGAAGCATAAAGTGCCAACATTATAATATAACTTAACCATAGCAGATTGTTTATACCACCGCTAAAAACCGATTTACCAAAGCCCTGGTTGATAAACTTGACTGTTCCTCCTCTGTCAGGAAAAACAAGAGATAATTTCACATAGCTGTATGAAGTAACTAATGCTAAAATTCCTGCTATTAGAAATGCAATCGGGGTTCCCCCTTTGGCCAAGGAAACAGCCAGGCCTAAAACAGCAAAAATCCCTCCTCCGACCATTCCGCCGATTCCGATTGCCAGTGCTTCCTTTAGTCCTATTTTTTTATTCATATCGTTTTGTAGTAATTCTATTTAGTTTATTTCTGAAAAATTAATCCAAAATTTAAACGTTATATGGAGTAATTAATCTGGTTAACGTGGCTGGAATTGTATACATACGTGCATATAAAAGTATATTTTATTCGCATACCTTCTGATTTACCATAAAGCGAATGGTTCATTCCCCTTTATTTTCAACCACTATTGCTCAAATTTAACGATTTACCACATTATAAGATCTTGCAACTACCCTCACAGTCAAACCCCGGATTCAGTTATGTGAGCGTATCTATGAGCACATATTGTTCACCAATGCATCGGGGCGATCAACTTTTTATAAAAATACACTTTTCGGAGATGCAAGTCAATAGCTGACCTGCTAAAAACAGGAGCATCCCCACCCTATTTCCGGACATTGATCTTTTAGCCGGCTTTTTTCTGATAGAGATACCCCGGATACCAATTATTTGGAATTAGTATAAATTATTACAAAATGACCGAATAATTGTAATAATAGTTACTTTTATTGCCATAAACATTACAAATATACTGTATTAATTAACACTTACTTTCAAATTGAAAGTTTTATGTGGTACACTTATGCGTTTTGCTTACATATTTTTTCAAATACCGGCATTTAACTTTAGAATTGATGTAAAACGGGTACTCACAAAATAGCACTGATGAAGAACCAACCTGTACGAATATCGCTTTTTTACTGCACCAACTCGCTTCAAAAAAATGAGATCGATCAGTTAAACGGGCGTATTGCCGGTGTTGAACTAAGCGGCATCAGCCTCCCGTGCTCGGGGAAAGTCGATCTGCTCTACGTGCTGAAAGCCGTCGAAACGGGTTCCGACGGCGTATTGCTGGCCGGGTGCAGGATCGGCGAATGCAAATACCTGCAGGGTAATTTCCGTGCGCAGAAACGCATTGCCTATGTGGACGAGATCCTTGCTGAGACTGGTTTCGGAAACGGGCATGTGGCATTTGTGAGCCTCGATGAGGGCGATAAAACAAACAAATTGCTTCGTGCGATCAATGCCCTGGCAGATACACTAAGGGTTGGCATTAAACAGGTTCAGGAATAGCGCATAACATATAATTTAGGGGGTATATGAATAGCTCATTAGCAAAAAAGATCGAGGCAGGCGACTTCATTATTACAGCCGAATATTTACCCGGCACCGATACGGGATCCATTCCGGCCGGGGTATTGAAACGGTCGGGCGCTGTGGCCATTAATGTCGCGGATAACCCTTATGGTCCGGTAATTTCGAGTCTGGCATCGGCACTTAAGCTGCAGCAGGCCGATATCGAGGTTGTTTTCCAGATCGTCACCCGCGACAGGAACAGGATCGCCCTTCAGTCGGATATCCTTGGCGCGGTTTCCCTGGGTGTCAATAACATATTGTGTTTATCGGGCTATCATCAGTCTCTCAGTGACCTGCCCGAATCAGCCAATGTATACGATATCGATTCCATACAACTGATCGATTCGGTGAACCGGATGAAAACAGAAAAAATTCTCATGAACGGTAAGAAGATTGAAGGTGATTTTCCGGTTCTGATAGGTGCTGTAGCCAATCCTTACCTGAGGCCCCTTGAATTGAATATCTTCAGACTTATCAAGAAAGTGAAGGCCGGTGCAAACTTCATCCAGACCCAGGCCGTGTTCAACACCACCGAGTTCCAGGAATGGCTCGATGCCGCTTACCAGGAGGGTCTGACTGAGAAATCCGCCATAATTGCAGGCATTTATCCGCTCGAAAGTTACGACGAAGCGGCAATGCTGCTCGAAAAACACACCGATTTCTACATTCCAAAACCGCATGTGCAGCGGATCAAAGAAGCCGGCTCGGCCGAAGAACAGAAGAAAACCGGAATTGCCATTTGCGTGGAGACCATTAAAAAGATCAAGGGATTGAAAGGATTGAGCGGAATACACATTATTTCCGGAGGAAAAGAAGATTGTATCAGTGAAATTATTGCCGAATCCGGAATCTAAAAAGCATTTCTATGCCTGAAAAATACCATATTAAGACCGCCTATGTTCAACCCAGGCTTCCAAGAATAGGAAAATACGGGGTGGTCGACTGGCGCGAGGATTGTGCACGATGCCATAACTGCGTAAAAAAGGCTTGTGTATACGACAAGTACAGGGAGGAAAATACATTCATCCGCGATATCGATGAAGTGCATGCGCTCTATTACGAATGCATGGGTTGTTTCTCCTGCATCCAAAATTGCACGAAGAACCTGCTGACCATTTCCATCAATTCGGAATATAAAAAGTTAGGGAACAGCTACTGGACGCCCAATATATTCAGTACCCTATGGCTGGAAGCAGAAACAGGTAAGGTACCCGTTTCAGGAGCCGGCTACAGGGGTAAATTCGCCGGCCATGGTTTCGACGCCATGTGGACCGATATGTCTGAGATCGTGAGGCCTACACGCGACGGCATCCATGGAAGGGAATACATCAGCACCTCGGTGGATATCGGCGAAAAACCTTCCTACCTGACATTTGACAACGATCGGCTCACCTCGGCGCTGCCACCTATTATATCGTTACCCTTCCCGATTATTTTCGATATGCCCCCGGAAAAACATGCACTGCCCCGCCTCGATGCATATATCCTGGAAACAGCCAGGCAGACAGGACTCATCGCCATTATCAGTCCGGAGCGCTGGAATAGTGTAAGGCTTGAACATAAAGAGGATTACCTCGGCAACATAGCATTTTTTCTCAGGCCCGGTGCTCCTGAAATTCCAAAGGACATATTAAGCCGCACCAGGCTTGTTGAGATCCCCGATGACAATGATGTGGTACAACGGCTGGACCAACTGAAAAAAGCACTACCGGAGAGTGTGGTGGCCGTAAGGGTGATCCTGGATAAGAACGGGTCGGCAAGGGTTGAAGAGCTCTCCCGTTCAGGTGTCGACACCTTTCACCTTGTAGCGGACATGAACGGCAATGAGACGGGGACCAAATCGCCCCGCTTTATCAAAGATATCATCCGGGAGATCCATGGCATGCTCATTAAAAATGAAAAACGCGATGAGGTCACCCTGATTGCCGGCGGAGGGATAGCCCTGGCCGAACATGTGGTCAAAGCCATTCTTTGCGGAGCCGATCTTGTTTCCATCGACATACCCCTGATGATTGCCGTTGAATGCCATCTCTGCGACAGCTGCAAGCCGGGTGATTATTGCCCTGCCGGGCTTGATAAGGAAATTGATTTTGATTACGGTGCAGGCCGGATGATCAACCTGATAGGTGCCTGGTACTGGCAGATGGTTGAGATGATGGGTGCCATGGGTATGCGCGAGGTACGCAGGCTCAGGGGTGATGTAGGCCGTGCCATGTTTAAGGACGAACTTGAAGAGGAAATTTATGGACCAATATTCAGAAAGTAATCCAAACCTGCAGGATATCATTCCTGAGAACACGTTGAAAACATGTGTTCCCCAGGTTAATGTGGAGCGAAAAATAGTACCTGCCCCGTCGAGGTACCGCAATGAGATTGCAAAATACATTATTTTCCGTGATGAGGAAAAATGCACCCGCTGCGGCACATGTGCTGATACATGCACAAAAGGGGTGCATGTGATGAAACCGGGATATAACCTTTTTGCCACACCGGAAAGCCATAAATGCAATGGCAGGGTGTGTGAAAAGACCGATCATTTCTGTATCAGCAAATGCCCCAATGGTGCACTCACTCTGGTTGAAAATCCCATGATGGAGGCATTGGGCGATTACCGCTGGTCGTCGGATATGATCCTGGCCACATGGAAAATGGCTGAGACCGGTACCCTGCTTCCCGACGATTGTGATTTTGAATATGAAACAGGGGATTCCGATGGTGGATTCGACCGCATCCGGATCAACTATCCGGCAAAACCGTCAACCGTCAAAGAGGAAGAGATCGACATAAGCCTGGACCTGAATAAACGAAACGACGGACGACCGAAAATAACCATCGATGTGCCCTGGTACGGAGGGGGGATGTCGTTCGGTTCCATCAGCAATGTCACACAGCTCTCCAAGGTAAGGGCGGCAGCAGCATGGAGTACGTTTTCATGCTCGGGTGAAGGAGGCTATATGGAGCGGCTGCGCCCTTACGACGATCACATGATCACACAGGTTGCCACCGGGCTGTTTGGTGTGCGTGAAGAGACCATACAGCGGGTGCGGATCGTCGAATTCAAATATGCGCAGGGAGCAAAACCCGGGCTGGGAGGACACCTACTGGGAACGAAAAATACCCGGTCGGTTGCCAAAATGCGTGAAGCGGTCCAGGGAATTCCGCTCTTCTCCCCGTTCCCCTTTCACAGTGTGTACTCTATCGAGGACCATATGAAGCATATCGACTGGATCAAGCATATCAATCCCCGCACCCTGGTTTCGACAAAAGTGTCAACGCCGACCGATGTGGATATGGTGGCAGTAGGCAGCTATTATGCAGGTACGCATATCATTCATATCGACGGGGGCTATGGAGGAACCGGGGCTGCCCCCGATATCGCCAAGAAAAATATTGCCATGCCCATTGATTACGCCATACCCAAAGTACACAGCTTCCTGGTATCGGAAGGTGCGCGCGATGTAGTGACCCTGATCGCCAGCGGAGGTATCCGTAACTATTATGATGTGGCGAAGGCCATTGCGCTGGGTGCTGACGGCGTGGTAATCGGAACGGCCGAGCTGGTGGCCCTGTGTTGTCTACGGTGCAGCCGTTGCTCAAGCGGACGCGGATGTCCCAGGGGTATTGCCACCACCGATCCTGAGTTAATAACCCAGATGACGGTTGAGTGGGGAACACAACGTATCCTGAACCTTTATAATGCATGGTCAATAGGTTTAAAAGATATTCTCAGACGTTTGGGATTAAAGAGTATAAAGGAATTGCGCGGACGCACCGACCTGTTAACACATCTTGATTTATCAAAAAATTAGCCAGGGATTATGGAACATAACCTCATAGACAATATACTGAGATCGAAAAAAAAGCTGGCGGAACTTACCGGGTATACCGATATTGCTGCCGGTATGGAAGCCGAAGGAGGGTGCGGTGTTATCGGCTTTTGCTGCACCGAGCCGGTACCTGGCAAACATATTCACGAGCCTTCACGGCTGATGCACAACCGCGGTAATGGCAAAGGCGGCGGTATTGCGGCAGTAGGGTTCATTCCCGAACAGCTTGGTGTCACCAGGGAAGTGCTGGATGAGTGTTATATGCTGCATGTCGCCTATCTCGATGCCAAATCGCGAAGCGAAGTGGAAAAAAAGTACATCGATCTGGTATTTGACATAACGAAATCTGCACTGCTCGAAACGGTCGATGACTGGAAATCGTTAGCCGGACTGGAAGTTAAGCCTCCCGATGTATACAGGTATTTTGTGAGGGTAAAGGACAGTGCATTGAAATCCTTTATCAGGGAAAACAACCTGGAGAAGCTTGACAGACGTGATGCTGAAGATGAATTCATTAACCAGAACAGTTTTAGGTTGAATCACGAGTTCTATGTGGCTCCGCCGAAACAGCTGGCTTTTGTGATGTCACAAGGCCGCAATATCATGATCCTGAAAGTTGTCGGGTATGCCGAAGCGGTTACCCAATATTATAAGATCGATGATCTTTGTGCACATATCTGGATAGCACACCAGCGCTATCCCACGAGGGGCCGTGTCTGGCATCCCGGCGGTGCGCATCCGTTCACGGCAATGAATATGGCGCTTGTGCATAACGGCGACTTTGCCAATTACCATTCGGTGACCGAATACCTGAAACAACGGAACATTTTCCCACAGTTCATTACCGATACTGAGGTTTCCGCGCTCATGTTCGACCTGCTTTCAAGAACTTATAAGTATCCGGTGGAATATATCATTGAAGCGCTGGCGCCTACCACCGAACTCGACTTTGACCGGTTACCCCGGGAGAAACAAAAAATATACCGTGCTATACAGGCATCGCATATGCACGGGTCGCCCGACGGGCCATGGTTTTTCATTATTGCCAGGAACCTGCTCAATAACCGCAGGTTTCAGCTCTTGGGCATTACCGATACCGCAATGCTGAGGCCACAGGTTTTTGCTTTTGCTGACGGGGAAATCCAGGTAGGAATTATCGGCTCGGAAAAGCAGGCCATCGATGCTACACTGGTCAGTTTGTCTGAGGACGATAAACGAATTTGTCCGGTTGCTGACAAATACTGGAATGCACGCGGCGGCAGCCATTCAGACGGCGGCACTTTCATGTTCGATCTCATCTCCGATGCCAAAGGTAAATACAGGCTGGAATGCAAAGATAAGTTCGGTACACCCGTTTACGCAACCGGTAAGACCGAGAGTTGTGATTTCACCACCGAAACAGGGTCATCGAAGATTAAGGACCAGATCATAAAAGCCATTACCAACCATCTCGAGGAAAAGAAAGACCTGACCGAATTTTTTAAATCGAGTATCCCGGGATGGGCGTTCGGCGATTTCTGGGCTACCTGTAAGATCATCAGGGAGCTTGCAAAAAACAACCTGTATACCGGCTATGCCATAAAAACCCTTACCATGCTGAACGATCAGCATTACCCGACAGGCACCAAAAGGCGCAGCCATATTCTGCATATCATCCGTAGCGAGCTGAATGAATTATTTCAGGATATTCCCAAATTAAAAGAGAAGAATGCCGATACCATTTACCGCCTGATCAATTACGAAACACGAAAAGACCTCAGGAAGCCTGCGGGCAATGAAAAAACACTGGTAATCGATGCAAAGCTCTTTCCTCCCGAAGGTGAGGAATGCGATGCCATGATCCTCGTGCGTGCATATATGGTGGGGTGGCGGAACTTCATCGTATTCAACTGTGCAGGCCAGCGCTATGTCGGTTGCGGCCTGGGCCCGCAGACGCATGATGTGAGCATAGATGTATACGGCAGTTGCGGCGACTACCTGGCTTCAGGGATCGACGGGGCCGTAATCACCGTTCATGGAAACGCGCAGGATCAGCTAGGGCAGATTGTCAAGGATGGGAAGCTTGTCATTCACGGTGATGTCGGCCAGACATTCCTGTACGGTGCAAAGGGAGGTTCGATCTTTGTAAAGGGCAATGCCGCAGGTCGTCCTATGATCAATTCAGTCGGAAGACCGCGTGTGATCATCAACGGCACGAGCCTCGACTTCCTCGGCGAATCCTTTATGGCCGGTGATCCGCATGATAAAGGCGGATTTGTGATCGTGAACGGCATCCGGTTTAATGAGGAAGGCGAGATTGAGCCCCTGCCTGAACCCTATCCGGGAAGCAATCTTTTTTCGCTGGCATCGGGCGGAGCCGCCTTTATCAGGGATCCGCACCGCAAGCTGGTAGTACAACAGCTGAACGGCTGCCTGTTCACACCGCTGACAGAAAAAGACTGGGAGCTGATCTATCCCTATTTGAAAGAGAATGAAAGGCTGTTCAGGATAAAGGTCGATGAGCTGCTAACCGTAGACGGCAGAAAAATGAAACCGTCAAGGGTTTACCGTAAGGTGGTTCCCAGTATCGAAGGTGTTCCCTCGACACCCGAAAAAGATGTATACAGCGAGGGAGAAGATATCGAGGATATGGTGGAAGAGAAAGCAGAACTGTAAGCAATAATACCATATAACATGGCTATTACAATCAGTAAAGAGAAAAAAACAGGATCACTGATCGATGCTGTGGAGGAGATCTCCGGGGTGAATATCAGCCAGTGCCTTCAGTGTAAAAAATGCAGCAATGGTTGTCCGGTGGTAAGTCTTTCTTCGATAGGCCCTGCCGAGACGATCAGACGGATACAGCTGGATGCCGGCGATGAACTGTATGAAAGTGACCTGGTATGGATGTGTGTTTCGTGTGAGACGTGCTATGCACGATGTCCGATGCAGATCGATATGGCTTCTGTTATGGATGCCCTGAGGGTTTTGACCGTGCGGAAAAAAACATCAGGGGTGAAAGGGAATGTCCACCTTTTCAATAAGGCGTTCCTGAATACGGTAAGGTTCTTCGGAAGAACATATGATCTTGGAATGATTGCCTCGTATAAGGTTGGAACATCAACCTACATGCAGGATAGTGATAAATTTCCGATGATGCTGAGGAAAAGAAAGATAGCGCTGTTTCCTTCTTTTAAAGCAAACAAAAAATATATAAAGAGAATATTTAAGAACAGGGACAAAGCAAATTGAGATGGGTTATTTCACGCAACTTATACAAAGCAAATAAACGCAAAGTACGCTAAGATAAAATATTGAATGGACCAACAGATTAGTAAATAAAATACAGCATTTTGCGAGCTTTGCGAGAAAAAAAGAAAATTCTCTAAAAGTTCATAAGGACAGAAGACGTAAAAAGAAAAATAAACAGAAAAATTAAGAAAAATAAACTCATGAAATACGCATATTACCCCGGATGTTCGGCTGAATCGACAGCGCGGGATCAGTACATGTCGGTGCGTGAGGTTGCAGGTAAACTCGGTATTGAACTTATCGAACCAAAAGGGTGGACATGCTGCGGATCGACACCCGCACATCATACCGATAAAATTCTGTCCATTGCCCTCCCCGCAGCCAACCTGCTTATGGCGCAAAAAATGGGCCTCGATATGGTAGTTTTCTGCGCGGCATGCTATAACCGCATGAAGGTGGCCAATCATGAGATACGGATCGATGCGGGTATCCGTAAAGAAGTGGCAGCCTCCCTGGGTGAAGAGTATGACGGGAATGTACGCGTATTGCATTTTGTTGAGGTCTTGTTAAAAGAAACAGGGACTGAGTCACTGAAAAAACAGTTTACGCATACGCTCGACGGATTGAAAGTGGCCTCGTATTATGGCTGCCTGCTGGTCAGACCCTCCGAAGTTACCGGTTTCGATGATCCAGAAAACCCAACCCTGATCGATCAACTGGTGAAATGCATGGAAGGGGAAAGTATTGACTGGCCCCATAAAACAGCATGCTGCGGGGGTGGATTTGCGATCTCGAGAACCGACATCGTGCTGGAGCTCTCTAATTCCATTCTCGGCATGGCTGCAGCATCAGGTGTACAATGCATAGCTGTTGCCTGCCCGATGTGCCAGATAAACCTCGACATGCGGCAGGGGAATATCAATGCGGTTAAAAAAACGGAATATGAAATACCTGTTGTTTACATATCGCAATTGCTTGGGTTATGCCTTGGAATTTCTCCGCGGAAGCTGGGAATGAACAAATGCATAGTCTCACCCAAACCGGTAATTGACTTTGTCAGGGAATCGGTATAAACGAATAGCTAAAGAATGATCATGAACAGCAAGAAAAATATGGTTGGTGCCGTTTTGGTCGAAGGTGGCGGAATAGCCGGCGTGCAGGCCTCTCTCGACCTGGCCAATTCGGGTTACAAAGTATACCTCGTTAACAGATCAGCCACCATTGGCGGGATGATGTCGCATCTTGACAAAACGTTTCCCACAGGCGACTGCGCTATCTGTGTGATCTCTCCGAAACTTGTTGAATGTGCACGAAATCTTAATATTGAAATTCTTACGCTTTCAGAACTCGTTAAGCTCGAAGGGGAACCGGGCAATTTCAAAGCGTTCGTTAAAAAATCACCCCGGTTCATTAATGAACAGATCTGTAACGATTGCGGCGAATGCACAACGGCCTGCCCTGTCGAGATCGACGATAAATTCAACCGCAACCTGGGGAAGCGGAAAGCCGTTCAAAAATATTATTCACAGGCAATTCCAAACATGCCCAATATCCTGAAGCTGGGCCATGCACCCTGCAAGGTGAAATGTCCGGCCAATATTAATGTTCAGGGGTATGTTCAGCTGATAAAGAAAAAGGAATATGTGAAGGCGGTAAAGCTGATGAGGGAGAGAAACCCGTTTGCCGCAATATGCGGGCGTGTGTGTCCGGCCCCTTGTGAAAGTGCATGCACCCGGTCGAAGGTCGACAGTGCCATTGCCATCCGCCAGCTGAAAAGGTTTGCTTCAGATGAGGAGATGCGGCTGGTCAGATCCGGTGAATTGGCATTACCCGAAGAAAAAGTCCCGCAGCCCGGCGCAAAGAAAGTAGCCATTATCGGGGCGGGCCCTTCGGGCCTGACAGCAGCCGGCTATCTGGCAGACAAGGGATTTGCCGTCACCATTTATGAAACCAGAGATATTGCCGGAGGAATGCTGTACTGGGGCATACCGCAGTACAGGCTGCCGAAGGAAATCCTTGATTATGAGATAGAACTTATCCGGCGCAAGGGGGTAAAGATCATTTTAAACTGCGCTGTTGGTAAAGACATAAGCTTTGATGAGCTATATAATAATAACGATGCCGTATACATCAGCGCCGGTGCACATGTGAGCAGAAAACTCGGTATTAAAGGCGAAGATAAGGAAGGAGTGCTTCATGGCGTCGAGTTTCTCAGACAGGTAGGCAATCCCCAAGAAAAACCTGTTTTCAAAGGAAAAGTTACGGTTATTGGAGGTGGAAATGTGGCTGTTGATGTGGCACGTACAGCCCTCAGGTTGGGAGCAAAAAAGGTAGAGCTGATCTCACTCGAGCAGCGCAACGAGATGCCGGCGTATACCGAAGAGATCGAAGCCACGCTGGCTGAAGGAATTACCATCAGCAATGGCTGGGGCCCAAAAAAGATCATGGGAAACGGATCAGTCAGGGGTATTGAACTTAAACGATGCCTGAGCGTATTCGATGAGAATAAGAAATTCAGTCCGGTTTATGATGAACATAAGCTGACCAAAGTGAAAACAGACCACCTGATCGTTGCCATAGGACAGAAGCTTGATGACCAGCTCACTGAACATATTGGGATCGATATGGAAAGAGGGTACTTTAAAGCAAATCCTGTGACGCTTGAAACCTCACTGAAAGGCGTTTTTGCCGGGGGCGATAATGCTTCAGGCCCGGCCAGTGTTATTGAGGCTGTGGCGGCAGGGAACCGCGCCGCCGAATCCATCGGCCATTACCTGAATAAAGAAGATATGCATTCTGTCCGGTTTGAAAATACGTTAAAACCGGTATCCGAAGAACTGCTGCCCGATCTTACCGGTGTGGCATGGAAATCACGTGCCCTGGCCGGCGAGCTGGAGCCGGGAAAACGGCTTGATAATTTCAATGAGATTGAATCTGCATTTTCCGCTGATGATGCTTCTGCCGAAGCCGAACGGTGCCTAAACTGCGCTCAGTGTTCGGAGTGTATGGAATGTGAAACCGCCTGCGAAAAGAAAGCCATTGATCACGCCATGCATGAACAGATGGTGGAACTTGAAGTGGGAGCTGTGGTTCTGACACCTGGTATTGAAGAATTCACTGCCGAAATCAAAGGTGAATACGGTTTTAAACGGTATACGAATGTGCTGACCAGCGTGCAGTTTGAGCGCATGCTTTCTGCTGCGGGTCCTTATGGCGGCCATCTGTTGCGGAAAGACAATGAAAAAGAGGCTACCCGCATTGCATGGATCCAGTGTGTGGGTTCACGTGATTCAAAAACCAACGAATATTGCTCTTCCATATGTTGTATGGCCACGACCAAACAGGCCATGATCGCCTCCGAACACGTGCATGGTCTGGAGGGAACTATATTCAATATGGATATCAGAGCCCATGGCAAAGATTTCGATCAGTATTACGAACGGGCCAGGGCCATGAAGAATATCCGGTATGTAAAAAGCATGCCTTCACGGATCATTCAGATGCCGCAAACCAACGATCTGCGACTGGGATATATCGACCCGCAGAAGGGTTATGTCGAACAGGATTTCGACCTGGTCGTTCTGGCTGTGGGTCTCGACCCCAAAGCGAACGTTTCCGAAAGCATCCGGAGATTGGGAATTGAAATGAATGAATATGGTTTTTGTGCTACCGACAGGCTAAATCCCCTTATAACGTCAAAACCAGGCGTGTTTGTCGGCGGGGCGTTCCAGGAGCCGAAAGACATTCCCGAAACAGTCATGCAGGCAAGTGCGGCAGCCTCAATGGCTATGGAGTTGCTTGCCCCGGTAAAGAACACATTGATCATATCCAAAGACTATCCCCGGGAACATGATGTGACGGATGAAAAACCCAGGATAGGGGTTTTCGTATGTCATTGCGGGATAAATATTGCAGGGACTGTTGACGTGGAAAAAGTCACTGAGAGGATTAAAAATGAACCGGGAGTCGTGTTTGCCTCACATACCATGTACACCTGCTCAAATGCAAGCCTGTCGAACATCAAAGAGCAGATCACACTGCACCGGTTGAACCGGATTGTTGTAGCTTCATGTACTCCGCGAACACACGAGCCTATTTTCAGGGAGACATTGCGCGAAGCGGGATTGAACCCCTACCTTTTCGAGTTATCTAACATACGCGATCAATGTTCATGGGTACACTCGTCGGAGCCTGAAAGAGCTACGGAGAAAGCCATTGAGCTTGTTAAAATGTCGATCTCAAGGTCTTACTATTTAATCCCTCTAGAAGGTGACCGGATACCTATCCGTCAGAATGGTATGGTTATCGGAGGGGGTGTGAGCGGGATGTCGGCCGCCTTATCGCTGGCCGAACAAGGGTATGATGTCGACCTGATCGAAAAATCCTCACAGCTGGGAGGAAACCTGACAAACATTAACAGCACGCTGGAGCAGGATAATCTTGCCGGATTTAAAAAACAACTGATCGAAAGTGTAAACACACAACGGAATATAGATGTCTACCTGGATTCCGAGATTGAAAGCGTTTCGGGGCATATCGGCGATTTTAAAATTAAGCTCATCAGGGAAGGCAAATCCAGAGAACTAATGTGCGGCGCCATTATTATCGCTACAGGTGCAAAGCCGGCCACAACCGAAGAATATTCTTACGGGATCGTTAAAAATATCATGACCCAGCTGGATTTGGAAAAAGCACTAAGCAGGAAAAATGGCGAAAAGAAAGGCCAGACTTATGTGATGATCCAATGTGTAGGATCCAGGAACGAGGAAAAACCTTATTGCAGCCGGATATGCTGTTCCATGGCTGTTAAAAATGCCTTGAAAATAAAGAAAGGTGATCCGGATGCCAGGATATTCATCCTTTACAGAGATATAAGAACTTACGGCTTCAGGGAAAAATATTACCACGAAGCCAGAAAAACCGGGGTTATTTTTATTCGCTACAGCGAAGAAAATGCACCGGCCGTATCGGATATTGATGGAGTGCTGAGCTCGGTCAAGGTGGAAAGCCCCGATTTTCCCGAACCCATTGTTATTGAAGCCGACAAGCTGATCTTAAGCACTGGATTGGATGCAAACGAAGACAACAGGCGGATTTCGAATATGCTTAAAGTCCCCCTGAATGCCAATGGATTTTATGTGGAAGCCCACATGAAACTGAGGCCGGTCGATTTTGCCACTGAGGGACTGTTCCTCAGCGGTCTGGCCCACTCACCGAAAATGATCGATGAGAATATCTCGCAGGCGAAGGCTGCTGCAGCACGGGCGGCCACCATTCTCTCAAAGACCCATCTCGAAGTGGGTGCACAGGTTTCGGAAGTCGATCAGAACAAGTGTATTTCGTGCATGACATGTGTGAAGGTTTGTCCCTATGGGGCACCTGCGCTCAACTACGACCATAAGGCTGAGATTGAAAAAGCCAAATGCATGGGTTGCGGGATCTGCGCTTCCGAATGTCCCGCAAGGGCTATACAGCTAAACCATTTCAGGTCTGACCATTACATGAATATGATCGATAAGTTGTTTGATGTTGCAGAAACCGTATAGAACATGGATAATTCAAACTTTGAACCTAAAATAGTCGCTTTCTGCTGCCACTACTGCGCGTATGCCTCCGCAGACCTGGCCGGCTCAATGCGCCTTCAGTATCCTACAGGGGTAAGGATAATCCGTACGCCCTGCACCGGGAGACTGGAGATGGAATACTATATGAAAGCGCTGGAAAAGGGTGCTGACGGGGTGCTTATTGCAGGGTGCCTTGAAGGTGGGTGCCACTTTATTGATGGCAACCTCTTTGCAAAAAAAAGGGTGAATGCTATCCGCAATATCCTTGAAGAATGTGGCCTAGAAAAAGAACGTTTGCGGATGGTCAATGTTTCCGCAGCCGGGGCAGTTAATCTCGTCAGACTTATCCATGAACTTGTAGAAGAAATTAAACAACTGGGGCCTAACCCGATTGGAATAAAAAGTATAAAACTAAACGAGGAGAACCAGCAATGATAGTTGCAGAAAGAAAAAGAATACCCGAAATCCTTGATATTGTAAAAGATCATAAGAACGTGCTTGTTCTTGGCTGCGGAACCTGCGTCACGGTTTGCCTCGCAGGAGGTGAACGCGAAGTTTCAATCATTTCTTCGGCACTGAGAATAGCCTCGAAAAAATCGGGAAAATACATCAAGTTCAATGAGTTTACCATTGAACGGCAGTGTGATAATGTATTTATCGAAGGAGCAGCCGAAGAGATCAGGAAAAACGATGCGGTGCTTTCGCTGGGCTGCGGGGCCGGAGTGCAGGCTATTGCTGAACGCTATCCCGATAAGCCCGTTTATCCGGGACTCAATACGGCCTTTTTAGGTATTCTTGAATCACGGGGGGTATGGACCGAGAAATGTGCCCAGTGCGGAGCCTGCGTTCTTGCAGACTTTGGCGGTATTTGTCCTGTCACCCGCTGTGCAAAGCACCTGCTTAACGGTCCGTGTGGCGGTTCACGGGAAGACAGGTGTGAGATCAGTCCGGACAGGCCCTGTGCCTGGCAGCTGATTTATAAAAGGCTAAAGGACATCGGGGAACTGGATAAGATCAGGAAAAAATACCCTCCGAAAGACTGGAGCAAAAACCTCGATGGCGGGCCGCGCACGATCATTCGCGAAGATCACAGGATATAAGACAGGCCGGGGATGCGATTTCGCTCCAACCATATTGACTGAACGGCAACAGCCCGGCCGGTAAAAACAGGAAGCTGCGCCAGCCTGAATATTTATTACATGCATGTCATTTCCATGTCCAGTCATCGAACTGGTCCATATCGATATTGTCGTCGAGCACACCGATGGAAATGATCAGGAACGTATAGGCCAGTGTGCCCGGCTCGAGATGGCCACCGATCGTGGTTTTCAGGTCCGACAGAGTAATATGCGCGTGCACCCTGCCGCTGAACACAAAACCGCTCACTGTGAGCAGGTCATAGGGACCGTCTTCTTTTGCATACACATTTACCACCGGAAATTCCGTGGTCTCGCCCACCGAATGCACGTTATAGGAGATCACCGATCCGATGCCGTGCAGGATGATCCCGTTTTTTATGCCTTCGGCTTTAACAGCTTCATTAAGCCCTTCGAGCATATCAGTCTTGTTTTTCAGGCGCACCACCACAATACGCTTCAACTCTGAAGATACCGTAATAACGGGTGGCACCGAATCGGTGACCCATATCGTTTTTTTGTTTTCAGCTCCCGAAACAACCGCTTTGTCTTTGGGATCTTTCGGTGTGATACCGCAGGAAAAGCATGCGGCGGTTATTACCGAGATAAGGATAATCTGCTGAACAGGTGTCTTTTTCATGGTTTCGATAATTAACAGGTTCTGCTAAGAGAATACAACGCTTGATATTCGAAAATTCCAGGTTTCCGGGCAGCCCCGGCATTCAGGGCTTATCAGCCCTGTTTATTCAATCTTTTTGGTGCCCCGGGGAAACCATAGAAAATATACAATGAAGGTTGCTTTAGTACCTGCAAGGTACAAAAGTATTGGAAGTTATGAAAGAACTTTCGGGACGAAAATAGTGGATAGGGGTTTATGCTATGATCTGGTAACCGGAACTGTCACAGATCATATCCATCAGGTTAAGGCCGAAAGTCCTAAACAACAAAACATAGGGCAAGGCCACAGGCTTCAGCAACATTTTCCGGATTTAGTTACAGAAAGAATTACAATGAAAGAACCTGCCAGTTGGTTACGTTTAGGAAAATGGATTCTTTATCAGCACCTATCCTGTCTGACGACAGGCAGGCTCCTTACTTAAACCTCAAAACCCTATATAACCTTTCACTTTTTCAATCAGTTCCCTGTCATTGATCGGTTTTGCCATGTAATCCACACAACCGGCTTCCAGAGCTTTTTCCCTGTCTCCTCTCAGTGCATAGGCTGTCTGGGCGATAATGGGTATGTCGGGATTATGTGTTTTTATCTGTTTAATGACTTCGTACCCGTCAAGATCAGGAAGCTTTATGTCCATAAGTACCAGCCTGATATCAGGATTTTTCTTACAGATGTCAATGGCTTCGGCACCATTCCTGGCATGCAGGATTTCAATACTCAGTTCCATAAGCACCTCCTCGAAAAACAGGTAGTTCACCTCTTCATCTTCAACCACCAGCAACAGAGGTAATAATTTACTGTCTTCTTCCAATAAAATACCATCTTCTCTTTTTTCATTCACCGGTTCATAGGGAATGGTAAAACGAAATGATGCTCCGGCTCCGGGCATGGAATTAACCCAGATCTTTCCGCCCATATTTTCAACATACGCCTTTGAAATGGACAATCCGAGTCCGGCTCCGCCATAAAGCTTCGAAGTGCCTATGTCCGCCTGCCTGAACCGTTCAAATATCGTTTTCTGAATCTCGGGAGCAATGCCGATGCCGGTATCTTCCACATAAAACTCGAGCCAGCCGTTTTTCAGACAATACCCGAACTTAATATAGCCCTGATGGGTAAATTTTATGGCGTTGCTTATAAGATTATCCATCACCTGCCTGAGCTTAAGATGATCGGTCAGAATTTTTGCCTTTTCATCAGAAAGGGTTTTATACACAAAAAGGTTGATATTGTTCTTGCTTGTTACCGGTTTGTAGAAGGTAAAGAGCCGTATAAGAATATCATTTACACTGGCGGCTGTATTAAAAATCTTTAACTGCCCCGTCTCGATCTTTGATATGTCAAGAATATCGTCTATAAGATGCAGCAACTGCCTGCACATATCGTTGATTATCTGCGTATATTGCTGCTTTTTCTCCTCTGACAGGCTCGGCTTGTTCAGCATATTCGAAAACCCGATAATGCCGTTCATAGGTGTTCGTATTTCATGGCTCATGTTTGCCAGAAATGCCGATTTCAGTTTATCGCTCTCCTCAGCTTTTTGCTTGGCATGTCCGAGTTCGGAATTAATTTTCTGAAGTGTATCGAGGCTTTCACTTAATTTTTCATTGAGGGCTATATATTTTTCATTCTGTTCTTCGAGTTTCTTTTCAGCCCTTTTTCGTTCAGTAATATCCTGGTTGGCACCGTATGTTTTAATAGTGCGTCCATACCTGTCTTTAATGATTATGAATCGTACAGAAATGTATCCTGTTTCTCCGTCGGCATACTTAATTCTGTGTTCGAGCTGACGGCTGTAGTTCGGGTCATTCGTTTCGAGTGCTTTTCTTACCTCCTCGGCAACAACAACCCGATCTTCTTCATAAACAAATTTTTCAGCATACTGCTCAGAGGTCATTGTGTAACCTCCGGCCTGTTCGGCTGTTGTGCGAAAAATGGCATAAAACTCATCGTTGAACTTGAATAGGTTCCCGCCCACATCGAACTCCCAATAGCCAAGCCCTGCGATCTTCAGGGCATTGGACAGGTGTGCCTCACTGGTCCGGAGTGCCAGTTCGGCTTTTACCCATTCGGTGATGTCCTGGTTTGCACCAAATATTTTTTTTACTGTACCTTTTTCATCTTTAGTCACAAAAACCCGCACCGACATAAATCCTTCCCCACCACCGGCATAGAGGATCTTGTGGCCCAGCTCTGTCATCGGGGATGAATCGTTAGCTTCAACGCATTGGCTGATCTTTTGCACGAAGATTTCGCGGTCATCGGGATGCACAAATAACCCAGCATAGTCATCAATGCTCAGTGAATAACCTCCTGTTTCTTCGGCCGTAGTCCTGAAAAGGGAATAAAACTGGTCGTTGAAGAGAAAAACCTTACTCAGCGCGTCATACTCCCAATACCCTATCTTTGCAATTTTCATGGCATCGGAAAGTTGCAATTCTTTATTACGTAATGTTTCTTCAGCTTTCATCCTTTCGGTTATATCCTGACCCAGGGCCAAGAGCCCGACATTGGTTCCACCGGCGCCCTTAAGGATCTCACTGAACCATTCAATCTGCCGTTTTTGCCCTTTTTTTGTAAGAATAGGATTGATATTCCCCTCAATCTGGATGCCCTTTACTGCTTTTGAGAATACCTTCCTGATCCTTGACCTGTCTTCTTCAGGAATGAATGTATCAAACCAGTCCAATCCCTTCGCCTCCTCCAGGGTATATCCCGATAACTCTTCCATGTATGGGTTGAAGCGGACTATTTTGCCGTTTGTATCCAGGACAAGCACAATGACTTGTGCAGTTTCAAAGAGCTTGGCTGTGAAATCCTCCTCGATCAGCATGGTTTCCTGTGCTTGTTTGCATTTTGTGATATCACGCGTTAATATTACTGCTCCGGTAATCTTCTGACCTTTTTTTATTGCACCTATGGATGCTGAGAAATATTGTCCGTCGTTAAAGCCTTTATACTCATAAACCCAGGGTTTACCATTCTTAAATACCTTTTCATGAATTCGTTTTATCCTATCGTGTTCTTCCGGTGGAATCAGTTCCAGGAAATTTTTGCCGGTAATGCTGTTTTCCGGTATACCGTTGAAGCTCCTGTTCGTTGACTCAATATTCCCATGAATATCAATATTATAAATGGTATCCGGTATGCTGGAAAGAAAATCGTTTAAGACAGATTCCTTATCCCGAAGCTTCCGGTTTAACTTCAGGTTGTCATCAAGTGGTTGATTGTATGTGGATTTACCCCGGCTCATAATTTAAATACATGGGTTCGCCAAAGGAAATTGGGTGAAGTACAACGTTGTATAATACTATAAACTTAATGAAAAGAACTCATTTTAACAACAAATCATGCCAATATTATGGTCCCTTCAGAAAGCCTGAAATGTTTTATTTTGACTGTTTACAGGGTGAATTGGAAAAAGCCCGAATCCGTGATTATGGACGTTTCGGATGACTATCAGATTGGAATAAAAAAAATAGCGCCCGGGAATTTTAGGGTCCGATTTGTCAAACGGGAACAGATTAGGCCCTGTGAATGGATCAATTCTTGCTGTTCAGCAGATCTTTAAAAAAAGGCAACAAGCTTTCGGCCATTTTTCGGTGGTCTTCCCTGTCTGGATGGTAATCGCACCCGTGAACATATAAGGTGTCAAATCTAAAGACCTCAATGGGAGCATATCCGGCAGCCGAATTAAAATTCTGCTGAATACGAAGAAGACAATTTTCAAGGGCTTCTTTTTTCTCACCCGACAACATGGGGCTTGAAAGCAGGGCGATACGAGCTTCCGGATAATGTCTGTGGACCGTTTTAACAAAACGGATATACTGACCGGTAAATTTTTCGGGATTGAAAGAAGACCGTTCACTCGTTCCGTCACCATCGGATAAATCATTTGTACCCAGGCAAATGCTTACGATGTCAGGGGTAAACGATGAAAAGTCCCATTTTTTCGTCGAATCGGTATTTAGGTAAGTATTCTCATAGACCTGTGGCATTGTCGGCCCGTTACTGTTCCAGTTGCGGTAAATTCCGATGCCCGATACAGAACTGAGCATGTACTGAACATTGAGTTCACGGGCAAGCTGTGAGCCATATGTCCAGTATGCATTGTGCTGATCAAACCATACACCGGAATTACACGGAATTTCTTTCCATTCTATACCCATACCGCAGGTAATGGAATTGCCGATAAATTCGATATTTTTTGTGTTTTCCGGAATGACCCTCTTCAGTTGGCGGCACACCAAACCGCCGAATACTACCTGTCCGTTTTGCGGTTCGGTTGCCTTATATACTTTTAAAATATGATTTTCCTGTGTCAAGGGAATTTTTACATCGTAGTATCTAAAGGAATCACCTTCTGTCCTTACCCGACCTAAATACTCCCCGTCGAGCTCCAGGGAAACATAATTATACAATGCTTCACCGTCGATGTTTTTAAGAAGCAGGCTGCAGGTATCGCCTGAAAAATTTATAGTTACAGATGATGCCGAACCGATAAGAATTACCCCGTCACTGCCCGAGTTGTCCGTCCGTCCCGAATACCTAAAAAACGGGTTATCCGCCTTATAGAAATTGCTGTTTTTTTGTGCACACGAAGCCAGAAGCACAACGAACAGAAGAGTTAACAGGATTCGATTAAGCCGCATAGTTGTAAATGTTGAATTCAGTATGCAATAATACTAAATTTTCCAGTTGCGGTAAGGTTTTGTGGTGGTTATATTTTTTACAAACAACAAAGCCTGTTGTTCCTGCCGCAAAAATAGCACAATAAATGATCGCATAAGAAAAAATATTCAGTAAATTTATAATACGACTAATAAGTCTGAAAAACAGAGACTTTTGATTGAGACCAGCGATATGTAATTTCATTTACTTCAAAAAAAGGGGATACGCGCGGATTCGGTCTAAAGGATTTTACCTGCAACATTTTATTGTTATAATCGCTGTTGTCCTGATTTCTTTTTCCACCTATCCACAACCAAAGCAATTCCTTTTCTCAAATTACGACAAAACCAATAGTCTGCCGCACAATTATGTGAATTCATTTTTCCGGTACAGCAGGGGTTTCATGTGGATCGGAACAATAGAAAGCATCTGCAACGTTTACGGTATATCAGGGATCGGATGACCTGATGTGGATTGCCACGGTTGACGGCTTGCGGTCGTTCAACATAAAAACGCATGAATTCAGGTACTTCAATCATGATGAGTCTGATCGCAACAGTTTGAGCGACAATTTTACGTACGATGTGATCGAAGATTCAAGAGGATTGATCTGGTGTGCTACCAATAACGGACTCAACATGTACGACAAGAAGACGGGATTATTCACGGTATTTAAGCAGGAGGACTGCCTTGCATCCAGCCTGATCGTGACAATTATTGAAGACAATAACCACACCTTATGGATGGATACTTCGGAAGGAATAACCAACCTTATCATTGCCAGGGATGGTACAACAGGAGAAAACATCTATACGTTTAAAAACTACGACGAATCGGATGGTTTACAGGTCGTTGATTTTCAAGAAAATGCAGCATTAAAGGCGAGCACTGGTGAACTCTATTTCGGTGGACCAAACGGATTCAATATTTTGCATCCCGATAACCTGGCACTGCCTGATATCCCGTCGCATATCTTTTTCACCGATTTCCGGGTATTCAATAAAAGCATCGGCTGCAATACCCTATTGAACGGACGCAGACTGCTGGACAGGTCCATTGCCTATGATCCGGTGATAAAGGTCAGGTATAATGAAAACGTGATCACTATTGAATTTGCCGATTTGAATTTTTTGCGGC
>CAZDCD010000003.1:167247-246762 GCA_964503885.1 uncultured Bacteroidales bacterium
AGGTATAATGAAAACGTGATCACTATTGAATTTGCCGATTTGAATTTTTTGCGGCCAAACCATATTAGATACAAGTATACTCTGGATGGATTCAATACCGAATGGTTTGAGACAACCAGCCAGGAACGCAAACTTACCTGTACGAACCCTGATCCCGGTGAATATACCTTCAGGGTAAGATCTACCGCAGTAACAGGGAATGGAAAAACGAGGAAGCCCGGTTAAAAATCTTTGTCCTTGCACCCTGGTGGAAGACCTGGCTTTTTAAGGGAACAGCGGTTTTTACCATTATAGGTCTTACCCTGCTCATCTATTTTTACCGGGTATTCAACCTTAAAAAGCAGAAACTGATCCTTGAAGATAAAGTAGCCAGGCGGATCCTGGAACTGACACGGTTCAATGTCATGCTTGAAAAGCACAGGCAGGAAGTAATTCATCAGAAAGAAGAGCTTGAAACGCATCATACCCAGCCCGAATCGCTCGTGAAAGAAAGAACTGAGGAGCTTGAATCGGCTTTGAACAAAGCCAAAGAATCGGATATGCTGAAATCGGCTTTTCTCGCCAACATGAGCCATGAGATAAGAACACCAATGAATGCTATCGTTGGTTTTTCGAGTTTGCTGGATGATGCGAATCTCACTCCCGAAGAAAGGGCAACGATGGTGGAAATAATCAATGCAAATTCAGTATCATTGCTCACACTCATTGACGACATCCTGGACCTGAGCCTGAATGAAGCAAATCAACTTCTGATCAATAAGAAACCCTTTTACCTCAATGAAATTGTTAACCAACTATACACCTGTTTCAGGCTGAGTAATAAGGAGCCCGGCATTGAGATACGAGTAAACAATACGCTCAGGGAAAAGAATTTAAAAGTTTACACTGACAGGGAAAGATTAAAACAGGTACTCATTAACCTCATGACCAATGCATGCAAGTTTACCAAAGAAGGTTTTATTGAACTGGGCCTTCATACAAAAAATGGCATTCTGTTTATTTATGTGAAGGATACTGGCATCGGAATTGAGGAAGAAGACCTGCAGCATTTATTTGAACGATTCAGAAAAATGGGTGAAGAAAAGGAATTTATTGTACGGGGCGCCGGACTGGGGCTGGCCATTTCACAGAAAATAGCCAAACTCCTTGGCGGAGATCTATTGGTCACCTCGGATCCCGGCAATGGATCTGTATTTACTTTTCAGATCGAGTTGGATAAGTTTACGGATAATGACGCATCCGGTGTGCACAATGAAAATAATGCGCCCGTTGCGGAAAGCAAATGGAACAATAAGCTGATCTTGCTGATGAATGACATGGAAACCAATTAGATCTACCTAAAAAAGGTACTGCAAAACACAAAGGCACAGATTATATGGGTCCGTAGCGGCCCTGAAGCCATCAACATGTTTGAGGATGGTCAGCAATATGACCTGGTATTGATGGATATAAAGATGCCGGTTATGGACGGGTATGAGACTGCCAAAAGACTTAAGGCCATCAAATCCGATGTCATCATTATCGCCCAGACTGCATATGCCCGTCCCGACGACCAGTCAAAATTCATTGACAAAGGATTTGATGATTATATCTCCAAACCTCTTAAAATCAATGATATCAGAAAACCTTTTGCAGCTTACCTGAATGGCTTGTGACAAATGCCGGATGATGAATGCTGAATAGTGCATGCAGCAGGCAGGAATAATCAGCTAAGATACTGATAGTGGATTATAGAATAAAAGTACTTTGTACTTTTATTCTGTGGCTATCCTGGTACTTTTGCAAATCTTCGCTTTTTCCACGTCATGGGTAGATTATGCCCTGAATAATCATTGTAGTTGACGCGGCTTTTCACCGGTGATAATTAACCCCGGGCTAAAGCCCGGAGTTTCAAACAGGCCGTTGCTCTGCAAGCTGACACACACGTACGTTTTAATAAGAATTAAGCGATATTCTGCTTAAATATTTTTAATTGATATGTTAAATGCAGCCCTTGCCTGTCTTTAACAAGCAGACTACAGGCACATATCCAGACAGTACGAACCACAAATTTTTTAGAAAAATACCCTTAAATAGTGACATTTCTCTGTTGTATTCGTCATAATCACTAGTTTCAGGAATGAATGGAAATATCGATTTTAAACCAGCCCGATGACAACTCCTGCGGACCCACAAGCCTGCATGCCGTATACAATTATATGGGATACAGGATCGGGCTTGAGACACTTCTTGAAGAAGTGAAATCGCTTTCGGAAGGAGGAACTCTGGCGATGCTGCTGGGATTCGATGCATTAAAACGAGGCTTTCATGCGATTATCTATTCCTATAACCTGAAGGTATTTGATCCCAGCTGGGAAAATCTTGATTGTAAAGAGCTTGTAAATAAATTGGAAGAACAACTGAAATTTAAGAACGGGAAGAAATTTACCGAAGCTACCATGGCTTATATTCAGTTTATCAGTGCAGGAGGTGAAATCCTGTTCGAAGATCTTTCTCCTGAATTGCTGCACTGGTACTTCGACAGGCAGTTACCCGTACTTGCCGGGTTGAGTGCAAATTACCTGTATAAATGTCCCAGGGAATATTCAAAATCGTCAAGCAATATCGTTTTTGATGATATCAGGGGTGAACCGCAGGGACATTTTGTTGTTCTACATGGGGTAGCAAAAAAAGGATTTATCAAGGTAGCCGATCCTTATAAGCGCAACCCGATATCGGAAAGCAACTATTACGAGGTGGATCCGATACGTCTGATCAATGCCATTCATCTTGGTATAGTTACATACGATGCAAACCTGTTGATCATTTCAAAATGAAACCAAGTCATGCATAAAATAATCGTCCTCAGCTCACCGCAGAACTGGAATTTTGAGATCGACGGTGTTGAGGTGATCACTTCCAAAGACTATTTATCCAGTCCCCAGTATGGGGGACTGAAAAATGCACGCATTTTCAACCTCAGTAACGATTACAGTTACCAGTCCAGAGGCTATTATGTATCGCTGCTTGCAGAAGCAAGGGGACAAAAACCGTTGCCAGACGTGAAAACCATACTCGATCTTAAGGCACCGTCGCTTGTGCGGGTTGTATCGGATAATCTCGATGAACTGATCCGGAGAAGCCTGAAACACCTGAAATCGAATGAGTTCATTCTGAGCATATATTTCGGACAGAATGTTTCTGCACAGTATCTTAAACTGGCTGCCGAGCTATACAAACTATTTCCATCTCCCCTGCTCAGGGCAAAATTTAATTTCAGCAAAAATAAATGGCTCCTTCAGGGCATAAGGGCGATATCCATGAAAGATATTCCGGAAGATCATATGGAATATATCCGTGATTTTGCCAAAAACTATTTTTCCAAAAAACGTTACGACAAGACGCGTCCCGACAAATCGATCTACGACCTGGCGATTCTTTATTCGGCCGAATCCGAAGCGCCTCCCTCAAACAGACAAGCCATAAACAAATTTGTGGAAACAGCCGAAAAAATGGGCTTTTATGTTGAAATTATTACCCAGGAAGATTTTCACCGGCTGCCGGCTTTCGATGCATTGTTTATCAGGGACAATACGTCGGTAAACAACCACACATACCGGTTTGCACGGAGAGCACAGTCCGAAGGGCTGGCCATAATCGATTACCCCGATACAATCCTGAAATGCAACAATAAGGTCTATATGGCAGAGCTGCTGCAACTTGCCAATATCCTCACCCCAAAAACAATGATCATCCATCACGAAAACAAGAATGAAGTATTGACAACACTGGGATTGCCCTGTGTAATAAAATTGCCCGATTCAACCTTCTCACTTGGCGTTAAGAAGGTGAATACTCCTGAAGAGCTGGCTGCCGAAATAAAACGATTGCTCGACTATTCTGAAATGATCCTGGCCCAGCAGTATATGTATACTGATTTTGACTGGCGGATAGGCATTCTCGACGGCAAAGTTATTTTTGCCTGCAAGTATTTTATGGCAAAAGGGCACTGGCAGATTTACAACTGGAAGGCAAGAATCAAACGGGAACAGGAGGGCGATTTTGCCTGTCTCCCAACTGAAAATGTTCCCGATTATATCCTCAAAACAGCCCTTAAGGCATCTGCACTGGTATACAGTAAAGGTTTGTATGGTGTTGACATCAAGGAAATTGATGGAAAGGCTTATGTTATCGAAGTCAACGACAATCCCAACATCGATTTCGGGATCGAGGATGCAATGTTGAAAGATGAACTCTACCATACGGTCATCAAAGCCATAAAAAACAGGATTGAAGAAAAAACCGGAATACAGGATGGAATCAGAACCGAAATACAGGCTGTTTGAGGTTACGGGTATTGAGCTAGAATACATGATCGTTGATCGTGATACACTGAAAGTCTGCCCCATTGCAGATTTAGTCATGCAAGACAAAAGCGGTGAATTTGCTGCAGATATCGTTAACGGAAAAATCGAATGGTCAAATGAACTTGTGAACCACGTCCTGGAGCTTAAAACGCATCGTCCTGAACCCTCCCTGAAAGGAGTGGCCAAAGAATTTCATAAAAATATTCTTGAAATCGATATGATCCTTTCCCGGCACAATGCGATGCTTCTGCCTTCAGCTGCGCATCCGTTTATGAACCCTGGTCAGGAAACTGAGCTCTGGAAACACGATTACAGCAATATTTATTCGCTTTATCACCGTATATTCGACTGCCGGAGCCATGGCTGGGCAAATCTTCAAAGCATGCACCTGAACCTTCCGTTTTGTGACGATGAGGAATTTTCGAGACTTCACGCCGCAATCCGCCTGCTGCTTCCAATAATACCGGCAATTGCAGCCAGTTCTCCTGTACTTGACGGCGTGCCGACCGGATGGGCTGATTCACGCATGGAAGCATACCTGCATCACCAGCAGATCATGCCGTCGCTGATGGGAAAACTTATCCCGGAGCCGGTTTATTCCGAGGAGGACTATGCCCTGAAAATTTTCAACCCTATCAGGCAAGATATTGGCCCCTTCGATCACAACGGCATTATGGAACACCATTTTCTCAATTCGAGAGGAGCGATTGCCCGTTTTGACAGGGGAGCAATCGAAATAAGGGTGATCGATACACAGGAATGCCCCGCGGCAGATATTGCCCTTGCAGAGGCCATTACACAGGTATTGAAATTGCTTGTAAAAGAGAAATGGACTGCATTCAGGTATCAGGCTATATGGAAAGAAAACGAGCTGTTCAACATTTTTCATGATGTAATCAGAGAGGGTGAACATACCGAAATTAGGAACGGAGCATACCTGAGAATGTTCGGACTGAAAGAGAATACAATTTCTGCCAACGGGCTCTGGAAACACCTTTACAAGGTAATTGCCAGAAAAATGGAACGCAAAAACGGTGCCATGATGAAAAAAATCCTGGATGAGGGAACATTGTCCTCAAGGATCATGAAAAGATTGGACGGCGACTATTCAAACAGTCACCTTGTTTCTATTTATACATTGTTAGCTTATTGCCTTAAGAAAAATATGCAACTGGGGATATGAAACTGATTCTTACATGCGAACATGGTGGTAACCGGATTCCCGATGAATACGGGAAATTTTTCAGCATGGTGCCTGAAGTGCTAAATTCTCATCGTGCGCTTGATTCGGGAGCACTGGATCTGTTCCGGGCGCTCTCGCCCATTGCCCATTATGTGCAATTTTCTGAAACTTGCCGCCTGCTAATCGACCTGAACAGATCGCTGCAAAGCAGCACTCTTTTTTCAGAATTTACTTCGTCCTTCAACAGTGTTAAAAAAGAAAAAATTGTAAAGGATTTTTACACCCCCTATAGGCAATCAGTTATAAAAAAGACAGCGGAATATATAGCTTCCGGAACCCCGGTCATCCATGTCGCCGTGCATACCTTTACACCGGAATTAAACGGTGAGGTCAGGAAAAATGATATCGGCCTTCTTTTCGACCCGGAAAATGATGCGGAAGAAATCTGCTGCAGGATGTGGCAAAATGTTCTGCAAAGCACAAGCCCCTCGACCAGGGTAATGTTCAACTACCCGTACCTGGGAACAACCGATGGCCTTACCAAAGATCTGAGAAACCTCTTCCCACTGAATTATGCAGGTATTGAACTCGAGGTAAACCAGAAATATACTGCTCGCAATACCATGGACCCGGAAATGAAAAAGCTGATCTGTAAATCCCTGGCGGAATGCATCCGCCATATACATGATAATCATCATAAAATGAGCATATTTTCTAATGAAACAAGGCATAGGAAATATTAATCCCTATTTTTGTAATGAACCGATAAAGGAGCTGTAAACAGAATGAAACCAACAGGTAAAATACTGATCCCGGTACTGGTAATATTGCTGCAGATAGCGTTGTTAATATCCCTGAATTACATTGAGCTTACAGAAAAAACAATCGACCTTGTTAAGAAAATAGTGAATATTTCACTGACTTTTACCATCGCCTGGTTATTCATGGCACTGATAAACCTTGGCAAGCGAATACTGATCAAGAATATCGATCTTACTCAGAAGGATAATTACGAAGCGAGAAAAATCTTTACCCGGTTCAGTATCCTGGAAAAAATCCTGTTTGTCATCATCATTTTTATTGCTATTGCTGCTGCGCTTATGAATTTCGAATCGATCAGAAAGCTGGGAATCAGCCTGTTTGCTTCAGCAGGTATTGCCGGTATCATCATTGGCCTGGCAGCACAGAAAATTATCGGTACTTTTCTTGCAGGCATTCAGCTGGCCATTACACAACCAATAAAAATCGATGATGTGGTAATCATAGAGAATGAATGGGGACGTATTGAGGAAATAAATTTAACATTTGTAGTAGTAAGGATCTGGGATAAAAGAAGGTTGATAGTGCCTACCACTTATTTTATTGAAAACCCTTTCCAGAACTGGACCAAGGTATCAGCCGACATATTGGGAACGGTGTTTATATATACCGATTATACGGTACCCTTTAATGAAGTCCGGAAAAAGCTTGAAGAGCTGGTCAGAGAAAATGCGGAATGGGACGGACAGGTTGCAATTATGCAGGTTACCGGGGCAACTGAGACTACCATTGAAATGAGGATATTGGTCAGTGCCAAGGATTCGCCGTCGGCATGGAACTTAAGGGTATTTTTACGGGAAAAACTCATTGCGTTTATCCAGGAAAATTATCCCGAATGCCTGCCGAAAACCAGGATAGTTATTAACAGCGGTACTCAGAAACCAGGCATGACAGAAGGATGAGAGTAGACCTGCATGGAATTATTATTATTTGTTAATTTTTTTTACCAAAAAAGAACAAAATGAATTTTTAAACGTATTAATATTGCCATATAAAAAAGAAAACAAATAAATTATTAATGTATAACTAATTAGAAGAATATGTTTTACAATCAAATTTTGATGAAAATTCTCGAGAAAAATTATGAACGGTAACCAAACACAGGAATTTGCTTCTACGGATGGAGAGGTTCCATTAGGTTTAGCAGAGTTTGTATCAAATTCTGCGGTTTTGGAAACATTCCAAAAGCCAAAATTACAACGATCGGACTTCACTGTTATTAACCCTTCGGTCAGGATCTTTATCCGGAAAAACTTCCCGGGCATTTCGCCAGACCAGTGGAATAGTTGGAAATGGCAAATCCAGAACAGTTTTACCAGCCTGAAAAAACTTTCACAAATCATTGACTTTACCGGAATTGAAGAAATTGAATCGCTGAAAAAGACGAACCGGCTGCCTTTGCGTATTACCCCCTATTATGCCAGTTTAATGGCAGGCGGCAGCCATAACAATCCCATCCGCAAAGCTGTGGTTCCCACCATCAATGAACTGGTTGTTACACCGGGTGAATCGCCAGATCCCTTGCATGAAGAAGAATGCTCGCCAGCACCCAATCTGATTCACAGGTACCCCGACAGGGTTTTGTTCCTTGCAACAGGTTTCTGCGCCACTTACTGCAGGTATTGTACACGATCGCATAAGGTCGCCAAAGACAAAATGCATTACGGAATTGCCTCCTGGCAGCCGGCGCTTGATTATATTAAGAACAATAAAGTCATACGCGATGTGATTATTTCCGGAGGCGACCCGCTAACCATACCGGAAACGCACCTCGAATACCTGCTGAATGCATTGCGGAAAATCCCGCATATTGAAATAATACGTATCGGCACAAAAGCACCCGTAGTTATGCCGCAGCGAATAACCAACTCCCTGGTAAAAATGCTCAAAAAGTACCATCCTTTATTTATGAGCATTCATTTTATGCATCCCCGTGAACTCACGCCGGAAGTTCATGAAGCCTGTACGCGTCTCGCCAATGCCGGTATACCACTGGGCAGTCAAACTGTGCTGCTGAAAGGAATCAATGACAATGTGAATACCATGAGAGATCTTATGCGCGGTCTGCTCGTAAATCGTGTACGTCCTTATTATATTTATCAATGCGATCCGATACCGGGATCATCACACTTCAGGACATCGGTCAGCAAGGGTATTGAGATCATAAAAGGACTTCGGGGGTTTATCAGTGGTTATGCAGTGCCTCATTATGTCATTGATGCACCTGGCGGTGGAGGAAAAATACCATTGCTGCCCGAATACTATATCGGAAGAGAAGACAACAATGTTATTCTTCAGAATTACGAAGGAAAACGGTTTGTCTATCCCGATGAAATGGGATAATTATGTTCAGGATACGAAGAGTTGCCGATGCTTTTTTACCGGCAAACCGGAATGCTGTTGAGCAGGTCTTTTCAATTATAAAAGCCCAATTTCCTGATATCAGCGAAGAAAAGATCAGGGAAATCCGTGAGCAGTTGATCAATCCTTTGCAGTACAGGTTTTCAGCAATACTTGTAGTTGCAGAGGATGGAAATATAAATGTTCGCGGTTTTGCACTTATGTTCTATATGCCTGATAGAAAATTCTGTTTCCTGGATTATATTGCCGTGAAACTTGGAAAGACCTCTTCAGGTGTTGGCGGAGCTCTTTACGAGCGTATCCGTGAAGAAGCAAAATCACTATATGTAACGGGCATTTTTATGGAATGTCTTCCCGATGATCCAGATCTTTGCAATAACCCTTCCCTGCTTGAACAAAATAAATCTCGTCTTGCTTTTTACGAAAAATACAATGCCAGGCCGGTTTCAGGCACTGCTTACGAAACACCTGTCAATCAGGGCGAAACTTGTCCTCCTTACCTTGTATACGATGCATTGGGTTCTGAACATGGCCTGCCTGCAGCCAAAGCGCGTGCTATTGTCAGAGCGATCCTGGAAAGGAAATATCCTGATTATTGCCCCGAATGGTACATCCAAAAAGTAGTAAACTCATTCAAAGACGATCCGGTAAAATTGCGGGAGTTCAGATATCGGAAAAAAGCCCCAATCTTTGATAAGGTCAACCACATCGATAAAGACAAGATCATACTGATCATCAACGACCGGCATGAAATACATCATGTCAGGGAGGTGGGCTATCTCGAAGCGCCGGTAAGGATCATGAGCATACTGCGGGAAATCGCAAAACTGAAAGTATTTAAAAACATTCCGGTTGCGAATTATTCCGAATCGCATATACTGGCCATACATAACCGTAAATATGTGGAATATTTTAAGAAGGTTTGCCAAAACCTTGCACCGGGGAAATCGGTTTATCCCTATGTTTTCCCGGTAAGAAACAGTTACAGGCCGCCAAATGATCTATCCGTACTTGCCGGCTACTATTGCATCGATACTTTTACGCCCATCAACCGGAATGCTTATCTTGCCGCACGCCGTGGTGTAAATTGTGCCCTGACTGGTGCCGATCAGTTGCTTGAAGGCAGAAGGTCGGTGTATGCACTGATCAGACCTCCCGGCCATCATGCCGAAGAGAGTGTATTTGGCGGATTCTGTTACTTTAATAATGCGGCAATTGCGGCAAATTACCTGAGCTATTATGGCAAGGTTGCAATTCTTGATATCGATTATCACCACGGAAACGGTCAGCAACAGATCTTTTACAGGAGGAATGATGTATATACCATTTCAATCCATGGAAACCCGTCGTTTGCCTATCCTTATTTTTCCGGATTTACCGATGAAAAAGGGGAAGGAGCCGGACAGGACCACAACCTTAATTTTCCGTTAAAGGAAACTGTTAACGGCGAAGAATACCGTCAGCATCTGAAAACAGCACTCAGGCACATCATCAGGTACAATCCTGCATACCTGATCGTCTCGTTCGGACTGGATACCGCAAAGGGTGACCCAACAGGCAGCTGGAGTCTTACCGCACCTGATTTCAGACAAAACGGAGAGCTAATCGGAAAGCTGCACTACCCCGTGATGTTTGTGCAGGAAGGAGGTTACCGGAACCGTTCGATCGGAATCAATGCCAGAAACTTTTTTGAAGGATTTTGGAACGCTAAATACAAAAACAACGTGAATCACATAAAATGAAAATCGGCCTGACATATGATCTAAGGTCGGACTACCTCAGAGAAGGATATTCACCTGAGGAAACTGCGGAATTCGATAAGGAGGAGACCATTGATGGCATTGAAAAAACGCTGAATGAGCTGGGCTATTCGACCGAACGCATCGGCAATGCGCGAAAATTAATGCACAGGTTACAGGCGGGAGATACGTGGGATGTGGTATTTAATATTTGCGAAGGATTGTATGGCGACAGCCGGGAATCACTTGTCCCTGCTCTTCTCGATTCCTACCAGGTACCCCATATTTTTTCGGGCGCCGTTACACTGGGAATATCGTTGAATAAGGCCTTCACAAAACGTGTTGTCAGGGATGCAGGAATAGGAACACCTGATTTTGTCGTGATAAATGAACCGGGTGAAACCGAATCATGCAATCTGGCCTTCCCGCTTTTTGCCAAACCGGTGGCGGAAGGTACAGGTAAAGGCATTGAAAACAAATCGGTTATCCGCAATCATACCGATCTGTCTGAAGTATGCACCGCTCTTTTAAAAACCTTCAGACAACCCGTGCTTGTTGAGGAATTTCTCCCCGGAAGGGAATTTACAGCCGGTGTCATCGGGAATGGTGCAGATGCCAGAGTTATTGGTGTAATGGAGGTTGTGTACAAACCCCATGCAAATGCCATCTATTCCTATTTTAACAAGGAAAATTATAAAGACCTGATCAATTATATACCGGTGGAGGGTGAATTGTTAAAGAAGTGTGAAGCGATTTCCCTAAAGGCTTGGAAAGTCCTCAATGCTTTTGACGGAGGGCGCATTGACCTCAGGATGGATAAGAATGGAAACCTGAATTTCCTGGAAATAAATCCGTTGGCCGGGCTGAATCCTGTACATTCCGATCTGCCTATACTCGCGTCGTTCAATGGTATTACTTATACACAATTGATCGGAGAAATCGTGGAAGCTGCACTGAAACGAATAAAAGGAAATCATGCAGGGTAAAGCAATCATCTTACATAATAAGACCTTTGACCACAGCAATCCGGATGAAGCTGACGTGATCCGTCAGGTTGAGTTGGTCTCAAAAGCCTTCCGGGAAATGGGCAGGGAGTTTGAAATCATGGATATGGGAACAGATCCCTTTGCAGACATGAAAAAGGTAAAAGATGCCGGACCGGAATTTGTCTTTAATCTGGTGGAATCGGTATACGATAAAGGTGAACTCACCTATATAGGAGCCGCCCTTCTGAATTCTATGCAGATAAGGTATACGGGTGTCCCTCTGGAAGCCCTTTTTCTGACCACCAGCAAAGTGCTCGCAAAACGGTACATGAATCTTCATCAGATCCCTACTCCGGACTTTTTCCCGCTTGGCAGTATTCATTCCCTGGAGCCATCACGCAGGTATATCCTTAAACCTGTATGGGAAGAGGGATCGGTAGGACTCGACGAAGATGCCGTATTTACAGTGCAGGATGAGGATATGATCAGAAAATTCAGCTCTTTGTCATCATCGCATTATTTTATTGAAGAATATGTTGAGGGACGTGAATTCAACATCAGCATGCTTGGCGGAACAGAAAAAAAAGATATATTATGCCCTGCTGAGATGATCTTTACCAATTTTCCGGAAGGGAAGCCAAAAATCCTGGGTTATAAAGCCAAATGGGATGAACAGTCTGTTGAGTACAGGAACACCACCCGGAGTTTCAACACCCTGGAAAAAGATTCTGCGCTATACAACAGGCTCGAAAAGATCTGTCACCGTTGCTGGGATAGCTTTCATCTGAACGGGTATGCCAGGGTTGATTTCAGGGTTGATATTCAGGGTAATCCCTTAGTGCTTGAAATTAATGGAAACCCGTGTATTTCTGACGACAGCGGATTTATGGCTGCTGCCCGTCACGACGGTTATACCGATAAAACCGTGATTCAACGAATCGCTGAAGAATTAAACTAATCGCATGGCCCTGAAATTCAGAACACAGTTAAAACCATCGGATATCAAACCGGTCAGGGAGATTTTACGTTCAACCGGATTTTTTTATGAATTTGAGATTGATACTGCAATCGAACTGGTGGAGGCAAACATTCAGAAAGGCGGGAAAGAGAGCGGGTATTACATTATTCTTGCAGAAGAAGACAGGAAACCTGTCGGATATTGTTGTTACGGTTCCACTCCGTGCACAGTGGCGAGCTACGATCTTTACTGGATCGCAGTACATCAATCGTTTGCAAATAAGGGAACTGGAAAATCGCTGCTGAAAATGACCGAAGATTCGGTCGTTAGAATGGGTGGAAAGAATATCTGGGTTGAAACGGCATCGAGGGACCAATACGCACCCACGCGGATTTTTTATGAAAGAGCGGGCTATATGAAGATAGCCGAATTGCCCGATTTTTATGCGCCGGGCGATAATAAGGTCATATTTCTGAAAAAAGTATGACTCTGTATAGTGCTTTCTGAATGACCTTACAGTGAATATTTGAAAGAATATGGATTGGTTATCCAGCTATGATTTTTGATGAGAACGGTCAAATAACCGAAACGTTGTATCTTTGAGGTGTTGGATTAACCTCATATCATGAACCGGATAGACCGTCTGGCCGCTATTGTTACCATGCTTCAGACCAAAAGAATTGTAAGGGCTGAAGACATAGCAGACAGGTTTGAAATAAGCAAACGTACCGTTTACCGAGATCTCCGGGCCCTTGAGGAAGCGGGCATTCCGCTTGGAGCGGAAGCAGGACTGGGATATTATATTGCTGAAGGGTACCACCTGCCTCCGGTAATGTTTACAGCTAAAGAGGCCGGTGCATTGCTTACGGCGGAAAAGCTGGTTGAGAAATTTACCGATAAGTCGGTCGACCACCAGTATAAATCAGCCATGGACAAGATAAAGTCGGTTTTGCCGGCAGTCCAAAAGGACCTGCTTGAGGTGTTGAACCCAAATATCAGGATCCTTCAGGAAAACAATGGCGCCATCATGGATTTTCCGAATAATTTCCTCACCGATATCCAACACGCCCTGGCCACAAGAAAAGTGCTTAAGATCGACTATTATGCATTTCATTCCGAGACACTTACCGAAGGGCGGTATGTTGAACCTATCGGATTATGTTATTACGGTTTTTCATGGCATCTCATTGCGTACTGCAGGTTAAGAAACGATTACCGCGATTTCAGACTCGACAGGATTAAAACCCTTACCCTGACTGACGAAAAATTTAAATCGTACGACAAGTTACCATTTACTGAATACATGCAAGGATTATACAGGGACCTCAATATGGATCCGATTGTGGTAAGGTTCAATAAGTCCATTCTGACCTTCGTGGAAAAACCGAAGTATTACTATGGCTTTGTTGATGAAAAGGAGGTTGGGGATCAGGTGGAAATGTATTTCATGACCGATTCGTTACCGTATATCGCCCGCTGGATCATTACTCACGGAGATAAGGCAGAGGTTGTAAATCCGGTTGAACTTAAGCATGAGATCGTTAACCTGGTAAATGAACTTGGAAGGCATTACCTTTGATGGCCTGGAGCATGGGGCATGAAGCATGCAATATTTGTCCAGATGTTAATATAAGTAGCTTTTCATTCGCCATGACGGAGGGTTTCTGCCTAACCGGCAGGCAGGGCTTCTTTGCTACGCTCCTCTCAGTGACAGTAAAAACCAGAAGCCGGATTTAATTCTGCTAATCCAACCCGAAACACGAAACCTGCCTGATGCCTACCTGTCGGCAGACAGGGCAGGCAGGCACGAAACAACCATTAGTCCCACGGATTTCGCTTGTACCTTCCGTTAAGCGGATGAAAATCTTTACGACCGTCGCAAAAAACCGCGACCCATTCGGCCAGCCTTTTTCCAAGACGCCGGCACGATTCGAGCTCTTTATCCTGCCTCGGCTCTCCTGCCTGAACTGATCCATAGTGGAGTGTAAACTGATGGCCAGTATAATCAGGAACCCCAAAAACCAAAAATCCGTAATTCAGCATGATGGTCATTAGAGCCTGGCAGGTAAGCTCTCCTCCCCCACCCCAGCCTCCCTGGGAGCTAAACGCACAGCCAATCTTACCGTCAAGTTTTTGCCAGTCGGGCAGGATATCTTCCCAGAATTTTTTCATGTGAGAGGAGACTGTCCCGAGGTGTGTAGGCGAGCCCAGGGCAAGACCATCACACCAGAAAATATCATCGCGGGATGCATCCTGAACTGACCGTATGCGAACCTCTGAATCCGGCACTTGTCCGGCACCTTCTGCAACAAGGCCTGCCATCTTTTCAGTGCTTCCGTCTTTACTGTAATATAAGATCAAAATTTTACCCATAGACAATTCTTTTGTATGATCCGGTATCAAAAAGAACGCTTCAAGTTTATAAAAATATTTTGGATAAAGGACTATTTCCGTCACTTAAACGGTCAGAAGAGAATAAAAAAAAGACTAAATTCAGTAAATTGCAGGAATATCAGGAATACTTATATGAATATCGAATTTAAGGAACTGACCCGAAATGATCTTCCGCTGATCAAGGAGATCTATGACTACTATATCCTCACTTCAACGGCTACCTTCCACACCGCTGAAATTACCATGGAAGAATTGCTGGAATCGTTGCCATTAAATCATGTCAGGTATACATCGTACCTGATCAGAACCGGGACCAGGGTTTGTGGCTACTGTTACCTGAATCGGTATAAGAAGAGGCAGGCATATGACAGGACGGCTGAAATTACTGTTTATCTCAGGCCCGAATTTTTCGGCAGGGGAATTGGCAGAAAAGCGATCGAACGTCTTGAACAGGATGCGGAAGATGCCGGGATCAAAGTGCTGATCGCGGTAATTAGTGCCGATAATGTTCAAAGCATTAAACTCTTTGAGAAAACCGGGTTTGAAAAATGCGCCCATTTCAAACAGGTAGGAGAAAAATTTGGTAAGATACTGGATGTGGTGGCTTACCAAAAGATCCGCGGTAATTGAATTTTTAAGAGATACTATGTATTAGGGGCACGAAATCATCTTATATGTCCGTCATCTGGCCGGGGTTTTAAATGATTGCGCACCTGTGGCGCTTGATAACAAGGGTAAGTCCTTTCGTCTCCCGGTTCGCCTTGCGGCGCAGCGGGTTTGGTGATGACGCGCCTTTGGCGTTTTAGTATCAAAGTCTGTTATTGCATTCCGCATCACCTTCCGGCGAACTGGATTAAAAGAAAGTTAATTTTAAAGCACCAACGGTACGTAATCCAAAAAATTCAAAGCTAACCCACTGTCAAAAGTTTTTATTCCTCCAAGCTGAACCGTATATTTGCTTATCGATAACAAGGCAAACTCAATCTATGGAAAAGAAACACATTGAACTGATTGCAAAAATACTTTCCGTAAGTCCGTGGCAGGTTGAAAATACCCTTAGGCTTCTTGGTGACGGAGCCACAGTTCCCTTTATAAGCAGATACCGCAAGGAAGCCACAGGAAGCATGGACGAAACACAGGTTACTGAAGTGCGCGACCAGCATGGAAAACTTGTGGAGATGGATAAAAGACGGAATTCAATCCTGAAATCGATCGGTGAACAGGGTAAACTGACCGATGAACTCAACACTAAAATACTGAATGCAAATTCGCTGACTGAACTTGAAGACTTGTACCTCCCCTATCGCCCGAAAAAGAAAACACGTGCCTCGGTTGCCCGTGAAAACGGACTTGAACCGCTGGCCGAGCTAATGCTAAAGCAAAACAAAGCAGACTTACCAGGCAAAGCTGAAGAATTTCTGACTGACAAAGTAAAATCAGTTGAAGAAGCGCTGCAGGGAGCCAGGGATATTATTGCCGAATGGGTGAACGAGAACAAGCGTACAAGGGATGCAATACGAAACCTCTTTGGCCGCGAAGCGGTGATATATTCAAGATCGGTTAAAGGCAAAGAACCCGAAGGAATAAAATACCAGGATTATTTCGAATTTTCAGAAGCCCTGGGTAAGAGTCCGTCGCACAGGATCCTGGCGATACTCAGGGGCGAGGATGAAGGTTTCCTGAAAGTTTCGATAGAGCCTGTGGAAGACCATGCCCTTGAAATTTTGGACAACATCTTCGTTAAGGGTTCTTTCGAAAGCAGTGAACATGTACGCACTGCAGTAAAAGACAGTTATAAACGGTTGCTGGGTCCCTCCATAGAAACCGAATTCAGGCAGACAGCCAAAGAAAAGGCCGATGAAGAAGCTATAAGAGTCTTTGCCGACAACCTGAGACAACTGCTGATGGCACCGCCACTAGGGCAGAAGCGGGTATTGGCCATAGATCCCGGATACCGTACAGGGTGTAAAATTGTATGCCTCGATGCACAGGGAAACCTGCTTCACAACGAAACTATTTACCCCCATCCCCCTCAGAATGAAACAGGTAAGGCCGCCAAAAAGATCGATACACTCGTGAGCCAGTATAAGATCGAAGCCATTGCCATAGGAAATGGCACTGCAGGCAGGGAGACCGAAAGATTCATTAAATTCCTGAAGTTCGACAGGGACCTGCAGGTGTTCATCGTGAATGAATCGGGTGCCTCTATTTATTCGGCATCAAAGATCGCCCGGGATGAATTTCCTGACTATGATGTCACTGTGAGGGGGGCCGTTTCAATTGGACGCAGGCTGATGGACCCGCTTGCCGAACTGGTAAAGATCGATCCCAAATCGATCGGCGTCGGACAATACCAGCATGATGTCGACCAGAATAAGCTCAAAGCCGGACTCGACCAGGTGGTTGAAAGCTGCGTAAATGCAGTCGGTGTGGAGGTGAATACGGCCAGCAGGCATCTGCTGAATTATGTCTCGGGGCTGGGACCCCAGCTCGCGCAAAATATCGTGGATCACAGATCGGCCAACGGTCCGTTCAGATCGCGCAGCGAGCTTAAAAATATTTCCAGAATGGGTCCGAAAGCCTTTGAACAGGCGGCAGGTTTTCTGAGAATACAGGATGCCGAAAACCCTCTTGACGATAGTGCGGTTCATCCCGAGAGCTATCATATAGTCAGTAAGATGGCATCCGATCTGAAGGTGAATATCGCTGATTTACTGAAAAATGAAAAGCACAGGGAAACGATCGATATCCATAAATATGTAGAGGGAAATGTGGGCATACCTACATTAAACGATATCATGCAGGAGCTGGCAAAACCCGGACGGGACCCGCGGACCGGAATAAAAGTATTTGAGTTTGCCGATGGAATATATACGATCGACGATGTAAAACCCGGAATGATCCTCCCGGGTATTGTAACCAATATTACCAATTTCGGGGCATTTGTCGATCTCGGGGTAAAACAGGACGGCCTGGTGCATATTTCGCAGCTGGCCGACCGGTTTGTCAAAAGTCCCCACGAAGTGGTAAAGCTCAATCAGCATGTTAAAGTGAAAGTCCTTGAAGTGGACTCTGTGCGGAAAAGAATACAACTGACCATGAAAAATGTAAAAAAGTGACGGGTGGGGTTCCGGATGCCGGATATTGGATACTGGATACTGGATTGTAATTCTGATTACTGATTACTGATTACGGCTATTCACCTTCCCCAACCACATTTCTGTTTCCCAGTTCACTCCTTGCAGGGCAATCGAATTGTCTTTTACGTGTTATTTAACGATTCCGGAAAATCCCATGAATGCCATTGCCAGCAACCCAGCAATGATAAATGCAATGGGCACGCCGCGCATGGATTTCGGGATATCAAGCAGCTCTATTTGTTCACGGATGCCCGAAAAGGTCACCAGTGCAAGCGCGAAGCCAATGGCATTGGCTCCTGCATACACAGCGCTTTCGAGCAAATTGTATTCTTTCTGCACACTCAAAAATGCAACACCTAAAATAGCACAGTTGGTGGTGATGAGTGGAAGGAAAATCCCCAGTGCCTGGTATAATGCGGGACTAACCTTCTTAAGGATGATCTCCACCAACTGAACAAGTGCCGCAATAACCAGAATAAATATTACGGTCTGCATAAATGGAATGCCAAGCGGAACAAGCACAAAGAACTGCAGAAGATAGGTCACTATGGTGGCAAGGACCATTACAAAGGTTACTGCACCTCCCATGCCGATGGCCGTTTCAACCTTATTGGAAACCCCGATGAAAGGACATATACCGAGGAACTGTGTAAGTACGATATTATTGACAAAGACAGCCGATATGATTATAAGAATATATTCCATGGCCGGTAATGTTTTATGTTTTTGCTAATTTCTTATTAAGCCTTCGTATAAGCATGATCAGAAAACCCAGTGCCAGAAATGCTCCTGGAGGGCTGACAAAAATAAGAATGCCGTCACCGGCAATGAATTTCAGTCCGAATAAGGAACCGCTGCCCAGGATCTCCCTGCAACTCCCGAGCAAAACCAGTGCAAAGGTAAATCCCAGACCCATACCCAGTCCGTCGATCAGCGAAGACAACACGCTGTTTTTTGCCGCAAATGCTTCGGCCCGACCCAGTACAATGCAGTTCACGACGATCAGAGGGATAAAAATACCAAGCTGATCGTAAAGGCTTGCTTCACCGTGAGGTCCGGGAGTATTGGTATATGCTTTCATAAGGTGATCCACAATGGTCACAAATGCAGCTATAACAACAATGTAAGAAGGTATTCTTACCTTATCGGGGATCCACCGCCCGATAACCGAAATCACCAGATTTGACATTACAAGCACAAAGGCAGTAGCCAGTCCCATACCCAGACCGTTTATCGCCGAACTTGTGGTTCCAAGGGTCGGGCACATGCCGAGTACCAGAACGAATACGGGGTTTTCTTTTAAAAAGCCTTTGGTAAAGTTTTGCAGCTGACTCATTGTATGCCTCCTTCCTTAAATGCCTTAAATGCCCTGCTAACCGCATCGCAATAGGCTCTTGATGTAATTGTGGAGGCCGTGATGGCATTCACATCGCCGCCGTCTTTTGTTACACTGAGCTTGAAATCTTCAGGATTCTTTCCGTCAAACTGTACGCTCCAGTTGGATTTTGATTTCAGCATTTTATCTCCAAGGCCCGGCGTCTCTTTATGTTCCAGCACAGCAATATCTTTAATGGTACCGTCCGGAAGAAATCCCACCATTAGTTTGATCTCACCTCCGAAGCCTTTTTTCGTAAATGTTTCAACAGCCACCCCGACAAGCGAATCATTATACCTAGCCTTGTAAAGGAATACCGTATCGCCGTCGATCAAAATTTTTTTCACGTCTTTGATCGGTGCGTTGTTGAATTCAGGGACAACCCGTTCAATAGCCATATCTTTTTTTGCGCTCAATGCTTTTGCTATAGGTTCTTTGGTAAGCTCATACACAAAGCCCAGTGCAGCCGACGAAAGGAACGTAATGAGCAGAAGTGTCACCAGCATATTGGTGAAAGTTGATTCGACTTTAGACATGTTTCACCTCCTCCCCGAATCTTTTGGGTTTTATATACCTGTTTATCAGCGGAACAAATCCGTTCATAATAAGAATGGCAAACGACACCCCTTCAGGATAGGATCCAAAAACCCTGATTATTACAGTTATAAACCCTATTCCTGCTCCAAAAATAATCATTCCAACATGTGTCATAGGTGATGTCACATAATCGGTTGCCATGAAGATCGCCCCGAGCAACAATCCCCCGGTGAGAATATGAAATAGCGGATCGGCATTCTTTTCGGGATTTATGAGCCAGAGTATCCCGGTAAATAGCAACACCATACCCACCGTTGAAACCGGTATGTGCCATGTGATGATTTTTTTATACAACATATAAATAAACCCTAGAACCAATGCCAGTCCGGCCACTTCACCCAGTGATCCTCCGAGTTTTCCAATGAACAGGTCAAAATAATCGGGTACCTTATGCATCAGCTCACTTAATGAATCGCCTTTCTTCAGTCCTTCTTTTATGATCGCCAATGGCGTTGGTCCGGTGGCTGCATCGATATAGGATGTGTTAAACCCTTTGGGTACAGGGTAGACCGTCATCGGTACCGGAAATGAGATCAGCAGAAAAACACGGCCGACAAGAGCAGGATTAAACGGATTGTTGCCCAGCCCCCCGAAGGTCATCTTACCGATACCGATAGCAACAAGGCTGCCAACAATGATAATCCACCAGGGTATATTTGAAGGCAGGTTAAATGCCAGCAGCAATCCTGTTACTAAAGCCGATCCGTCGGTAATTCTCACTTCGGTTTTCAGAAGGTATTTTTGAATGAGAAATTCAAATGTCAGGCACGAGATGATGGAAACTCCTGTAACTATAATTGCTCCAAGGCCATACATAAAAACCGATACTGCAAAGGCCGGAAGCAGAGCAACAATAACGCCCAGCATCAGTTTTTGAATGGAATAGTCGCTGGATATGTGCGGTGATGGCGAAACAGTTAAAAGGGTATTCATCGTTATTTTCTTGATCGTATAATTTTACTCACATTGGCTTTACCCAGCCTGATATAATCGAGCAGAGGTCTTTCAGCAGGACATATATAACTGCAGGAACCACATTCAATACAGTCAAGGACCCTGCTCTCCTCGAGCCTGTCGAAATAGCTTTTCTGCGCCAGAGGCATCAGCAGGTAAGGTTCGAGACCCATCGGACATACGGAAACGCATCTGGCGCACCGGATACATGGCCGGACAGGTTTGCGGTGTGCCTGGAACTCCTGAAGAATGAGGATTCCTGACGTTCCTTTGACGACCGGGATGGTAATATCATTTACAGCTTTCCCCATCATCGGCCCCCCCATAATTATTTTACCCGTGTCTTCGGGCAGTCCGCCGGATGCCTCGATCAATGCGGCAATAGGAGTACCGACACGTACTTTATAATTGGCAGGGTATTTTAAAGATTTCCCCGTTACCGTCACTATCCTTTCAAAAAGGGGCTTATTTTTTTGAACTGCTTCATATACAGCAAAAGTAGTGCCTACATTAAAGGCAACTGTTTCAACATCAACCGGCAGACCGCCAGAAGGTACCTCTCTGTCGAGTAAGGCTTTTATCAACTGCTTTTCACCACCCTGGGGATATTTTACCTTTAGTGCGCAGACTTCAATCCCGTCATAGCTTTTTGAAAGATCTGTGAGCAACTGAATTGCATCAGGTTTATTGATCTCAATTCCGAGAAATGCTTTTTCAACCTGCAATGCTTTTTTTAATATCTGTATTCCCACCATCAGCTCCGTGCTTTTTTCGAGCATCAGAGCATGATCGGCGGTGAGATACGGTTCACACTCAACACCGTTGATGATCAAATATTTAACCTTCTTTCCATGGGGAATCGACAATTTTACATGAGACGGAAATGTAGCACCTCCAAGTCCCACGATTCCTGCTTCCTTAATTTTACCCACAATTTCTTCACTGCTTAACGGTATGTCCTGTTTCAGGTCCTCTGATCTGTCGATTGTTTCCATCCAGTCGTCGCCGCTAACCTCTATGGTTATTGCCGGTTTCTTGTACCCGCTTGAATCGGGTTCATTGTCAATCTTAAGCACCTTTCCGGATGCCGATGAATATATGTTTGATGAAACAAAACCATCTCCGTGGGCCAGCAGTTGTCCTGTTTTTATCTCGTCACCCTTGTTTACAACTGATTTTGCAGGTATTCCAAGATGTTGTGAAAGCGGTATGATAACTTTTTCAGGAACAGGCAGGGTTTTTATACCTGCATGATCCGTAAGCTTATTTTCGGGAGGATGAACCCCTCCTCTGGGAAATGTCCTTAACACGCTGATGTTAAATTAATTTTCTGATGCACTTGTGTTCTTGTCGGTTGATATTACCGGCTGACCTGTTCCGCCGTTGTTTATTTCTGTGCCTGCACTTTCCGTAACGGTCTCTTTCCGTGGCGGAAATCCTATCTCTATTATTGAATTTGTCGGACAAACGGGAACGCATTTACGGCAAAGCCTGCATTTCTCCGAATCTATAAAGGCCAGGTTGTTGTTCATGGTGATGGCTTCATACGGACATACCTTAAAACATTTGATACATCCGATGCAGGCAACCGCACATGATCTCTTTGCCGGGCCGCCCTTGTCCTCATTCATACATGCAACATATATTTTCCTGTCTTTCTTTTGCCTTTTCCTAAGCTCAAACAGGTTTTTCGGACAAGCTTTGACACAAGCGCCACATGCAGTGCATTTTACATCATCAACTACCGGAAGTCCGGTCTTAAGATCCATATGCAATGCATCGAAAGTACATACTTCAACGCAATCTCCGTGACCGAGACAACCATACTGGCATCCTGTGTCGCCGCCGTAAAGCGCCGATTCGATAGCGCAGAAGGCAGCACCGTCATAGTGATTTGTCTGGGGACGATACTCGCAGGCACCGTTGCATCGCAGCACAGCTACCAGCGGGTCCATTTCAACTGCTTCTCGTCCAAGAACTTTTGCAACTGTGGCCATGGTGTCGTTTCCACCGACCGGGCAGAAAAGTCCGTCGAAGGTTTCGGATTTGACCAGGGCTTCGGCAAAATTCCGGCATCCTGCATAGCCGCAGCCGCCACAATTGGCAGCGGGCAGCGCCTCTTCAACTTCATCTATCCTGGGATCTTCATAAACTTTAAATCGCTGTGCAGCTGCATAAAGCATGACAGCAGATACTATCCCGAGAAGACTTAGTGATATTATGGTATATAGCAATGTAGCACTCATTGCAATCTAATTTTAGCAATCGAAAACGTAAATTTTCTTTTTACCCTCTCCCTCAACTGGTAAAGTGCAAAGTAATAAGGGATCAGCACACTTACGGATGCAACACCTGAAATAAGCTCACCTGCTTTCAAAAGAGAAGAAAAACATAAGGTAGCGATCACAATAATAAAAGGCAGGACATAGCCGAAAAAAACTGCCCTGAAACCCAATCCATTTGAAATGGTGACCGAAACCTCTTCACCCACCGAATAAGATTCATCTATTCCTGCAATTTCTATCGTAGTTTGCCGTGTACCGGCAGAACATACCGATTTTACAGAACAATTGGTACATCCTGTATCCGGCATTATTTTTACATATACCATATGGTTTCCAACCTCTTCAATAATACCTTTCTGATCGATACACAGGTTCGAATCCATTTGAATCATCTGAATTTTTAGAATTTACAAAAATAATACTGTTAACGATTGTCTTAACAGTTTTGCCTTTTTTTTTCAACAATTTAGTACAATTATAAATAATCTGCAACCTTAGACCTATCGGATGTAAGTCTGATAGCTGTGCTATATATACTTTGGAATGTTACTAAAATAATTAACCCAAAAGTCTGATACAAAAATATCACTGATTTGTTGTTTCAGGCCTGTCTACCGACAGGTAGAGCAGGCAGGCGACAGGTAGAACCTTCAGCCTGATTTTTAATATTACCTGGATTTTTGGGGCATTGCCACATGCATTTTTGTTCAAGGCTTTCAGTCTTAGCTTGATGGCTATGCGTTGTGGCAAGACCTTAATTAATTTTTTGATGTAAACGGGTAACGGATATTTTCGAATGAGGAAAGCTTAACTTTAACCGAACCAACAATTATCGGACTTTCAGCATATACAGGCAATTTGTTCCTGTCATTTGTAATCCAAACCATCATCTCTTCGCCACCTTTAAAAACCGTTCCTGATACCAGACTTACAGCCAGTTTCAGGCATTCAAACTCCCCGACCTTCCTCACCTTTATTATTTCTTTTCCAAGGTACCTGATGGAAATGTTTTCAAGCTGCCGGTCGAGCAATATTTTCAGCGGTATTGTATCGCCCGGACTGCAGGCCGAATAATCAATCGTTCGTGCATAGTAAATCGCAGAAACCAGGTCAAATGTACAATCAGTGACCTGAATGGTATCTTTCACTTCGGGTTTCCTGTTCACGATATAAGAACTGCGGGCATATTTCCTATCGCGGTTGAAGATGTACCTGATGTCGATCTCATACCCTCCTTCCCTGACCATTCGTTTAAAATAATAAGGTTTAAGTGTATTTCTATCTGCCCAGGATTCATACCTGTCACGAACCTTAAAAAAAATATCCCACCCCGAGTAAGTATTCCCAAGACCCAGGAGATGGTATACCGTTTGATTGCCCAGACTCGACTGGTGGACAGAAAATGTTACTTCGCCTACCTCGGCCCAGATCACAAACCAATTGTATGAAACAATATATGTGAGCTTCTCTTCGGGATTAAAGTTAACCGGGTAAACCGTGCATTGCGGCTGGGATGAAAAAGGAAATGTGCAAAGCAAAAGCAAATAAAACAGGTATTGAATGAACTTCATCGGAACATGCAAAAGTGTCTCTTTATAGGTTTATGCCGGTGCGGGCTGCCGAAAAAAAACAATACCGGGAAGACCTCTTCCTCTGTATAATGTGGTAGATACTTACCTACTGTGTTTCAATGAAATTGAATTTGGTTTCCAGTATTGATTCATAATATTCACCTCGTTCCATAATATCGTCGTCTCCTTCTTCGTAGTACCAGTTTATCGTAAGCTTATGGCCTTTCTTGGAAATATCCACAAGGGCCCGGAGAATATGAAGGATGGCTTTTGATGAACCGCTGTTGAAATATTCCAGCTCAATATCAACCGTTGTAGACTCAGGGGGATTCTGGCAATAAAAATAGACCCACTCATACAGGTCGTCGTAAAATTTGGTTGCATCTTCAGGTATAGACCTCCCGCTGATCCTAATTCTACCATCCATATTAAAGGATACTTCAGGCGTTTTCTTTGTGCTTTCGATGAGCAGGTTATCCATACTGTATGTTTTCTGCAACTCTCTAATTATCAATCATTTTAAACGTTTGATAAAGATATTCCGTCTTCAGCAGAGCCTTGGCTGAGCAAGTTTATGAAAATTACCGTTAAATTTAGGCAGACATTTTTGGAAAAAAGGAACAATTCATCACAAATAATTAACAATTTATCAAAAAAACAGGCTATTGCATAAATCTGATAATTAATCTTAAACCAAAAAACACAGTTTTTCGGATGGCTTAACAGCAGACTCGTGAAGATAATTTTTCCAAAAGCAAAAAGCCGGCAGTATCTTACCAATGGTATGCAATTCACTTATTTTATGTACCAGGTTGTTTGGTATAGACTATTAGTCTGGCAGACACTAATGGTGCCGTCTCTGATCAATTCTGGCAGTATACCTGAAGTTCGCAGCTGAAGCATATCAAATAAATGAAACATCATCGGGAGATCCGCCTTATTACATCTTCATCCGGGCCTGAGGGGTGATATGATGAGAAGAAAATTGGCCGCTGAGGTATTTATAATACCCGGTAATTGCTATCATGGCTGCATTATCTGTAGAAAATCGTAGTTCCGGAAAATACATGTTCCAGGATCGTTTCGATCCCTCGCCAAGCACTGCCTCTCGCAAACCGGAATTGGCCGCAACGCCTCCGGCGACAGCAATTTCACGAATACCCGAGGTTTCAGAAGCGCGGATAAGCTTAACCATTAAAATCTCTATTATGCTGTTTTGTATGGATGCACAAAGATCATCGCGGTGTTCTTGTATAAATTGCCGGTCGTTTTTCACTTTGTCCTGAAGAAAGTACAGGAACGATGTTTTAAGTCCGCTGAAACTGAAATCAAGGCCATCGATGCGGGGCTTATTAAATTTAAAAGCATACCGGTTGCCATTCTTTGCATACTTATCGATCAACGGTCCTCCCGGATAAGGCAGGCCCATGACCTTGGCACATTTATCGAAAGCCTCACCTGCTGCGTCATCTATGGTCTCTCCGATAGTATCGGTTTGCAGATGGTCTTTTACGACAACAAGCTGGGTATGTCCTCCCGAGACCAGAAGGCATAAGAACGGGAATTCTGGCAAGGTTTTTGATTCATTTTTTTTTAAAATGAAGTGAGCCAGAATATGAGCCTGAAGATGGTTGACATCAATGAGGGGGATATTTTTGGATAAAGCCAGGCCTTTGGCAAAGGAAGTTCCGACAAGCAGGGATCCCATCAATCCGGGGCCTCTTGTGAAAGCAACAGCGTTGACATCATTCATGCTTTTACCGGCTTCCTTCAGTGCGGTATCGACCACCGGAATTATGTTCTGCTGGTGCGCTCTTGAAGCGAGCTCAGGGACCACACCCCCGAATTTCCTGTGAACATCCTGACCCGCTATTATGCTCGACAGGATATATCCGTCTTCAATAATTGCAGCAGCAGTATCATCACATGAAGACTCAATTCCTAGAATAATGATACTCATTTGCTTTTTTCTGAACTTTTTTTACTTTTTTTGCGTTGATCTACTATAGTTTGCAAAGTTATCAAAAAGGTCATTAAAATATTAGCTCTTCTTGCCATTATAGCCCTGGTTATTCCGGCCTCTTTTTTTATTGCATTGCAAAGCAGCAAATTCCAGACATACATATCCAAAAATGTGCTTGATTTTATATCTGTAAATCTGAATGCCGAGGTTTCGATAGGAAGTGTGAATTTTACTTTTTTTAACCGGATTGTACTCAAGAATCTGTATATTGAAGACCAGGCAGGAGATACCCTTATTTATGCGCGTAAGGTCAGTGCGAATATTACCCGTTTTAATCCGAAACTAAAAAAAATCACCATCGGTCAGGTGAATTTTCAGCAGGCATTCATAAATCTTTATATCGATTCCACAAAGACGATAAATATAAAATTTCTTGCTGACCGTTTCAGTAAAAAGAGAACGGGGGAAAAGGCGCCCTGGGATATTGAATTTAAAAATGTTGAACTGGCTGATAGCCGATTTTACCTTAAAACAGCTGATAACAAAGGGCCCGGTAAAAATAACGACGGAATTAATTTCTCCGATCTTAAACTATTCAACCTGAATATTGATGCAAAACGGTTTAAACCTCACGGTGATACCCTGAGTTTTATTATAAACAGCCTTAATTTTAATGATCAAAGCGGTTTTGTGCTTAGCAGCTTCAATGCCCGAACCAGCATCTGCAAAAGCCATTTCCTTTTTGAAGAGGTAGCTTTCAGGACTCCATATTCTTCGGTAAACGGTGAAAAAATAAATCTCTACTTCACAAATTATTCCGACTTCAATGCAAAAACAGTGTTTGATAAAATCAAATTGGATATCGATCTGAATAAATCAAATGTGAATTTTACTGATCTCGCCTATTTTGTTCCCCTGTTCTCAAAGACCTACCAGGATATTTCTTTTACCGGAAGGGTGAAAGGAACGATTAACAATTTTACCGGAAAAGACATCCACCTTGAATTTGGTAAACAATCTGAACTAGTTGGTGAATTCAGTCTGAATGGGTTGCCGGTAATCAGGGAAACCTTTATCTATGCAAAATTGAAAAATCTGCATACCAATTATGAAGATCTCAGGGAATTTATTCTGCCGGGGAACAGGAAATTTACCATTCCCGAGATGATCCGGAAAATGGACAGGCTTACTTATAAAGGAGAGTTTACAGGCTTCATCAATGATTTTGTGGCATACGGAAGCCTGAAATCGAACCTTGGACTGATTAAGACCGACCTTCTGTTTAAACCCGACAAAGAAAATAAGATATTGTTCAACGGAAGCCTGCAGTCAGAGGATTATCAGCTTGGATCTCTGTTTGAAAATCAAGATATCGGGAATATCTCCATGAAGATTAACGCCAACGGATGGATCGCTTCCAGGAAAACAGTCTTTGCCAGCCTTAACGGAACAATCAGCAATTTTGAATACAAACTTTACAAATACAACAACATCAGCCTTACCGGTGTCATACAGGACAAAAAATACACTGGCGAGGTTGCAGTCAATGATCCGAATCTAAGCTTTGCCTTTAACGGCCTCATCGATTTCTCCAAAGAAACAGCCCGGTACGATTTTCTTGCATCGGTTGCAAAAGCCAATCTCTATGCGCTCAACATCGATAAATCCGATAAGAAACAAACAGTATCCTTCGATATCAGGGCAAAAGCCAGGGGGAACACCCTTAACGAACTTACCGGTGAAATAAAGCTGATCAATTCGTTGTTTACCAAGAAAGACAGGCAGATCCAGATCTATGATATTGATATTGTGGCCTCAGACACTCTCGGGGAGAAAAGGATCGATCTCAAATCAGATTTTCTGGATGCAAGCCTCACCGGTAATTATGAAATCGATAAGATAGGCAGCTCATTTCAGAAATTTCTGTACACGTATCTACCGGCCCTGGTTGATTCATCTGAGGCCGGAATCATCGTTGATCTGAAAAACAGTTTTAAATTTAATGTTGTCTTTAAGAACTCCAAACCCATTTTTGACTTCTTCTTTCCTGATTATCTGATTGCCGATCAGACGCGTTTGGAAGGAGAATATGAGCCTGATTCCAGCCGGCTTTTTATCTTTGCTCAATCTCCCCTTTTAACGGCAAAAGGAAACAGTTGGGAAAATGTTTACATTAACATCATGTCTGATGACAGCATCCTGACGCTTAATTCGGGTAGTGAAAATCTTATGATCCAGGATAAAATAAGCCTTGAGAACTTTACAATACATTCAAATACCGAATCGGATAAAATCACACTTCTGTTGAGATGGAACAACTGGGATTCCACATTATACAGAGGATCGATCAAAGCTTCACTTAGTTTCGGGAAAGGAGCGGGTTCAAAAAGCCCGTCGATGCTCGTTAGTTTATTGCCCACTAAAGTGATCACCTATGATACACTCTGGAATATAAATGCGGGAAGCATCCACATAACAAAAAATGATCTGGAATTTTCGGATATTCTGATCAACCATGGAGAACAGTTTTTCAAAATTTACGGTAAAATATCGGAAAACCCGAACGACCAGCTTTTCGCTGAATTTCATGACTTTAATCTTGGGAATATCAATACATTCATCAGCTCTTCGGGTTTTGACATCAAAGGAATTCTGAATGGAGAAGCTACTGTTTCGAACGTTTTTGAAAATCCGCTTTTTTACGCGGGATTAGCTGTTGATTCTCTTATTATTAATAATGAGACCCTCGGATATACTTACGTGAATTCGCAATGGAAGAACAGCAGTAAATCGGTTGTGCTCGATGCTTATGCCAAAAGGGGATTGCTTAAGACCCTGAGTCTGAAAGGTGAGTATTTTCCACTTGATGGAGGTAAGCTTAACTTTGATCTGGAACTGAACAAGCTCAGGTTAAATATCTTTGATCCCTATGTCCGGAAAATTGCAAAAGATCTTAAAGGCCTTGCATCTGGAAGTTTGAAAGTGGAAGGATCATTGAAGCAGCCTGTGGTAAATGGAGAAATCATGGTGCAGAAGGCAACCTTCATGATCAATTATCTGCAGACGCAGTACTATTTTACAAATGCTATTCGAATAGTCAAAAACAACGCGCTTCTCGACCATATTATTGTCACCGATCAGTTCGGCAATCAGGCCGATGTGAATGGCGTGGTATCAAACAACTATCTCCGCAATTTTAAATTCAATTTCACGATCAATGCAGAAAATTTTCATTTTCTGAATACTACCCAGAGCGATAATAACCAGTTTTACGGCACCGCCTTTGCAACCGGGATCATTAAAATAACAGGCCGCCCGAAAAATATTACGATAGACATTACCGCGAAGACTGAAAGGAATACCAGGTTCTTCATTCCGTTGTCAAGCAGTGAACAGATATCGGAATATAATTTTGTTTCGCTGACCTTACCCGGTGAAAGTGAAGACGATAAGACCCAGGAAGAAAAATACAAAGTTGACCTTAGCGGTATACAAATGAACTTTGACCTTGAGGTTACACCCGATGCGCAGGTGCAGATGATATTTGATCCTACGGTTGGTGATATCCTCGAAGGAAGGGGTTACGGTAACCTTAAGCTTCAGATCAATACCCTGGGTAAGTTCAATATGTACGGGAATTATGTGGTCGAAGAGGGCGATTACCTCTTTACCATGCTGAATCTGTTCAACAGAAAATTCAATATCGATTATGGCGGTACCATTTCCTGGAACGGCTCTCCTCTCGATGCCATAATTAATCTGACGGCGATATACAGGACGAAGTCATCACTTAGCAGCCTATTCGGACCGGCAGAAGAATACAAATCAAAAACCACGGTAGATTGTGTAATCAAGATGACCGACAAACTTATGAACCCGACTATAAGGTACGACATCAATCTTCCATATTCAGACGAAATCACAAAGGAAAAAGTAAAAAATACAATCAATACCAGTGACGAACTGATTAAACAGTTCTCTTCCCTGCTGGTAATGAACAGTTTCATGCCTGAAAACCGGACAGGGAGCGCGGATTTAATGACTCAATCTCCATACAGCAATGTGGCAAGCTCGAATGCAAGCGAGCTTTTATCGAACCAGTTGAGCAACTGGCTTTCACAGATCAACAATAACCTGGATATAGGGGTTAACTACCGGACCGACAGGCAGTTGAAAAGTGATGAAGTGGAGCTGGCCTTGTCGATGCTTATGTTCAACGACCGGTTAACCGTTTACGGAAATGTGGATGTACCCACAAATGCCACCAAAAATACAGCCAGCAATGTTGTTGGCGATGTTGACCTTGATTACAAAATAACAAAAAACGGGAAAATCCGGGTCAAAGCATTCAACCATTCCAACGAGAATATGTTGAATGTACCCTACACCCAGGGATTCGGCTTTGTATTCAAGGAAGAGTTCAATACATTCGGAGAACTGATGAAGAGGTATTGGCTTGCACTAACCGGTGATAATAAAAAGAAAAAACCGATCGATATCAGCAACTGAAATAATTTGCTGTTTTGCACAGTTAATAATTAATGAAAAAAAAATAATTCTCATTGCACAGCGTTTTATACTTTTACTCAAACTTTAATGCTGAAGGTATGATGATTTTATTGCAGACCGACCTTTCCGGAGCAGCCGCTCAAGTTACCGGCAATGGCGCATCGGAAATATCCCTGTCGTTTGTGGAACTTGCCATCAAAGGTGGATGGGTAATGATTCCTATAGTAATCCTCTCAATAATAGCTATATATATCTTCTCAGAAAGGTATTTTGCTATAAACAAAGCATCAAAATTCGATGTGAACTTCATGAACAGGATCAAGGATTATATTCACGAAGGCAAACTGGATTCGGCCCATGCTCTTTGCCAGTCATTCAAGAACCCTGTTGCCCGCATGATTGAAAAGGGTATAAACCGTATCGGCCGTCCGCTGAATGATGTAAATGCTGCAATTGAAAATATCGGAAAACTTGAGATCTACAAGCTGGAAAAGGGGTTACCGGTGCTTGCCACCTGTGCCGGAGGAGCGCCGATGCTTGGTTTTCTGGGAACAGTTATGGGAATGGTACGAGCCTTCTACGATATGTCCATGTCGGGAAGCAATATAGATGTGTCCTTATTATCGAATGGTATTTATACAGCCCTGATCACCACCGTGGCAGGACTGATCGTGGGAATTCTTTCTTATTTCGCATACAATATTTTGGTAACCAAGGTAGAGCAAGTAGTGTTCAGGCTTGAGGCCAGCACTACCGAATTTATGGATCTTCTGAATGAACCGGCAAAACGAGCCTGAAAAAAAAACCAATTATGAGTCTGAGTTCCAGAAATAAAGTCAGCGTACAATTCAGCATGTCGGGAATGACCGATATCGTCTTCCTGCTGTTGATCTTTTTTATGCTGACTTCAACACTTATAGCCCCGAACGCATTAAAATTGCTGCTTCCGCAGAGCAACAGCCAGGTAGCTGCAAAACCCGTAGTCAGCGTATCGGTTACCAAAGACCATAAATTTTACGTTGACCGCCTGCAGGTCTCTCAATCCGATCTCGAAACATATTTACAACGAAACCTCAGGGCTTACCGCCTGAAATATAACGAAGATCCTACTATTTCCCTGAATGCCGACAGATCGGTCGAGCTTGAATACGTGGTAGACATCATGAACATCGCCAGGAGAAATAACTATAAGCTTATACTGGCAACAACACCCGAATAAAAGATACACCATGCCTAAAGACAGAAATGGCATATTGGGTACTATAATTTTTCACGGATTAATACTCATCCTGTTATTGATCTTCGGATTTTCCACACACCTTCCGCTACCGGGAGAACAAGGCATTCTCGTCAATTTTGGTGACAGTCAGTCCGGTATAGGAGACATTGAACCGGCTGTGGCTGAATCCAGGAAAACAGAAAATATAAATGAGCAACCTCAATTACCTCAGGAGGCTGTAAAATCTGAAGTGCTCGAAAACATCATGACACAGGATTTTGAAGATGCTCCTACAGTTCAGGTTAAGAAAAAAAATGTGAAAAGGAAGCAGGAAGAGACGGTTAAGGAAGTTACCAAACCGGTAGAAACGCCGAAAACTGAGGAGAAAAAAGTAGAAGAGAAACCAAAGGTAAACGCCAGGGCTCTTTACACAGGGAAAAATACAGGCACTACCCAGACGGGATCACAGGGTATCGGTCAGAACGGTGGGAACCAGGGTTCTCCGGACGGATCGACTGAATCGGACAATTATCTTGGTCAGGGGCTTGGAACAGAAGGTGTATCAGTCAATCTTGAAGGACGGGGTGGTATCAGCCTGCCTCTTCCATCAAAGAATTACCAGAAACAGGGCGTTATTGTTGTTGAAATTCTTGTAGACCGGAGTGGAAATGTGGTGAGTGCCCGCGAAGGAGTCAGGGGATCCACCACCACCGATGTTACCCTCCTGAAGCTGGCCAGGGAAGCAGCGTTAAGGTCGAGATTCACTTCGAAGGACGATGCTCCGGTGCATCAGAAAGGTACAATTACCTATACATTTAAACTCAATTAACCGCGGTACCTATTAATCAATTTACAGTGGTGTTTATTATGCCGTTGTAGCAAACTGCATTCTTTCTCAGAATATTCCGAATAACTTCAGCGCCGAAGCCAGGATTGCCAGGAGCAATACGATCCTGATAAATTTTGGTCCCCAGCTCACCGCCACCTTTGATCCCAGGTATGCCCCAATAGAATTTCCGATAGCAAGGATCAGTCCGAGTTTATAATCAACCTGTTTTTCGATCATAAAAATAGCCAGTGCAACCGGCGTATATACAAGCACAAGAAAAACTTTCAATGCATTTGCCTTTACAAGATCAGCCCCGACTCCGAGGACCAGACCCGCCAGAAGAAAAAAACCAACACCGGCCTGTACGAAACCTCCGTAAACGCCGATAAAGAAAAATACCACTATGTTCAGGATTGTCGGTGCACCGGGAATTTTCCCGGCCTGTTGTTTCAGCCATACCTCGGGTTTATACAGGATCAGGAAGAACATCACCACCAGCAGAACACCGATGGCTTTTTCCATGACAATATCTTCAAAGCTGAGTGCCAGTAATGCCCCTGCAACCGAACCGAAAAGAATGGGCAGGGAGTAGGTAAGCCCCTCCCGAATATCGAGTATCTTTTGTTGCCTGAAGCTCACCGAACCGACAATACTCTGAAACAGTATGCCTATGCGGTTCGTGCCGTTCGCCATATTGGCCGGTAGTCCGATGAACATTAACAGGGGAAGTGTCAGCAGTGATCCGCTTCCCGCAAGGGTATTAATGAACCCTGCAACTATACCCGCAACGATCACGGCCAAATACGTCCAGAACCCATTTTCCATTATTCAGGTGTTAATGGTTAGTCTTTGAATCAGATCATGGGATATGTAGTTATCACATACTGCATATCCGGTCACAGGTACAATTGACCTTAACATACAAGCTGTAATATTCTATGGCGGAATTATGCAATGAAAGAAGATCAATAAGCAAACAACGGATAGTCCTTCATGATTGCATTGACCTTCTGACGGACCCCGGAAATCACTTTTGCGTTATCGATGTTCATGATGACTTCATCAATAAGATCAACAACTGTCTCAATAAGTTTTTCCTTGACACCCCTGGTGGTGATGGCTGGTGTGCCAACCCTTATTCCTGAAGCCTGGAACGGGGACCGGGTATCAAAAGGTACCATATTCTTGTTCAGGGTTATGTCCGCCTCCTGAAGGGCATTTTCCACCTGTTTTCCTGTGATCTCCGGCACTTTCGTGCGCAGATCAATAAGCATGGAATGATTATCGGTACCATCGGAGATCACCTTGTATCCTTTACCCATGAAACAAGACGCCATGGTCTTTGCATTTTTAACGACCTGTTTGGCATAACTGCCGTAGCTGTCGGTTAATGCTTCCCCGAACGAGACTGCTTTGGCTGCAATCACATGTTCCAGCGGTCCACCCTGTGTTCCGGGAAAAACGGCCGAATCGAGCAGTTGTGTGATCGTTTTCAGCTGACCTTTGGGAGTGGTTATGCCCCAGGGGTTTTCAAAATCTTCCTGGACAAGAATCATGCCTCCACGCGGACCCCTGAGTGTTTTATGAGTCGTGGTGGTAACGATATGACAGTATGGGAAGGGAGGGTCGAGCAATCCCTTTGCGATCAGGCCGGCAGGATGAGCAATATCGGCCATAAGAAGGGCGCCGACGCTATCGGCTATTTCACGCATACGCTTGTAATTCCAGTCACGTGAATAGGCAGAAGCACCTGCAACAATAAGCCTGGGTTTTTCTTTTGCCGCCAGCATTTCCATCTGGTCATAGTCCACTGTTCCGGTTTCTTCTTTAACCATATATGCAACAGGCCTGTAAAATATACCCGAGTAATTCACGGCCGAGCCGTGTGTGAGATGTCCGCCGTGCGACAGATCGAGGCCAAGGAACGTATCTCCGTGATTCAATACAGCCAGCATTACGGCTGCATTCGCCTGGGCACCTGAATGAGGCTGAACATTTGCCCAAGTGGCGCCAAATAATTTTTTGGCCCTGTCAATAGCCAGGCTTTCCACCTCATCCACCACCTGGCATCCGCCGTAATATCTTTTGCCCGGTAAACCCTCGGCATATTTATTGGTAAGCCAGCTTCCCATTGCTTCCATAACCTGGTCGCTCACAAAATTTTCAGACGCAATCAGTTCAATTCCGTTTAATTGCCTTTCATGCTCCTTATTAATGAATTCAAAAATTTTCTGATCCCGTTGCATTGTTTTTGTTTTTTAAGGATTCAAAAATAAGTTTTTATTGCCTGTATTAAAACAGATATTCCCAAATAGTTAAAAACAACTTATTAACTTTAATCCAATTATACATAAAAGGAATAACACATAACCAATTGGCAGTTTTTACAAAATCTTTTTTCTTAGTTGTTGAGAATCATTTCTTTTCTTAAAAATTCTTCCTATTTTTAAAACAAAAAACTATGGAAAATCCAATCACTTCAAAAGAACGGCCCGGACTGCTCACCGTGGTGGGTATATTAAGTTTTATTGGTATAGGATACAGAATTCTAATCGGTTTGCTCAATGCGTCAATGGGTACGATAACCTCCTCACTTGTACCTTTTCTGAACGACACGTTTGAAAATGAAGCCGATCTGAGTAATGTGCCGGATTCGTTAAGAGGCCTGATTGAAGGCATCTTTGATTCGGTCACGAAATTCATGGAAAATGTTACCGGCATTTACCTGTCGATTGTTCTGCTGGCGATCATTGCACTCGTTGGGGTGATTCTGATGTGGCAGTTGAAAAAGACAGGATTTTACCTGTATACCGTAGCGAGAATATGCATCCTGCTGATACCGGTAATATTCCTCGGATACAATATCATTTCAATGATCTGGTTGTCGTCCGGCGTAATCTTTGCAGCCGTGTTTATTATCCTGTATAGTCTTAATCTGAAGTATATGAAATGACAGGAAAAAATGAAAATTTGTTGAAGCACCGGGAATAGCTATAACTATGAGTATTTTAAACTGATTACTGATTGCTGATTACCGCTTTCCTATTCCTCCGAAATATCCATCAGCCATTTGCGGTAGACCGAAAAGATCTTTGATTTTGAGAGAAACCCGATATACTTGCCGTTATCGATCACCGGAAGGTTCCAGAGGTTGTTCTCTTCGAATTTATACATCACGTCTTCCATGTGTTCATTGGGAGAGACGAAAGTGGGAGGGGGAATCATAAGATCACGGACATATGTAGTGGCATACAATTCGGTATTGAAAATGATATGCCGGATATTGTCAAGAAGGACTATACCCACAAGCATATTTTCTTTATTCACTACAGGAAAGATATTTCTTTTTGATCGGGTAATAACTTTCACGAGATCCCCAAGTGTGTTGTCAGTTGAGATCTTATTGAAATCGGTTTCTATCACTTTTCCCATTTCAAGCAACGTGAGGATGGCTTTGTCTTTATGGTGGGTAATCAGTTCACCCCGCCTGGCAAGCCGTTCGGTATATATTGAATGGGGTTCGAAATACATTATGGTGATAAATGCTGCAGTGGAAGTGATGATCAGGGGGACAAAGAGTTCATAGCCTCCGGTTATTTCAGCAATCAAAAAGATTGCTGTGAGGGGTGCATGCATTACACCTGCCATCATACCCGCCATGCCGGTTAAGGCGAAATTCCTTTCGGAGACCCGTATAAAGTCGAACATGTTGAGCACCCTCGATATCAGGTATCCGGTAACACCGCCCATAAACAACGTGGGTGCAAAAATTCCTCCGACACCGCCACTTCCCGTGGTGATTGCCATAGCGATTACTTTGAAGAACAAAATCAGGAGCAGGAATAAGGCAAAGATCCAGAATTGATTCCGTAACCCATAAAAAATACTGCCATTTGCTAGGTCAGTAGCGGTTCCATTCAGCAGGGAATCAAGAGTACCATAGCCTTCACCATACAAAGGCGGAATAAGAAAAATGAGGATACCCAGAATGGCGCCGCCTATAACCAGTTTTGAATAAGGGCTCCTGATCTTTTCAAATGCCGATTCTATTCTCACGGTTCCCCTGGTAAAGTACCATGAGATCAATCCTGTAATGACTCCAAGAAACATATAATACGGAATGTTTTTCAGCAGGAAGGGATCTTTCATTGCAAAGGTAAAAATCACTCCCTTGCCGAATAGTAAATACGAAACGGTTGTGCCTGTTACCGAAGCAATAAGCAAGGGTATCAGCGACCACATGGTAAGGTCGAGCATGAGCACCTCAAGTCCGAAAATAACCGCCGCTATCGGGGCCTTGAATATGCCCCCGAGCGCACCCGCTGCCCCGCAACCTATCAATATGGTTGTGGTCTTATAATTCAGCCTGAAAATCCTTCCCAGGCTGGAGCCGATGGAAGAGCCTGTAAGTACAATCGGGGCTTCAAGTCCGACTGAACCACCAAATCCTACTGTAAATACACTTGCCAGCAGCGACGAGTATGTATTATGCGGCTTGATAATGCTGTTCTTTTTTGATATGGCAAACAGAATACGGCTTATGCCGTGACCGATATGATCTTTGACGAAAGTCCTGACAAACAAAACCGTTAGCAATATACCCACCAAAGGAAAAGCCAGAAAAAGCAAATTCATTTTCTCAATATGAAGCCGGTGAATAAGAATTTCGTTGGTAAAGTACACTGTATTTTTGAGCAACACCGCTGCCAAACCACTAACCAGTCCGATGATAAAACTCAAAATATACACAAACTGCTTGTGTGTAATGTGTTTTACCCTCCATTCATTCGCTTTGGTCAGCAGCATATAGAATTTCTGCATAAGTCTATTCTCTTTTTAGTGTTCCGACAAATCACTCACCTGTTTGCGATATAGCGAGAACAAACGGGCCCGTGATATGAATCCCAGATACTTGCCGTTTTCAACTACGGCAATATTATATCGTCCGCTTACCTGGAATTTCCGGGCTATTTCTTCCATGGTATCTTTGGGATCGATAACATGTTCAGGCATGAACATCAGATCGCGAACATATACATTTTCATACAAATCCCTGTTGAACATGATATGCCGGATATCGTCCATTTTTATTATTCCACGAAACATACCATCGGTAGAAACCACAGGGAAAATATTCCTATGCGTGTGGGTAATTTCCCTGACAAGATCTCCCAGTTTCTGATCAGGATGGATGACGTTAAAGTCGGTTTCGATCATATCTTTAACATTAAGCATCATAAGAACTGCTTTGTCCTTGTGGTGCGTCATAAGCTCCCCGCGCTTTGCCAGCTGAATGGTGTATACCGAATTGGATACAAAGAGCCTGACGGTTGTATATGAAATGGCCGCCACGATCATCAGCGGTAAGAATAGTCCGTATCCACCTGTAACTTCTGCAATTAAAAAGATGGCTGTCAACGGGGCATGCAGAACACCGGCAAGAAGACCGGCCATCCCCACAAACGCAAAATTGCTTTCCGATAAATTCCATCCAAATCCGTTGAGAATGCTTGAGAAAAGCAATCCGGTATTTGCACCGGTGAATAACGTGGGTGCAAAAATTCCCCCGACCCCTCCGCTCCCGAAGGTGATTGACGTAGCCACTACCTTCAGCAGGATGATGAGTATCATAAACAAAATAATGTAAGTATAATGGCTTTGCAGGGATGCATATATAGTATTCTGAAATAAATAGGAAATATCTCCTTTCAGGCATCGATTGATCACCGAATATCCTTCTGCATAAAGTCCGGGGACCAGGAAAATCAGGATTCCCAGGCTAAAACCACCGATGAGTATCTTTTGTGTACGGCTTTTAATTTTTTCAAAGAATTCAGTGATCATCATGTACACTTTCGTGAAATATACCGAGACAAATCCGGTAAGGATTCCTATCAGTACAAAAAAGAACAGCTGATTCAGCTGGAACGATTCCTGGATTTTAAATGAATACAGGTAATTCTGTCCGAGAAAAAAATAAGATGTGAGCGCTGCCGTAGCTGAGGAAACCAGGATCGGCACAATAGCTGCCATAGTGAGATCGAACATAATCACCTCAAGGACAAAAACGATGGCTGCGATGGGGGCTTTAAAAATTGCAGACATTGCTCCGGCACAGGCACAACCGAGCAGCAACATTATTTGTTTGTTGTCCAGTCGCAGAAGTTTCCCGAGATTTGAGCCGATGGCAGCTCCGGTAGCTACCGTAGGACCTTCGAGCCCCACCGAACCACCAAAACCCACAGTTAGCGCACTTGCAACAATGGAAGAATAAATGTTATGTGTACTAAGTATTCCGTGTGATTTTGAAATAGAATACAGAACGTTTGGGATACCATGCCGTACAGGCCTTTTGTTGATGTATCTGATAAAGAGGTAAACCAGCAACAACCCGATAATCGGAAATACTATATACATATACCCTGATTCCTGGGAGGCAATGCTGGCAAGCAATACCTGAATATAATGAACGAAATTTTTAATGATTACAGCCGCAAATCCGGATAACAACCCGACAATAATGCTCAAAATAAAAATATATTGCCTGTCATTTATCGTATTCTTTCTCCAGATAATGAACTTCGCAAATTTCGTCGGTCGCTTCATATCCTGCCAAAGATAGTATTTACCGGTTTGAAATGAAATGAAAATATGGACTTTTCATGACTGTTCATCATTAGATGTACATGGTTTGTATGGGAAATCCCTTTGTTCAGATAAAGCTGCTTGAGCATAACTAACGGATTTCGTTATATTTGCTATAAAACCGGGTAAAATTAAGGTTTTATTGCAGAATATTCCATTAATCGTGCCGTTAATAGTGTAGCCCGGCCGGCTGACAATTCATGAGAATACCAGGAAGAAACATATTGCTGTTGGTATTGATTCTTTCCGGAGCGGTAAAAAGCCCGGGACAGAATGCTCCTTCAACGCCCGCGTTGTATAAGGTCACAGTTAATCCTGAGGACAACGGTACTCTCATCCCGAACAGTGATTCAATTATCTGGCATTCGAGTACATCAGGAACTATAGATTATTATATTGTCGGGCTAAGCTATTTCTCCAATCCTCTGGACCCGTATCTTGTCGATTCCATTGCAATAGTTTATGCACCTGACACCGTGTATATCAATACAAATTCGGTATCAGATCAGAAATCGATTGGTTATACTGTTATTGCGCACAGCTCGTTATCGAGCACCAAGAAGTCACAATACGATTATCCCGACAGCACAATATACCTGCAGGCTGTTTATGACTCATGCAACACTTCGGTCATTCTGAACTGGAATGAATACAATACATGGAGGGGTAATATCCTGGAATACAGAATATTCGAATCGGTGGAATACAACATTCCGCAACCCATTGCAGTGCTTATGGATGAAACCATGACCACTTTTACTGTGCTTTATGTGGAGCAAAACAGCCATCTTAATTATTTTGTGGAAGTGATGCATGCGGATGGGATGCGCACCTCTCGTTCAAACCTTGCTGAAATTTATACCGGAGCCCTCACCAATCCTGATTATATTACAGGAAACCATGTCAGCATCGACAACAATGGCAATCCTGAAATTGAATTTGCCGTCGACCCTTTGTCACAACTTACACAATACAACCTTCTCAGGTCGGATGACCCGAACGGAAATTTTGATACGATAGTACGAATTCTGTCCACCGAAAAATTAATTTCAGTGGTAGATCAAAGCAGGGACTATTTAGCCGGAATTTATTACTATAAACTTGTTGCGGTAAACAATTGTGACGTGCCGGTACAGGAATCAAATGCCATCAATAATATTATTCTGGAAGGAACCAACAACGGACTTACCAACCGGTTATCCTGGAATACAATAGATAACTGGCAGGGCGAAGCGGGACCGGCATACCTGTACAGGTGGAACAGTGCCGATCCGGCTTTAACAGACTCTTTTTCTGTAAACTCTCAGACTACATATACAGATGATCTTTCCGGTTACTTTTCAGCAGGTAGCGCCGTAAACGGAGAATTCTGCTACAGGATAAAGATCACGGAAGTAAATGATCCTTATGTACAGAATAATACCGCATTTTCCAACGATCTGTGCCTGACCATAGCGGATAACGTCAGGATGCCCAATGCATTCATACCGAATAATCCTCAGGGAGAGAATAACCTGTTAAGGCCTGTTTTTCTTATTCAGCCCGAACGTTATGAGTTGACCATTTACAGCCGTTGGGGAAATATTGTGTTTCAGGGCCCGGGGCCATGGGATGGAATTTCGGACGGGAAATACGTACCCGAAGGAGTATATGTGTATCATCTGATTGTATATCCTGAGAATCAGAAATCGCAGGAATTTTCAGGGTATGTGACGGTGATCTACCGTTAAATTTTCTTTGTCCGATCCCCTAAACAGAGCATAAAAATCACTAATTTTACAGGTTAATGAGGTTAAGAGTACCACGATGAGTGAGACACTTACAGCGGAAGAAATCGAGGTTAAAAGGGAATTTAATGATCTCCTGGCAAATTGCACCCGGTGCAATAGGCGTGGTGATAAAGCGCTTATGCGGAAAGCATTTAAGGTAGCCGATGAGGCTCATAAAGGGATGCGCCGGAAATCGGGTGAACCATATATCTTGCATCCAATAGCAGTCGCCAAGATCGTGAACCATGAAATGGGGTTGGGTGTAAAATCCATCTGTTGTGCACTCCTGCATGATGTTGTTGAAGATTCGGACTATACCATTGAGGACATTGAAAATATGTTCGGGCAGAAAATAGCCTCAATTGTTGACGGACTGACCAAGATCTCAGGTGTATTTGACAGCAATTCATCCTTCCAGGCAGAAAATTTCAGAAAAATGCTGCTCACTCTTGCCGAAGACGTCAGGGTGATTCTGGTTAAGCTGGCTGACAGGCTCCACAATATGCGCACTCTATATGCCCTGCCTCAGCATAAGCAAATGAAGATATCTGCAGAAACGCTTTATCTTTTTGCTCCCCTAGCCCACCGTATGGGATTTTATGCCATCAAAACCGAGCTCGAAGACCTGAGTCTCAAATACCGGTATCCCGTTATATACAGTGAACTGGAAGAAAAGATCAAAAGCAACGAAAAGGACAGGGCGATCTTCATCAATGAATTTTCCAGACCTATCCAGGAACAGCTGTTGCGCAGTAATATAAAGTTTGAGATCAGCGGACGCCTGAAATCGGTCTATTCTATCTGGCACAAGATGCAGTCAAAAAATGTTCCCTTCGAAGAGATCTATGATCTTATGGCTATACGCATCATCTTTGATCCGGCCGATGATATTCCTGAAAAAACACAGTGCTGGAACATATATTCGATCCTTACCGATATTTATATGCCAAAGCCCGAGCGTATCAGAGACTGGGTGAGTACACCCAAGGCCAACGGATATGAAGCGCTTCACGCAACGGTAATGGGGCCTCATGGCAACTGGGTTGAGGTTCAGATTAGGTCCCAGCGCATGGATGAGATCGCAGAAAGGGGATTCGCTGCCCACTGGAAATACAAAAACAATGAGTCGCAGGAAAACGAGCTCGACCGGTGGCTTAAAAGAATACGTGAACTCCTCGATAGCCCGCAGATTGATGCTCTTGAATTTCTGGATGAGTTTAAAATGAACCTCTTTGCTTCGGAAATTTTTGTATTTACTCCAAAGGGTGATATCATTAAAATGCCTCATGATTCCACAGTGCTCGATTTTGCATATGAAATTCATACCGAGATAGGGCATAAAGCTATCGGGGCAAAAGTAAATCATAAGCTCGTTCCCCTGAATTACAAGTTGAAGAGCGGCGATCAGGTTGAAATAATCACCTCCGATAAGCACCATTCACGCCGTGAATGGGTAAATGTGGTCATTACAGCCAAAGCAAAATCCGCCATAAAGAATTCCATTAAGGCAGAAACCAAGAACAGGATAGAAAAAGGAAAACATATTCTCGAGGAGGAATTGAAAGCATTGAAATTAAGACCTTCCTCACGCATTTTTCGCAAACTTTTGCCTGAATACGAGGTCACCTCAAAAGATGAGCTTTACAGCAAGATCGGCAGTGGCATTATAGTCCTCGAGGACCTAAAAAAGATACTGAAAAAGAACAGCAAGAATAAATGGATACGATACTGGAGCCTGCAACTTTCAAAATCATCGCATCCGGTGAATAACCAGGGTATCCTGAATGCAGGAATGAGCAAGTTTGATTATTCCACACCTTTGCTTCTCAGAGAGGACATAGAAGCCCAAAGGACAGAATATATCATTGCCGAATGCTGCAAGCCTATACCGGGCGATGATGTAATCGGGTATATGGATCAGGAGGTAGGTAATGTAGTCATCCATAAAACCAAATGCCCCAATGCACTGAAAATTACATCAAGTCAGAGTCATCTGATCATACCCGTAAAATGGACCACTCATAAGGTGCTTTCATTTCTTGTGAAAATAGCCATTTCAGGGACCGACAAGTTTGGGATCTACAACGACATAACTACTGTTATCTCGAAAGAATTTAGCGTAAATATGCGCAACATAAGTCTTTCAAGCCACGACGGAATATGGGATGGTACCGTTGATATATATGTCCACAATACTAAAGACCTTAACAACCTGATCCTCAACCTGGGAAAAATCAAGGGTGTGGAATCGGTAAGCCGTGTGGAAAACGTGAAATAATTATTTAAAATCATTTTAAATTGTGACTGCCTTTTTAAAAAAATACATATCTTAGCGCGTTATTTTTAATTAGTCTAAGTTATGGTTTCGCAGGAAACAAAGGAAACTGTAAAAAAAATTTTTACAAACTATCTCGAAAAGAAGGGGCACAGGAAAACACCCGAACGGTATGCCATACTCGATGAAATATATTCAAGAGAAGGGCATTTCGACATCGAAACGCTGTATATTTTTATGAAAAATAAAAATTACAGGGTTAGCCGTGCCACACTTTACAATACTATTGAGCTGTTACTGGACTGCAACCTTGTGGTAAAGCACCAGTTCGGGAAGAATATTGCACAGTTTGAAAAGGCTTACCAATGCATGCAACACGATCATTTGATCGATATCGAATCAGGACAGGTAATAGAATTTTGTGACCCGCGAATGCAGGAGATCATCAATACCGCATGTGAACTAAACGGTTTTTCCGCTTCCCATCATTCCCTGTATATATATGGTAAGAAAAAGAACGTTCCTGAAAAAAAGAAGAACTGACCGATCTTATCCTTCCTGCCTAAACACGGAATAACCTCCGAGTTATTAACATAAATCAACGTTCCCGGTTTGTTTCTCTGATGCAGGATTTTAAATTGTATTTCCCGTGACACCTATGAATACTGAGCCGGAAAGAGCGTTACAGTCACAGGAACACAATCCTTTTCAAATACTTTCAGGCATTTTAATTGTTGAAAATTTAAGATATTTATATCTCACGAGTTTGTACTTTTGTAACAGTGACAGAGAATAATTTATAGATAATATGAAGATAACGGTTGTAGGAAGTACGAATACCGACTTGATATTAAAGGTACCAAAACTTCCAAAACCAGGAGAGACAGTCCTTGGAGGTAAATTTTATACTGCCCCTGGAGGAAAAGGAGCGAATCAGGCAGTTGCCTCTGCAAGAGCCGGGGGAGAAGTTACGTTTGTTGCCCGTCTCGGAAACGACCTCTTTGGTGAAAAGGTACTGTCCCTTTTTAAGAATGAAGGGATAAACACAAACCATATAGTCAGAGACAATGACACCCCTTCGGGAATTGCCGAAGTAATTGTGGGTGAAAACGGGGAAAACATGATCGCAGTGGCCTCCGGCGCCAATATGAATTTTTCGGTTTATGATATTATCAACGCAAAAAAAGCCATTCTTGAGTCTGATATTATTCTGCTGCAACTTGAGATCCCGTTGAAGACACTGGAATATACTATTAAACTGGCTTCGGATAACAACAAGAGGGTTATTTTGAATCCCGCACCTGCACAACCACTGCCAATCTCGCTGTTAAAAATGGTAAGTATCCTGACTCCTAATGAGTATGAAGCCGAAATATTAACAGGGATTAAAGTCGAGAACGAAGACTCCGCTGAAGATGCCGGCCGCATACTCCTGTCAAAAGGGGTTAACAAGGTGATTATAACACTGGGAGAAAAAGGAGCAATGGTTCTCGACAGCAGCGGATCTGAGTTGATATCAGGATTTAAGATCGATCCCGTGGACACTACTGCTGCGGGTGATATATTTAACGGTGCGCTTGCCGTTGCTCTTTCCGAAAATAAAAACATTTTTGAAGCCGTTAAATTTGCCAATGCTGCCGCTGCTCTTTCGGTTACGAAACTCGGCGCACAGTCATCGGCACCACGGCGAAATGATATACTAAGATTCATGAGCGAATCATTCGTTTAGAAACCGGTTACGGGGTGCATCTTTTTGTGACACCCAATCTGCATTAAAAATCCTGAATGCAACATTCAGGATTTTTTTATTGTTTCCCTCAGGAACCCGATGAATAAAAACCTGCCAAAAATACAAAGAAAAGAAAAATCCTTCCTGTGTGCCAATTTGACACATGTACGGCATAAAGTTATGTCAATATGGCATATATTTTGGATTGGCATTAATATTGACCAGTACCACTTGTCAACAATGAAAATATGTTAAACAAAAAAGGAGGATAAAATCATGTTACCTACATTAAAAATTAGAAACAGCTGGCCCAGTTTATTCGATGAATTTTTTAAAGACAATTATCTGCCGGAGTCTTATTACCGCGAAAATGGCAAGAATATGCCTGCAGTAAATATTGCTGAAAGTAACGACGAGTACACTATTGAAGTGGCTGCGCCCGGACTTTCCAAAGGTGATTTCAAAGTTAACCTGGAAAACAATGTACTGACTATTTCCTCGGAAAAGGAAACAAAAAATGAAACCGAAGACAGGAATGTACTTTGCAGGGAATTCAGCTATAGCTCATTCAGCAGGTCGTTTACCCTGCCTGACTCCGTGAACGGAGACAAGATCAGGGCTACACATAACGACGGAATTCTGAGTATAGCAATCCCCAAGAAGGAAGAAGCCAAAGTGAAACCGGCCAAAGAAATAAAAATATCATAAGAATAAGCAGGGAGATAAGAGCCACAGTATTAAGTTGCTGTGGCTTTTTTTATGCAATAAGCTGTAATGTTAAAAAATCATAAAATATTATAAAATGACACACAAATTTTCTTTTTTTGTGTTCTCAATAAAATCGGCTAACATTTATTCAGATGGATATAATTGTTGAACAGATCACAAAAAAATTCGGTATTCAGAAAGCAGTTGACAATGTATCATTTACTGTAAAGACCGGTGAAGTTTTGGGATTCCTGGGACCCAACGGTGCAGGCAAAACCACCACCATGAAGGCCATAACCTGCTTTCTGCTGCCCAATTCCGGCGATATTAAAGTGGGTGGTATTTCAATATGGGATAATCCCGATGAAATCAAAAAGAACATAGGGTATCTGCCCGAAAACAATCCGCTTTACGGAGATATGGCTGTAATCGACTACCTGCATTTTGTGGCCAGTTTATTCCGGATGCCTGAAAGCAGGATCAGGGACAGGATCCTGGAAATGGTAAACCTTTGCGGGATCGAAGGCGAAAAGCACAAAAAAATCAATGAGCTTTCAAAAGGGTATAAACAACGGGTAGGACTTGCCCAGGCTTTAATTCACGATCCTCAGGTGTTGGTGCTTGACGAGCCAACATCAGGACTGGACCCGAACCAGATCATAGAGATCAGGGAACTGATCAGGAAAATAGGGAAGGAGAAAACAGTTCTCCTGAGTTCACACATTCTTGCCGAGGTTGAAGCCACATGCGACAGGATTTTGATCATCAACAAAGGTAAGATCGTTGCCGACGGGACTTCAGGGCAGCTCAGGAAACAGGCCCAGGGAAGAGAAATCCTGAAAGTTACCATAGAAGGCAGCGACAGCAATGTCATTTTTAAAGCGCTGCAGAAACTCGACCATGTGGAACTGGTTGATTTTATTTCAAAAGGCGACGGTCAGTTTGAGGTTCAGAGCAAACCGGACACCTCTACACGCAAAGATATTTTCAGGCTGTGCGTGGATAATGGCTGGTACCTGACCGAGCTGACACCCACCGAAACAAAGCTCGAAGATGTATTTCGTGATCTTACCATGAATTAATTAAAATGCACATTCAATGAAACAAATCTGGATAATTACAAAGAGAGAACTGAATTCTTACTTCGACTCGCTTCTTGCATACATTCTGATCATCCTGTTCCTGGGATTTACCGGACTTTTTACCTGGCTTTTTGCAGGAGACATCTTTTATACCAAAGAAGCCAGCCTGGCAACCTTCTTCAATGTCTCATTCTGGACCCTTTTTGTTTTCATTCCATTGCTTACCATGGGACTGATCTCGGAAGAAAACAATTCGGGTACCCTCGAAATGATATTAACAAAACCGCTCAATGAATGGCAACTGGTCACAGGCAAATTCCTGTCAATAGTAATCCTGGTTGCTATAGCATTGGGACTTACTTTGCCATATTATTTCACTGTATGGTATCTTGGACCTGTTGATCACGGAGCCGTGTGGACCGGGTATCTTGGCCTTTTGCTGATGAGTTCAGCTTACGCAGCCCTGGGACTTTTTGCAAGCAGTATCACGAAAAACCAGATTGTGGCTGTTCTGCTGGCTTTCCTCATTCTTATCTTCTTCCATTGGCTGTTTTCATTGCTTTCCAGCGGCATGAAAGGAATTCCCGGGGCTGTCCTCAATTACCTGAGTACACGCACTCATTTCGATTCGGTAACAAGAGGCGTACTCGATACAAAAGATATCATCTATTTTGCATCTGTGACTTTTCTCGGCCTGTTTGCCTCGGAGCTGGTCATCGCCAAAAGGAACGTTACGGAAAGTTAATCTTAAATTTTTAAACTATGAGATCGAAAACATCATTGCTCTATACTTCGCTGCTTGTGATTGCAATACTCATTGTTTTGAATTTTCTGGCAAGCCGGTTTTTCCTGAGGTTTGATCTTACAAGCGATAAACGGTATTCACTGAGCAAAGCCACCATAACCATCCTGAAATCACTTGAAGAACCAGTCACCGTAACCGCCTATTTTTCGAAAAAGCTGCCACCTGAATATGCATCAGTAAGGAGAGATTTCAAAGATATGCTTACTGAATACAAAAATATTTCCAAAGGAATGGTGGCATACGAATTTGTTGATCCGATAGAAGATGAGACAGTTGAACAACAAGTGCAGCAGAAAGGAATAGTCCAGGCCCAGATACCGGGTCGGGAAAAAGATGAGTTCAAGATACAGAAAGCCTATCTGGGCGCTGAAGTACAGATGGGTGATAATTCGGAAGTCATTTCCCTGCTGCAATCGACCGAAGGAATGGAATATTTTCTGACCACCAGCATTAAAAAATTATCGGTGCACAAAAAACCTGTTGTTGGTTTTCTTCAGGGACAGGGTGAGACACCTCTAAGAGAGCTTGGAAATGCCGTTCATAGTTTATCCGTGCTTTATGAAACAGAATCTGTAACACTTAGCGATTCCTCCTCTGAACTCGACAAACTTCAGGCGCTTGCCATTGTTGCCCCCGTGGATTCATTTACCCAAAACCAGCTTGATCAGCTTGACCGGTTTCTGGCTGATGGCAAAGGAATATTTCTGGCTTTCAACCGTGTGGATGTGGATCCCAGTAAAGAAGCTATGGGGCATGCAGTGAATACAGGACTTGAAACCTGGCTGGCAAAAAAAGGGATTATAGTAAATGAAAATTTCGTTCTTGATGCCCACAACATGCCTGTAGGGATTCAGCAGCAGGCGATGACTCCGTTCGGACCCGGACTGGTGACCAGGCAGATTGAATTTCCCTTCTTTCCGGTCGTTCAGAATTTCGTACCCCATCCGATAACTGCAGGACTGAACCAGGTGGTCTTTCGTTTTGTAAGCAGCATTGATTTTGCCGGGGACAGCACGCTGAACTATACTCCCATCATAAAATCATCTGAGCATTCCGGAACCCAATCGGTATCGGCCTGGCTCAACTACATGAAAGAATGGAATGAAAGCGATTTTCCGTTATCGGGCCTTACCCTTGCGGCAGCAGTTAAGGGACACATACAGGGCAGCGCCACATCAAAGCTTGTGGTTGTTGCCGATGGTGATATTGAAGCTCCGGCATCACAGCAGGGACCCCTTCCCGATAATGTTAACCTGATGGTCAATTCAATAGACTGGCTGTCAGACGATACCGGTTTAATTGATCTGAGGACCAAGGGTACCACTGCGCGTCCCATTCGTGATGACCTGTCGGAAGGAAAAAGAACATTTCTGAAATTCCTGAATTTCCTTTTGCCCATCGTCATCATTATCGTGATCGGCATTGTGAAGTTTGAATTAAGGAGAAACAAACGAATCAAAAGAATGGAGGTTGGATATGTATAAAAAATTCAATTCAAAAATGCTGCTCGGAATTCTAGGCATACTCCTGATATTCGCCGTTATTGTCATCATCGTCGATTCAAAAAAAGGAGAGCGGTCTTTCAGGGCAAAAATGATTGATGAAGATACATCCGGGATCACCCGTATAATCATTGATCCGCGATCAGAAAAGGCATCGCTTATCGAACTTTCCAGGAAAAAGGATGGATGGAATGTCTCCTCGGGAAAGGAAACATATAGTGCCGATCAGATGATGATTGCAAATATTCTGGCCATACTTGCAGATATGAAACCGCAACGCGTGGTCGCCAGGAACAAGTCGGCATGGAGTGAATATGATGTTACCGATTCCGCTGCCACAAAGATCAAGGTTTATGCCGGCAAGAAGCGGAGTTCGGAACTCTATATCGGCCGGTTTAATTACCAGCAACCTAAAAATCAACAGCAGTCGTATTATGGTCAGCAGCGCGGAACGCTTTCCACCTATGTAAGGCTTGCCGGAGACAACGAAGTTTATGTTGTTGAAGGATTTCTGGGTATGTCATTCAACAGAACGGTCAGTGATTTCAGGGACAAAACATTGCTGAAATCCAATCCGGAGGACTGGACGCGCCTGGTATATGATTATCCGGCCGACAGCTCTTTTACACTTACAAAGGAAAACGGAAAATGGATGATCGGCAGCTGGCAGGCTGATTCGGTATTGGTATCAAATTATTTCAGGTCAATATCGGCATTAACCAATGCAAGCATTGTGGAAAATCCACTGCAGCGATCTCAGGCTCCCGTTTATGCGTTGAAGATTGAAGGAAACAATTTTACCAGGCCATTAACTATTGAAGCATTTCCGGCAGATACGACTACCAAATTTCTGATAACCTCGTCAATGAATGAAGGAGTATTTTTCGACGGAGCACATTCGGGTCTTACAGAACGAATATTTATCGATCAAAATAAGCTTTTGGGGAAAGGTGATTCAGTGATTAAGTGATAAGGAAATCAGGTGATTGAGTAAAAGGAGAATTACTGATATACCCGTAAGAATCTATTACCACATCTGTAGAAATAATACGAATTCACGATTTGTCAAAATCCGGAGGAAGCGTTCATTCTATTTATATCAGGCCAATCTAGCTTTTACCGATTGTTTTTACACGGTTGAAGGATATGGCTCTCAGCAACCATCGCGGTAAAGACTTTTCAGGCTTACGATTCCGCAGATCAAGGTACCAGCCCCATTTTTTTAGAATCGGAATTTTGTGTGTTTCAACAAATTCGATTAATGTTCCGTCGGGATCTTCGGTATACGAGAATGCCCCGGCAGCTTCACCCATATCGAACGTATCGCCGGCATCAACGGTAAACGGAAAACCTTTGGCTTTGCATTCTTCACGCAGCAATTTCATCCCCCTGATATCGAAACAAAGATGAATAAACCCGAGGTCGCCCCAAAACCGGTTGGCGAATATCTTTTGCGGTTCACGACCATAAGCCTGCACAAGTTCTATTTCACTTGTACCGAAAAGAGGACTGAAAGCACCGGTACGAGGTTTACTATGCCGCAGAAGCACTCTTCTGATCTGCGTATCGCCTCCCGGCAGTTTTTTAAAATCGTCAAACGTCCCCGTCTCGTCATATGTTACCTTATCATACCCCAGAAGGTCTTTATAGAAATCCATGCTTTTACCCATATCGGATACACCAATTATTGCTCCGTAACAGCCACCTGTCTGGCTCTTGTTTTTGAGAAACCAATGCTTTCCGTTCACAATCTGAAAAAGATTGCCGAACGGATCCTTTAGAAAAAAATGGTGTCCGCCGTCAGGGTCAGTCAGAAGGTCGCCTATAATATTCAGCTTTGCCGACATAAAATGGTCGTATGCAGCGATTACATTTTGTGTCTTTATTTTGGCTGCAAAAATTCCCAGTTCCCCAATCTTAATTTCACCGGCCGGCGCTTCCGGTTTTCGTTCGGTATATTGCCAGATTTCAAATCCCCCTCCGCCCTGCATATTCAAGGCCAGAACTGCATGTCTGGCACGGGGCAGACCTCCTGTATAAGGCAACATGAACTCGGCTACAGCTTCCTCCTCAAACATCCTGATATCGGTGTCAAAATATTCTTTGTACCAGCGCCAGGATTCGTATACATCAGAAACGCCAATGCCAATCTGCTGAATTCCGCTGATTACTTTTTCCTTCATAAAGACTTTATTAGGTTGACGTTGCGAAGATATAAAAAAAATCAGGTAGGTTTGACTCTCGAAGCCAATATATAATACAGCCAGGGAAAGAAACGCCGGATATATACCATGGTAATTTCCAAACCGCCGATAACCGTTTCCCTCCTGTTTTTTCTAATCGCCCTGATAACCCTTCGAACAAATACGTCTACAGGAACTCCATGGGCCTGACCTTCATCCATGATACCATAATTCGAGCCGTCTTTTGTAATGGCATGCACCGATATATCTGTGGCTATCCGTCCCGGACAAATAATGGTTATTTTGATGTTTTTTCGCTTCAGCTCACTCCTTAACGTGTCGAAAAAGCCATGCAGAGCATGTTTTGAAGCTGAATAGGATGATCGCAACGGTATACCAAATTTACCAACAATACTGCTCATGACTACAATATGCCCCCCACCCGATTGTATCATCAAAGGCACTAATGCTTTAGTTATGGTGATGGTTCCGAAAAAATTTATTTCGAATATTTTCCGGTCGACATCAACCGGTGTTTCAATGACATATGACCGCTGGCTGATGCCGGCGTTATTTACCAGGAAGTCAATCTTTTCGTGCATTTCCTTAACCCGACGTATTGCCTCATCTACCGAACTGTTATCAGACAAATCGACCGGGATTACATCAACTCTAACCGCATGTTTAAGGATCAGCTCAGAAGCGATAAGTCCGAGCTTTTCACTGTTCCGCGCGGACAATATAAGATCTGCGCCCAACCTGGCAAATTCTCCTGCAAGTGCCTCGCCGATACCTGAAGACGCACCGGTTATCCAAATTGTTCTACCCTTAAAATTCAACCTGATCTACGTTAAATATTTTCCTGCAATATGGTCCATTATTTTCACGATCTCCTCTCGTTCTTTTACCAGCAGTATTGAGTTACGGCTTTTTTTTCTGAATCCGGAAAGAAACGATAATTTCGCCTTGTTTTTAATAGACCAAATATAATAATTATAAGCAAAAAATCCGGTGAGTGGCATTAGAACAATATACATCCATGTATAAACCGGTCCCGGAATAAAGATGCCTGCTAAAATACCTGCAAGAACATAATAGAGGGGGAACAGCACCATTCCCAAACCAAATTTTATCGAACTGTGAAATTGCCGGTCTCTTATTTTCCTGACAAATCGTTCCGGAATCTTATAAGGAATGAAGTTATTGATCAGACCAATCAGGTAAAGGGGAGACAGCAGATACAATGCAATACGTTTTGTAATTTCAGAAGAAGCAGAGAAATGATTCTTTTCAACGATCCAGTCGCGTAAATTATTGATTTTTAAATTCCTGTTATAGGCACTGACATGTTCATTGAGAACTTTCAGGGCGTCTTTATTGTCTTCAAACTGTCTGTCGAGTATCTCAATCATTTTCCGGTCGGCTCTAAACCTGTCCAGAAGTGAATCCCCTTTAATGCCCAATAATGTACGCATACTGCGATTGTAAATTGTTCTCAGGTGCATATACATACTGTAATATCCTTCATTCCGGATATTGATGATCAGTTTGCTGATTTCAGAGGAGAGCCTGTCTCTGAGTTCATTCATGGCCGTAACTTTATCACCTGTAGATTGCGGATAATATTCGCATACTTCCACCGGCTTCCCGAAGTTAATAAAGATTGTGGATCTGAAATTGGAATGACTGGCATAATCAAGGCCCACCGGCACAATTTTTACTCCCGGTTTCTCACGGTAATCTTCCTGCCCAATGAACGCTATCCTGAATATCCCTTTAACCAGAGGCCTTAATCTCCTTTTTTCTCCATGGTTTCCTTCAGGGAACATGATAAGGGGATTGAATTTATTGCGCAGAACCGATAGTGTTTTGTCAAAGATCTCTTCGTTTTTCCTGACGTTTTCAATACCATCACGTATCCTGTATATAGGCATGATATTCAGGAAATTGAGAATGTGTACGAGGAATTTGCCCTTAAAGATATCCGACCTGGCTAAAAATACGCTTTGAAATGGTGTGTTGCAAACAAATGCAAGTGCATCCATAAGAGCGTTCTGATGGTTTGGAGCAATGATCACAGGTTGATTACGCGGAATATTGTGTACATTATTCACATATATTTTCCTGTAAAAAATCCTGTAACATAAATTCACGTATCGCTGAACAAGCCAATAATCCCATGTCCACTGATCGATTGTCCTTTTGCCCATTTGTATGCAGAATTACGATTTGTTAAGGGGTTTTATCGACCAGAAAGCGGCAATGCCAAGGCCCGACAGAATATGCCATATTCCCCACCAGGCTGCAATGAATGCCATACCACCAATCGCCAGATCGCTTGGAAATATTTTAGGATTGAACAACAATACGAGTGCAAGACCCGAATTCTGAATGCCGGTTTCTAATGATACTGCCCTGCGGTCATACCTGGATAAACCCATACCCGTGGCAAAGAAGAATCCGGTTAAAAGAGCCATGGCATTATGAATCAGTACAATAATAAAAATATACTTAATATACCTGAGAAAGTACTCGTAATTATTTGAAAAAGCCAAAGCCACAATAGCGGCAAAAAGAAGTATGGACAGGATTTTAATAGGTTTCACGATCCGCCGGGTCAAATTCGGAAACTTATGATTCACAAAAATACCAATGGCCATGGGTATTCCCAGCAAAATGAATACGGTCTGGAACATCTGCCATGGATTGATTTCAAGGGGCCTGAGCAGAACGTCGGAATTTAGCAGTGAAATGAAATTGGTATATACTCCTCCCCATATGGCAAAATTCAGGGGAGTCAATACAATGGCAGCAATTGTAGCAATTGCTGTAAGACTCACAGATAATGCAATATTGCCTTTTGCAAGCGACGTAATAAAATTGGAAATGTTACCTCCGGGACAGGAGGCAACAAGAATCATTCCCATGGCAATAGTGGGGGTGATATATGCTCTTAAAACAGTTACCATCAGTACTGTTACCATAGGCAACAAAAGAAACTGCGAGATAAACCCTACTATGGTTGATTTGGGTTTGAAAATAATATTTTTGAAATGCTCCAATCTGATCTGCAGAGCCACTCCAAACATAATAAAAGCCAGTGTGAGGTTTAAGACAAAAAGTCCCTGCTGTGAGAAATTCAGCCTGACATTATCCAGCGTTTGCAGTGATTCAATCATAATTCAGGATTTTAGTTCATCGAAAAAATGGTTATTTTTGGTTTAGTGCGCAGAATTATATATTTGAAAATACCTGGCGCCTAAGTTAACAAAATTTCAATAGTTGTATGCCTTAAGGTATTCTGTTACCCAAAAACCAAAGCGTATGGATTTGATCACCAACCATTTTAAAACAATTGACTGTAAAAAGATAACAGATAATGTGTTCAGGCTTATCGACGATGAATGGATGCTAATCACGGCAGGAATACCTGAAAATTTCAATACAATGACTGCAAGCTGGGGATTAATGGGTATTTTGTGGAACAAACCTATAGCTATTTGTTTTATACGTCCACAGAGGTATACCTTCGCGTTTACAGAACACCAAGATTATTACACTCTGAGTTTTTTTCACGAAGAGCACAGATCAATATTAAATTTCTGCGGTACAAAATCGGGAAGGAATACAGATAAAATTAAAGAAACCGGATTAATACCGTTACTCACTGAACATGGAAATATAGGCTACCTTCAGGCAAGGATGGTACTTGAGTGCAGGAAAATATATGCTGACCGGATACATGAAAACGGTTTCATCGATGCAGGAATAATCAGCAAGAACTATCCCACAAAGGATTTTCATAAATTTTACATTGGACAGATCGTACAGAGTTATATAAAATAGATAAACAATTTTTAGTCATATAGTTAAATATTTTTTTTGAATACAACCAATTCACTTACAGTAAATGTTCTATATATTCAAAAACACTCCCTGGCAAATAAACCGTTACATGTTAAATACCAACATTAAATCAAAGCACATGAAAGCACTACTTTTCTCAATGATTTTGCCGGGTATATTCTTTTCCTCATACAGCCAGGATACGCTGCAAACAGATACAACCAGGTACTGGAAGCATGGTGGCCTGATAAGCCTGAATATTGCACAGACCTCATTTTCCAATAGCTGGCAGGCTGGCGGTGAAAAATCTTTTGCAGCTCTGGGGTTGTTAAATACAAATGCCTCTTATGTAAAAAACAAGTCATCGTGGGAATCTGCGCTAAGCATTAAATACGGTCTGACCAAACTGGGAAACGCTCAATCCAGAAAAACAGATGATGATTTTGAAATATCATCGAAATACGGCTATGAAGCATACAAAAAATGGTATTACAGTGCCTCACTCAGCTTTAAGACACAGATGGACAAAGGATACAGTGAAGCTAGAAGCGATTCGGTAATCTCGCGTTTTTTGGCTCCCGCATACCTGCTAATAACATTGGGTATGGACTTTAAACCGAATGAGTTCTTTTCTTTGGCAATTTCACCTGTAACCGGTAAGATCACGATCGTAAACAATGATCAGTTTTCCCAGGAAGGACGGTTCGGGGTTGAACCGGGCAAAAAGGTCAGGTATGAGTTTGGAGCGTCGCTGATATCAACGCTGAAAAAGGATATTGTTAAAAATGTATCGCTTGACACAAAGCTGGGATTATTTTACAATTATCTGGATAAACCGCAACTCGATGTGAACTGGGACATTCTACTGAATATGAAGATAAACAAGTTACTGTCTGCCAATATAATTTTTCAGTTGTTGTATGACAAAGACCAGATTGATAAAGTACAACTCAAAGAGCTTCTTGGTGTTGGATTAACATTTAAATTCTGATCGCGACTAAACAGGCATTTCATGAAAAAGCGCCCTAAATCAGGCGCTTTTTGTGTGTCAGTGAGAGTCTGAAAAAATAACGCGATAATGAACATAACGATTTGCTCGGATCGCAAGGTAGATCATTTTCAGCGCAAATTCCAGTAGATTTTGGTGAAGCATTACACCGGGTTTATCAACGGATCAAAATTCGTGAGAAACTGCGTAAATTTTTATGGTAGGTATATTCCTGTTTTATGTTCTGTACATTAACCAACAATCACCGGTTGTATTTAAAAACATAATACCTCCACGGACTTAAAGTCAGTTCTGTGCTGTCATTGAAAGATACACTTGTCCCTTCAAAGATCTCTTTCAGGGTACCCAGCTTATACGGAGGGATGACGGTATAGGTCATCGACCTGTCACTTAAGTTACATACTGTCAAAACTTTATCTCCTTTCTTTTCCCTAATAAAAGCAAAAACCATGCTATCAGCAGGGGTAGAAAGCACCTCGAGCGTCCCCCCTTCGCTTCCATTAAACAATGCCTTATTTCTTTCTTTGAGACCTGTGAGTGTTTTGTAAAAATTGCTAAACCTGTATTCATCCCAGGAAATGGTATCTTTTTCAAAAAATTTCAGTCTTCTGTTAAATGCAGATTCCTGCCCATTATAAATCAGAAGCATTCCGGGCAGTGTGGCTGCAAGTACAGCAAATGTCTGTGCGCCCTTTCCCAACCGTTCAAATTCAGTCCCATTCCAGGAGTTCTCATCATGGTTCGAAGTAAACTCCATCAGGTAAGAATCAGGCGGATACACTGAATCAACCCACTGATAATGCTCTGCGATACTAAAGGCACACTTTTCTTTGCCGGCAATCTGGTTGAAGATATGATGCAATTTCCAGTCGTAGGTCATATCAAATGCTTTTTCATTTAACTCAGGCTGATCGGATTCTGCAAGCATGAACACGGGTTTTACTTCTTCGAGTCGTGGTCTTAATTCATTCCAAAAATCTACCGGAACCATATGAGCCACGTCACATCTGAATCCGTCGATATCTGTTTCTCTCAACCACCATCTCATGGTTTTAATCATGTATTCCCTCATGCCTGGATTCGAATAATCAAATCGTATGACATCGGTCCAGTCGAACGGTGATACAAAATTTCCTACCGAATCCTTCAGGTAATATTCAGGATGCGTAATGACCAGTGCGTTATCCCACGAAGAATGGTTTGGAACCCAGTCAATAATAACTTTCATCCCTATGTCATGTATTGCAATAACAAGGTTTTTAAAATCATCCATTGTACCAAATTCCGGATTGATCGCCTGATAGTCTTTCACCGAATAGTAACTACCCAGGGGGCCTTTCCTGTTTTTTTCGCCTATCGGATTTATGGGCATAAGCCAGACTATATCAATTCCCATTTTCTTAAGTCTCGGCAGATGAGCCCTAAAGGCGGTAAACGTACCTTCTGGTGTAAACTGTCTGAGATTTACTTCATATATCACTGCATTACGGGTCCATTCCGGATGATTTATACGAGGCTGATCTGTTTTCTTTCCTGTTGCAGAGGAGAGAAGTATACCTTGTATCAGAAAGATGATTATGATTTTTGGGGTTGTATGCTTCATAACTTAAGTATCATTAAAGTACATTTAAATTTACCATTCCATGCAATCGCTTGTAACCACCTCAAGTTCTTTTTCAAGCAAGTAGGGGGTATTGTTCACCAGGATATTCAGATAGCTGTCAGAGTGATTCTCAAGCCTGATTTTTCCTTTTGCAACCAATACTTCAATTACTGACTCTCTGAAATATACACGAAAAGAATACTTTTTCCAGTTTACAGGTATCAGGGGATGAAACGCAGGCATATCGTTTTTGATCCTCAGTCCTCCGAAGCCTATCACAATTGCCATCCATGTGCCTGCCATACTGGTGATATGCAATCCCTCACGGACTTCATTGTTATAATCATCCAGATCGAGCCTTGAGGTTCTCAGGTAGAGTTCATATGCCTTTTCAATATTGCATATCCTGGAAGCAACTATAGCATGGATACAGGCTGATAAGGAAGACTCGTGTACGGTACGCTGTTCATAAAACTCGAAATTTCTTCGGATAATTTCGTGATCATACCGGTCGTCAAAAAGGAAAATACCCTGCAATACGTCTGCCTGTTTAATAAAGCAGGATCGAAGAATGCGGTCCCAGGACCAGTGTTGGTTGATGGGTCTTTCATCAGGATCAAGATCATGTACAGTGAGAAGCTCTTTATCGAGGTATCCATCCTGTTGAAGAAAAATTCCGTTTTCCTCATCCACAGGAAAATACATATTTTTCATGATCTCGGTCCATTCTGCAGTTTCATTTTCCTTGTCAAACGCCCATTTTTCGGAGATCTCTTTAAACCGATCAGGAAAATTTGTTTTCACAAATTCAATACTTTCCATGGCGTATTTCAGGCACCATTCAGCCATGGTATTCGTATACCAGTTATTGTTTACATTATTCTCATATTCATTGGGACCCGTAACCCCCAGAATCACATACTTGTTCTTTACCTTTGAAAACGAGACCCTTTGTTTCCAAAACCTTGCGATACCAATAAGTACCTCGAGGCCATACCTGGCAAGATAACCGGTATCACCCGTATACCTGATGTAATTATAAATGGCATAAGCAATGGCGCCATTACGGTGGATCTCTTCAAAAGTGATCTCCCATTCATTATGGCATTCTTCACCGTTCATAGTAACCATCGGATATAAGGCAGCACCGTGATCAAAACCCAGCTTCTGAGCATTTTCAATTGCCTTTCCGAGGTTTCTGTACCGGTAAATCAGCAAATTGCGGGCAACTGACTTAGGGGCTGTGCTGAGAAAAAACGGTATCCCGAAGGCCTCTGTATCCCAATAAGTAGATCCTCCGTATTTTTCACCGGTGAATCCTTTCGGGCCTATGTTCAGTCTGGGATCGTCTCCCCTGTATGTCTGGTTTAGCTGGAATATATTAAACCGGATACCCTGCTGTGCATCGGTATCACCCTCTATCTTTATATCACTATGTTCCCATATTTCCTGCCAGCATGAACTGTGCTCTTTAAAAAGCGAATCAAAACCAAGAGTTAAAGCCTCATCTGCCTTTTTCTCCGCTTCAGCCCTGATCTTTTCCGGTGAACAATACAATGAGTTGATCACTGCAACATACTTAAAAAGGGTAACTTCCTGTCCTTCTTTCAGGTTAACATTTACGGAATTTTCAGCATAAAGGGCAGAATGAAAGGATATGGTTTCCTTAATTGATTTAGTACCCGATGCGGCCACCCGAAAACGCATTGCAAATCCGGCAGTGAAGCCTGTTTTTCTTGTAACAGCTTCAAGGTAAGCTTTTCCCGGAGATGAATCCGAAACTGTGAGATCCCAGAATTTTTCATTATAGTTGGCATCTTCATTGTAAATATCTCCGTTGAGATAAGGGATCAGCTTAACCGGTCCGCTAAAGTTAAGGGTTTTAACCGCATACCGGATCACACCGAGTTCCTTTCTGTGCATACTCAGAAATCGGGTACAGTTCACCTCAATCATTTTACCGGTATGACTCTCTGCAACAAACCGGCGCGATAGCGTGCCTTCTTTCATATTCAAAACCCGTAAAAATTCATGGGTCTTCCATTTCGCAAGATCAAGCGATTCATCCTCAACAAGTACAGCAATTCCAATCCAGTTCGGTGAATTCACCACCTTGGCAAAGTATTCGGGATATCCGTTTTTCCACCATCCGACACGTGTTTTATCGGGATAGTAGATCCCGGCAATATACGAGCCCGACAGTGAATTCCCGGAGTATAACTCTTCGGAGTTGGCCCGTTGTCCCATCCTGCCATTACCAAGACTGAAAATGCTTTCTGAAGCCCTTTGGTTTGAAGGAACAAATCCCTCCTCGATGATCAGCCACGGATCGATTTTCAGATACCTGTTCATACACTCTTCAATTCTACTGTTTTTAATAAATCATCTGCAGAATAATTTATAAATGAGGGTATTACACGGTATGCTTTCCTGAGTAGTTTTTGATCTCCTACACCAATAGCGTGCATTCCTGCAGAAAGTGCTGCATCGATACCTGCTGCTGCATCTTCAAATACAAGACAATATTGCGGATCAATGTGCAACTCCTCTGCGCATTTAAGAAATATTTCAGGATCGGGCTTTCCGCGGGTGATATTAGTTCCGTCGACAATACTGTCGAACATTTCTGTCAGTTCCAGCTTTTCCATGATCATTCCTGTATTTTTACTCGCAGAACCAACTGCAGTTTTCAATCCTAAGTTTTTAACACCGGTAAGAAAATCCATAAACCCGGGCAATATTTCATCTTTCGAGATCAGGCGAATGTATCCGACATACCAGTTGTTTTTCTTTTCTGCAAGAACCGTTTTTTCTTCTTCAGGAATGATGATTCCGAATAGCCGGAGTAAAATATCCAGTGATTCGAGCCTTCCGATTCCTTTCAGTCTTTCATTGTGTTCGGTGGTAAGGTTTTTATTGAAGACCTCCCGGGCGAGTCTTTTCCATGCCAGGTAATGGTATTTTGCCGTATCTACAATAACGCCATCAAGATCGAAAAGGCACGCCGATATTTTCATTTTCAATTTTCCAATCCGTTATTTGTTATCATCTACAAAAAGTACCAGTGCGGCAGCGGCAATCATTGATGCCCCTCCTGCAACAAGGGCCATAATGCTTTCACCGTTGAAAATGCTTTTAACCAGGAATCCAAGGATGCTTGCAGCCATAATCTGTGGTATTACAATAAAAAAATTGAAAATACCCATGTATGTTCCCATCTTGTGAGATGGCAGCGATCCTGTAAGAATGGCATACGGCATTGCCAGAATACTTGCCCAGGCAAGGCCTATTCCAAGTTCCGGAATCATCAGCAATTTTGGGTTTTTGATAAGCAAAAACGAGATAAGGCTCAATCCTCCTATGACCAAACTCACTGAATGAACGGTCTTACGGCTGCTAATTTTTGCAAGGCCAATAAGAAGGAATGCCATAATTGCAGCGAAACCATTATATACAGCCATTAGTATACCAACCCAATCTGCACCTTTATTGTATTCTTTCTCGATATGCAATAACCGTTGTTCAACATGCCTGTTCAATCCCAGGAGACCGCTCTTTTTTTCATCATTAAAGAACTGAACCACTCTCATGGTAGCAACAACCTTTCTGCCGGATTCGAAATTCTTTTCAAAGAGGTTCATATCTGATCTGATATCTTCGAGATTTGTCCATTCCTTTGCTGCAGAAAGCAGTGATATGCTGTCTACCGATTGCCTCAATGACTCATAGGTAGACCGGTCGAGCTCCATATCGTATTTTGTGCTTGTAACCCCAGCGGTAGTATATATCCACATTGAAAAAAGCGCAAACCACGAGAAAAACTGCACAAAAGCCAACTGAACCATGGTTTTTGGCATCTTAAACAGATCACTGACTACGATTACCAATCCGTTATTCGTATTGTTGTTTTTAATAAGCAATCCCGTAAGCAGCAAGATCAGTCCAAAGCCGATCAGGCCGAAACCAAGAATGTACACTTCAGCCTCCATGTTCAGGATGGAAACAAGAATGGTCATCACAATCCCGCCTAATACCCAGAAAAACGATGCTTTTAAGAAACGGCCAGGTGAAAGGATATCGTCTCCCTTATGTTTTAGAATGGCATTATCTGAACTTGCTTCATTAAACTTCGCAAGCTCTGCGGGCGAATATTCCCGTGTTCGGAGAACGGTCCATAAAACTGCTGATAAAAAAACGATTGCTCCGATCAGGAACGAGAAAATAATATTGGGAGGTATACTGTTCTCTTTCGAGATATTTGAAACGCCAAACCAGTTCGTAAGAACATAGGGCAAAGCGGAAGCGATAACTGCACCTGTGCCTATAAAAAAACTCTGCATGGCAAAGCCTTTTGTACGCTGTTCCGAAGGCAACATATCACCCACGAATGCACGAAAAGGTTCCATAGAGATATTAATGGACGCATCCATTATCCACAACATTCCTGCAGCCACCCACCATACCGGCGAGTGTGGCATCAGCAGCAAAGCCACTGATGCAAGAATAGCTCCTGAAAGAAAATAGGGCCTCCGGCGTCCCAATCTGTTCCATGTATTATCGCTCATATGACCGATGATAGGTTGCATGATCAGGCCCGTGACGGGTGCGGCAATCCAAAGAATGGGTATATTCTCGACTTTTGCACCAAGGGTTTCGAAGATCCGGCTTACGTTAGCATTCTGCAAGGCAAATCCGAACTGGATCCCCAAAAAGCCAAAGGACATATTCCAGATCTGCCAGAATGATAATTGAGGTTTTTTCATAGCAACATCTCTTTATTAAGCCAACAGTTATATACCTTTTGCAATGTAATTCGATTGGCAAAATAATCTATAATCCCAATATTTTAAAGGGAATAAATGGAATAAGAAAAATTAATCCGGTAAGGTTTACACAACAAATGTATTGAATCTCCGGCAGATATTTTTTCCATTATGTTCAGACCGGGTTAAAAATACAGCCGGTGATCACCTGGAATATCCTGTCTCCTGTAGCTTACAGAAGGATTAAATCCATATAAAAAAATCTACGCAAACGTTTGAAATGGATGTTCAGGTTAATGAAGTACTTAAAGTCGTGAGTTGGAAGCTTAGAAGGTTGGAAGAAAATTAGCTATTGGTTATATAATTACTTTAATTACTCAGGAAACTCTGAACATCAGGTACAACGAACTCCAGACTATTCAGGTACTTTTTCCATTCCTGTTTGTTGATTCCCGAATTAACAACACCGGTGTAAAAACTTTTCTCCGGGCTGGGGAAACTAAATTTGTTTGTGCAATTCTTTCCAGTAGAAACCGGGTTGCTTCAAATCCTATCTCATAGCCATTCTGCTCAATTGTAGTAAGGGCGGGACAAATAATTGTTGATAACGGGCCATCGCCGAACCCGACTACAGCCACATCTTCCGGAACTCGGAGACCGGATTTGGTCAGTTCCTGTATAACTGTTATAGCAGTGGAATCATTCACTGCAAAAAAACCATCAGGCTTAGGCTCTCTGGATAGTATCCTGTGAATTTTATCAACCACTTTTTCACTTGTATCGCATAAATAAATATTCGATGGATCAGGTGCAAAATTATGGTCTGTCAGGGCCTGCATATAACCTTCTTTTCTCAGTCGTCCGATCAGGAGATTGTCCGGAGCCGAGAGATGTACAATATTTTTGCATCCTATGGACAGCAAATGTTCCGTTGCCATATAAGCCCCTTTAAAATCGTCAACAATTACCGTATCGGCTTCAAGAGAAGCGCTTTCACGATCAAAAAAAACAAGGGGGATATGATTATCATGAAAACTCATTAAATGATCGAACCGTTTTGTGGATTTTGCAACCGAAACCAGCACCCCGTCAACCCTGTGGTCAATGAGTGCCTGGGCCACCATGGTTTCCCTCTCGTACATTTCATTTGTCTGGCATAACATCACATTCAGCCCGGCCTCATAGGCAAGGTCTTCTATGCCGCTTACCACCGAGGAAAAGAAAAAATGCACGACCTCTGGAATGATGACGCCTATGGTATTGCTTCTGTTATTCTTTAATCCCAGCGCCAGGGCGTTAGGCCTGTAATTCAACTTTTTAGCTACGCCATTCACCCTTTCCTTGGTCTCGGGGCTGATATCGGGATGATCTTTCAATGCACGGGAAACTGTGGATACAGAAATTCCCAGCATCCTGGCTATATCTTTTATGGTAACATGCAAACTTCCCATGTAAGAATATTCATTTAAAATGGTAAAAAGTTCATAAATATAAAAAAAACATGAATAAAGTCATATAAAATATCATGCAAACGTTTGCGGGATCGTTTGCGAAATCGTTTGCGTTAAATTTTTGAAAATTAGCTAGTTATAAGTTGTTTTTATGTGAAAAATATGTATATTTGTTCTTGTTTTAACCCACATAAGTCTCATCGCATAAGGTAGGGTTAAGTTAGGGATAATTGGTTTAAGGAGCAATATAGTAAGGAAGGTTTACAGGAATTCAGGACAAAATTACCATGGTTTTAATGGTAATACGTCAATAAATATAAATAGTGGATGAATACTACATTATTAAAAAAAATAGTAAAAACCTTTCAGCAGCAACTGCATTTTCCCATAATGCCGGATCGTTTCAATTCATGGTATGATCCGGAATATTTACCCGATAAACAAAGAATCCGGGGAAAACTAATAAATGATAAACATGTAACATTTTAATCCTTGACCTATGAAAAACAAAAGAAAACTGATTATTCTACTGGCATCGTTTTACCTCATGCTTGTTTCTGCCGGGCAACTATATGCCCAGGATCTGGAGCTGTCAGGAAAGGTAACAGATGCGGTGACCGGTGATCCGTTACCGGGTGTAACGGTTCTTGAAAAAGGAACGACTTCAGGAACATCAAGTGACATCGACGGGAATTTTCAGCTCACTGTTCCCAAAGGTGCCACGCTTGTTATCTCTTCCATTGGTTATACCAATGTTGAACAGGTAATTGAAAACAATAATTATTTAACCATAGCTCTTGAACCCGGTGTCGAACAGCTTGATGAAGTGGTGGTTATCGGGTATGGCACGGTTAAAAAATCTGATGCAACCGGTGCGGTTAATGTATTGAGTGCAAAAGATTTTAATAAAGGCGCCATAACTTCGCCACAGGAACTGCTTGCGGGAAGAAGTGCAGGAGTAGTTATTACTACCACAGGAGGAGCACCTGGTGGAAACTCAACCATACGTATACGTGGCGGCTCTTCCATGTCAGCCAGCAATGACCCTTTAATTGTCCTGGACGGATTACCTCTGGATACGAGGGCTGTTTCAGGTATGGGAAATCCACTGACAATGATAAATCCAAATGACATCGAATCTTTTACCGTCCTTAAAGATGCCTCGGCTACTGCAATTTACGGTTCACGGGCATCCAACGGCGTTATTATTATTACCACTAAAAAAGGTACGTATGGTAAAGAAATTGAGTTGGATTACACGGGTAATTTTTACCTGAATACCACACCGAAATACCTCGATGTATTTACCGGTGACGAAATGAGATCAATTGCTGCCAAACTTTTGGAAGACGGCATGCCGGGACTAAGTGCAAAGGCATTGACAAGGCTCGGAACTGAAAATACCGACTGGCAGAAAGAAATCTATCATACTGCAGCTGGTCATGATCACAACCTGAGTGTGTCGGGCACATACAAAGATGTTCCTTACAGGGGATCACTGGGGTATACCTATCAAAATGGTATTCTCAGGACAACAAGTCTGCAAAGAACAACATTGAGTTTATACGCAGGGCCTTCATTTTTTGACCAACACCTGAAGGTGAATGCGAATCTGAGGGGAATGTATTCAAAAGAAAATTTCGGGGAAACAGGTGCGATAAACGGTGCCGTGGCCTTTGACCCGACACAACCTGTGAAAAACGGGAACATCAGGTTCGGTGGGTTTTATACCTGGACCAATCTGTCCGATACATTACCGAGCGGGAAGATGAATCCCAACGGATATCCAAATCCCATCGGAGTGAGTAATCCTGTGGCCCAGCTCAAACAAACCAACAACACTTCGGCTGTGATGAGAAGCCTGGGAAATATCAAACTCGATTATACCTTTCACGGATTACCCGATTTACGGGCGAATCTGAACCTAGGGTATGACTATTTTAAGACCAACAAAGGAGTAAATAACGCTCCCTCCAACGCAGCATTTACATTTCGTGACGGGGTCGGAAAAATCACTGACTATAGCCAGAAAGGAAAGAACGAACTCCTTGATTTCTATTTGAATTACGCTAAGGAATTGCCGTTTGCCAGCAGCAATATTGATGTTACTGCCGGCTATTCGTGGCAGCATGTCCGGAGGGAAGGCTCAAACACCAAAACAAACGTTGCAGAAACCATTGGCGATACAACCACATATGCTCATGAATATTACCTGGTTTCATTCTTTGGAAGGCTGAATTATTCATTGATGGATAAATATCTTTTAACGGTATCGGTTCGTGACGACGGCTCATCAAGATTTGCAAAAGAAAACCGGTGGGGGCTTTTTCCTGCCGCAGCATTCGCCTGGAAGATTAACAATGAATCGTTTCTTAAAAACGTCAGGGCAATAACCGATCTGAAACTACGGTTGGGTTATGGCATTACCGGCCAGCAGGATATCGTAAAACCCGATGAAGAGAATCTGAGCCGCAATTATTATCCTTACCTTGCCATATACCGGTTAAGCGAATCGACAGCCCAATATCAGTTCGGAAATACCTTTTATCCGACACTGAGACCCGATCCCTACGATGCAAATATTAAGTGGGAGGAAACGACAACCTACAATATAGGGATTGACTTCGGTTTCATGAAGAACCGGATCACAGGTTCAGTTGATGTGTACGAACGCGAGACTAAAGATCTGTTAAACTTCATTCCTATTGCAGCCGGCAGCAATTTTTCAAATTTCCTGCTGACCAATGTCGGAGATCTTAAAAACCAGGGGATTGAAGTAACCCTGAACCTGCAACCGGTTTTTACACGCGATTGGTTCTGGATGATAGGAACAACGGTATCTTATAATAAGAACGAGATCACCAGATTAACTGCCACGGATGACCCCGAATATACGGGAGTCGCAGTTGGAGTTATAAGCGGTGGTGTAGGTAACTTTATCCAGAACAACAATGTAGGGTATCCTGTTAATTCATTCTTTGTATTCCAGCAGGTATATGGTACAGACGGTTTGCCGGTCGAAGGATTGTATGTTGACCGCAGCGGAGAAGGCGGAGTGGTTTCGAGCAATAACCTTAACAAGTACCATTACAAAAAGCCCGCACCCGATGTATTGATGGGTGTGAATTCAAGGGTAAGCTATAAGAACTTCGATTTCTCGTTTTCCGGCAGATTGAGTATAGGCAACTACGTTTATAATAATGTAGCTTCAGACAGGGCCGTATACAGCAGCATGTATAACCAGTCGGGATTTTTCAATAACCTGCCCACACAGGTCAATGATACAAAATTTATCAATCCGCAATACTGGTCTGATTTCTATGTAGAAAATGCTTCTTTCTTCAGAATGGATAATATGAGCATAGGATATGATATGCAGCAACTGTTCACGCAGAATTTTAAGATGCGGATCAACTTCACGGTTCAGAATGCATTTGTCATTACAAAATACAAAGGCCTTGATCCTGAAATCGATGGCGGAATAGACAACAATGTATATCCCCGGCCCCGCATCTTCGTTCTGGGCGTAAATATCTCACTGTAAAACTTTTAAAGGATAAAGAAATGAAAAAAACTGGTAAAATATTTATTTACATACTGTTTGTATCTGTGTTGATTGCATCATGTGTTAAAGACCTGGATGTGACACCAATAGATACGAAGCTTACCACTTCAGCCACCGTATTCGACAATCCTAAAGGCTATATTGAGGCATTGGCAAAATTATATGCTTCTTTCTCTGTAAGCGGCCAGCAGGGCCCTGCAGGGCAGCCCGATATTGCAGGCATCGATGAAGGATTTTCCAATTACCTTCGTCAGTACTGGAACTGCCAGGAACTGACAACGGATGAGGCTGTAATGGCCTGGAATGATGCTACAATAAAAGATTTCCACTGGCAGACATGGACACCGAACGATGTTTTTCTTGCAGCCATGTACTCCAGAATATTTTTTACTGTGGCACTGTGCAATGAATACATTAGGGTTACCGCAGGCAATACCGATGAAAATGTGATGCGGTATCATGCCGAGGCCCGATTTATCAGGGCGCTTGCATACTACCATGCACTCGATATGTTCGGAAATGTCCCGTTTGTTACCGAAGCCGATAAACCAGGCGCTTATTTTCCGGAACAGATTTCCCGCGCCGATCTTTACAATTATATAGAATCGGAACTTCTCGCCATTGAATCGGAACTTGGACCTCCCCGGTTTGAATATGCCAGAGCCGATCAGGCAGCAGCATGGACATTACTGGCAAAACTCTACCTGAATGCAAATGTATATATCGGACAGGAAAGGAATACCGAATGCCTCACCTACTGCAAAATGGTTATTGCTTCTTCCTATTCCCTTAATCCTGTATACCAGGACAATTTCACGGCAGACAATAACCTCAGCCCGGAAATTATCTTTCCGATAACTTGTGACGGTTCGTATACGAGGTCCTACGGAGGAATGACTTACCTGATCCATGCTGCAATAGGCGGAAGTATGCCTGCAGCTGATTTTGGAGTCGGTGGCGGCTGGGGAGGTATCCGCACAACTAAGGCACTGGTCAATAAATTTTCCGACCCGACCGGTTCAACAGATTCCCGGGCTATGTTCTGGAGCGATGGGCAATCACTAGAAATAAATGATATTGCTCAGTTCACAGACGGATGGGCAGTTACAAAGTATAAGAATATAACTTCAACCGGTGGACCCGCCCTGCACAGTCATCCTGATTTTGTGGATACGGATTATCCCATGTTCAGACTTTCCGATGTGTACCTTATGTATGCTGAAGCTCTGCTAAGAGGTGGCTCCGGAGGTGATGCAGTTACTGCACTGGGTTATCTTAACGCGCTAAGGGAACGGGCATATGGAGATGCGTCAGGTGATATTACCCAGGGACAACTAACACTGGATTTCATTCTGGATGAACGGGCCCGTGAGCTTTTCTGGGAAGGACACAGAAGAACTGACCTGATTCGCTTTGGTGAGTTGACAAACGGAGATTATACCTGGCCGTGGAAAGGTAATGTTGCTGAAGGAACGGCCACTGAAAGTTTCCGTGACCTCTTTCCAGTTCCCGCTGCAGACCTAGGTGCAAACCCGAATCTGGTTCAAAATACCGGGTACAATTAGAATATTCCTATGATCAGAACCTGATCATGGAATCTTTTAATCAGTTATTTATTCTAACTTTAAAATAAAAAAAATGAGAAGAAATATTTATATAATCGCTTTTGTTCTCGCCCTGTTCTCTCTCAGTGCATGTGAGAAAGACGAAACGAAAGCCTATTTGAGCGGGAATCCGGCAGGTTCATCGTTACAAACAGTACCAGCCTTTGCCGATTTCACGCTCGATCATGCAGATGATACGCTTCTGTTTTCCTGGACTGCGGCAGATTTCGGTTTTCAGGCTTCAATAACCTATACCCTTCAAATTGATTCCGTCACAAAGAACTTTTCAGGTCCGGTGGATATCCTTACTGTTGATTCTCTATCCGCCACAATTTCTGTCGCGGACTTTAACAAAAAGCTGCTTGATGCAGGATACGAGGAATATGACACCGATCATTCATTTGAATTGCGTGTAAAAGCCACGGTAAGCACCGAGGTTGCCCCTGCCTATTCAACTGCAGAAGCGATTACTGTGGCTCCCTATGCCACAATATTTCCACCGATCTATATGTGCGGTGCTGCAACCGGGGGATGGGACTGGACCAAAGGTGTGGAAATGCGCAGCACAGCGCCGAGTGTTTACAATACCATTGCCTATTTCATCAGTGGTGAAGGTTTCCGGTTTTTCGCCCAACCCGACTGGAGTCCGACCTCCTACAATTATCCATACTTCAGTGGAGGTTCTGTGGATGCAAATCTCGAAGATGCAGGAGACGGAGATAATAATTTCAAGGTTGTGGGCGCCACAGGGTATTACGACATTACAGTGGATCTGAAGAATAAAACTATAGAAATGGTTGAAGTGGATGAACCGGTATTGTATATGACTGGTGCCGCCCTGGGCGGATGGGACTGGACCACCAATTATGTTCAGCTGACGTGGATCAGCAATGGTATGTTTGAGGCCACAACGGAATTTATCAGCGGTGAGGCTTTCCGGTTCTTTGCCCAGGCCGATTGGAGCCCGACTTCATACAATTACCCGTTTTTTGCCACTGACGGCTCTGTTGACCCGTTATTTGAAGATGCGGGCGACAGTGACCAAAACTTCAAATTTACCGGAACAACCGGTGATTATACCATTGAGGTGAATATGCTTGATCTTATCATAACCATGACACCGGCTAAATAAAGATCCGGACATAGATAGAAAGCCCACAAAATGCGGGCTTTCTTTTATATAAAAGCAGATGAAATGATACCAAAGACGTTAAAGATATGCCTGCTTTTTGCAGGTTTCCTGATAAGTGTAAATTTTGGAACACCTTTAAAAACAGGCACATCCGGATCATTGCCGGACGATCTTTCCCATGTTCCGGAATGGTCAAAAAATGCCATCTGGTACCAGATATTCCCGGAACGTTTCAGAAACGGAGATTCCTCAAACGATCCCACACCTAAGGACATGTACGGAACGTATCCCGATTCAATTCCGGGTAGCTGGTCAATAACCCCGTGGGGCAGCGACTGGTATAAACCTGATGATTATTTTTTCCGGTCAAATTTAGCCAATATGTGGGATAACCTGCAACTCCGGCGATACGGAGGTGATCTGCAAGGTGTTATCGATGAGATGGATTACCTGGTAACGTTGGGAATAAATGCGATCTATTTCAATCCGCTGAACGACTCGCCTTCGCTGCACAAATACGATGCCAGAATCTGGCGGCATATCGACAGGAATTTCGGTCCGGATCCCGAAAGAGACATCGCAATTGTTGCATCGGAGGACCCGGTAAACCCTGTTACCTGGAAATGGACCACAGCCGACAGTCTTTTTCTTAAGCTTATCGGAATTTGTCATGAAAAGGGTATCAGGATCATCTTGGATTATTCGTTTAACCATACCGGTAAAGAATTCTGGGCTTTCAAAGATGTAAAGGCCAAAGGGCTGAAATCGGAATTTTCTGACTGGTACGAAATTGAACGGTTTGACGACCCGGCTACACCTGAAAATGAGTTTGAATACCTTGGATGGGCTGGCATACCAACTATGCCGGAACTGAAAAAGGACATCATCGGCGACTGTCGGGAAATGCCCTTTGAAGGAAACCTGCACAGCCAGTCTGCAAAAAACCATATTTTCAATATCGCCAGACGATGGCTGGACCCGAATGGCGACGGAAATCCGGACGACGGTATCGATGGATTCCGGCTTGATGTGGCTGCTGAAGTTCCTATGGGTTTCTGGCGCGAATTCCGGAAGGAAGTCAGAGCAGTGAATCCCGACGCTTACCTTGTCGGCGAGATATGGTGGAAAACCTGGCCCGATGAGCTGATGTCCCCGAATAGTTTCCTTCAGGGCGATCAGTTCGATGCCATTATGAACTACCGCTGGTACAGACCCGTAAGGCATTTTTTTGCCTATGCTCCTGATAGTATGAAGGTGAGTGCATTTGTTTCAGAATTAAAAAACAAACTATGCGGCATAGATGTGAACAGACAGGAGGCAATGATGAACCTGGTGGCGAGCCACGACGCACCAAGGGTTTCCACATCATTATACAATAAAAACAAGTATAAGTACAGGGATAAACCTTATGACAACCTGAATTATAAAATTGACAAACCTGATGAAGTAACAAGAGACATCCAGAAAATGCTGCTGGTCCACCAGTATACCTATATCGGTACACCACATATCTGGTATGGCGATGAGGTGGGTATGTGGGGTGCAGACGATCCTGATACACGCAAACCCATGATCTGGCCAGATATTATATATGAGGATGAAACCCACCATCCGTTCGGGTTAAAAAGGAAAGCAGATAAAGTAGTACAGGATACTGCCCTGCTGCACTTTTATAAAAAACTCATTTTGATCCGGAAATCAAATCCGGCATTGATATATGGAGATATCACCTTTTCGGTTGTTGATGATAAGAACAACATTCTGGCTTATAACAGAAAATACAAAAATACCGAGGTGGTAGCCGTCTTTAACCATTCACAAAAAGAACGGATGATTGAAATCCCTGTTACCCGGAATGGAAAATATCAGAACGCCATTCATCCGGAAATGACCTTCACGGCAAAAAAAGGTATGGTAAAAGTAAATCTGGAAGCGATGACGGCAGATATATTGATCTGTAAAACAATAAATTAGTTTTTTCGTCGGACTTCAATGCATCCGCAGGTTTAAAATGATAGTCATGGCCCATGGCATAATGAAACTCTCACCACCACGACGTAAGTAAAACCGACAGCTTAACGTGGTTCCTCTTCTTCCGCCTGTTTAAATCTCAGTGAAAGCAAGGCAAGCAGATTACTGAATGTTTGCATGGCCGATTCGGTTTCGGGTCCTACTTCCCTGCCCTTTAACCGCATCAGTAAAAGTCCATAAAGCCCGTCAAGACATGTTTCCATGTCATTGACCTCAGGATCGGGCAACCTGCTTTTGAGTTCCAGGATATTGGGTTTTGCCTGCCGGTAAAAATTAAGGTACTGTCCGTCGTTATTTTCGTGCAATAATCTAAGGTGCAGATTATTCATCTGTTCAACAATATGATTTATATACGACAGGTGCCCGTTTTCTTTTATCCCTTCCTGATGCATCATAACAATAAGGTTGGCATACCAGTTCCTGATCTCCTGCCTGATCCTGTCGGGCTGGTCGAACTGGTTTACGATCTTCTGTTCGATTGCGTTCATATCAAACCGGTATGCCCTTATAAGATCCTCAATCTGCCACATATAGAGCACATACTCTGCAATATTCGTTTTTCGTTTTTTCTGAGCAACAATCATTTGTCCTGAGCATTATCCAAAAGATTATCCAACAATCTGCGTTCTTTTTTTGTAGGCCTCCCCGAACCTTTTTCCCGCCTGGTAAAGAACGAATCGCTGACCTTCAGTTTATTGAGTTCCTCAACAGAAGTCATATCCAGAAGGAATTCCGGTACCAGTTTGGCCGGGAGCCTTTTTTCAGCCAGTGCGGTTACCTTGTAGGTAAAGATCACCGGTAATTTTCTTACCAGAATAATATCGCCTATCCTGGCCTCCCTGGAAGCCTTTGCTTCCATACCATTTACCAGGATTCTGCCTTTTCTACAGGCTTCAGTAGCCAGGTTCCGGGTTTTGTAAATACGAACCGACCACAGCCATTTATCAATTCTCACCTTATCCGGCATGGAAACACGTTTTAGGCAAAAATAACCATTATATGTCAGAGTAACCAGCAATTGATCATTGCTTCAGGCTGAGCTCAATGCAAAAACGGGTTCCCGAACCCTTTTCGGATGTGAAATAAACCTTCCCTCTAAGGTATTTTTCACCGATCAGCTTAATGCTATATGTTCCCAAACCCCTGTTTGTATCTTTTGTGGAAAACGACCGTTGAAATACCTGTAATTTTACTTCTTCGGACATAACCTTTTCATTGTGTACCCAGTATACAATCCTGCTGTCCAGCAAATCGCATCCCACCTCAACTTTTCCTCCTTCATCAGTAGCTTCAAGGGCATTCTTCATCATATTTACCAGAACACGGTTCAGTAAAATGGTATCGACTTCAAACGTGATGTTCACCGCGCTGTTCGAGGTAATAATATTCTTGTTCTTTGACACCTCGTGAAGCATCATCTGAATCACAATGTTTTTGAGATTATCAAGTGATGAAGATGGTTTAGGCTCCGATTCGAGCTCACCGCTTTCAGCCGCTATAAGCGACCGCTGGGTAAGTATCTCTTCGGTAAGCTCATCGATGATCCTTTCTGCAATACCCAGGTATTCCTTTATTTTTTCAGCATCCTGCAGATCTTTCAGGAGATCCAGAAATCCGGAGAGGCTTCCGGCTTTGTTGATGATATCATGAAAGAATATTTTTTCGAGTGCCCTCCGGCGTTTTTCATGACTTATATCGCTAAGCGACAGAATAGTGTATTTGTGTTTATTCCAATAAAACGGGTTGGATGTCACAAGGTAGTCAAAAGCCGTTAAATCGTTATTGATACCGGACGTGATCCTGCATTCTTTACTTACTTTCGTGCCTGTTTTCTGGCTCTCAAGAACGGCATTTACAGCCCCGCAAATCCTGCAATTCTCAGAGGTTCCACATCCTCCGGGCTCTTTGTTGCTGTTTATGCAATTTAATGCCTCACCGGGACGCTTGCCCAATATCTGTTCAATAGAAACATCTCCGACAGAATCCAACAATACCTGGTTTGAATAAATGATCTGCCGCTGTTCATTCAAAATAGCGGCAACATAAGGTAAGGCATTCAATACTTCCCGGATATGGGTTATCGTTTCAATTTCCTCTTTATCAAGCTTTATCTGCTCCTCTGAAGCTCTCTCCGCAGATGCATATTTCGTATCCACTATATTTGAAATTAATCGTTCACAATTAAAATTAACAAAATCTACGCATTATGATTTTGTTTGAGCTTATAACTTCAACATATTAACAGAAAATTAACGTTAAAATAACCGCTTTGTGAAATTTTCATGAAAAAATGGTTGAATTTTGCACCTAACAGAGGATATTCACGTACAATAAAGCAATTAACAAAAAATTTGATAATCATGAGAATACTAACAAGAAATGCTGTAAAAATTTCAGCAGTAATTTTGCTGACCTTCTGTCTTTTCGCCGGATGTGAAAAAGATAAAGAAAATAAACTTCAGTTGCCACCTGAATCGGCATTTGTGATGGACCTGTCGGCCTTTAACGGCGATCAGAAATCTGTTTTGGTCGCATCTGACATCAATACCAGGAACGCATTTGCGATTGCAGCAACTACAGTCGGTTTCTGGAACCTGATTCTTGCCGGTGTAATGTATGTTCCGACAGTTTCTTACATTAAAGCATTTGACTATCAGCCCGTGCGGCAGGCAAACAACAAATGGCTGTGGAGCTATACGGTTGATGGCCTGCTTTACACATATACTGCGAAATTATATGGTGAGGTGGTTGGAGACCACATCAACTGGGAAATGTATCTGACAAAATCGGGGGTATATGAAGATTTCCTTTGGTATGAAGGAGTCTGCAACACAGAACGGACGGAAGGCACCTGGACATTATATGCTGAAAATCCCGATGTGCAGACAAAGGCCATGGATATAGAATGGACGTATAACTGGGAACAGAAAACAGGCAGCCTGAAGTATATCTATGCCCTGCCTGACAACAATGAAGGCAATTATATCGAATACGGAATAACAGACAATACCGATTTTAATGCATATTATGACCTTCACAGCATACCGCAGAATACAAGCTGGCATATCCTGTATAATACAACTACCGAAGAAGGAAGCATCTCGGTGATTTCTACCGGTGGAACCGAAAAATATTGTTGGGACAGCAATCATGATGATATTGTCTGCCCGGAATAATAGGATACAGACAAGTATTTCAAAAAATCCCGGCAATTCACCGGGATTTTTTTTACCAAATGTAAAGGTGAAGCGGGGTTCACCGAGTATAATCAGATAATAAAGGTATTTTATACTTTTATTCGAAAATCTTTCCTGGTACCTCGATGAATGCTTGCTTATTCAGCGTCATGGATTGCCAATATTCAGAACAATCCTGGCAGATGGCGCAGGTTTTGGTTGATGATCGGAGGGGAGTATGGTTCAAACCTTTGCAATACCCAAGCCCCAAATCTTATACCGTATATCGCCGGAAGTCCTAATTCGGCAGTGTAACTTCAAGTCCGATCTGCAAACGTGACAATTCCGGAAAATCATAGCTGTTTTTGAACATATCCGACAGCCTGAAGGTTGTCTTCAGGGCAATCCAGTTTATTCCGAGCCGTGCATAAACACCGTACTGAAATTGTTCGGGGTATTTCAGCCTGGCATTCTTAACGAAGGTGACTTCTGACAGGTCCACCGGATCATTCAACTTGTCCCTGGTGATATGCACGGATCTGAATATCAAGTTCACATAGGCTCCTAAGTCAATGAATTTTCCAATAATGTTCCCCTGTTTACCGATATTAATCCTGTTGTAGACTGAAAGACCAAGAGCATTCAACCGGATTTTCTCATTATCATGAATTTCCGCTGTTGGAAAAGCCTTGTCCGCAACCTGCCTGATATTGTACCTTGACGATGAATACCCCAGCTCATACCCTGCAGAATAGAAACCGGCAACTTTGAATTTCTGCCTGAAACCAGTCATAAAAGATCCCGATCTCAGCAGGTTAATCTCTGCGTCCCCGCTACCGGTTCCGGGTATGTTCACTCCTGTTCCAATGAATAATTGTTTGAATGATTTGGTATTGGGACCACGTATGTTTTTATAGGCTTTGGTTACATCTTTATCGAGCAAAACCCTCTGCGAATAAAGCATAGGTGACAGAAAGATTAAAATCAGAAGGATCAGTCTTATTTTCATTCCTTAAAATTTATGTTCAATTGTACATCCCCGGAAATGCACCCGAAGTATTTTCCCGGTCAGGTTGCTGATTTCAGGTATATCCACAACATCCGGTTTTTCGGCATCAACTACTGAATACCTTTCAAGGACATCATTTGCACCGGCAATATGGTAATACAACAGGTTTTTTGAAGGATCGGCATCCGGCACAGTAGTTTCATTTACCATGATCCTCAGGGTATCTTCTTCAATATCAAAATGCACTGTATCAACACAAGAAACCGAATCAGTATGCGGGTAAAAGAAATCCGCCTGCGGTATACCGTAACCGTGAGCATAATCAAAATACGGATAGAGATGCCCCGATTGTTCGATCAGGCTGAAGACTTCCATATTGGTCAGATTGGGATTCATCTGCATAATACACGCTGCAAAACCTGTTACCAGCGGAGTTGAAAATGAAGTTCCCTGGGTTTTAACCGCCTTGTCCTTTTTAACTGCAATGACCTCGGCATAAGCCGATACATTCGGTTTTCTTCGCATATCGGATGTAGGACCATAGGAGCTGAACCTAATATGATAATCGGTATTGGGATCAATGCCTCCCACTGACAGCACGCTATCAGCATCGGCAGGAGTACCCATAAACTCCCACCGCCTGTTCCCGTCGTTTCCCATTGCATTCACTACCAGCATCCCTTTACCTGCGGCCAGTTCGGCCGCCCTGGCAACAAGGCTGGTATGGCCATCCATATCGGTCGGAAAGTATCTCTTGTAGGTATAGCCGAGCGAACTGTTAATAATGTCTGCACCGTTCTTATCGGCCCATTCAACAGCAGCAAGCCAGTTTTCTTCTTCAGAAAAATGTTCTCCTTTGCGCTCGGTAAGGGCAAGCAGGAATTCAGCTCCCGTGGCAAGTCCCATCCTGGCATCTCCATGAATGCCGGCGATACAAGATAAAACCATTGTACCATGAGGAATATGGTCATACACAACTTTCTTTTTTCGCACAAAATCATATGTTTTAATAATTCTTCCTTCAGCAACCAAGTGCCTGAATTCAGGATATTCATCCACGCCCGGAAATCCACCGTCAAAAACGGCAATACGCACACCCCTGCCATCTATTCCGTTTGCCTTGAAAATATCTCCGCCCATTCTCTGAAGCTGTTTCCTCATCAGCTCCATTTTATCTTCCGTCAGCCCGGCTTCACCTTCATCGCAAAATGCATCATATTTTACGAATTCAACCTGCCTGAGACCTGTAACAAAATCATATCCGGTAAGTGTTTCCAGTTTATCTGGTGGAACTTCAACAGTCACCGCATTGAGCCACCTGCAAATCGTCAACACTTTACCGGTGATTTTTTCGATATGTGCAATATAATCTGGACTAACCGGATAATCCGATTCAGAGTATAGAGGCAGGTTCATTCGAATTCTCCTATCGATGGCTTTTTGGTCGAAGTAAGCAACAGGATTAAATTCCACTCCTTTCTTATCCCTGAAAAATACCCAGTAGCGTTGCTGTGAAAACACCGCAAGGGCTATCAGGTTAAGAATGGCCATGAACAGAATTGATTTTCTGGCTTTATGCATATTTAATCTCTTGGGTGCTGTCCGTTAACTTTTAAGCAATAAGCAACCGGTCAATTTGGATGAATCAATTTTGTACCTCCGAAAATACTTTTTTTCTTCAAAACAAGAAAAGATTATTACACAATACGGTATAAAAACCTCGTTTTTAATGCCAGCTAATTCCGGAAGCGTTCCTGGCATAGGCAGAGAGTTGATTATGGCAGAAGGATCAATTTCGATATTTATTAATGATTTACCGTCATTGGTCAAATCAAATATCCGTTTAATCTAATACTTCAAACTAATGATAAGGCAAAGCGTAATATGTATTAGAAAAGGTAAACGAACTGGTTACATAATATAAAATTGGTTAGACGGTTTTGCCCAAGTTGGTTTAGTTAGTAGTTTTGTTTAATCTGTACTGGAAGGAGGTCTCTGTGATAGAAACCTCCTTCTTTATTTATTCAACCAGTTCAATGATCGGATGGCCTTCACATGCATTCGGAAATGTAATATTCAAAAATGATGAAATCGTTGGTGCTATGTCCACGATATCAACCTGCCGGGCAATAGTACTTCGGCCTATTTTCCATCCATACCAGAGCAAAGGTACCCTTGAATCATATGCATAGCTTGAGTTATGGTTTGTTGATTCCGTGGATTTTTCCACCCAACCGGGTTTTAAATTAATGATCACATCACCTGAATTTTTCTGGTTGTAACTGTTCTGCATTTTTTGAAAAATACCGCCGGTAAAACTGGCAGTCTGCAAAGTGGTTGCACTAACGGCATTCGCCACGCCCGAAAATTGCAGCATAAATTGTGCTACATAATACTGGA
>CAZDCD010000004.1:0-77957 GCA_964503885.1 uncultured Bacteroidales bacterium
CAGCGCTGCCGTATTCTTACCTGATCGATGGAGATGGCATTGTGGTGGCTATAAATCCCCGGGGAGACAGGCTGGAAAATGCCCTTAAAAAACTGAAAAAAAAAAGATATTCTGGCACTTTTGAAAAGAAATCAGATTAAATAATACTGCCTGACAGATCCTTTATCTACGAGAACTAACTCGCTGACGTACCCTATCCATCTGGGCTTTAAGCCGTGCTATTACATTCGATAAATAATTATCCTGACTTTCGGAATCCTTTAATACAACTGCTGTACTACAACCCATATCAATGGCTAACTGATCCTCCTGATCTTCGGCATACTCTTTTCCATTATACTTATATATACATTCATTATCGGTACAACAGATCGTTACTAGCTGAGCATCACAATATTCATCTTGCTCGCAGGTCTCTTTCGGATCTGTTTCACAACTGTAATAAGTGATTACCAGAATTCCGACCAATATCATACTAAGTAAAAAAATTGCCTTTTTCATCTGTTATTACTTTTAATAATTAATAGTCATATCTAACTTATCAAAAAAAAAAATTAGCATATCTTTTGAACAAATAATACTAATAATTTTAGTAGATGTTACTATTGGTCATTTTAATTTTTTTCTAATTTTCTAATTATCTGAAAACAATTACCTATCCCCTCTAATTTACTGCAATGTCCAAATTAAATCAAACGAAAGATACAGAATTTTTACCAAAAAATAAATCAGTTTACGCCTGTATTATAATTTATCATAAAAGGATTAAATCTTAATTCTAAATGTTTCTGACGATCCTTGATTTTTCTTGACATTTCATCTCGCTCTTTATCATTCAGTTCAGGTTTACTTCCACTTTTTCCGTCTTCACTGTATGATTTTATTTTTATACCTTTCCGTCCTGCACTGGTAATTTCATCTCCTATCTCATTCTGTTTTTTTATGCGTTTCTTTGATTTACCGGTTAGTATATCACTTAAGAAAACCATTAAATGATATTCATAATCCTCGCCAAAGCTTTGCATACCGAATGCAGTTGCATCAAGCTTATTGCTAATAATCAATGTATTAGGCACATTGACGGCATCTTTAAAAATGAATATGCTGGTGTTTATCGTTTTGAATTCGAGAACATCCAGGTTGTCTATTCCACGTAGATTTTGCGCCATGTCCTGAACGGGCGGATAATGGTATATTCCACCTTTTTCTATTTTAACAATCCCTTTTGCTCTCATTTCACTACGTAAAAGAGAATCATTCTTAAAATAAACCTGGGCATCGACTTTAGACGAGAGAATGCCGGAAATATTCTTAGAGGTAATGGCGGGTTCGTAAAAATCTTGAAAATTATCAAAGTCTTCCAACAATTGAGTAACATTCATATTTTCAATGTTATTCTTCACCCACAGCATTTGTTCCTCCCCTTTCCGGATCTCATACCTAACCGAAGTATTGTGTTTTCCGCTAAAACCATCGAACTTAAGCTGGTCGACCAGGTACAGGCTGTCGGAAAAATTAAATAATGACGATATATTTTTCACCACGGCTTTCTTGTAGGTAAGACTTCTTACTCCCAGTTTACCTTTAATTAAGTACGTGTAGTTTGTGGCTGTTGAATCGGTAATTTCTACCTCTGCCCCATCATTATTTTCTGCCGCAATAACGGTTGAATCTGCACTTTCTGCCATGAAAGGCGCGAACATGGCATAATCAAGATCGCCAAGATAAAACCGTCCTTCCACATAAAGCTGCGATGCCTTGTTCAGGATAACCGAATTGTACAGGTTGACTATTTTTGTGGAGTCTATACTAAAGTCAATGCCGCTGTATATGCCTCGGGTATTGTAAATTTTGATGGTGTCGGGCATCATGAGCAACCGGCCCGTCAGTTCATGCACGCTCATCAGCGTATCCGGCATGTCAACAGACACCTTGTCAAAACCTACACGAAATGTGCTGTTATTGAAGACAAGGTCGTTTATCTGGCCAGCTATTGAATCCGGGTTCAGCTTTCCCCGGGAATCAATCTGAGCTGTAATTTCACCGGCCAGATTATTTACCAGTGAATCCGGAAGCATATCCATGACCTCACTCAGATGAAGCCTTATTGTGCTGCTAATATCAAATTCAGGGGCTTCCAGATCCCGAATTTTCGCAGAGCCATAAAAAGCAGAACGATTGGTCCTGACCTGATACGATTTCAGATCGATTCCCAGATTTGATGGTTCACTGAGTTTTCCGGACAACTGGGCGTCGAAAGAAGTGTTATTGATGTTAACCCCGTATGCCGGAATGTTGACATGAAGATTGCGTGCAGTGATATGATGTAAATCGAATCTTAATGTTCCTGACAATGAATCAAGGGTCATAGCCGGATCCAGCGTCAGGAACAGATTATTTAATGTGAGTTCCAGCCGGCTTCGGTCAAGCACATAATCAACAAAATCACTTCCGATAGAATCCGGCAGGACACCGGTTGTGAAAAATCTGGCCAGAATCTGGCCCCGGGCACCTGACATAATTGTGTCCGGAATGTACGCCTTAAATTCACCCAGTTCAATCACCATATTGGAATTGATTTTATATTGAATACGATCAGGATTAGAAAGGATGCCGGACATGTCAATGCTGCTGTGACCGGTTTCGGCATGAAATTTTTGGATGTGTATACTTGTGGTACTGTTATTTCTCTTGGCACCATTTGTGAGATTTCCGGCGAAAGAAATGTTCTTTAAAGCCGGGTAACCGGTTATTTGAATATAGCCTTTCTTCATCCCGACTCCCGCCTTAACCTCAGGCAGAATGGAATCCACAATAAAACCCTTCACTGTGGCATCCATATTAACTATACCGGAAGCTTTATACAGACCAATATCCTCAACCGTTTTTTCCGGGATGTATTTGATTAACTCATCAATATTGATTCGTGTACCTTGTATATGAAGATCCGTTTCAATAGTATCCTTTATCACAGCACTGCCGGTAATCGTAAAATCGGCGCCATCGGTGGTAATGGCCAGTTCTTTCAATTCCACCGAATCTTCGGAATACGTAACATTAAAATCAATTTTCGCCTCTCGCATAAGGTACAAATTTGTAGCCTTGTAGTTGCAGTCTGACAACTTTAACACACCATTTGCCGAGCCATGCAGGTATTCACCCCTAACCTCACCGTTAACTCTGGCTTTCGAAACTGCTATCTGGGCGCTCATAACGTTCAGGCTGTCATAATAGTTGCAATGTATGTCCCGAAGTAACAACTCCTTAAGCATAACATCAAGGCTGAGTGAAGTGGTGTCAGTACTTTCTGTACCGGTAGTATCGATTAAGAAATCAAAGTTGCTGACGCCTTTCTTATTCACTATATAGTTTAGATCAACACCCCGGATCTCAACTTTCATTATTTCAAATTCACCTTTAAAGAGAGGCCCTGACTTCACGGATATATATACCTTTTTTATTTTTGCCAGGGCTTCTTCCTCTGAGAATGTCGAGGTGGATAAGCCTGAAGTATCGGGAGGACCAAACCAGATATTTTTAAGTTCAATGGTTGCCAGCGGAAACCTCCGGATCAAGCTTAGTGAAATACCGTCAATACGTATGGTTGCATGAATTGATTTACTTATCTTTTTAAGTGCAATATCTGCAATTTCTTTTTCTTTTATCTTCGCCACCACAGCAAGCAAAACCATGATAGCCAGAAGCACAATAATGATAATGCCGAAGATTTTAAATGATTTCTTAATATAAAAAAATGATGACTTCAAAACTGTTACATGTATATTTTTTTTTGTACTTCAAACTTCTTTTTCTTTCAATACAAATTGATATTTTTTGGTTTCTAAAATTAGCAACAATAGATCCTAAAATCACAATTCATTTCAGAAAAAATAGAATAGGTAAAGTAAACCAAAAAATCTATAGAGAACAATTCTATTTATACTCTCCGGTTGTACAATGAGTATTATTTCCCATAACCGGCCTAACAATTTTGGTTGTATCCTGTTTTATTTTAATATTACTATGAATCACTTAATTTCAATTTATGAAACTCTCAGGCAGGACTGTTCTGGTGACCGGAGGTACCGGCGGAATCGGGCTGGGAATTGCCGAAGCATTTTACCGGTCGAAAAGCAAGGTCATAGTATGCGGACGCGATCCGGAAAAGCTGTCGCTTATGGAAAGGGAATTCCCGGAGATCACAGCATTGCAATATGATGTGGGAGATGCCCGGCAACGAAAAAATCTTGCATCGGAAGTGTTGCGCCGTTTTCCGGTGCTCGATATGCTGGTCAACAATGCCGGGGTGCAGCGATACATTGACCTGAAAAAAGGATACGACGAATTCAGTTCGGGTGAAGATGAGATTGCAATCAATTTTGTATCTGTGGTTGAGCTGACCGCTCTATTCATCGGCCATCTGCTGAAAAAGCCGTCAGCTGCGGTCATCAATGTGGGATCAGGTCTCGGGTTCATGCCAATGCCCAATACTCCGGTCTACAATGCAACCAAGGCTGCCGTTCATACCTATACCATTGTGCTGCGGCAACAGCTCAGGGACACCCAGGTAAGCGTTGTTGAGATCATTCCGCCCATGGTCGACACCGGTCTGAACCAAACAGGACGCGACAGAGCCCGCCTTACATTCAGGGGTATCCCTCCTTCGGAATATATTCCGGAAGTCATCAGGGGGCTCGAAAACGATGAAGAGATGATATTCCATGGCGACGGAAAGAGAATTATGTCTGAGTCACGCGGTGAATCGGAAAGCAAGCTGCTCAAGCCATCCTGGTGAATCTGAATAGAATCACAGACAGATTTTAAAAAGGAGTTCTTTTAAAGGATGGGGCCTGATCCGATACCGAGATAAACAGATTATGCATTTGGTTGGAGGAGCGTTAAGAACTAGCTGAACGCTCATCCGGAATTAGGGGAATCATCATTGGGCAGGTCTGTTCAATAAGCATAAGGAAGTGATATCCATGTCAGGACAACATTTCGGGTCCCCTGATCTTCTCAACCAACATATTTACGGGCATAATTTCTTTTCTCTCCTGAAAACCGGTCAGATGAACCCGGCTTTTTGTAGAAATTTGTTTTTCTGACAAAGTTGGATCTATCATCTGAGGCCATAGTCATCGGAAACGGATGGTCCTCGATCACGGGTATGGGTTTTGCTATTAGTTTGTGGATATCTTTCAGATAAAATTTTTCTTCGGCATCACAGAATGATAATGCAACCCCGCTCAGCCCGGCTCTTCCGGTACGGCCTATGCGATGGATATACATTTCCGCCACGTTGGGTATGTCGTAATTGATGACATGCGAAAGTTCTTCAACATCAATACCCCTTGCAGCAATATCTGTTGCTACAAGAACCCGTGTTTTTTGGTTCTTGAAATTATTAAGGGCACGCTGCCTGGCATGTTGCGATTTATTCCCGTGAATGGAATCAGACAATATTCCCGCATTGTTCAGATCCCTGGCCACTTTATCGGCTGCGTGTTTAGTCCTTGTAAATACCAGGGCGGAAATAACCGAGCGGTCCTTCAACAGGTGAATAAGCAAAGGCTTTTTGTTTTTCTTATCGACAAAATAAAGCGATTGCTCAATAGACTCAACAGCAGACGAGACAGGATCTACCGCAATTTTTTCAGGATTTTTAAGAATGTGATCAGCCAGTTTTGCTATTTCAGACGGCATGGTTGCCGAGAAAAGCAGGGTTTGTCTTTTGCCGGGCAGATAGGATATGATCTTCTTCACGTCATGAAGAAAACCCATATCGAGCATCCGGTCGGCTTCATCCAGAACAAATAACCCTATGGCAGAGAGATCGATAAATCCCTGGTTGATCAGGTCGAGCAGCCTTCCCGGTGTGGCGATAAGGATGTCCACCCCTGATCTGAGTGCATTGGTCTGAGGATTTTGGTTCACCCCTCCGAAAACAACCGTATGTTTTAAGCCGGTATACCTGCCGTATGCAGCAAAACTATCCCTGATCTGAACAGCCAGTTCCCGAGTCGGGGTCAATATCAATGAACGGATCGGTTTTTTTGCAGGGTAATTGTTCTGTTCTCCCTTAAGAATCTGCAAAATAGGGATCGCAAAAGCTGCCGTTTTACCTGTGCCAGTCTGGGCGCAACCCAGCACGTCTTTTCTCCGGAGTATTGCTGGAATTGCTTTTTCCTGAATGGGTGTAGGATTGGTATATCCTTCAGCTTTTAAAGCCTTTAAAACAGGTTCAATAAGATGTAAATCTTCAAATATCATTGCTTATTAATTAAATGTAAATGAGAAGGCTGGTGAAACGTAAAAGGTTTGAATCAGCTGCTTGAGGAAGGATTCCTGAAATATATGTTGCTAAATTAAAGGATTACCTGTCAACTTCACGGCGCAAAAATAAAGAATATCAATGACTTTTGCAACTTTCGTTCATATACCGGTAAATCGTTTCGCAAATACACAGATATACCATCCCATTTTTTATGAAAACTTTTATCTATGTAAAAATGTTACTATGATAAAATAAAAGAGGTATATTCCCGTATTATTTTGAAAAAGAGGAAATGATATCAAATAATGTGAATTAATTATTTAAATGGAAAGGAACTATTGTGATGTTTGATAGAAAACAAAATACCTTCAAATCACCCGATTTGAATAAGTTACAGGAAGTTGTGATTGATTTCAGGACAAGAATATATATAGCCGTTGACGCTGATCCGGAGGAAGCCAGAAACCGCTATCTGTCAAGATTTGCAGGTAAAAAAAGGTAACCGGGAACAGTAAAGCAAATTTGAGAATTATCAGGTAAGGGATATTAACATCTGTTCCGTGCACACGGACTATTTGTAATCACGGGTATGAATCCCCAAAGCAAGCTTTGGAAACTAATTCCGCAGCAAAGTTACGGGGAAGCGATCCCGCCTGGGGCGGGAGAGCTCAGCTAGTAAAGAAAAAATACTGGAATCCTGCAGTTGCGCCGATACCGATATATAATAAACTCTTTAAAAAGTGCTTAGACCGGATGATCCGCTTTAAACGGCCTGACTCCTGCTTAAGTTCAAGTTGTTTTATTTTCATTTCAAATATATATACCTATATAGGTATATTTTGTATTATCACATCGGTTTGATATACCTTTTTTAAAGAAATATTAACCTTTTGGTTGAAAGCATATCTCCGATAACCGCTGGAGTGAACTCATGGTAATTTTGCAGCAAATCAATAAAAATTTCGGTTAAGTCCATTCAGGGGTTATATGGTGTATTTTATTGTTTTAACCTGTATTATTTCCGGGACTGCTTCTATTCAGCCCAGTCTGCTCTGCCTGCGCCTGTCTACCGACAGGCAGAGCAGGCAGGTGGCAGTCAGATCTTTCAGGGTTGGCCGGCAAGCAATTCTGCAGGTACCCTTTATTGTAATTGTTGAAATCACTCATTTACGATCCTCACTGTCGCTTTTTTCGTGGCAGCCTTAGTCCCGGGTTGTCCGCCGCCGACTGAGATCGTATAGTTACCCGGGAGTATTTCCTTTTCATTCCTGTCATTCAGCATAGAAAATGCTTCCGAACCAAGTAAAAATTCAACTGTTTTTGCTTCACCCGGTTTGAGATGTATCCGTCTAAATCTTTGCAGAGTAAGCCTGGGACCGGCAAGTTGCTCTTTCATGTTCGACACATACAGCTGCACCACCTCTTCACCTGCCATGCTCCCGCTATTGGTCACACGAATGCTTACAGGCATATCTTCTCCTGCCCTGTAATCTTTTTTAACCTTCAGGCTGTCATAGGCAAATGTAGTGTAGCTTAACCCGTAACCAAAAGGATATAGCGGTTTACCCCGGAAATACCGGTAGGTTTGCGTGGTCAGTTCATACTGATCGAAGGGTGGAAGGTCGTCAACCGACCGGTAAAAGGTCACCGGTAATTTTCCGCCGGGATTGTAATCCCCGAAAAGCACATCGGCAATGGCTTGTCCCGCTGCCTGTCCCGGGTACCATGCTTCAAGAATCGCAGGAATCTTTTCGTTCTCACGGTTCACGGCCAGTGCGCTGCCGTTCAGCAACACAAGCACCACAGGCTTATTCAGGGAAAGGATTGCGCTGATCAGGTCCTGCTGCACAGCTGGTAATTTCAGGCTCGTCCTGTCGCCTTTGTTAAATCCGTCCAGGTCAATGTCCATCTGTTCGCCTTCAACCCTGGCTGAGAGTCCCATACAAAGGATAACAAGATCGGCTTTTTTAGCGGTCTTAATGGCTTCTTTTCGCATTTCAGGGGACAGGTTGGGTGCGGGGACCGACCATACCAGCTTGATGTTGGCAATGCCATATGTTTCTCCGGCAACCAGCCTTAACCTATGTTTTTTACCGGTTTCCAGGTTGAGCGGTCCGGATTTTTTCAGACGCGGATCGCCGTATTCATCCCTGAAATGGTAGGGTGTGCTTACGATCAGGCTGTCATCCAGGTAAAGTTCAGTCTTACAGGTGGTAATAAAACCTAAAAGGTATGTTCCTGTTTTTCCGGGTGTTATTTCTCCATTCCAGATCACACCGAAATTATCGCCGTTCATGTCTTTCCGCGGAGCCGCTTCGTTCCAGTTTACATCTACAGTATCAAATACTTCCGAGAACAATACAGGTCCTTTTTGGTCATGCGTTCCATAGAAGTCGGCTTTAAGTCCGGGTTGTCCGTTGTTATGCGACAGTGTCCCTGCCGGTAATCTTTCAAAGACCGGAAGACCGGATACAAGTTCACATCCCCTGGCATAAAGCACCTCGGAACTGCCGGCCACCTTCTGCCGTATTCCCCGGAGGGGGGTCACAGGGTCAGATGGATATCCGTTGTAATTTCCGAGAAGCATCATTGCATCATCGGCATTCGGTCCGATAACTGCTATAGTTCCGATATCTTTCCGCAGCGGAAGGGTCTTATTCTCGTTTTTAAGCAATACCATTGATTTGCGGGCCGCCTCCAAAGCAAGGTCTTTATGTTTTTTACAGTCGACCACCGAATACGGTATTTTTTCGTATTTCACCAATCCGGGCGGATCGAACATACCGAGCTTGAAACGTGCTGTAAAAAGCCGTTTAACGGCTGTATTGATCTCATCTTCTCCGATCAGTCCGTCCTTCACCGCCTGAATAAGGCTGGAATATACGGTGCCGCAATTCAGATCGCACCCCGATCTCACAGCAAGTGCAGCCGCTTCAGGAGCTGTGGCAACCAACTTGTGGTTTTTGAAGATATCACCGATCGCCCCGCAATCGGAAACAACATATCCTTCAAATCCCCATTCATCCCTCAGGATATCATTCAGCAACCGGTTGCTACCGCAGCAGGCCTCTCCCTCGTACCGGTTGTATGCACACATCACCGAATAGGCATGGGCTTCCTCAATTGCCATTTCAAATTGAGGCAGGTAGAATTCCCTGAACAACCTTTCACTGGCAAGGGCATTGAAGTGATGGCGTTCCGGCTCCGGTCCGCTATGCACTGCAAAGTGTTTCGGGGTTGCCACGGTTTTCAGGTATACCGGATCGTCGCCCTGCAATCCCTTGATAAACTGAACCCCCAACGTGCCGGTGAGAAAAGGGTCTTCGCCGTAGGTTTCTTGTCCCCTGCCCCACCTGGGATCCCTGAATATATTTATATTAGGCGACCAGAATGTAAGCCCCTGGTAGATCAGCCTTTTGTTGTTTTTAATGTATTCGTGGTATTTGGCACGGGCTTCATCAGAAATAGCTTCTGATACGCGGTACATCAGTTCTTCGTCCCATGTGGCGCCCAGGCCGATGGCCTGCGGAAATGAGGTGGCCAGTCCAGCTCTGGCAACTCCGTGAAGGCATTCGTTCCACCAGTTGTACTCCGGTATACCCAGCCGCTCTATGGCCGGTGCGGCGTTCATCATCTGCCCCACTTTTTCTTCGAGTGTAAGGCGCCCTACGAGATCATCCACACGCTCCTCTACAGAGCGCTTTGGGTTTTGGAACGGGTAATCGTACCTGGTTTTTCCTGAATTGCATGAGGTAAGGAAAATGCCTGAAATAACGACAGGAATTGCAGAAACCAGCATATTTCTGGTATGGGTGATAATGTGGTTTGTCATGAGTATGCTGTTATTAAGTGGTGTTCATACCTCTAAAGTAGAAAAAATAAAATTAAACCACACTACGCTGACCCTGTTCATACAGACATTATTATTCATCATGATCTTTTAATAATCGACAAAAGCAGCAGGATAGCAATGAATCATTCAAAGACGGGTATCAGATCTTTGAATAGGTATTTGTCTGAATTTTATTGACAAGCAACCTACATCCGGGAAACATGGTTTTATACATCAGTTGCCACCTGTTCACTTTTTCTGAGGTTTACTATTAACGGCGCTACAAAGCAAATAAGCTGAAGTGATGATCAACACCATAAATCCGCATGACAGCGTACCGGTAACATCTCGGGCAAGTCCCATTATTAGAGAGATCACTGTTTAGTAAAAATAATACCCGGGAATTGCCGTTATTAGTATAAAATACCGGTTGTTGTGAAAATACTGTCCACAGTTGCAATTTGTATTTTGCCCTCTATCTGTTACGCCCAGAATTACTGTAAATACACCAAACATAAAAAGTTTGAGGATTATAAAACAAGCATCAACAGTGAACATGCCGGTTTTTATCTAAATGGAATCAATATATACAAAAAGCAATTTCAGGTTGAAGGGAATGGATACATCGGATCACTTTTTAACTCTTATGGTAAAAGTGTCTGTGCCGGTTTTCTGCAACTCAGGTATGCCATAAATTCATCAACGGAAATCCAATCGGGAGGTTTTTTCCAGAATCCTCCTGAAATTAATGCCGATACACTTTATAATCGTCAGGTATATCTGGGTATCAAACAAAAATTGTTTATCCTGGAGGGACATGCCACATCCTGGTATTTGGCTTTTTCCGTGAAATACCTCTTGCAGCAATCCTATATGGATAAACCAGGGATAAGGAATGGGGCTTCATTTTCATTAAATAATACATTGAAAATTAGCAAGATACTTCAATTAGATGTCTCCTTCGGAAGCCTGTATTTTCCTGAAAAAAATCTTTTTGAGCCCCTGTTAAGCAGTAAGATATTGATGAAAAACGACCTTTCAAAGATCGGAATTTTTCTCGGTATCTGTGGGAACCAGTACGCCGAAAGCCTTGTATCTTTAGGCATACATTATACAGACAATACAAGCTATATTCTGTTGATTTCCGTTGGTTTCCTTGACAAAGCAGTGACACCAAATATCTCTTACACCCATGTATTTCGAAGGTATTGAAGATCAAATGTGACTGAACCTTTCCGCCAGGTTATTCCGGTTCGTTTCAATACATTCCTTATGAAAGAAAATAGTCCCGGCAGCAGAGCCAACCGGGACGAACAGATCTTATTCTGTTGCCAGGTATTGTTTTGCAGCCAGCACAGAAAACATATGGTAACACGGAGCTGTAATTATATATTCGCGTTCCTGCCAGAGGAACGGCCAGATTTTATCCTCGGCATAATCGGGACTTACAAGGTTCACAGCATTCCAGAATGTTCCCCCGGGTATATAACTCCAGTCGGCCCTGTTGGCGCCGTAAGCAACGGTGGGTGATTCCACTCCTACCCCTGAGATCAGGGAATTGGCAGTATTACCCGGTCTGCACCCAAAAATGTAATTAATCGCATTCATCAGCACATCCATGGTAAATACATCGGGCCAGGCCCGATTATAGAAATACTGTTTGAATCCTAGAATTTCAACATCTTCAAGCGGTACTCCAAAAGGCGAGGCGCTTGCCAGCGAATCCAGCTCCTTTTTATAAATAACAGCAGCCTTCTTTACTGCCTCTGCAAATCCCGGATTATCCAGCAAAGGTAATACCCTTCCGAGAGACCAGCCGGCATCGGGAAAACCCTTTTCAAGGTAACTGTTCAGGGGGATCAGCTCATTTTTGTATTGCTCTTTGCCGGTAGAAAGGATCAGTTCTGCAAGGGTATGCAATTTCTGGATCTGAGCGGCCGAATCAGCGGCAACTTTATACGTTGCATAAAGAGATTCAGCGATCTGAATGCATTCCTGTGAAAGTTTGGGATTGTATGCAGTCAATACACGCGATGCTGTCGCCAGGGCAGCAGCGCCATATAACTGGCGTGCAGGATTGTTTTCCATGAACACGAGCCGGTCATCAAGTTCAGGAGCAACTACTTCAACCATATCAAGGTTCATCTCGGGATCAAATATATTGGAGTATCTGTTCGCTACTTTTTTATACCACAGCCCGTCAATTGCAGCGGCTTTGGCTCTCTGTTCAGGATTGTCAAAAACGGTGTTGTCAGTTTGTGTGGATCCGTCTCCGAGATGCACATACTGGCGAAGGGACGGGACAATAATACCCCGGTAGAGTTTGCCAAGATTACGGTATGATCCGAGAATGGTTAGCACGCCGTGCTCAACCTGCTGGAGTATATCCGGCTTCCCGTCGGGATGGTGTATTTCCACATGGCGGTTCTTCTGATCAACATACGTGACATCGTAATCCACACCGAACTCTTCGTATGCAAGAGCCAGTGCAATAACCGTTTCAGCCTGGGATTCGATCCGCAGGTCGTAATCTCCGGCATCGTGCCAGCCTCCCGTATTCAATCCGGGAACATGCTGCAATGGTTTGTAGGAGGTTTGTCCGGGAGCCTCACCGATATTGTTGTAGCCATCAAAATGTGCAATATTATCGGGCGCCATCAGTGCATCATCGAGATGGCAGGCTCCGTGCCAGACCCTGTATTTTTGATTGATCCGCATGTGGCACATCTGCACAGGCAAAAAATATTCAAGAGTAGGTTGCCATACGTGCCTATCGTAAACGGCGCTGTCAATCCGGAACGGACTGCCGGCAGGAGCTTTGCCGTATTGGATACAATACATCCCGCTTTCCTTAACCTCAGTGAAATCAAAAGTAAAATAGTGGTAACGCAAATACTGTCCCCATTCTTCCGGATTTACCTTCTTAACGGTTACATTGTTTCCCGGGCTTGTAATCCTTTGCAGCGATACCTGATGAATATTCTTATCGTTTTTGTCGAGCTCGATATAAGCGATTTTCTTTTGGCGCGGATGATATCCCACCTGTGAGAAATGCACCACAGGATCTGCCACCCAGCCGGGAATCACATTTGGAGTGATTGTCCATTGTACTGCTCCTTTTGTTGTATTGGCGGGAATAAGTGAACGGACTACAAACCATCCGTTGTTATGTTTTAAACTGCCATCGAGAAGCATGAGTTTCCCATTGCTGTTCTTGATAGTGATCCGCTGCAGATCGCTTTCCGGAGCGATTACCAATGTTGTACCTTCGGCAAGAGGAACTGCTTCAGCCTCGCCTTCTTTATTCAAGTAGACCGGTCCGTTTGCCTGGCGGGGGAAAATGCCTTCGGCATCGTCCATAAGATAGGTTTTTCCATACAAGTCTCCTGGAAAAAACTCCAGGTTATACCCCACCTGTCCCAGCCATTCCTCCGGCAACGGTTTTTCAAGGTCAACGTTGATCGTAAAGGAATTGCCTGATGCATTGACCTTCACATCATATTTCAGTTCCAGATCGGGATATACAATCGGATTAAATCCTTTGTCCTTCCTGCCCCAATCGGGATAGCTGCAGTTGAGGGAAATCAAGTTCTCTTTCACATTTACCTTGCGGCTTATCAGTCCGATCTGCTGCGGACTGCATCCCACCTTTTCAAATCCCTCACCCAGCATAGGTACCGGTTGCCACTGACCCGGAGAAGGCGTTAAGCGAAGATTTCCGCCTGTGGCTACTCTATTGCCATGCTGGATGATCTCGATACCCCCCTGATGTCCTTCGGAATATGAGTTATTAAACACGAGAACATTCAATCCTGGCATTTCAAAATACCCGTTTTCAGTAATCACAAGTCCCTGTTTATTGCCCGAATCGCTGCAGCCAGTAAATGCAATTGCCATCGCCAGCCAGATAAAATGCCTTTTTTTCATCATGAACTTCTTGCTATGAATTATTGGTTTATACATGCCTTTCGACTTTCGTAAGATAATAATATATTTTCATGTTTTATATGACAAATTCAAATTAAGGTACCCTGCCCGATTATTCTATATGCATCAGTGAATTGTTAAAATACCCTATGTACTATTCTCCGGGTAAAGGATTCTGAAGTTCGTACTTTTCTTTCTGACAGGAAGAAAGCACAAGAAAGAATAAATTAAGGATAAGGACAATAGCATAGGTTTTTATGAAAATTTAACAAATAGTTTAACAATTTGTTTGATAAACAACAAAGTATTTCCTGTTTAATAGCAGGGTGCAAAATCAACACCTGCAAATCAGGCAACCCCCTGCAATTCAAGCATTCCAAACTTCTCAAAATGAGGAGAATGGGGTTTGGAAAAATAAAAGTACTTTATACTTTTATTTTTTTTAAACATAGGTAGTACAAAATGTTTAATATAAAGTGGTTAATAATTATTCTCCGGGATGGTAATTATTTTTCAGCATAAAATACCAGCGCAAGGATGAGCCGGCACGATGAACATTTTCTAATGTGAATTGATTATTATTGTATATGAGATACCATTCCCGTATATACCGCAATTTCTTCTACAGGATTTTCAAAGCCTTTCTCCTGCTATTTCTGTTTATGAATTCTACCGCACAAACACCGCAGAATTACCCGAACCCGGTTCCGGAACCTGTTGATTTCAATACGGTAAATATCATTATATATGTCGTATTGCCATTAGTTTTCCTTACAGCGTATATCCTCATCAGGCGATCTGCACGAAGAAAAAAGATGAAAAATACATATCATCAGGAATAGACTTTTTCAAAGATCCGGTCTGACCGGACTGTATGCCTATTCCTCTTTGATCAGTTTTACCTGGTAATTGAAATTCGCTGAATAGATATGTACAACATACACCCCTTTTTTCAGAGAACCCAGGTCCACATTCACCAAAGGTTGTTCGGGCATCCGGGTATGCAAGACAACATTACCTCCCAGGGTTATAATATCGAGAAATGTATTGGCCTCCGGAAGGTTGTTAAATTTTATCAGCAGGCGGTTGTTTACAGGATTTGGCATGACTGTTATGCCCGATATGTTGCCATAATCCTTGATATTCTGCGGAATACAGGAATGCACGTCAAGAAACAGCGAATCGCTTTTTCCGACACATCCGTCGGTTACCGTCACTGCATACCAGCCACTATCTGAAATCTCAACGGATTGTTCCGTGCTGCCATTGGACCAGTTATAGCTGCCATAGTTTACCATACCTGCATCGATTGAATAGGTTGTGCCTTCACATATCAATGCAGAATCAGGTTCCAGGTGCCAATCATCAAGGTTTCTTTCAACAGCGCCAATATCGGGATTTGCTGCATTTCTTATGTAGTTCATAAAATCCTTTTTTATGGAAACAGGCAGACCTGCAGCATCAAGTTCTGAAGCACAATATACCATATATGTAGTATCGGCGAACATCGGGTCCGTACTCAGGGAGTGCACATCAAATCCTGTTGCTGCCTGCCAGTCACCGAGGTTGTTATAATCAGCACCAAGGTAACCGGTCAGAGGTATTCCTGTGCTATAAAGATTATTATAGTTGCACATGTAGATCAGCGAAGCATCGGAATCAATGATATCCATGGTGTAACCCCCAGAAAAATTTACGAGGTTGTTGTTCAGAATATTGTTATACGTTCCAGACCCTGCCGCTGAAGGAAAAGTAAAAACTTTTGACGATCCCGATGACTCGGAACCTATAATCACTGTATTGTAACAAAAAAACTGAAAGTTTCCGTTTAATACCGAAATTCCGGCATCATCTGATGTATTAGCATATCCCGAGATGTATATGATATTGTTCGCAATATAACTGGTATCGGTTCCCGAATAGCCAAACTCCATGCCTGTGCCGTTTACAAGGTACATATAGTTTTGACCTACCGAATATACGTAAACATTGTTGAATTTCAATCCTTTATAAGATGCCGAATACTCATCGCTTCTGAAATAATTTCCGGTGATGGTGAGGTTTTCTCCTTTGTCTGCCTCAACGCCAAACAAGCTGTTATCCAAAAATTCGTTATTAAGGATCTGCATGTTCTTTACATTAGATCCTACTCCACCTGTTATGGTAATACCCGCTCCTCCATAAAGGATTTTTGTGTTTGTTATTACCAGGCTGTCGGAATACTTATCGTTCACATTTATTACGCTGGAAGTGCTTGATGGTGTAGAACTGAGTTCACACGAATCAATGGTTATATTTATTGAACCGTTACCGAAGGAGAGGCATTTGGCAAAATCGGCTCCCTGCGCTTCTACAAAAATATTTCTGACCACAACATATTGGGCACTGTCGAAGGCGATCACATAATCATCATTGACAGTTGATGCCGTATACCGAATACGGACCTGTTTGTCGCCGGGCAATTCTGCGGCAGCCATTATTGTCAGAGGATTAGCACTGCCCATACCCTGGACAAAAGGTATACTAACTTGTTCATTATATATGCTGTCACCCAGGAATAATGTTACCGGTCCGTTCATGGATTGCGATACAAGGGAATCGATTGCCTCCGTAAGGCTCTCAAAATCACACGAGACATCTTTACAAACGCTGTATGCCCCGCTCATCTGAGCCAGCATATGAAAATTAACGGATGCGAACAACACAACCGGAAGGAAGAATTTTTTCATAATAACAGATTATTGGTTTTACAATTGGGAATTATTTTCTATACTTTATTTTCATGTAAATGCAGCATAAAAAGCCTTAATGATCAATTACTTAGATGTGATTCTTTGTGAAACTTTGTGCTTTAGTGGCTTATCTTCTAAAATATTTAATGCCATTAAGACTCAAAGAATGCATTAAAAGTTTCAATCATTATATAGTCCAAAAACACTAATTTAATTATCATTCCGTATTTCAAACTCATGTTAAATTTAGGTAAATCTTTGATAATATCCAGTTGTTCCATATTAAAATCTCCGGTAATTCCATAAATACCGATGCGGATATTGCTCGTCCCGAATTCATTGTACGCCACAGCAAATTCGGCAAGGTGATCACCATTCACATCACCCCGGACAAGATTTTTACCTTCGACTGTTTGTCCGGTTACCGTTAATCCGGTCCTACCTGAAGGCTGCAGTGCCGTATCTACAGAAACCAGGGACAGCCTTAATGAATCGTTATGTCCGGAAGAGGTATACAAGTATTCCGCTACCTGGTCGTTGTTAAAGTCGCCGCTGATGATATCCATATGCCGTTCACCGTAACTGCCTGCCTTACGTACATTTTTCTCCCTTTCTGCAAGGCTGTTATTCATTCCTGCTGCTTCATAATCCTTTCTGAGCTTCATTCCTCTTTCATTGATTGTTGGCGTGCTATCCCGGTAAATTTCATCGTAAACGAGCATGATTTCATCACGGCTAATATAACCTGTAGTTGTGAGAGGTCCTTCCTGGGCATGGGTTTGCTGAATTAACGAGGTATTAAGAGTGATACAAATGAGAATGCACGTTAAGAAAAATACCGGATGCGCCGGAGAAACAAACGAATTTGACTTCATGATAATGAATTTTAGGCTACACGGATTTTAGCAAGATCATAAGCAGGTTTAACAATTTCATTCCCGTTCGGTTCACTTGCAGCTCATAACATATTATTTTATGAGCTTTTTGTCCGGTGCATACTTCACCCTTAAAAAGAAAAGCAGAAACTTAACGATATTTTTTTTGACCTCCCGGAGTGATGACGAAAGAGCGGTACTGATTACTCTATATCCTTTTACTCATACCTGAAAATCCTGAAGGAATGCGGTTTTATGGTCATTATAAAAGCTTTCCGGGGAGCATCTACAGTCCTCCTCCGGTAGAATGGTGCGTTATTGCGGATCTCGCCCGGAAATACCTGGTTGGTTGACAGATCGGTTATTCGGCTATACTGCTCAGGTGTAACGATAGTAAACATGGTTTCTGAATCGAGGAATGATTCCACAATAAAGGTATTGTTATCATAAAGATAAATACTGATATTCGAGGGACCTTCAAGTGATACATCCAGGTCGCTGCACATCACTTCCCTGATCTTGTTCAGCACTTCGGGCGGAAAGTTGTACATGTCGGCAAAATTATCGGGAATTGTGAGGATGTATAATTTGCCCTTTGAATAATCTGCCATATGCAGGATCGGCCAGCCATCGGCGCCGGAAATCCCGGATACAATTTCCCATGAATCGTTGGTCAGGTAAAAAATCTGTTGTATCAATACCGGCTTTGTTGTATGAACCAGTTTAAAATCACCAACAGTATAATCCTGGACAAGGGCTTTTCGGTCGGTATACCTGATTTCTGCAATATCGTTTATGCCTTTATCCTGCATGGCCCGCAAAAATCCCGATGTGATGATTACCGTTTTACCGGCGGTGAGCTGGTTTTTTATTTTGTCAATGATTGCCGGATCGGATTTGGCTTTTTCCGTTAACAGGATAACCTTTTCTTCAGCCGGGAATTCTGGAGTTTCGTCCATTGGCAGACCGATCATTCCGAGATAGCTGGGCAGAAAATCTTCTCCCAGGGTATGCCAGGGTTTGTAACTTTTTATACCCACCGGGGTTCCTGTATACCCCATAATCCTATCCACGGTTTCAAACGAATATCCTGCAACCCTTGCCAGGCTTGACGGTTTTTCAGGTGCACCACCGTTATAATTTACGGGTTGCATCATTTCACTGAAATCGAAACTGGTCTGTTGTCCCTGCCAGGGTGAACGGTATATATATTCGATCGGGCTGGTCATTTGCCCGAAGTGGAACAGTGTAATTTCGGGGGCCTTAGCAAATGCAGTGATCCATAATTGTTCGGCATACCTGTCGTATGTGCGCATACCGAACGGATCGACCCAGCCGCCGCCATTCCTGCCAGGAGCGATATTTTCAAAATACCTGAAAATATTGTAACCGAGGTACTGCTGCAAATGTTGTGCACTCAAAACCGCATCCCTGGTCTCGGTACCTGTGTAAATGCCGTCGAAAATAGCGGGTTCTTTCTCAAGATTAAAGCCCAGACCCTGAAAATGCTCATACCAGTTGGGGTATTTGATGATTACTTTTACGTTCGGATTCACCTTTTTTGCCGGTCCTACTACCAGGTTTTGTGCCGCGTCAGCCATAAGGTCCAAACGGTACCTGGTCCAGCTTCTGTCTCCTTTATCTTTTATGGCGCCATCGGATTTGCAGTTGGTAAAGAAAAAATCGTCCAGGATCACCTCATTGAAATTCTTAGCAGTATATTCAGCGATCTCTTTTACTTTTTTGCGGTGTTCCGGGTTATTATAGCAGAAGCTCATATAATTTTGCGCTTCTTTTATTGTATACGTGATCCCACCGGCAATTTCCAGTCCCCTTTTTGAGAAAAATTCTTTGGCTATATCGAGGGTTTTCTGGTCGACGATCAGCAGGTCCCGGTGGGTTTCGAGGTATATCTTGTCAACTTTCAGCTGACGGCTGATTTCATCCCATGCAGGTTTAAGAAAATTTACTGTGTCGTTCATTTTACTGACATCATAAGCGGTGCAATAGATCGAAACCCTGAAGTTTTGGTATTGCTGTGAAATACAAGGCAGAAAAATGAAAAGCACAATCGGATAGAACAGAAATTTTTTCATTATGCCGGTTTAATTTGTATTACAATCGGGATTTACATTTTATATGGTGAATTTATGAATTCCGGAGAAAAAAAAGAAGCCATCGCTGAATTTGATGGCTTCTTTTTCGCATTTAGTCGGAAATTGTATGTCTTAAATGCATCAGAAGATCATGAATTTTTTTTTACTTCATGCTTTTCAGGTACCTGAAAAGTTCGCTTTCAGTAGACAGGATCACCGTTGTTGAGGTGTCGAATGTTTTTTCAAAGGTTTCCATTGATTTCAGAAAGCTGTATAGTTCCCTTGAAGACGATGACTGGTCGTATGCCGAAGCATAAATAGAGGCGGCTCTGGCATCGGACTTGCCTTTTATCTCTTCAGCCTGCCTGAATGCTTCTGACTGGATTGTTTTCAATTCCCTTTCTTTTTCACCGTTTATCCTTGACGCTTCTCCCTGACCTTCGGACCGCGACTTGTCAGCAATGCGGAACCGTTCACTTTTCATGCGATTATAAACCTGTTCGCGAACTGCCTGTTCATAGTTTATTCTTTTGAATCGAACATCCAGTATTTCAATGCCAAGATCATTTGCCTTTTCATTGGATGATTTTAGGATCATTGACTGAATTTTTTCCCTTCCCACGTTTATATTTATAAGCGAATCTCCTATTTCTTCACTGATTGTACCGGAAGAAACCGGCGTTCTGTTGCTGCTTCTGACTGTTTCAACAAGATAATGTGCTGCAACATAGTCTCTTGTTTCACCATCTATTATATCATCAAGCCTGGACTGGGCTCCTCTTTCATTGGTGAGTCTTTTGAAAAACTGCAGGGGATCCGTTATCTGCCATCGGGCGTATGAATCCACGAAGATGAAGGTTTTTTCCTTTGTGGCAACCTGATTGGGATCGCCGTCCCACTCCATATACCGTTTTTCAAAGTAATTTGTTTTCTGGATGAATGGGGTTTTAAATTTCAGGCCGGGCGTTGTAATGGCATTGCCAACCGGTTTCCCGAATTGTGTTATGACTACCTGTTCGGTTTCCTTTACAATAAAAGCGCTCTGTGCAAGCAGAATTATTAATACTATCAGTATGGTGAGGGTTAATATGATTCTTTTTCTATTCATGATATCAACTATTATTTGTTTAACGGCATTTGAAGTAACGGCAAAACGTTATTTCCTTTATTATCTGTAATGATCTTATTACCCAGCCTGGGTAATACGGATTCCATAGTCTCGAGGTAAATCCTTCTCTTGGTGACTTCCGGAGCCTTTACATATTCCCTGTAAATAGCATTGAAACGCGCTGCCTCACCAAGGGCATTATTTACCCGTTCGGTGGCATAACCTTCAGCTTTTTGTATGGTTTCCTGTGCCTGCCCGCTTGCCTTGGGAATTACTTTATTGTATTCCGATTTTGCCTGGTTAATCAGCGTTTCTTTTTCCTGTTCTGCTTCATTAACTGCATTGAATGAAGCCTTCACCGGATCAGGGGGATTTACATCCTGCAATACTACCTGATCTATCTTAATTCCGATGGTATATTCACGGCAAATTTTTTGAACCAGTTCCTCCACATTCGTCGCGATTTCGGTTCTCCCGACAGTAATTACTTCGTCAACGGTCCGGTCCCCGACTATCTGTCTGACGGCTGCTTCAGATATATCTCTCAGGGTGGTTTCCGGATTTCTTACTTTAAAGAGAAAATTGAAAGGATTATCAATACGGTATTGAACAACCCACTCCACATCAGCAAGATTCAGATCACCGGTTAACATGAACGATTCATCAGAATATCCTGACTTGATAAATTCACTTTGAATTCCGGCTTTTACTGTACGGAATCCAAATTCCAGCTTTTGCTGGCGCTCAACGGGTACTTTATAAACCCTTTCCAAAAAAGGTATTTTTGCATTCAGACCCGGTTCTACTGTTCGGATGTATTTGCCAAACCGGGTTATTACACCAACCTGTTCCGGTCTGATTTGAAAAAAAGAACTGAATAACAGGGTAATGATGATAAGTGCCAGCAGCAGGTTATTGATGTTTCTCAGCAATTTTCTGAGAAAAGGCGACCTGATGCTGTTTAAATTCGTGGTTCGTGCCATATGATCGTTTTTTAGGATGTGTTGCAAAGATAAAATTAATATATCGGGATGAGCTGAATAAAGCAATTAAATGCACATCTCTGGCTGCTGTAACCTGTAAAGATCACTGCGTTTGCAGATAAGGGAGGCAGTGCAATGCTGAAAGGATTGTCCATGACTGCAACAAACCCTTTGGATGCAGTATTCCTGGTATGCGAGACAAAAGTTTCGGTTGCCGGAAGGCTGCATATAGTCTGTACGGAATTATGAAATTTCCACCAGCGTAACTTCAAAGGTAAGGTCTTCCCCTGCAAGCGGATGATTGGCATCTACCATAAAAGAGTCGTCTTTTAGCTCGGTAACTACCAACGGTATCTTTTGTCCGTCTTTTGTGTTGGATACTAGTTTCAGGCCTACTTCAGGCTTGATTTCATCAGGAAGCATGTGGTTCGGTACTTCCTGGATAAGTTCCTGCCTAACTTCGCCATAAGCTTCGCTTGCAGGAATTTGGATCGTTTTGCTCTCATTTACCTTCATTCCCTCCACTCCTTTTTCAAAGCCGGGAATGACCTGACCGGTGCCAATTGTAAATTCGAGCGGTTCACGACCTTCGGATGAATCAAATACTTCTCCATTGCTTAACGTACCCTTATAATGCACCCTGACCTTGTTGTTGATTTCTGCAACCATTTTTTTTTTTGATGTTTAAATTATTTTTAATTACCTATGAATTGAACAGCCATGCTATTAAAAATAACTTCTGTTCAAATGCAGCTTAATTATCATATTTCAGGCAGGTGTATACCGGAGATTATAACCGGATTTCCGGATCCATGGTTTACTCGTTTATTCCCGAGAAATGATAAATCCACTGCCAGATTATCTATTACGGCGCTAAGGTAGGCATAAAAATTCAGGTAAACCAGTTTACAGGATGCTCTTTCATTGCTTGTTACCCTCCAAATGAACTAACAAGATATTATATCCTGAAATACGGGAAATCGATGCCCAACATGAAGCGCATCAGGATAAGGTAACGCTTCACCAGTCTTGTAATCAGGAAATTTTCCCTCACATGTTCGGTGGCCAGGTAGCCCAGTTTTTCTTTTTCTTCATGATTGGTGAGAATATGCTTGATGAACGTTTTAATACGGTCAATTTCAAAAGGTTTGACCAGGTATCCTGATTTACCGTTTATCACCTGTAGTTTAATACCTCCGACGTTGCTTCCGATTACCGGTGTCCCCTGCCACATTGCTTCTGTGACAACAAGTCCGAATCCTTCCTTGCTTGAGATATGCACAAATACATCTGCCAGTTTCATGAAAGACCCGATGCATGCATCGTTGTCGGGAATATTCAGCAAGGGGTAAATATCTTTATCCCCATCTATCAGGGTCAGGATCTTATTGTACATCTGTATTCCTTCGGGGTCGTCCGATGCAGAATTTCCAATCATTATAAGGATGGGCTTCAATTTCTTGTTCTCATCCCTGAATTCCTTAAAGGCTTTTACAATGGTAGCCTGGTTTTTATGGACGTCATACCTCGAAACTGCAAGAATAATAGGCCTTCCGGGGTCTATATTATGTTTGTTCAGGAGTTCACTTAACGTGTCAAGCGCTTCTCTCAAGCTACGCCTTTTATTTTTTGGTGTCAGGGGATCGATTGAGGGTGGGATCTGGTAGACTGGCTTTTTTATTCCTTCCTTCACGAATTCTTTATGAGAGAATATCACTCCGTCATAATTATTAATATAAGGCAACAGAAAATTCCATATGAGATCATTTGCTTCTGAAGTATCAAGATGGCAGCGCCATATCATTTTACCTTCATAATTGCCATGTACAATCGATGCACAGGGCTGCGGATCATGCACTACATTGAAATCACCAACAATCCGGATGTTTTCAAAATTTCTCCTGTTTGTATTGACGTACAAATCAAGCAGATCTTCAAGGGTGAATTTCTGATCAAGTCCCTGTATAATATTATGAAACCGTTTGGTTACGTTGTAAAAATCTTCTGTTCCTTCAATACAATACCAGGTACAGTCAATTCCCAGTCCGCGGGCGATAGGCACCACACTCTTGAGCATTTCTGCAACTCCTCCGCCCTCGAATGTGGAATTCACATTCGACCATCTTTTGCCTTCGAGCAGAACAGACAGGTTTTTTATTTCTTCTACCTCCTTTTCACCGATTATTGTAGTGTACGGCGCTATGTCTATATTCTTAAGTTGCCCGTATTTCTCTATATACTGATTATCCAGATGATTATACATGGTTTTTGTAATAAAATATTTTCAAGATTCACATTTCCTCTAAAAAAAGTCCGGGTTTTTATGCCTAAGCTAATTAAAAAAATAAAAATACCCTATTTAATTGGTTTATCATAATCTGTTTTTACGTTTGATTTTCAGGATACGGCTCCGTTGTTCATCGATTGATCCGATCTTTATCACTTAGCCGCAAGAATTACTGTGCCTAACAAAAAACGGTTTTTTTCGTAGAAGCAACTGATGACTTATTTCCCTTTAATATTATGATGTATTGATATGCCAGCATATGCACTGTGGTCTACCCTTGGAAAGAAGTTAGTGAGCGTATTGCAATTTTCCGATTATTTAAAAGTATTCACAATAGGCTTTTTAGCGATTTCCGGTTGGCCGGTATCCGTCTCCGGAATAACCCCTGATGTGATGATCACGGAATTCCAGGCTCTAAATTCACAAACTCTTCAGGACGAGGACAGCGATTATTCCGACTGGATTGAAATTTTCAATGCAGGTGCAGTCGATGTAGATCTGGCAGGCTGGACGCTGACCGATAATGCAGGCAATCCGGACAAATGGAAATTTCCGCAGGTGATCCTGCAGCCAGGTTCATACCTGGTAGTATTTGCTTCGGGAAAAGACAGGCAGAACCCTGCTCAATGGCTTCATACCAATTTTAAATTATCGGGATCGGGTGAATACCTTGCTCTATACAAACCTGACGGTATCGCAATAGCCAGTTCTTTCGGGGCGGCTTTTCCCATGCAGTTTGAAGATGTTTCCTTTGGTGTGATTGCCGGTGATACCCTATACCTTGATTCTCCAACACCCGGTGCAGCCAATACGGGGAGTGAATTTCTGCCTCCACCAATATTCAGTGTTAAAAGGGGATTCTATGCTTCTCCTTTCCATGTGGAGCTGAGCACTTCATCTTCCGGAGCAAAAGTGTATTATTCTATTGACGGAAGCGATCCTGACAGCATAAACGGAATGGAATATATATCCCCGGTTTCCGTAACCACTACAACAACGTTCAGGGCGGTTGCGGTCAAAAAAGGGTGTACACCTTCAACTTCGGTAACGAATACCTATTTTTTTCTGAGTGATGTACTGCACCAGCCGGATGATCCTCCCGGTTATCCTTCCCAATGGGGAGAATACTATGAGTTTGCGGGTACATCCACAGCCGATTACGGCATGGACCCTGATATTGTGAACCACCCCGATTACAGTGAACTGATGATACCTTCACTGCTGTCAGTTCCCACACTATCGCTGGTAACCGGTATCGATAACCTGTTTTCGCATACCGCCCAGCCCGACTCAGGCGGCATCTATATATTTACCGGACCATACGGTTCGTTCGGAGATGGCTGGGAAAGGCCGGCTTCGTGTGAATACATATTACCCGGTTCCGAAACGGGGTTTCAGGTAAACTGCGGGTTGCTCCTGCAGGGAGGAGCGAGCCGCCAGGCCGAAAAAACACCTAAACATTCATTCAGGCTCGTGTTCAGAAGCAGTTACGGAACAGGAAAACTGAATTATGCATTATTTGGAGACAGTGCCACAGACCGGTTCAATACCCTGATTTTCCGGGCTGCATACGGCAATTCATGGCGGCATTTCGACACCAACCAAAGAAACCGTGCCCAGCATATTCGTGATCCCTGGGCCAAAGATACCCGGCTCGAAATGGGATATGCATCAGCACATAATAAATTCGCCCATCTTTATATTAATGGAATGTATTGGGGATTGTACAATATTTCAGAACGGATCGACCGTGAATTTATGAAATCCTATTTTGGCGGAAATGAAGACGATTATGATGTGGTGAAAGATTACGGCGAACTTGTGGATGGAGAGATCGGAGCCTGGAATTACCTGTGGAGTAGTGTGAATACTAATATTTCGGATAATGCAGTATACCAGAGGTTGCTGGGAAGAAATCCCGACGGTACACCAAATCCCGGTTATCCGGCTTATCTCGATGCAGCCAACCTCATCGATTACATGCTGCTGAATTTTTACGGAGGGAATAATGACTGGGATCATCACAACTGGATAGCCGCCAGAAACAGGACTAATCCCGGTAAGGGATTTCAGTTCTTCTGCTGGGACACCGAAAAAATCCTGGAGAACATCAATGAAAACTATGTGGAGGAAAACAACGCCAACCGTCCCAGCGGCATTTTCCGTGCATTGCTCTCGAACCCTGAGTTCCGGCTGCTGGTAGCCGACCGGATAAATCTTCTTCTGAAGAATAACGGATCGCTGACACCGGGACCGGTGACCGACCGCTGGATGAAAAGAGCGAATGAAATCGATAAGGCCATCATTGCAGAATCGGCCAGATGGGGCGATTACCGGAGAGATGTTTATCAATGGAGTTCTGCACCATATGAACTTTACACCAAGAACGATCACTGGGATACTGAATTGAAAAGGCTTGTCGATGATTACTTCCCTGCAAGAACGCAGATTGTGCTGAACCAGCTTGCTGCAGCCGGTCTGATGAGTATGGCAGAAGCTCCGGTATTCAACCGGCAGGGAGGATATGTACCTGAAAATTTCAGGCTGTACATGAATGCTCCGCAGGGTGACATCTATTATACTGTCGATGGTACCGATCCGCGTTTTGCCGGAGGTGAAGTGTCCGCAACAGCCATGCTGTTTTCCGATTCCCTGCAGGTTACGGATGTGATGCCGGTGAATGCAAGGGCCAAAGCCGGTATGGAATGGTCAGCGCTTACGGCTGCAATATTCTATAACGAATACTATCATACGGATATTTATGAGGCTGTTACGGCGTTACAAAATGTCAGCATATATCCCAATCCGGTATGTGAATTTACTGTCATAAATTTTACGCTCGCGGTGAGCGGAAATGTGGAAATCTCAGTCTATGCCATGGATGGTATCAAAATGTCGGAGTTAAATCCGGGCTATCAGCCCGAAGGTGAACATTTTGTTACGTGGCGGCCTGGGGACCTTGTTCCGGGAGTTTATATCCTGAACATTAAAAGCGGTAAATCTTTTTCAAATTCTAAAATATTGGTTGTGAAATAGCGTTACTTATCACATCTTGAGCAGTTTTCCGGATGCAACAGTTTTCCTGCCTGCATAAATTGTGTAAAAATAGACCCCTTTAGTGAGGTAAGAAATATCCAGACACTGTTTTCTTTCAACAAGATTTTCCCGGAATACCGGCATACCAAATACCGAATACAATTCAATCACGGCCGGATATTCATCAGCATCATACTGTACTAAAACCGAATTACCTGCCGGATTTGGTACCAGAGTTATCTTTCCAACAGAGGTAATATTTATGCCGGTAATTATTGCCAGCCGGGAGGTATCCCTAACCATTGCAGTATCCATATCGGTAATATGAATATTGTCAAACCAGAATGTGACACCGTCCAGGTCATAGTATTCGGTCACAATCTCGAACCTGTCAACTGCCGACCAGTCATATTCTCCCACTGGACTAAACCATTGACCATCGAACGAACCCTGTTCGGTAAATTCATCAAGTGGCAGGTAAACATGATGCCACTTTCTGTCCCATTCCGCAATGCTTTCGTTCACCGTATACCGAATTCTCCACGGGTGATCATCAGGTTCGCCCGTTTTGGTGTCAAGAAAGCGGACATCAAACTGCTTACCATGTGTATCGCCCCGTACCATAAAATCAAGGGCAAAATTATGTGCCTGAAGATAGGACAGGTCTTTATCGGGTTTAAAATCGAAACCCAGAAAACCATACTGGTCCGATCCTGTCCATCGTATACAGTAATTCCCGTTGTTTGGGTGCTGCTGATCATAAAAATCAATGGTTCCGTTAGCCGGATTGTCCGATTCGGTAATTTTCTCTTCGATATAATCGGAATAGACCGGAAACCCAAGAGTATCGGTGACAACATAGAAAGTATACTGTGGCGGAACATTGAATCCGAGAGCCCGGGCAAGTGCGGTATCGAGATCGTAATTAAACAAATCATTTCCCCCCTGATTAAAGATTCCGAATTCCCCGGTATAATCCCACATGGTCCATGCAATGCCGGTATCTGCAATATAGGTTCGGACGGTATCATACCAGTTGATCCTGTCCTGCCTGGGGCTGTTGGGGATATATACGCCCATTTCGCCACAGAAAACCGGTACGTTACGGGTGTATTTAAAATCCACTGCATAGTCCAGCAGATCCCTGACGTGCTGGGCTGTTCCATCGGAATAGTAGTTATTGAATGCACTTTGTATCCACGTACTGTTCAGTTCGGAAGGAAATACCGGCATATTTCCTGCCTGATATGGAAAAGGTACGCCGGAAAGTGGTGTCATGGGTGGATCAGTCCACCCTGCCCCCTGGTGGGTAAATAAAAATGGTTCATAAAAATGAAATGTATAAATCAGTTTTTCATCGGAATAATCGGGAAGGTAGCTCAGGTGGTCATACCCGTTCCAGTTTGCCGGTCCCACGATGATGGTATGTGTGCTATCCACAGCCCGGATGGCGTCAATAACATGCTGCTGAATGGTTCCCCATTCCACATCTGAGATACCATGAGGCTCATTCAGTATTTCATAATAAATATAATGCGACTGGTCCTTATAGTGCGATGCCATATTGGTCCATACTTTAATCAGGGTATATTCGACCATCGGATCGGTATTTATGGCAGGATCAAAGGTGTGATTATCGATCAGCAGGTGTATGTTCAACTCATCAGCCCAGTTTACCACCGAGTCGAGAAAACCCAGGAATAGCGGATCGGGTATGAAATCGGGTTCTCCGCTGGTCATGTAATGAAGGTTTATGGGCAGCCGAATCACATCACAGCCGAGGCTTTTGATGTTAATAAAATCCTGCCGGGTAAATCTGGTAAACTGTATCTGTTTCGGGCCTGAAACCTGAAACCATTGCGTAAGGTTCACACCCCTGCTGAACGGAATTTGGGACTGTACAAAACACAAAAGTACATGAGGCAGCAGCAGAATGAGAAGCAACTTTTTCATTATTCATGGTTGTTAATGGTAACATTAATTGATACGGAAAGCAGTGTTAATATCCCCCCGGCAATGGTATAGCTGCCCGGGTTCAGGTGCTTCTTTCACATCCAAAGCTCAAGATACAAAATAATATTTGGATTGAAAAGGGGACATGCAGGCAATTGTGTTAAAATGTGATGCAGGTTAAAGGGAAAGGCCGGGAGTACTTTTGAAGGCAATTGTGTACAGGGACAATCGGATGGTGGCCATTCAATTGCTTTTATTCTTGTATTTTAAGATTTCATCATAAAGTTCTCGTACCACCTTCTGTTCCCTTTCGAGCGCCTTTTTCCTGTATGCATCGTATTCATTCCTTACTTCGGCCAGTGCCTTCTTATGCCTTACAGTGACCGAATTGCTTCGCCTGAAAAGGAAAGCAAAGATAAGGAGCAAAAAGGTAAGTATCGAAATGACAGTCCACAAGATGGTATTGTAAAGATTTTTACTCATGATGGCCCCAAAAAACTGAATGCTGTCTTTTTCACTGTTCACAGCCGACAGGCTCGCATTTTTGGAATCGATGACTGCTGAAAGTGAATCAATACGGGCATTTTTTACTGCTATAATGTTCTGGGATGCAGCCAGCGCTTTTCCGGCTTCTTTCAGGGAGTCAAGCACATGCGATTTCAGCCGGTACAACATCCACCGTTTAACCATTTTAAACTCTTCGAAGTCGTTCGACTTCTGAAGCACATAATTGAACCTGTTTTCAATGCTGCCATTGTCAAGCGATGGTATCTCATCCTGGGCCTTAAGAGCCGGCATACCGGAAATCAACAGGGTTAATATTATAATGAGCTGATATTTTGATCGTTTAAGTTCTTTCATAGGAATTATTCCGTTATTAATTGCGAAAAATCAGTCAGGGTCGCATTAACAAACGACAATGCAATAGTTTTATTGTTGTTTTTTTTAATGTTTATCTGAATTTTATCGGATGAAAAATTATCCGTTACTCGTTTCTTATGTGTTGTAAATGGCAATCTCCTGTCTGATCTCAAATAAATCATAGTGGTGCATGGGTAAAATTTCCTGCTTTTATTTACATTCTGGTTCAAAAATACTAATTTTAGCATGTAAACATAGTTAAACTACCTAATCTAAAAACAATCATGGCAAAAGTTGTTATTTACCTGAGTATTGCCGACAGAAACGGCAAAAATGTCCTTCATCTGCGCGATACCGGCAGAATATGCGGAGACGGTAAGATTGTCACCGAAGTTTCACGGGGAGATACCATTATCTGGAAACGGGATTCAAATTCAAACCTGAAAAGCATCACCGCCCTGAGTTTTGCAAAAGCCGGCGAGCTTTTTGACAAAGGCCCTTCAAAAGGATGCTGTTCAAAATGGACAGGTAAAGTTAGCCAGAATGCAAAGGGTGAATACCCGTACCGCATTGATTACCTGACATGCAGTACACAAAAATCAAGTGCTGCAGCCACTGCCGGAGATGATGAAGAACCCCAACCTCCAATAATCAAAGTCAAACCTTAAAATAAAAGTATTGCCAAGAATTGTAATTTATTACTTAATTGTTGGGGTTGTTTTATCATTCTCAGATGTCCTGGGGCAAGATCAGCATATTGCCGATAGTCTGATTCAGTTGTATAATGCCCGGAAAAATGGCACAGATTCAATTGATCTTGCGCTTCTTGATAATATTGCATATAATCACTCAAATCCCGATTCTGCTCTTTTTTATTCTGAGCTGCTTCTTAAAGAGGCAACAAAACGATCAAAACCGGAATATATTTACAAGGGCTTGATCCACAAGGGAAATGCATTACGTCTTCAGGGAAAACTGAGCGAAGCAATTAAGGTATTTATATCAAGTATTGAAGAAGCCGAATCGACTGGTAATAAGAAAGGTATCGGTAGTTCTTATATTACCCTTGGTGATGTATATTTCTATGCAAATGATATTAAGAACTCATTAAGATACTACAACAAAGCAATGTCTATATTTAAAGATTTGAATGACAGCAATTTATTGGCAAATGTGTATTTTAACGCAGGTAGTGAGTACCTTCATATTGGCATGATTGATTCTGCATTAAACTATTTTGGGTTCACAACAAAAATATATAAAACATTGGATCATAAATCGGGAATTGCATACAGTATCGGAAATATCGGACTGGCATATTCCAGGCTTAAAAATTACGATCAGGCTGAAAAAAACCTGCTAAAAGCCATAAAATTGCTTAAAGAACTGGGCGATATGTATCCGGTTGCTTCATACCAGATAGGTTTGGCCAGAATTTATAAAACAGAAGGAAAAATAAAAACCGCCATCGATTATGCACAAAGAAGTTACAATCTTTCCGTAAAGTACGGGTTAACCCAGCAGCTTCGCGATGCTTGTGAAGAATTGTCTGACCTTTACAGATTAACAGGGAATTATAAAAAGGCTTTCGAATACCAGATCAAATACATTTCCTACCGCGACAGCATCATCAACCGGGAAAAGATCATGCAAATGGCCGATATGCGCACAGAATTTGAAGTCTCCCAAAAACAGGCTGAAGTAGATCTGCTGAAAAAGAAACGCCAGGCACAGACTGTAATCTCGGCAGGACTGGTGCTTGTTATTCTTATGGCCGTTGCACTGGTATTCTTACTTTACAGCAACAACAGACGCAAACAAAAACTGAACAGGCAACTCGCGGAACAGAAAGAAGAGCTGGAAACACAGCGTGATCAGCTTACCGAGCTGAACCAAACAAAAGACCGGTTCTTTTCCATCATCTCGCACGATCTGAGAGGCCCGATCAGCACGCTGCACGGATTCTCGGTTATCCTTAAGGAATGTATTACCAACGGAAATATAGTCACTCTTTCTGAAATGTCAGAAGAGCTGAACATTACCATCAACAAGGTGTCGTCGCTGCTCGACAACCTGCTCGACTGGGCATTAAGTCAGCAGGGCAGATTTCCATATTCACCCGAAAAGATCGATCTTTCCGGACTCATGAATGATGTAGTGATGAATTCTTCACCCATGGCTCTGGCTAAAAACATTAATATTGTAAATGAAGTGCGGAAAGGATTGTTACTTTGGGCAGACAGAAACAGCCTGATGACCTTGTTCCGGAATCTTCTGAACAACGCCATCAAATTCAGTCATAAGAACAGTTCTGTTGAGATCCGCGCAGGGATATCGGGGAACGAGGCTGAAATAATTATAGCGGACAACGGTGTAGGTATTCCCGAAGATAAGCATAACGATATTTTTAAACTCAAGGGAGACAAATCCACGTGGGGAACAGAAAGGGAAAAAGGCGTAGGGCTCGGACTTTCCCTGGCTTATGATTTTGTAACCATGAATAAAGGAACAATTGAAGTGGAGAGTGAAGTGGACAAAGGCACCACTTTCACCGTTAAAATCCCATTGTACAAGAAATAAAAAGCGGCTGATCCCTGGACTTTTTTCCAATCCTGTTTTTTAGTAAAAAGCAATGAAGTCTGACTATCAATACTCGGGCATGCAATTGCATGCAACGGCATTATTTTGAATCCTTTAGCGCTGTATCCACCGCATTCAGCAACGGCCGGTTTGATATCTTTTCACCTGTGGCATCGGTCATCCATTGTTCAGGTGTTATGCTACCTGCGCTGAACATGCGTGTTATTTCTGAAGCAAAGTTTTTGTCTTTTATGTATTCTTCGATCTGATAGCTGATCAGGTAGCCTATCGGATAGGCCGATAAATATAACGGGTATGCGATCATATGTGAATATACCGCGAGAATAACCTGATCGCGGATACCGAATACATCGGCATAATAGGTGTTCCAAACATCACGCGCAATTGTAAGAACAGCCTCTTTCAGACCAGCTGCATCCGCATCAGGATTCTCATACATCCATTTCCAGACAGCCATATCAACCAGTGAGACACCCATAATTTCGTAACATGACCAGAATACATCGAGGGCCAGCATGTCATTTTCCTGCTTTATTGATGTTTTGACACCCAGGAGGCTCAGGTCACGGGATTGAAAAATAAATGCAAGGGCTTCCGTAAATGCTGTGTTCGGAACTCCGTGCAGCGAATAATAATCGATATCATAGAGCGAGATGGTTTGTTCGACATTATGCCCGAACTCATGAACCGCAATATTGTAACCTTTGTAATTCATTCCCCCTTCTGCAATGCGCGTGCGCAAATGTGACTTATCCGTCCGCATTTCCGCTCCCGTTGCATGTCCGGCACCTCTTGCCGGGTCTACTATAACTTTAGTCGTGATAAATTCCGCCTGTATGTTGTCAAATCCTAGTTTTGCAAGTATTCCGGGAAGCTTTTTTTGAAAGACTTCCCTTGACGGATATTTGCTGCGTACCATGGCATCGAGACTGGATTCGGAAACCGGCAGATTTCCCGTTTTAAAACCGTTATACCAGATATCAAAAGGCTCCAGTTCCCTGCCCAGATTGTTTTTTATTAGTCCGGCAACGCGTTTGACCTCAGGAGATGAGAGCAGTTCAATAAAAAGCTGTTCCACTTCCTGCCGGCTCATTTGCAGTTCCTCGTCGAATGCCCTGAGAATAGCTGTCGGGTAATAAGGACAGTAGCTGTCGAATTTCTTTGAGGCGTTGAATACTGCCAGCAGCTGACTATAACGTTCATCATTCTCGGTGGGGGCAGAAACTTCTTTTCCTTCCTTATATACTTTATTTGACACAGGGTTCCATAACAATTCGTCCCTGTTGATCACCTGTTCAGGTATCTCCTGGGTAATGATCCGGTTCATGACGGCATAGATCATTTTCTGCTTTTTCAATCCATCGGGCTCGTTGTACTGTGATTTGAGCTCATCACGCAATCCCCAGTGACTTATCAGCTTGAGGTCTTTGGGGAACATGGTCTGTCCGCTGCTGTCGATAAGGTTTCCCATATAGATGTTGTAGTCGTCGATATATGCATTTGCTTCTGTAGATACGACCGAATAATTCTGAATAACATCTGCCGGAACCCGTGAAGTAAAGGACTCACCCAGTTTCGCATATTCCCAATCTTTTCTCGACCAGTCTTTTCCCAGGTTGTTTTTTTGTTTCAGGGTATAGAACGGGAAATTAAGCAATACATGAAATGCCAGTGTATTGCCGAACAGATCATCATCGAGATGGCTGGAAGGGTCATAGCCGGCAAACAGCATGTCAACATCTGATATATCTCCCATATCAAGCTCAAGAGGTTCACGGAGCTGCAAGGCCATATGGGTAAAATTGCCGTTTAATATCTCGAAATTTCTTTCCAGTGTACGGGACAATTTATCAAGTTCTGCAGAATCTGCAACAAACCCTGTTTTACAGAAGTCTGAAAACACTGTTTTATCCCCGTCTTTTGCTGTCCAGAATTTGGCAACTTGTCCGACACCGGCAGCAATCCTTCCGCGGTATTCCATGCCGAATTTTGCCACCAGGCTGTCGGTCACCGCTTTAACTGTATTAGAGTCTATTGCTGCCATGGCAGGTTCGTGACGTATGGCTCCGGGTTTGCATGAATACATGGCTACTAACCCGACACAAAAGATAACAAAAGCTGATTTCATCGTATTGTTTACTTATTCGGTTCATAACAGAAATAACGCGGGCTAAAAAATAGATTCAGGTTCAACTGTGAAATTATGAAATTCTGATCATGAATCCACCATTGGCGCTAAATTTATATTCTGCAGGCATAAAACTTTTTGTATCATGAAGATGATGCGGTCATACGATGTGGACAGCCTGTGCCGGATCCAAAAGGAATTCGTCAGGAATTTCCTTAAGCGTAAAGGTTTCAGGAGTCTTCTGCGAAATATCGGATTCCATCGGCCTTAAATTGCTGGACCTGTCGCCCTGTGAATTCAAATAAAATTTAGTAAATTACATCTTCAATTTTTCCTGTCCAGAATGATAAAACGGAACCATTATAAGACTATTTGGCAGGGAATTTGATACGATTGGTTCATTAATTTTAAAGCAATGAAAAAAGCAGCACTGTTTTTTATGATCATCACATCACTGTGTGCATTCACAGGAAATGCCCAGTTCCTTAAAGATGCCAAAAAAATGCTGAAACAGACTACCGGAGGCGGATATACCGAGGAAGAGGCAGCTTCGGGTATCCGGGAAGCGCTGATCAAAGGCACAGGCAATGGAGTGGAGCTGGTGTCAAAGGTCGACGGATATTTTAAAAACCCTGAGATCAAAATACCGTTTCCTCCTGAGGCAAAGGAAATGGAAAACAAACTCAGGGCAGTTGGTCTCGGGAACAAAGTTGACGACGTGGTTCTGTCCGTTAACAGGGCTGCGGAAGATGCAGCCAACGGGGCTAAACCTATCTTTGTGGCTGCTATTAAGGGTATGACCATACGTGATGCAATAAATATCGTAAAGGGTGAGAAAGATGCTGCAACACAATACCTGAGAAGAACCACCACTGCTGAGCTGACCGCCAAATTTCGCCCGGTGATCGAACAAAGCCTCGAAAAAGTGGATGCCACAAAATACTGGGACGATGTGATCACCTCCTACAACAAGATCCCTTTTGTTAAGAAGATGAATCCCGACCTGGCAGGATATGTGACGGAAAAGGCGATTGAAGGGCTGTTTATTATGATTGCCAAAGAAGAAGAAAAAATACGAAATAATCCGGCTGCCAGAACCACCGAACTTTTGCGAAAGGTATTCGGAAGCTGAGGATGAACTTTAGTTTATTCCGGAAGCAAAATTTTTAACAGGGAATATTCCGTAAACAATGTTAATACTCTTTGGAAGGATCCGGAATTCGATCGGAGAATGACCGAGCGATTCGCCGTCTGTTTCAAGATGAATTAACGGATCAGAATCGATGAGGATATCTTTGCCTGTATACCCTTCTATACACGGATGCTCAAGGATGGTCCCGTTATAAAGCATTTTCATATTCCGGATCACATCCCTGCGCCGAATCTTTTTTATTAGGGTAATATCGAAAAGTCCGTCATCGTGCACGGCATTGGGTGTCTGCATCATCCCGCCGCCCGAATACCTGCCGATGCCAAGGCTTATGGTAAATGTGTTGTTCAGCAGCCTATTGCCGTCAATCACCACTTCAGTCTGAGTATGCTTATAGGACATCAGGCTCCGGAGAAGATTCCAGAAATAGATGACTTTACCGCTTCTTCCTTTTTCTTTCTGCAGATTGGTTTTCTGCACTACCAGTGCATCAAATCCCAGTCCCGCAATATTGATGAAATATCTTTTTTCCCTGTGAGTACCATGATAATAATATACTACGCCGGTATCCTGAAGGCAGGTTTTGTTATCCCTGATCACTTTTATGGCATTCTCATAATTTGACGGTATGCCAAACATGCGGCCCCAGTCATTTCCCGTGCCCACGGTAATGTTTGCGATCACCAGATCTGTGGTCGGACAAACATCCTGTACAAAGCATCCGTTGATCACTTCGTTCATGGTACCGTCGCCCCCTACAGCAATAATCTTTCTGAATCCCCCGCGAATACCCTTTTCAGCAAGTCCAATAGCATGTTTTTTGGATTCGGTAAAGAATGATTCGTATTCGATCTGATAAGCGCTGAGCAGATCAGAAATGGTATCCCAGTCCTTTATCCCTTTTTTATTGCCGGCGTTGGGATTGACGATCACCAGCCATGGTCGGTTATTGTTGGAATTACCCATCAGAACGATCAATAGAAACAGATGTAGTAAATATCAACATAAATTCCAAGATAAAAAAACCGATGCACTTCGTTATCTTTGTGCTGACTTACAGGAATTGCAATGACACCGAGAAACAGAAAATTCAGAAACGGGATCGTTTACTCAACCGATCCTGAATACCGCTATGATAACGGGGAAAGCGCGGAGCAACCAACACCGCCACCATCTGAACAAGACCTCCGTGTATCGCTTGACAAAAAGTTGCGCGCAGGCAAAAAGGTGACTTTGGTCAGTGGTTTTACAGGTACAGTGGAAGATCTGAAATCGGTATGCAATATGTTGAAAAACAGGTTCGGTGCAGGCGGTACGGCAAAGAACGGAGAGATACTTATCCAGGGTGATTTCAGGGAACAAACCATACGATTGCTTTCGGAAAAAGGATATCATGTTAAAAAATCAGGGGGATAATAAGCATAGTCTTTTTCAAATCAAAGGCGGAGGATTATCATGAAAGCCTTCCTTAATAATAAAAACCTGATTATCAAGTATTCTGCAATTTCTGTATTGATCCTGTTGTTATTCATATTGCCCGAAAGCTTGTTTAACGATCCCGATCGCACCTTTTGCCTCCACAGAAAACTGCTGGGTATTCAGTGTCCGCTTTGCGGAATGACAAGGGCCTGTTATGACATGGTGCACCTCAGAATTGTTCATGCATTGAAATATAATGCTGCTGTAGCATTTCTCCCTCTACTTCTGATGCTTGATTTATCCGGACTCTTCTTTAAAGGCCAGGAACCCGCCAGGATAAAAAAATATGCGAACATGTTGTTTATCGCGTCGTTACTTGTCATTTACATGGTAAGGATAAGCCTGCATTTATGATATGAATCCGGCAGAGATAAATTCTCTGGCCATTCCCATTGAAGAACTACCTGAATATGTGACAAAATCAACTGCAGCCGGAAACAGGATTGCAACCGCTGTTTTCAAGCCAGTCGAAATATTACATTCGGGTCAGATCAATCCCCTGTCTTTCAGTTCAAGATACTTATTGATGAGATTCACAGTAAGATTCTGTGGTTTCGTGAGCAGGCTGTAAACGCCATGAAAAGCAAGTTCTTTGCACATGCGTTTTTTTTCATAGAGGAATTTTTCAGCAATCGTAGTGATATAGATGTCTTCGAGCGAGTGAACCTCGCTTTCAGCCAGTTGTTGAATTTCGGTGTTCTCAAACATCACAAACAATACAAGATGCACGCGTGAAAGTTTGGTCAGGTATCCAAGCTGTCTTAACATCGATTCGAACGATTCAAAATTTGAATAGATGATCAGAAGGCTTCTGTGTGCGATTCTTCGCTTAATAGTGGCATATACCAACTCAAAATTCGACTCTGCGAATTGTGTCTTCTGATCGTATAGCAATTCCAGGATTTTTGTGAGTGTGTTGTTTCTTCGTTCGGCTGGAAGAAATGAATTCACCGTGGTATTGAAGGTCATCAGTCCGGCCTTGTCGTGTTTCATGAGAGCGGTGTTTGAAATGATCAGTGCGGCATTAATGGCATGATCCAACAACGTCATATTCACAAAAGGCAATTTCATTACCCTGCCCATATCAATAATGCTGTATATTTCCTGGGCACGTTCATCCTGGTACTGATTTACCATCAGCTTATCTTTTCTGGCAGTGGCTTTCCAGTTAATAGTTCGGTAGTCATCACCGTTGACATATTCGCGGATCTGGTCAAATTCTGTATGATGCCCGATTTTACGTACCCTTGTGATACCCACTTCGTTCAGGCGGTCAGAAATGGCCAGCAACTGGTATTTATGCATGCGCAGAAAGGAGGGATATACTTTCACTTTTGCTGTAGGTTGATCGCCTGAAAATCTGCGTTGAATCAGTCCCACCGGTGAAGCTACAAAAGCATACACCATTCCGAATTCATACACGCCCCGCTCCACAGGTTTTAAATCATACCTGAGTATTTCTTCTTCAAGTCCCTTTATGCGGACATGCATGCTGAAGTTCCGGAGTTGGAAAAGGAAGGGAATTTCGTCAATTACCTCAATATTAATCGTAAAGAAGTAATTGTTTTTAATGAACACCTTCACTTCATTATCATCACCGTTTGAAAACCGGTCCGGCAATTCGCGTGTAATGAGAAAACGTTTTCCTGTAGAATAAAGCAAAAAAATATCCATAAAAAGAGTGAGGATAAGAAACAGAAGGCTTACTATGCCAGGTAGAAACATAAAATCAACCAGGTACCCTGCAACAAACACAAGAACAATTATAGACAAGAACACATATAATCTCGGTGCTGTAAAAATATTTCTGTATCCTTCCCGCACGTTTTTTTTATTTTGGAATTTCAACTGATTTTATGATGTCTGCAATGATCTGTTCTGCAGTCCCTCCTTCGAGCTCCTTCTCAGGTGTAAGGTAGATACGATGATTCAGAACCGGATTCAATACAAAATGGATATCTTCCGGAGTCACAAAATCCCTGCCGTTCACTGCCGCATATACTTTGCTTGAAGTCATTATGTTTATCGATGCTCTGGGTGAAGCGCCAAGGTAGAGCGATGGGTGATTCCTGGTACTCTGGACAAGCACAGAGATATAATTTATCAGGTTGCTGTCGATATGAACCCCTGAAATGAGCTCCCTGAATAGCGCTATCTCCTCAGCATTGATTACAGGATCGATCATTTCGACTTCCTTTTTATTCAGCCTGCCGCCGGCATTTACCAGAATCTGGTTTTCCTCTTCAAGCGTCGGATAGGTAATCTTTATCTTAAAAAGAAACCGGTCAAGCTGTGCTTCGGGTAAACGATATGTCCCTTCATGTTCGATGGGATTCTGGGTGGCAAAAACGAGGAACGGGTTGTCCATTTTATATGTTTTCCCGTCAATTGTAACCTGCCGTTCTTCCATGACCTCGAACAGGGCTGATTGTGTTTTGGCCGGCGCTCGGTTGATTTCATCAATGAGAATTATGTTGGAAAAAATGGGGCCTTTATTAAACTCAAAAGTTGCCTTAGCGGTGTTAAAAACAGAAGTACCAAGAACATCCGAAGGCATCAGATCAGGCGTGAACTGGATTCTGGAGAATCCTGCCGAGATGGATCTGGCTATAAGTTTTGCAGTCAAGGTTTTGGCAATACCAGGTACCCCTTCGATCAGCACATGTCCGTCGGATAGTATAGCCACCAGGAACAGATCGATCATCCCGCCCTGTCCAACCAGTACTTTTTTTATTTCCTGTTTGAGTCCGGCCAGTTTGTTCTGAAGTCCGGTAAGATCAATTCTGTTTTTAAAAAGATCGTTGTTTTCCATTGCACACATTTTTATAGACATTTTTTATTGAATTCCTGAATTTTTTCATGAATCGCAACGAGTTCACGAGTTGTAATATGTTTGGATTTCCTGATGGATTCAGCTGACTGAAATATTTCCCGGATAAGATCTGCCTGAACACCCGAACGCAGGGATAGGTTTCGGTAAAAACTTTTATCGGCAATATCTGTACTAATGAGGTATTTTGAGTGGATCCATTCTTTAAAATAGTTGATCTTCTTTAGCACAAGATCCCTGTGGTCTTTTCTTTGCATATACAATCGTCCGATAATTCTTACAAAATCAAGGGAAGTATTTTTTGGCGGATGCATTACAGGAATTATCCGTTGCCTGCGTTTTCCTCCAAACGCCAGGTAGAGCAATATGGTGAATATTGCCAGGAAATAAGCCTGTTTCAGGGATTTCTGAGTCAGTATGTACCTGACCGGGGAACCGATGACTTTTCTGAAAGGTTTGTAATATTCGTCCCATAGTGTATAAGAGTCAGGCAGATAGGACAGAACAGCAGAAGCATATTCATAATTACTATACAACAGATGATAGTTGGTGAAGACAAAAGGCTGACAGTGCAGATAAATATCGCCTTTCCCGAATCGTGTTTTAATGAAGTTCAAATGATGGCTGTTGTCATAACCCAGCACAACAGAATTACTGGTATCCATTTCCTGAAAATAATGCGAGGGTAAAAACTGGTTGAACACATACCCGGTACTCTTTTTCAGGGCAGGGTTTGCAAGGTTGAGAACAGTCTCTTTCCGGATAAAGGAAAATGAATCAGTAAGGCTTGTAACGCTTTCAACATTTAGTGTATTCTCCAGTTCTTCCGGGAACCGGTAAGACGAAATAAATACATGGTTGCCCCGGTTGACAAACTCCAAAAGCTTTTTAAGATCGAGACTATCGGGATTAAAATCCAACGTTACGATCAACAGGTTATCACCTGAAGAATGCAATGAAGGCAGGCTTTCAAAGAATGAAACAGTATTCGTAGCAAGATGATTATCCGGGAAAACAACAGGCAGCACATCTTTCTTCAGGACCCAGCATCCATAAGGAATCTTATCATCATCGCTGAAACTGTAGCGCCAGTCAACAGGTGCGGGAGCGTAATGTACCAGTCCAATAAGCAACATAAACAATACAGCCAGTAGGATAATATTTACTTTTTGATTTCTAAACATTTAGCTGATCAAATAACCTGTTAAAGCTTCCGGACAATGCATCAAATCCTTGCCTGGAGGGAACAAAATTGCCATACCAGACATATTCATAAGTAAAAGCCGAGTGCATAAAATCTGTATAAAATGGGGTATCCTTAAGTTCCGATATGAAATCGTAATTCGTTTTGCCCCTGCCATATACTATATGTTGCCTGACTTCAAGGCCGCGCAAAGCTTTGATGTACATATAACGAATGGCTGTCCGGAAATTTTGTTGCTGAATCTCCTTTTCAATCTGCCGGTCGATATTTTCTTCCAATTCATCTGCTCCATCTTCATTAAAGGCAATTGCCGTCAACTCTTTCCGGTCATAAAAAAGGGTATATAACCGGGTTTTGGTAATAAGAATGTAAACAAATAGCACAACCAGGGCTACCAGCAAAGCAATAAAAAGAAGAGGTATCGCATCGAAAAAAATCCGCAAATTATAAAACCACTTCCCGATCAATTGCCAGAGTCTCATCCATAAGCCAATGTCCTCTCTCGGAGTCAGTTTATCCCCATAATCAAATGTTCTGTTTGAATAGTATTTTTCAAGAAAAATACTGTCAGGTAACCTCACTGATATTTCGGAACTGTCATACTGAAGATGGGAATCGGGCTGAGACCAATTACTTGCGACCGATTCCGGAATCAGGCATAGATAAATCGCCAGTGACAGATCAATCCATTTAGTTCGGTTCATTCCGGCCCATTTGATCGATTTTATCCATCAGGGTTGGTTTTTCAAATTTCTCGACAAGGTTAAAGTATTGAAATGCAAGAATCATGTGAGGTATGATATACAAGACATAGGTAAGTACACCCAGCAGAGTGGTAACAATGATATAAGAGCTTGAGAAAATATCTTTCGGATTGGATATGTTCTCCGGATTCCTGATCGTATCGCTGATGGTCGTCCACATTGAACCCATACCCATGATAATTGCAGGTAACTGAATCACATAACCGAGCACGGTAACAAGCAAAAAGGCCACAATTACCATCAGAAGTGTCATCCACCAGTCTTTTCCGGTAAGCTGAAAACTTCTCGAAAATGCATCACCAAAGCCCTTTTTTTCATGAATTAGTACAATCAATATAAGACTTAAAGATATCCCCAGATAGATACCTGGTATGATGCAAAAAACAAATCCCAGACCGATTAGTATTCCTGCTAAAAGACTGGTTCCCATAACCGGGAAAAAATAGTACAGCATTGTATTCCATACATCCCTGGCCTCAAAGCCTTCCTTTCCATTTGTAGCGTAAATAGTTATATAACTGTATACTGCCGTAATAAGCATTGTCTGAATGACCAGCTGACAGAGCATGATCAGAAAATAATATATAAAGAACTCACCGAAAGTGTTGAAAGTGCCATAGGATGAATTCCTGGAAAATTCCATAAATGTATCGAGGTATTGAGACTGTATTAAAATCAATACCAGGGATACGATGACAAGGACAGGCAATACATAATATATTAATACTGTTCCAAGTCTTTTATATTCCTGCCGTATAAATTCAAATGTAGCTCCGAATACTTCGCCAAAGTCGCGTTCTTTTCTGAAGTCAATAGGTGTGTTTTCCATAGTGTTTTGATTTTAAGATTAAATGCCTGGGATAAAGAAAGAAATAAAACAAAATAAAAATCAGCGATAACAGGATAATACCAAACCGGATTGAATACGGAGCCTGGGTATACCTTGTAACAAATCCTTCAAGAAAGGCCGCTATAACGAACACCGGGATCAGGCCGGTCACTATTTTAATTCCTTTGATGGCACCATTCCTGAAAGATTGAATTCTCGACAGTGTTCCGGGAAAAAGCATGCTGTTCCCCATGACAAGTCCTGCTGCACCGGCTATTATTATGGCAAATATTTCAAGTGTCCCGTGAATCCAGATGGTAGCAACCGATTCAAGAAAAAAACCTTTTTGAGCAATGAAAGTCTGGAATGTACCAACCATAATGCCCGTTTCAACCATCTTCAGCCCTGTACCGATAGAAGTAAACACACCAAAAAGAAAGGTCACGAAGGAAACGATGATGTTGTTCACACTTATTCCCAAAAACATATCGGCCTGGTTCATGCTTTTATAAATGGCCAGGGGATCGCCTTGTGAAATGTTAAACAATGTCTGGTTTACATAATCATTACCCAGGATAATGCGTTCAAATCCGGGATCGTGTATTGTGGAAATAATACCGATAAGCAGGGATATCCCGAAAATCAGGAAAGAGATCCATACCTCCTTTCTTACGGAATAGATCAATACGGGATAATCATATTTCCAGAACGATACAAACCGGTTCTTTTGTACGGGTTTGCTCCTGTACACAAGTTGGTGCGCTTTCCGGGCAAGATAGTTCAGGTATTCCGTTGTATTGGTCCCCGGGTAATAGGTCTTGGAATATGCAAGATCGTCTGTGATCTGAATAAACAGGCCCGAAAGGTCATCAGGTTTTGCACGGTAACCCCCTTCAAGCAATTTTTCAAATGCTTTCCATCTTTCCTGGTTTTTTTGGAGAAACGATATTTCTTTCATCGGGAACAGAACCAATTTCAAAAGATGCCGTAAGATAAAAAAGATTTTTCTATCTTAATGGTTCCGAACATATAAAATGGAGCATATTCATATTCAAACGTCCCAAAATGTTGTCATTGAACAACCGTTGGCAAGTATCGGTGAGAGAATCCTGGCTCATCTGCTCGATTACCTTTTTTTTGCAGGATATATCATACTGGCGTTGATTATTAAAACCATTGTTTCGGGAGGCTTGGCAGTTTTTATTCTGTTACTGATGCCACTGCTTTTCTATGATCTCATCTGTGAAATAACTATGGAAGGGCAGAACTGGGGTAAAAAGATCATGAAAATAAAGGTGGTAAAGATCGACGGGTCCGATCTTAATTTTCTCTCATGCCTTACAAGGTGGGTTTTCAGGATCGTGGATAACATCATCCTTTTTGGAGGGATATCAAGTACGGTTATAATAATCGGAGGGAAAGGACAACGGCTGGGAGACATTGTGGCAAATACAACTGTGGTAAGACTGAAAGACAATACGATTAAAGACACACTTTTTACAGAATTACCCGAGAATTACCAGATAAAGTATCCTGAGGCAATACATTTACAATCTTCAGATATCTATACGGTAAAGGAAGTTCTGGAGTATTGCTCGAAAAAGCAGTATACCGGTGATGCCGTAAGGATTGCATTTGCTGCAAAAGAATCGCTTGAAAACAAGCTGATGATCAAAACCGATATGGTCCCCAAACTTTTCCTGGAAACCGTCATAAAAGATTATAATGCGCTTCACAAATAATCCGAAAGTGCATTTTTTTCCGATTCATCACTCGCAAAAGCGCTTCATATTCTTTACCACAAAACAAAGAATTCGCAAAAGATACTTGTGAATGAATACCCGATGAACGGCGAAGCAGCCTCACTCTGTTGCCATCAGCACATATTCGTCCCATCATATCTATGGCATAGGACTGGCAGCTATACTCCTTTTCCGGTATATTTACCAATGATCCCGTCAAGGATCTTTTCCGTCTCACGCTTGATCACTTTTTTTTCAGGGTGTTCGTCGAACCATTTCAGTGTTCGCTTTATCCCTTCACTGAACGGTATCGTTGCACAATAGCCCGGAACAAAGGTTTTGATCTTGGTATTGTCGAAGATTACACTATACGATTTATCACCCAGCAGATTGCCGGTATAGGGTTCGTGTACGCTACAAATAAAATCAGAAGGAATATGGATAATCTCTGCCTTCACTCCTGCAGCATTGGCAACAGCTTCGTAAATCTGGTTCCACGTAAGGATTTCATCCGAAGTAATGTGAAATGTATGGCCTGTGGCTTGCTGATGCCCCATCAGGCCTAAAAAGCCTTTGGCGAAATCATCGGCATGGGTCAGCACCCAGAGTGAAGTGCCATCGCCATGCACTATGATCTTCTTTCCCTTCTTCAGGCGATCAATGATATTGTATTCTTCCCATCCGCCGATTGCAACCGGAATTACAGTATCGTATGTATGCGAAGGGCGGACAATTGTTACCGGAAATCCTTCCCTGCGGTATGCATGGATCAGTTTATCCTCACATGCTATTTTGTTGCGTGAATATTCCCAGAACGGGTTGGCGACCGGTGTGGACTCGGTGATCACCGGATGAGATACAGGCTTCTGGTAAGCCGAAGCCGAACTGATAAAAATATACTGTTTTGTCTTTCCTCTGAACCATTCTATATCCCGGGCAACGTCATTTTCGGTAAAAGCAATCCAGTTCACCACCACATCCCAGTTGTCTTTTTTAAGGATATGCTGTGTTCCCGGGTCAGCTATATCTCCTGTGATGGATTTTGTACCGGGAATTGATTCGCGATTACCCCTGTTGAGCAGATAAAGATCGATGCCCTTCGCAACAGCAAGCTTACTTACTGAAGTGCTGATATTGCCTGTTCCGCCAATAAAAAGTATTTTCATAACATCTTGACGATTATATGTATTTGATTATTTACCTGCATATAAAAAATACGTGGATAATTTCCATGCCAACCGTGCTCGCTGAAATAGCCCGGTCAAACATAGATCATTCTTTTTGTCATGCCTCCATCTGCAATAAAATTTTGTCCTGTTATAAAGGAATTGACAGGATCGGCAAGAAAAAGGACGAGCCGTGCATTATTTACCAGGCAACCTATCCCTCCAAAACTGGTTGCAGTGATTTTTACAGCCTTTTCAACCTGCAGTTCGGAAGACACATCGCAAGGCACAACAAGAATGTTGTGACCGGTAAAATCATGTTTCACTTCCGCAAGAGCTTCCTCATCCGTATCCCAGATGGTAACTCCGTATCCGCTCTCAGCAAGCCTGAGCGAAATCATCTTACCGATTCCCTGGGCCCCGCCGGTTACGATTGCAGTTTTTTTCTTCATTTGCTCTATATTTGCGGCATGCATACGAACTTTAAAATTATGCAATCTGAGGGTAAAGAACAAAAGGGATTCAGGTATTTTGAAATATTGACCGGATTATTCGTTGCTGTATTGTTAATCTCCAACATTGCTTCAACGAAAATACTGACCCTCTGGAAGTTTACTTTTGATGGCGGCACTCTTTTATTTCCCCTGAGTTATATTTTCGGAGATATTCTTACTGAAGTATACGGGTACCAGAAATCAAGAAAGGTAATCTGGACAGGGTTTGCCAGCGCACTGCTTATGTCGGTGGTACTTTATGTTGTACAGATTCTACCACCTGCTGACGAATGGGGCAATCAGTCGGCTTATGAGATTCTCCTGGGAATGGTGCCGCGAATTGTATTGGCAAGCCTTACAGCCTATTTTGCCGGAGAATTTTCCAATTCCTTTATCCTGTCAAGGCTCAAGATATTTACGAAAGGACGTTACCTATGGACGCGAACCATAGGTTCCACGATTATTGGTGAGGGACTCGACACCCTGCTGTTTTGCTTCATTGCGTTTTACGGAGTCCTGCCCTACGATCTCCTGTGGTCGGTAATAGTATCCAATTATATCTTTAAGTGCGGAGTGGAAGTTCTATTTACGCCTGTAACCTATGCCGCAGTGGGATTTCTGAAGAAAAGGGAAAAGGAAGATCACTACGATTACGGCATCAGCTATAATCCCTTTGTATTCAAATAGCACACTTTACCTGATCTTCCTCATGCGAAGGGCCTTGGGAGTTACCTCGAGATACTCGTCATCGTGTATATATTCCAGGGCCTCTTCGAGCGAAAAAACAATCCTGGGCGCTATTTTAACATTTTCATCAGAACCCGAAGCTCTCATGTTGGTGAGCTTTTTCCCTTTCATCACATTGACTTCAAGATCGGTATCCCTTGTATATTCACCAACAACCTGTCCCTTATAAACCTTTTCACCCGGTTCGACAAAAAATCTCCCCCTGTCCTGGAGCTTATCGAGTGCATAAGAAGAGGCCTGGCCTGTTTCCAGGGCGACGAGCGATCCCCTCGACCGGGTTAATATCTCTCCTTTTAGGGATTCATAGGCCTTAAAACTGTGATTCATGGTGGCTTCACCCGAGCTCAGGGTGAGGATCATACTCCTCAGACCGATCAGTCCACGCGAAGGAATGGAGAATTCGAGGTGTAACAAATCACCTTTGGGTTCCATCACCTTCAGCTCGCCTTTCCTCATGTTCACAACTTCGATTACCTTACCGGAAAGGGTATCAGGCAGATCGATAATTAAAATCTCAACAGGTTCGCATTTTATTCCATCAATCTCTTTCAGAATGACATTGGGCTTTCCTACCTGCAATTCATAGCCCTCTCTGCGCATGGTTTCGATAAGGATCGAAAGATGAAGGATTCCCCGGCCAAATACAATAAACTTATCTTCAGAATCTGTTTCAGACACCCTTAAAGCCAGGTTCTTTTCTGTTTCCCGGAAAAGCCTTTCCCTCAGATGCCTGGAAGTTACATACCTGCCTTCCAAACCATAGAAAGGCGAATTGTTTATTGTGAACAACATGCTCATTGTGGGTTCATCGATATGTATACGGGGCAGCGCTTCGGGGTTGGAAGCGTCGGCAATGGTATCGCCGATTTCAAAATCTTCAATTCCCACTACGGCACAAAGATCACCGCTTCTCACACTGTCTACTTTTTTCCTTCCCAACCCCTCGAAGACAAATAATTCTTTGATCCGGAATGGTTTGCTTATGCTGTTTTTTCTGCATAATACATAATCATGTCCGGTCTTTAAATCACCCCGATATACCCTGCCGATGGCTATTCTTCCCACGAAACTAGTGTAATCGAGCGATGCGATCTGCATTTGCAGCGGACCCTTGTTGGAAGGCGCTTCCGGAATTGAAGAAATAATAGTATCCATCAGCACTTTGATGTTCTTTTCCGGTTTTTTCCAGTCCCTTCCCATCCACCCGAATTTAGAGGAGCCGTATATTGTTTCAAAGTCAAGCTGGTCTTCCGATGCTCCAAGATTGAACATAAGTTCAAAAACTTCATCATTTACTTCTTCAGGTTTGCAGTTTTCCTTGTCAGTTTTATTGATCACCACTATCGGCTTCAGACCCAGTTCCAGGGCTTTACCCAGAACAAACCGTGTCTGTGGCATAGGCCCTTCAAGCGCGTCGACCAGGAGCAAAACGCCATCGGCCATCCTCAACACCCGTTCAACTTCACCTCCGAAGTCAGCATGCCCGGGCGTATCGATGATATTGATCTTTATCCCTTTGTAGCCGACCGAAACATTCTTCGAAATGATGGTAATACCCCTTTCCCGTTCCAGATCGTTGGTATCGAGTATCAGTTCCTGCCTTGCTTTGCGTTCATCAATGAGGTTGCATTCCTGAATAATCCTGTCCACCAGGGTTGTTTTACCATGATCAACATGTGCTATTATCGCTATATTTCTGATTGATTGCATATTACAAAAAAAACCTCAAAAAATGAATCGGCAAAGATATTATTGTTTTTCTGAATTCTCATCAGGAATTCAGATGCAGGTATTGTTTTTGGTCAAAAAGATGTGTTAAATAATGGTATTAAGGGATAGGCCTTGCACCTGAAATGTTTTTATATTTGCTGTTGTAAGAATTTTCTTATGCTGAGTAAAATTGTACGGCTCATATATCAACCCTATAAATGGCTGGTTTATCTGCCTTTTCTGATCGTCAATACCCTGTTTTTCGGGGTTATTGCAGTGATTGTATCAAGCCTGATAAATCAACGGATCGGAAGCTATTTCGGTGGTGTTATCTGGTCAAGGCTCAACGCCTTCCTGGTTCCGATGCTTGTGGATGTGCAGGGTAAAAGCAACATTAAGAAGAATACGTCGTATGTGGTTATTCCAAATCACCAGAGTTATTTTGATATTTTTCTCATATACGGATGGTTAGGGCTCGATATCAAGTGGGTGATGAAGAAAGAACTCCGGAAAATCCCGGGTATTGGATTTGGTAGCGAGAAGGTCGGACATATTTTTATTGACAGGTCCAATCACCGTATGGCGCTGGAAAGCCTGAACAGGGCTAAAGAAAAGCTTCAAAACGGAACATCGGTTGTTATTTTTCCTGAAGGCACACGGAGCAAGACAGGAGAGTTGATACCGTTTAAACGTGGTGCATTCAAGCTGGCAATTGAACTGGGGCTGCCAATATTGCCGGTAACGGTTTTGGGTACCAAAAACATCCTTCCCGCAGATTCTTTAGACCTTATGCCCGGAAGAGTAAAAATGATCATTCATGAACCTTTTGACATTTCAGGATATAGCGAATCAACCATGTCAGAATTGATAGAGGCGATTAAGAATATCATCCGGGCATCGTTGCAAGATCATTGAAACCCGGTGTTAAATCTATGTTAAAAGAGTATATTTCTTTACTTTTATGCGGCTAATTTGATCTTTAACTTGTTAATCATACTATAGTAACAAAACTGGTTAAATTATGAAAGGTGCTCTTGTCATGTCTCTTGCGTTTTATCTCATAGGTGTATCAAACTGCCAGTCACCTCAGCGTTTTGGAATTGATTCTACGGAGAAAGTTCCAGCCGGATTACCCCTTCTATCAAAAGCGCCTGATTTTAAGGCAATTGACCAAAATGGCACACGCATTCATTTGTATGATATCTTAGCAGATAAGAAGGTTGTATTGTTTTTTTACAGGGGAAACTGGTGTCCGTTTTGCAATACTTACCTTCAAAATATGCAGGACTCGCTTGATCTGATCCTGGATAAAAATGCTGTAGTGATCGCTGTAAGTCCTGAAAACCAGGAAAATATTCAAAAAACCACAGAAAAATACAGCCTTGGCTTTCATGTTATCGGAGATTCCGGGGGAAGGATTATGACCGATTACGATGTACTATTTAATGTTACCAAAGGGTACCAGACCAAAATGAAGCTTGCATTATTCATGGATATTGCCGCTCATAATGACCAGGAGACCGCCAGGCTTCCTGTACCAGCAACATATGTAATTGATAAGGACGGCACAATAATTTTCAGGCATTTCAATATCGATTTCAGACAGCGTGCACCGATAAGCGAAATCATCAGGCATCTGTAGTTCATTTCCTGACCTTTTCGTATTCTTATAATTTTTTGTATCTTCATATGTATAACCAGAGTTACGGTATTTTCGTATACTCAAAAAAATACTTATGAGACACCACCATATCATCGCAATCGCAGTTATGTTCTCATTGTTCCTTATCCTTAATTCATGTAAAAAATTAGATGAATACTTTAGAGAACCTGATACAGAATCAGTTAAAGATGTTATTAAAACGTCAGTCTTCATTGGCTATACAGCAGAGCTTGCCATGTCAGCAGTTTCCGGACATGCCCCATCTAACGTCAGTACGTTCAGGTCAGGATCATCTTTTCCATGTGTAGCCGTGGTTTTTATTTATCCCGATGGAAGATTTCCAGTACCCTTTGCCAAAAACGCGAATTCGGAAATATCGGTTTTCGGCTTTTGGCCTGATGAAAATACGGCTCTTATTACCATATTGGTATCTGAATTGAACATACGAACCTCAACATTTACATTACATGATGTTCATTCGGTACCTGTAATCAAATCAGATAGTTCTATTTCTGTAGTATATGCAGCTATAGACATCAATTTCGGGCAGAACGACAGAGATGAGCTGATGAAATTTGATTATTCAACCGGAGAGTTGAATGTTGAACTGGGCCGGTTTAATATCATCCCTTCCGATGATCTCAATGTGCTGGTGGAAGAAAATGCATGGTTTGTGAATATCAACCAGAACAATACTGAGGGGTATCCATCAGACGATTCGTATTCCATTACCGGCGGCGGGCAACTTGTTGAAGCATCAGAATCTACAGCTGGGGCATTTCAACAGGCTCTGCTTGGTGTACGCATCAATTATGACTGCCTGAGAAATCCGCTGGAGGGTTTTTCCCTGATCCAGAAAGTTGCTGTTGAAGGTGAAAAATTCCCTGAAACGGGCACTGCGATCCTGTCTTTTCATGATGCCTGTAATGGCAAAGCATATGTCGAGCTTGCCACCGGCATGTATATAACTTCAATCGGCAGGCATGTATCTTTTGAAATGGAATAACAAACGATCAGCCTACCTTTTCCCTGATTTGTTCCGTTCATCCTCTTGTTCCTGAAGGATTCTCCGGTTGATTTTCCGGTATTTGTCAATCTGCCGGAGCTGCAATTCTCTTTTCTTCATCTGGTCTGAAAGGATCTTCTGATTAAACTTTTCTATTAACTTGGCATGCTTAATTTTCTCTTTTTCAATATTTTCTGAATTCTTTTGATTTTCTTTCTCAATTCTACGATTGTATTCTATAATTTTCTGACTGTACCTATTGTTTTCTGCATCGATGGATTGCGTATGTGAATTAATGTCTTTAATTATCTTATCATTAGCCTTTTTGATCCGATCACTTTCAGCGTTTATTTCGCTAATGATCCTGTCGATTTCTTTTGCTCTGTCATTCATTATTCGCCGATTAAACGCGTCAATTTCCTCAGCATATTTTTGACTTTCTTTATCCCCGCCGGATCGCCACTTTTCCAGTTCCTCCAATATTCCTGTATTTTCTTCACGAATTTCTTCGCTCAGTTTAAGGTGTTCTTCAGCAAACCGTTCCTCTTCTTTCTTTCGGGCCTGAATGAGGCTCTCGTTGTAATCGGTGATTTCCCTGCCGATCTTTGCACTTTTTTCTGTCTGTTCCTGTGCTTTCTTTTCCTGTTCCTTCCGTATATCATCGTTATATTTTTCCACCTCTTTGCGGCTTTTCAGCGAGACTGCATCCTGCCCCTGCAGCTGAAGATCAGCCTGTTCCAATACCTGCTGGTTGTGCCTGGCAATCTCTTCGCTCGCTTTCTGCTGTTCACGGTCAGTATCCAGGGCCTGCTTCTGCTTTTCATCAGCCACCTGTTCGTTATACTTCACAATGGCTTCACTAAGCTTCCGGTTCTGCTCAATCACTTCGTCAATGGCCTTTTCCTTTTCTTTCCTGACTTCTTCGTTATATTTTTCCACCTCTTTGCGGCTTTTCAGCGAGACTGCATCCTGCCCCTGCAGCTGAAGATCAGCCTGTTCCAATACCTGCTGGTTGTGCCTGGCAATCTCTTCGCTCGCTTTCTGCTGTTCACGATCAGGCTTCCCTGTCTGCTCCTTTTCAGCCAGTAATTTAGCATTTTCCCTGTAGATACTTAGGGCCTCCTTTTGTTTCAATGCTTCTTCTTTTTTCAGTTCCCTGGCCAATTCTAAGGCATTTTTTTTGTTTTCGCGGGCAATCGATCTGCTCTTTTTGTCTGCTGATCGAACGAGTTGTCGTTCGTTCCTTTCTCCCAGTCTTTCCTCTTTCTTCTGCTTTCTGGAATATGCCCAACCATTTAATTTGCTTTTCATTTTTATTCTGAGGGGCACATTCATACGGTCGATTGAATAATCCTGTGAACGCATGCTCCTGCTTTTGCCTGGCGATAGCATTGGGTTTTCCGAAGGATCCTGTCCCTGTAAAGAGAATTGCATAAACCAGCATATTGTTGCAACCAATGCTGGTTTTATAATATAACTTATCATACCGTATCAAGTGTATATACTTGACTTTTACGGTCAATATGAAATTTTGTTTTCAGGAATCAGTCAATATATATTTTATTTCAATGCATGAGGTTATTAGGAAATTAATGTATTTTTTTAATCTATATATTTAAGTAATAAATCGTTAATTATAGATTATTAAATATTTAAACAATTCAAATAATCTTTTTTAATCTGGTAATATTTCAATAGTGAACGCATTCTTTTTCCTGGTATTGCGGTTAATCCAGTCAAATACAATTGACGAACGATCCAGAATAGCCCTGCGATCGGCTTTATTGCTTTTGTCGCTTTTGCTGCACATGTCTTTAAAAAGTTCAAGCTGATGCTGTTCAAGAGTATCATCAATCATTTTGCCCCTGACAAAAACATAGGATGGCGATCCCTGGTTTTTGGCGTCAATTTTAACAGTATGGTGACAAAACTGATGATAGAATTTTTGTTGGTCGGTAAAACTTTTACAAAGATCCAGTAATTTCCTTATGTGTTCGGCTTTCTCATATTCCAGTCTTTCAGAGCAGGTAGCCAATTCCTGATACAGGCTCCCGAGTATATTTTGCGCATTACCCTGTAAGAATTGTATGGTCTTGTTTATGGCGTGCGCATAATCCATAGGATGAAGATTCGTCACACAGGGCCCCATACAGCAGTTGATATCGTAATAAAGGCATTTCACTGATGGTGAAGTATCACTACAGATCCTTACCTTATAAAATCTCTGTATTAAGCTTATAAGGTTATCAACATAATTATTATTACGAATCGGTCCATAGATCAGACCCTTTTTTATCCGTGAATTGCTTCCTATGATTCTGATTGAGGGGAACAAGCTTCTTGTGATGAAGATATATTTACAGGATCTATAGTTTTTCTGCCTGATGTTGAATTCCGGCAGGTATTTTTTAATGAGATCATCTTCAATGACCAGTGCTTTAAGTTCATCACCGGTCACCATGTATTCTATTCTGCCGGTGTGCGCAAGCAATTCCTGAGTCTTCTTGTCCGGCTTTTCGGCTTTCGCTTTTGTAAAATAGGAAAGAACTCTTTTCTGCAGGTCAAGGGATTTTCCTGTATACAGGACTTTTTTTTGCCTGTTAATAAAGACATATATGCCACAACTTTTTGGAAAGGTCTTCCTGACATGCTCTTCCAGTCTTCCGATCATTATTGCGGCGCTATTCATGAACAGAACCGGATTTTATGCATACCTGATTCCATTGTCCCGTCCATTTTTCACATACTTTCCCGGATTGCGGTTCAGTTCGTTCATAAACCTGAAATATTCGGTGAACGAGATATTGAACATGCGTATGATGAAATACCTGGCCTCCATAAATCCCTTACTGTAAGGTTCAAGGGATTCATACCGGTATTTCTCAAAAAAATCATGCTCGCAGCGAGAGATATACAGCATGTAAATCTCTTCGTTTATTTTACTTTTCAGGTATTCAAATACTTCCCTGGCCCCTTCTCCGGCTGTCCCTGACTTTCCTGCAGTGTATTCCGACATTTCACCGACCAGCGTCAATACAAGACTTTTTAATTTTGAGTGAAGCAATTCCATTCGGTATAAATGATTGCATTATAATCAAATTTCAGGATTATAAAGTAGTCAAATATTTTAACTTCGCCAAGCTTTTTTCCGGTTTTGTATGCTTTCAAAGAATAAAATCGTATCGAATTTTATATCAATATGATCCCAAAACAGGAGCCAAGCAATCCGCTGTTATTGAATATGCTGATGGGCTCAGAAGCTATTTGAAAAACCCGGGGTTCAGTTATAGTTTACATATGTCAATTGCACCAGATTCACATTAGATTTATGCAACCTTGTTGTTCAGGTTTCCCGTCATACACCATTGCAATAAAAGTACAAACCACTCCCCTATTCTTAAAGTAAATATATAATTAGGATATATTATATATCTATTAATTAATTAATTATATATGAAAGTTATATTCAAAAATTCATGCGAACTATTGAAACCGGGCGGAACATGCGATCCTCACATTTCGTTTTTCCGGGAAAGCATCGGGAATGAACACATCATAAGGTTTCAAACAGCATAATGAATGCAAGCCATATTGACAGAATATCAAATTCTTTTGTACATTTGCAGCGCATTTTTTAACTACGTTAATGACAAAGAAGACAATATCGGTATACGGCTATGGCCGGTTTGGAAAATTATGGGCAGATATTTTGTCGTCAGATTTTCATGTAAATGTTTATTCCCGCAGAGGATTGAAAAAAGAAGAAGTAAACAGGGGCGCACATATTGTCTCACTTGAAGAACTTCACCGGTGCGATGCCCTGTTTTATTGTGTTGCCATATCCTCACTCGAGGAAGTGCTGAAACAAACCACCCATCTTCATCAGAAAGATTGTATATATTTCGATACCTGCTCGGTAAAGGTGGAACCGGTAAACTGGATGAAGAAATACCTTCCGGAGGAAAGCAGAATAATCCCCACGCATCCGATGTTCGGTCCCGATTCGTATTTCAGGTCGTCTCAGGATCTTCCAATGGTGATGTCAGAAGTTCGTGTCGGGAAAGAAGAATTTACCTTCTGGAAAGACTATTTCAACGGGAAAAAAATACATGTTGAAGTCATGACCCCTGATGAGCACGATGAAATGGTTGCATATTCACAGGGAATAACGCATTATATCGGACGTGTGCTGGCCGACCTTCAGCTTAAGAACACCACCATCAATACACTGGGATACACAAAATTACTGGAGATCATGCAGCAGACATGCAACGACAGCTGGCAACTTTTTTGTGATCTGCAGCGCTACAATCCCTATACAAAAAAGATGCGGACTGATCTTCATGAATCCATTGAAAAGATCTACTCCATCCTGAACAAGCTGTAGGCGGTTTAAAACAATTCAGGCAGGGATTTACCCGGGTTTCCTTTTAAAAAAAATGTTTATCGACCTTTTCGGCTCTCATGAGTTCTTCATTATAAGGTTGCATGAGCTGTTCGAGTGAACTTTCCTGCAGATCGAGCCTCAGCCAGTCCCTTTCATTTCCTGGTGGCAGTATAACCGGCATTCTTTTTTTTGTGTTATGAATGACTTCCATCATAGCATTTGCCCGGGTAGTTACTATTGTAAAGGTATTCAGTATTTCACCAGTATTCCTGTTAATCCAGTTTTCATACAATCCTGCCAGAGCAAAGGAATTGGTGTCCTTCAGGGTAATACAATAAGGAATTTTTTCCTGCCCGGATGCCTGCCATTCATAGAATCCGTTCGTCAATACAAGGCATCTTTTGTTTCTGTATGCCGCTCTGTATGATGCCTTTTCTTTCAGTGATTCAGCCCTTGCATTGAATGTTTTTCTCCGGATTTCCTCTGCACTTTTTTCGTCCCTGACCCAGGAAGGGATCAGTCCCCATATTAACAGCCTGACTTCGGCAGGATTATCGGAACAGATCACCGGGAGTTCGGGCAGGCCGAAGGCGGAAACTCTTTTTCTGGGATTATACCCTTCGCTGTTAATAAACCGGGCACCAAAACGCTGTTCAATTTGTTCGCGGGTTAGATTTATTTCAATTGTATAACACATAACCGGTAGCTATTATTTAACGATTACAAAGTTAGTAAAAGAATGCTTTTGATGATCCAGACAATTTGCCGGAATTATTTTCTGACAAGCACCACCTGTGCTTTATCTGCTTTGGCGATCTTTTTATAGAAATCGATGAGGTTACCGTATTCGGTTTTCGGGAATGTGCCGGCATTGTTTTCGTATCTCCTGGCATACAGGATCTGATTTCCCGTCACAATCACCGATGCATCATAAATGCCGAAAACAGACTCGTAGTGGCAATCACCGGGAATATATTCGATCTGAAAGCCATCGGGAATTGCATATGTAATGGAATCATACCTGATGCGTTCCCTTTTGAAATAGATATCCGATCTTCGCTCATCGATCTTCCTGGGGACTGTTATTATTTCCCTATCCATCAGCTTTAGGGGCAGAAAAAGCCTGTTTCCGCTTGCTGTGGCATACTTCGGCAGATCGAGCTCTTCTGTAAGGGTTGCTTCCGGAAAACGGTCACCCTCACTGGCAAATGAGAACGACCTGATATTGAAATTGGGGATTTTCTGGGTATAAAGCCATCTTTTCTGCGTTTCTCTATCTTCGTGAATGATATATTCAACATTGTCGAATACGAGTGCCTTATACACTAACTGGCTGTTGGAAGTGGCATTCCCGTCAGGAAATAGCTCCACAAAAGAACGATGGATAAACTGATTTGAATCTTTGGGATAAGTCGGAGTTTTTACAAGTTTACCTCCATCTTCCTGAATCAGCAGGGCATACCGGTCATCGGTAAAGGCTCCGAGAAATCCGAAAGGCGTATATTTATCGGTGCATTCAAGCCAGATAGTATCATCTTTAACTGGTACACATACAATTGCGTGGTTAAACTGAGCACTCGGAAAACTCTGACATATATCTGCTGCATCATCACCTGCCCTTATGAGAACATAATGTGCCTTTATATCGAAGGCCCTTAATAAAGATACCATATAGTTAGACAGAGCCTTACAATCTCCGTATCCGACTTCGTCTACCACTTTTGAAGGAAAAGGCTGTAAACCTCCAATGCCAATTGCAATGGAAACATACCTTGTTTTATTCTGAAGATATTCATAAATAAATTTAACCTTATCAGATACAGTTATGCAGTTCTTCATCTGCTCATGCAGATAGACTATTGTCTTGTCCGGTATTTCTGTACGACCGGAATTCAATCCGGATATCCAACTCCCATAATTTTTCCACGTTGCCATATTTCCGGCGTATCCGTCAAGTTCAAAATCATTGGGACCTAGAAGAATATGTGGTGCAAAATCAGTGATTGGCGGTGAATAAGGTTCTTCCTGAAGAGGCTTCAGGTTTACCATTTCCCATTTGTATATAATCGATTTATTATTTGATGTAACTTCTGGTTCAATATTCAGGTTGAACTGGTTGTACCTTAAATCCAATCCCCTGCCAGTGGTGACAATATACCGTGATCTTTGAACTGAAACATTATAGCCGGATATGAAATACCACGGCGGATATGTCATAAGTCCATTGTATTCCGTCACAACCTCATAAGCTATAGTATATGGATATCTTGTTGGCACTGGTTTAAAAACCCTTGCTCTGTAATCACTATATAATGAAAAACCGTCTGCAATACTGATATCACTGAATTCTTTATGCTGTATTTCGTCCAGCAATTTTCCTTCAGCACTATATATTTTCATTGAGATGTCAGTTAATTTCCGGAACTTGTTATAATACTCAAAAAACCGCGCCCGATGATCACCATTTTTGTTTAGAATGGTAACCACATACCTGAATCGTCCCTTTGCCTTTCCGGGGGACAATACGTCAAAATAGCCCTCATCAAGCCGCACCACAGCATCGGCATTAGTTTTCAATTCTTCGGGTATGTCCGAAACCGGGAAATAGATACCGTCTGCCCGAATTGCGGAAGCGACAATAATCTGAAGGATCACTGCAAAGAGTATGGCCAGAATTCTTTTATCCCGGATTAAAGTATACATGATTTCAGATTACTAAATCTTTTTCTTCAGGACAACCTGTTCGTTGTGCTTTGAATACACGTTTTCATAAAACATGCGAAGATCCGGGTATTCTGCATAAGAAAAGAGGCTCTTATTTATCTTCAACTCTAAATAAAGGTTGATTTTATCGCCCATATTGCTAATCCTGTATACAAAGCTGGCACTCTTATCCGGCAACCTGAACATGACCGGTTTCGGAAGCTCCACAACCTCATAATTTTCAGGTAAGGCAATGCTCAGCACCAGTTTTGTGAAATTCGGATAAGCAAAATCGACCGGGTATTTTCGTTCTTCCAGCTTAAAAGGATTGGATTCGATCTTTTCAAGAACAACAGGACTAAAGTACAGCATATCGCCTGCTTCAGTGATTTGACCGCTAAAATCGCCAATATATTTACAATTCAGCGGTTTGTCAATACTGTCAAGGTCAATGGCTTCAAATTCCGTGATTTCAATACCCTTTCTTTTCTGCTCCAGCTTCTTTACATAATCATCGATGCTGGTCTCTTTCTTAATGGCCTCCCGGCTTTCATACGCTGCATAGGAACGGTACGATTCGGTTACTTTCCCTGTTAGCTGATTATCTTCCGAAAGGTTCAGCTCAGCGTAATACAGCGATTCATAAGGTTGATCACTGTTCAGGTCGATCCCGTCGGTAGACTCATCACTAATAATCCTTCCCTCACCGTTCAGGCAGCGTACCGGAAGCATATTGAACATGCAGTTCCTATCGGTCGCATCAAGCAAGTACGATTTGCCCCCGATCTTCACTGTAGCGATGGTATAGTTGAATTTCGACAGCATGATCTGTCCCGGCATGATCATTCCGTTCGACCTGGTACTGAGGATAACAGGATCAGCTTCCAGTTCCAGTTTCCGCAACAGTGCCACAAGCAACAGGTTTATATCGGCAGAATTCCCTGCCCCGTTATTGAACGCTGTACGGAGGCTCTCTTTTGCAAGAAGTCTCGAATAACCGCTCCAGGCCATCTTTGATTGAATCAGCTTATAAGCCCTGATGGCTTTGTCGATATCACTGCTGCTTTTGGCCGCTATTTCAGCGGCATATTCATCCAGAAATCCATTCCCTTTAAGCTGCATGCCAAATTTTGTTTCTTCCAGAAGGGTTTTCTTTACATTATCCCATGTATTGCTAAAATTTTTATGCAGGCCATATTTAGGGGTGAAACTCGTCAACTCGAATTCTATAGAAGTAACATAGTTCCACATATTGTTCATTTTCGGTTCGGAGATGAAAGCGGGAACATGAGAAGCGTAATAGTTTTGTATGTAAACCCGCCGTTCAAATGTTGCTCTTCCACCGCTGGTTCTTCCACCCTGTGATCCGGGATCAATCTGAGAAGCATAGTTGAAGCTGAATGACCTGGTGGCGCCGGTAACTGACCTCTGATATCCTTCGTATCCTTTTGAAGATTCCTTGTATCTAAAATCTTCAGGTATCTCAATGGTATATTGTGTTTCAGCTACAGGGATCTCATCCTGAAAATACCATGGATCGAGATGAAAGATAAAATCGGACACCACAATATATTCAACTTCTATAATCGATCCCGGCTTAACATTCGGGAATGTAAATTTGACCGCCGTATTGTAGTCGTCGATCTCTTCCTTGAAGACTGCGTCATTTGCAAGTTTGTCTTTACTTACCTTTCCATCAACGAGATTGTATGTGAACCCTTTTAAACTCAACAGATCTTCCTTATTCATACCACTCTCGAAAAGGTAGATCTTATCGTTGGCAAATTCCAGCCCCTGAGGTTTCAGTATTTTTATCCGCTTGTGAATGGTGGTCTGGATCTGCCAACCATAATCCTCACTGTATAAAAACAGTGAATATCCTTCCTTCCCCAGAACAACCGCGCTAGCATTTGTATCCTTATCATAGACCGACATTTTCAGATCGTTTTCATCTATTTTTCCAAATTTCATGATGCTTTTTTGCGCAACAGTTGTCTGCATGAAACCGGTTAAAACAAGAACGGATAGGAATGGAAGCCTGTACTTGAATGCATGCATTGTTTTCATTATTGATTGATTAGTAATTAATTGTTTGTTATGCAGTACTGATATCGGATAACAGACTGAATAAAATAAAAATACGATAATTGATGGTACATAGTTACATGGAAGGATAAAAGTTATCATCAGAAAACCTTAAAATTGTTCACCAATCCATGGAAACAATCATATAGGTTGCCGGTTTTTTTCCTGAAATCTGATTGAATAATGGTATAGCACCGGTTCAGCATATTCTGTAACCTGCGCTGTTAAAAGAAAAGTCCCACTCCAAAGAAAAGCTGGTTTGTACGCTGATCGAAATCGTATGTTTGTCCACCAAATTTAATTCCATCGCCGAACTTGCTGAAGTTACCCTCATATTTCAGATCAAGAGCAAGTTTCCCTACATCAAGCCCGATACCCGCCTGATATCCCCATGTCATGGCATTCACGTTCTGCACAAAACCTCTCTCCTCGAGAAGATCTGATTTGCTGCGCAGTAACACGCTGCCTACCGGTCCGGCCTCAAGTTTCAATGCCTTAAATTTATACCCGAGCATGAGGGGTATATTCAGCTTATTGAACTTATGCTCACTCAATTCATCAACATGTGTGTTCAAGTCAGTAATGATAATGTCATTCCGGTTTGAAGAAAATAGGATTTCAGGCTGAACAAAAAAATTGAAAAGCTGAAGCTGGCCGACAAGCCCGAAGTGAAATCCCATTGTGGCATCTTTAGGCACAATTACACGGTAATTTGTTCCGTCATATTCTGCCTTTTTTATATAATTGGAATTTACACCCGCCCGTATACCTAGCCTGAGCTGTGCAAAGCACTGTACAAATGAAAAAACAAGTAAGAGTGCGATTAATTTGTATTTTCTCATAGCACAAGTATTTGGTAGTTATTCTAATTCTTTATTCTTTTGCGTAAATCTAAGAAATATTGAACATTTAACAAACGGCCGGGTTACTAAAAATATTCCCTTTTAATACAAAAGGTTCATATGAAATACAGGTTTCTGAGGATTAAAATGATCCTGTTGACGGTGTTGGTTGTCCTGGATGCATCATTTTACTTTACATTAAGGTATTTTCTTACAGTACATAAGTTCAACCCCGGAAAGGGTCTTGCGGGGGTAATTCTTCTCATTGCCGTTCTATTTTCTGTAATGCTTCTCCGGATCGAGTTCAATTCCGATCACCGCCGGCCGGCACTTATAAAGAATATATTTCGCAAAGCCAGCCTGTTTGTGATAGTTTACCTGCCAAAATTGATCTTTATTCTCTTTGTGATCACGAATGGAATTGCAAACCTCTTGTTATACGGGATTAACGCGATAACCGGACTTTTTCGGGCTGATCATTCCGGATACCTGAAAACCTTCTTTTTTTCGTACATAGGGCTGTTTCTTTCTATAGCATTGTTTTTGCTAATGATCTACGGCGTGGTCGCCGGCAGGCATTATTACAAAATAGATAAAAAGGTATTGCATTTCAGGAATCTTCCTGCCGGATTCAACGGTTTGCGTATTGTGCAAATCTCCGATATTCATCTGGGCAGCATGTCGGAGATAAAATCCGGACTGAAAAGGGCCATACAGATGATAAACAGCCTGAAACCCGAACTGATCCTCTTTACCGGTGATCTGGTGAATAATTTCAGTGAGGAATCCCTGCCATGGATACCCGAAGTATCCAAACTTGAAGCCCCACTGGGCAAGTATTCTATATTAGGCAACCACGATTATGGAGATTATTGGGATTGGAAATCGCCGGAAGAAAAGCAGGCTAATTTTGATTTGTTACTGTCTGTTCACAAACAGATGGGTTTTACGCTTCTGTTAAATGAAGCGCGGACGCTTCTGCGAAATGATGAAAAAATAGGACTGCTTGGCGTGGAAAACTGGGGCCGTCCCCCGTTCCATCAATATGGAAACCTTGATCTTACAAACTCACGGCTGGAACCTGTTCCGTTTAAGATCCTGATGTCACATGATCCCACCCATTGGGAGGAAGAGGTGCAGTACCGCAGGGATATCGATCTGACGCTCTCGGGGCATACCCATGCCATGCAGTTCGGACTGAGGATTGGTAAACTAAAATGGAGTCCTGTGCAATACATCTATAAAAAATGGGCAGGCTTATATGAAAATCAAGGAAGATACCTTTATGTAAACAGGGGTCTCGGTTATATAGGTTACCTTGGAAGGATCGGTATGAGACCGGAAATAACACTTTTCACGCTAAAAAAACAAAATACCGGAAACCTTTAGGACTGGTATTATGTTCTAAGCAGAAAAAACCATTGATCCGTAACCTCTATTTGTATGCAATAAAAATTATTTATACTAAATTTAAATAACCTAAGAGTGGTTTTTTTTCTTTTTTTATATTTCTTTGCAGATTGTAAAACTTGAACAGAATATAGTTATGATGATAGAAAAAGATAAAGTGGTTTCTCTGACGTATGAGCTTAGAGTGAACAAAGTTGACGGGGAATTGATCGAATCGTTGAATGAGAGTGCACCGTTGACATTTCTGTATGGTTCGGGAAGGCTTCTCCCGAAATTTGAGAGCAACATCGAAGGACTCAAGTCAGGTGATTCCTTTACATTTGATCTCGCCTGCGAAGATGCCTACGGACCACTAAATGAAAATGCCGTCGTGAATGTTCCGAAAGCTGCATTTGAGATAAATGGTGTTGTTGATCATGACCTTCTTCAGATCGGAAATACAATTCCCATGCAGGACAGTTCGGGAAACAGGTTAAACGGTATTGTAAAAGAAGTAAACGGCGACAAGGTTAAAATGGATTTCAATCATCCATTGGCCGGGAATCATCTTTTCTTCAACGGAATGATCACTGAGATCAGAGAAGCCAGTGAAGAAGAATTAACACACGGTCATATTCATAATTCAGGAAGCTGTGGATGCTGCTCTGATTGTGGTGATGGAAGCGGTAATTGTTGCTAGTCTTTCTTCACAGGCAGTTTCGGCGAGAACTACAGGAGATCGTAAGCTGTTTGGCTCTGATCACCAGGCAAATGAAATGCCTGACTAGTGATGAAAAACGATTATTTCAATAAGCTCCTGCCGGTATTTTTGGCCGAGATCTTCTCAATTCTTTTCAGGAGGTAGTCTTTTTCAAAAGGTTTGGAAATATAGTCATCAGCCCCTGCCTCAAAAGCATCTCTAACCATGGTCTCTGATTTTTCCCGCGTTACAATGGCAATTGGGGTATTGATGCACAGGTCATCCCTTATTTTTTTGATGAGTTCAATTCCGTTAAAAACGGGCATATGTATGTCAATCAAAATTACATCAAAGGACTGGGAGGATAAAATGTTGAGGGCATCGTTGCCATTTTCTGAAGTTACTACCTCCATACCGGCTGTTGTCAGTGCTTTTTCAATCACTTTCCGGGTCATTGGATCGTCTTCGGTTACAAGAATTTTCATAGGTTTTCAATTATACATTCAGGCATTAAGAACAGGGTTTAAGATTAAAATCTTTAATAAAAGCTTCTATCAGTAAATCAACATTTTGCTGAACTCTCACAACCAGTTCCGGCAACCTGTCGAGGTGTTGATTGTTTTTAGTGAACTCCTCTATGGCCACAAGATCTTCTTCAAGATCTTTCACTCCAAGAAAAGTGATTCCCGGAATGAAGCGGTGTACCTCACGTCCCAATGCTTCAAAATGCTGCTGGGAAAGATATTCTTCCATTTTACTGACAATTCCCGGTGCGGTACTTCTGAAGGTTTCGAGCATATCAATTATAAAAGATTCGTCGTCACCTGCCACTTTTTTCAAAAAGGCCAGATCGTATTTCTTTTCACCCATACCTTAATTTCCCTGTAATTATTTTGCGCTATATAACTCAATGAGAATCCGATTTTTTATAATATTTCATGGCCTCAGGAAGATACTTTTTTATTCCGGCTATCCGGTTTGCATGAGAAGGATGTGTACTCAGATATTCCTGAGGACTCTTTTTATTCTGTTGCGACATCCTCTCCCAGAAACTGACAGCTTCATTAGGATCATAACCTGCCATTGCCATGATAACCAGTCCGATATGGTCAGCCTCATATTCGTGAATACGCGAATATGGAAGCAAAACACCCACTGTAGCACCCACACCGTAAGCAGCCATAAACAACTGTTTGGTTTCCTCAGGTTTTTCTTCGAGCGCGGTTGCCAGGGCGATACCTCCCATTTGGGCGATCAATTCCTGGCTCATTCTTTCATTTCCGTGCCTCGCTATGGCATGGGCCACTTCATGCCCCATTACCACTGCAACACCTGCTTCATTTTGCGTAAAGGGAAGTATTCCGGAATAAAAAACTATTTTACCCCCGGGCAGACACCAGGCATTGGGCACATCGCTTTCCACAAGATTGTATTGCCAATTAAAATAGGGTATGTTTTCCTTAAGCCCGTTTTTTTTCATAAATTCCTCAGCAGCAGCAGTTATTCTATTACCCACAGCATCAATCATTGCTGTCTGAACCTTGCTGGTTGAAAGTTTGTTTTCCTTCAGGAATGCATCATAGCTCGTCAGGCTCATATCCACCAGCATCGATTCCGGCAGAAGATTCATCTGCTTCCTGCTGGTAAGAGGTACAGTTCTGCATGATACAGCAAAAAAACATGCAGCTATGACCATCAATAGCTGGTTAGTATGAATGTATTTATATGTCATTTATACATTCTGGTGATCTCAGTCAAAAATAGTAAAATTTACTATAGCACTTAAACAAATATAAAAAGGTTTACAGGAATTAATATTAAGAATAGCGGGTAAAACATTTATAAATAAATCGTTATCTTTTGGCCTAAATTTTGTATTATTTTTATTAAATGCTAAATTCGCATCATAAATTTTCCGTTAGTAATTAAACTTCTAGACTATGAGTATCTCGATCAAATCGGCTTTTGTAAGGATCATTATAATGATAGTGCTTTCTTCTCCCGCTCTGGCAGGTTTGGCGCAAAGTTATCTTCAAAATCCGGCATATGGAGAAACAGAGCAAGATCGAACAAAATGTGCCAGCAATCTCTCCACCATGAGTGAATTTGTTAAAATCAGCATGTATGATTATGCATATGAAGCCTGGAGATACTGCTACAATAATTGTCCGGCTGCAAGCAAGAATATCTATATAATGGGGGCTAAAATCCTTAGACATAAAATTGAAAATACTGCCGATAAGGAGGTTGCCGGAAAATACCTGGATTCTCTTATGTTATTGTATGACCAGCGGATCAAGTATTTTCACCAGGAAGGGTATGTGCTGGGATGGAAAGGTATCGATCTGCTGAAATACAAGCCAGAAGAAATTCAGCAGGGTTATGATATCCTTAAAAAATCGATGGAGCTGGACAATGATAAGACTGAACCGGCCGTTTTTGTAACCTTTATTCAGGCCTCCCATGTGCTTTATAATAACAATAACAAACCTGCCGATGAATTCATCAATGATTATGTGAAGGCTACAGATCTTATCAGCAAGGCTCTGAAAAATCCATCGAACAAGAACAATCTTGATAATTACAATACAGCCCTGGCAAGTGTGGAATCTATATTTGCCGAGAGTGGTGCTGCCGACTGCAACGCATTGATTGCTATTTATTCACCAAAGTTTAAAGCGACACCCGATGATGTTGAATTGCTGAAAAAAATTACTGATATTCTGAACAATTCCAAATGTACTGATGCCCAGCTTTTCGCGGATGCGTCTGAACACCTGTTTAAGCTTGAACCGTCTGCTATAGCAGCCTTCAATATTGGTGTGCTGTTTGAGTCGAAAGGGGAACTTGAAAAAGCCAAGAAATATTTTGCCATTGCAGGAGAACAGGAAACCAATCCCGAAGATAAAGCGCACTTTTATTACCGTGAAGCAGCCGTAGTATACCAACAGGGCAATTATGCAGAAGCAAAATCACTGGCGTTAAAAGCATTGAATTACAAACCCGATTACGGTGAAGCATACATACTGATAGGAACAGCATATGTGGCCGGAAATTCATCCTGCAGTTCGGATGAATTTGAAAAAGCAACGGTATATTGGGCTGCTATTGACAAATTCAATAAGGCTAAAAGTGTCGATCAGAGCGTGACTGAAAAAGCGAATGATTATATCGCGAAATATTCAATCTATTTTCCGACGAAGGAAGAACTATTTTTCAGAAACCTGAATGAAGGCAACAGTTATACTATCGGGTGCTGGATTAATGAAACGACCACAGTAAGAGCAAGAAAAAATTAAAGATAAATAACCCGTGCAACCTGGCCATCCCTGTTTTAGGGATGGTTTTTTGTTTACGATTATAAAGATTATCATGTCAAGAGGTTTTGCCAGCGACAACAATTCGGGCATCCATCCTGAAATATTCAGGGCCATCGAAAAGGCCAACAGCGGCCATGTCACCGCTTATGGTGATGATATATATACTGCGCGGGCCATACAAAAATTCAGGGAGCACTTCGGGCATGACACCAACGTTTATTTTACCCTAACAGGTACAGGTTCAAATATTATTGCCCTGGCTGCGGCAGCGGATGCTTTTAACTCGGTTATTTGTGCAGTATCAGCACATATAAATGTGGATGAATGCGGTGCACCTGAACGATTTATCGGTTGCAAACTGCTTCCTGTTCAATCTGAAAACGGTAAGCTCACTGTAAAAGATATTGAAAATCATATGGATGGTATTGGTTTCGAACACCATTCGCAGCCAAAAATTATTTCGATAAGCCAATCTACAGAACTCGGTACGGTATATAAGCCCGAAGAAATTCGAAAAATTGCAGAATATGCCCATCGCCATAATATGTTTTTGCATATGGATGGTGCAAGACTGGCCAATGCAGCCGCTTACCTTAATTTATCCCTGAGGGCAATTTCAGGAAATGCAGGCGTAGATATCCTTTCATTCGGCGGTACCAAGAATGGATTGTTGTTTGCCGAATCAGTAGTGGTATTTAACAACCAACTCTCGAGCAATCTTAAATATATCCGGAAACAGGCCAGCCAGCTTGCTTCAAAAATGCGTTTCATTGCTGTTCAATTTGAAGCCTACCTGTCTGACGATCTGTGGCTTAAAAATGCCCGTCGTGCAAACGAAATGGCTCAACTGTTATACAACGAAGTGTCATCTATCAGGGGCATTATGGTCACACAGCATGTTGAATCAAACGGGGTTTTTGCCGTTATTCCAAAAGAAATTATTCCAAAACTTCAGGAAAAGTATTTTTTTTATTTGTGGAATGAATTTACCTCCGAAGTGCGGTGGATGACCTCATACGATTCCACAAAAGAGGATATCAGGAGATTTGCTGATGCATTGAGAGAATTGTTACGGGAAAAGCAATGAACTGTCGCCATAGCTCAAAAACCTGAAATGATTAGCCAGGGCATAGCGGTATACCCCTTTCCAGTCATCGCCGATGAATGCTGCAACAAGTAAAAGAAGCGTACTCTTCGGCAAATGGTAATTGGTAATAAGACCTTTTATAAGTCTGAATTGGTATCCGGGTACAATCATTAGACTGGTTGATGTCTGCAGCAAATCCAGCTTTCGCTCTTTCATAAAATAAAGAACACATTCCAATGCAGATACCTGTGGCATGTCGCTATTAAGAGTGTATGGGTCCCACTGGGAAATAGCCGGATGATCATGAACAGGTAGATTTCCAATGGCTAATTTTACCCCAAGCCAGTATAAACTTTCAATAGTTCGTACACTTGTTGTTCCAACTGCGACGAGCGAATCGATATGCTCAATTATAATACTGATCGCAGATTGTGATACTTCAAAGAATTCGGTGTGCATGCGGTGCATAGCTACTGATTCTTCTTTAACCGGCTGGAAAGTTCCTGCCCCGACATGCAGAGTAATCTCAGTACGTTGAATCTTTTTTTCTTCGAGTTTTTCAAATATCTGCCGGGTAAAATGTAACCCGGCAGTCGGTGCTGCAACCGACCCTTTGATTCTGGAATACACTGTCTGGTATGCTGTCTTATCTGATTCTTCTGCTTCACGGTTCAGGTATGGAGGCAGCGGAACATTCCCGAAACGATCCAGGATCCCCGCAAAATCAACATCAGGGTCATTCCAGGAAAAACGCACAAGAACAACATTACCGGAAATACCGACCTTCTCGGCCTGTAAGATCAGTTCGCAGCCCGCATATGGGATTGCTATCCTGAGGAACCCTTTTTTCCAGCGTTTGCTGTTCCCTATCATGCATGCCCATATACTATCGCCTTTTTTCTGAAATGTAAGATTGTATTCAGGAGGTTCAACCGGATACAGGCAAAAAATTTCAATACCGGCACCCGAGGGTTTCTGAAAAAGCAACCGCGCATGGATTACCTTTGTATTGTTGAAAACAAGCATCGTTTCCGGTGGCAGGTATTCCGGAAGCCGGTAGAAAACATCCTGGCTGATTGGTCTCTTTTTATCATAGACTAGCAGTTTTGAATGGTCTCTCTCCGGCAGAGGATACCTGGCTATTTTGCTTTCGGGTAGCGGATAATCGTAATCACTGATCTTTATCGGGGGTAAGAATTGCACCTTAATATAAAAATTTGGTGGACAAAAATAACTAATTTTGCACCGATAATTTGTTGCTCAGATGAAATTTAAAGTCGGAGACAAGGTAAAATTTCTGAACGATACCGGATACGGAGAGATCACGGAAATCATTGACGAGAAATTCGTTAAAGTGAGAACTGATGAAGGTTTTGATATTCCTGTTCCAGGCAGGGAACTGCTGATCTTTGGAAGTGAACCTGATTATGAATCAGGTACTGCAATGACAAAGACCTACACAGAAGAGACTGAAAAACCACGTTCCCGAAAAGAAAATTTAAAGCAACCGGATGAAAACGAGCTTGAGATCCGGAAAGATTTACCATACGGCTCATCCACCAACCTGCTGATCGGATTTGTTCCGGTGGCCAAAAAAAACCTGCACCTGAGCGATATAGCTATTTTCCTGATCAATGATTCGGATTATACGGTCTTCTATTCACTGGGATTTCTTGAAAATGTTTCATGGATGCGTTTTCGATATGGTTTTCTGGAAGACAATACAAAATACAGGCTGCATATCTTTAACCAGTCGGATATCAGTAAAATAAAACAGATGCATATTCAGGTATTGTTTTTAAGCAAAGGCAGGTATTTTCCAATGGAACCTGTCAATAGGTTCATTGATATAGAAAACACAGGCTTCTATAAAGAAAACACATTTAAGGAGAACGAATTTTTTGATGAGAAAGCGTTATTGTTCAACCTGTCGGGAATTTCGGCAGCAGAACAGATGGCTAAGATAAGCGACAAAGAAATTGCCGAAGTTATTGCAGCAAAAGAACCGAAAAATATCCAGGCCAAAAACAAACAGGAAATCCGGGAAGTTGATCTTCATATTCATGAGCTGGTGGAGGAATCCCGTAATCTTACTGCAGGAGAAATATTGAAGATACAAATGAATACTTTTCATGCCGAGTTGGAAAAAGCCATCGGGAACGGGATAAAAAAAGTAGTGTTTATCCATGGTGTAGGCAGCGGTATCCTGAAACAGGAAATTATTAAAACAGTAAAGGAGAAATACCCGGAACTCGTTTGCCAGGATGCCTCATTTAAGGAATATGGTTACGGAGCCACATTAATATTTATTAAATAGAAAGCAGTGAACTGTTCTATCGTCCCGGTTGAACATCTGCCGAAAGGCAGCGGTGAGAGCGGGAAGGAAAGTCCGGACAACGAAGGGCGCCATACTTCCGAAAGGAAGATACCTGCGAAGGTATGGAAGCAGAGAAGAAAAAAACTTCCTTTCGAACATAACGGAGTTGGGTTAGCCCTCCTTCGCCAATGTTACGGAAGGTAAAGGTGAGAAGGTGGGGTAAGAGCCTACCAGGTTCTGCAGCAATGCAGGATGCTGTCTGCCCTGTGGGTTGCAAGATCATGTATACCGGCAGTTGAGGACGGCCCGTCCGATGCCGGGGGGTAGATCGCGAAGATAAATGATAGAAATTCCGGTTTTCCGGAAAACAGAATCCGGCTTACAGGTCCACTGCTTTCTTTTTTAACGTATTGCCTTGTAAAAATAGGATACCCTGGTAAAATGACAATATTTAATATAAAACGTGCGAAGCCGAAATGATCAGTAACCATTTAAAAAAGGATGCATATACATTATTGATTTTTACGATACTAGTCTTAACTGAGCTGATATCCTTTGGTCAGGTTAAGGCCGGTCACGATATTGTGGTAGCCGCTGACGGAAGCGGAGATTTCAGATCGATTTCAGATGCACTGGAATCATTACCCATGTATAATTACGAGAGGGTGATCGTTTTTATAAAAAATGGCATATACAACGAAAAGTTGCGTATCGACTGTGATTACGTAACCCTCCTCGGGGAATCACGCGACAGTGTTTTCATTGAATACAGCCAGCTGAGATACGACTGGCAGAAGATGCCGGATTATACGGGTCCTGCTGTTGTTAATATCTATGCCGATGATATTATTCTAAAGAACCTTATTATTAAGAATACACAGCCACTGACAGGCCCACATGCATTTGCTATTTATGGTACGGGCACAAGAACCGTTTTGTTAAACTGCAGCTTAATAAGCAAAGGAGGGGATACGGTTTCTTTATGGAACTATAAACAAGGTATGTACTACCATTCAGATTGTTTTTTTGAAGGAGCGGTTGATTTTGTCTGTCCCAGAGGATGGTGTTTTATACGGGATTCAAAATTCTTCGAAGTTAAAAATACAGCTTCTATCTGGCATGCGGCAGTCAACAATCCCGATCAGAAGTTTGTACTGGTTAACTGCACATTCAACGGGGTAAAAGGCTTTAAGTTGGGCAGGCATCACTACGATGCAGCCTTTTATCTTTTAAATTGCACCTTTTCCGATTCAATGAATGATGAACCTATTGAACACGTAATATATAAGGACGATCCGGAAAAAAACAGGCCGTATTTTTACGGTGACAGGTATTATTTTTTTAGCTGCCATCGATCCGGGGGCGATTATTCATGGTTCAAAGACAATACAGATAGATGGCCGGACGGAGTTGCTCCGGGAAAAATCGATGCGTTGTGGACATTCGACGGAAAATGGTGTCCTGAGGATACAACACCATTGGCTGTTTCAGGATATGCCCTTAGCGGCAATGATCTGTTTCTTTATTTTAATGAGTTAGTTGGCATCAGGGGTAATGTCGTACTAAAAACTATTTCCGGAAAACTCCTGAATTTTGAAATGGGAAGAGGAAGGGATATGGTAATATTTTCATGCGATTCGATACTCGGACCTGATGACTTCACCGGTGGCAGATGCCGGCTAATGTCTGGTGAGATTTATGCATTAAGGGCTACAGTTGATCACAGAAGAATAAGTGACTATCCGGATCTCGGATCTCTCCGACAGGTTCCCTGAAAATCAGGTTCCAAAGAAGGACAACCAATTCAAGTGATACTTGTTACTCCTTTAACCTGTTTATATGTATAATATTTCTATTTTTGCACTTCAATTTTAACCATTTATTGATGTTTAATACCGTATTTTATATTATTGTTGCCATTATCCTTTTTAATTTCATCACCGAACGTGTGTTGAGTTATCTTAACTCAAGACATATGAATACCAAATTGCCCGATGAAGTTAAAGACGTGTATGATGAGGAGCAGTATAAAAAATCTCAGTTATACAAAAAGGTGAACGATAAATTTTCTGTACTGACCAGCTCCTTCAGTTTGATCATCATTTTACTGATGCTGTTCCTGGGTGGGTTCATTTTCACCGACCAACTTGTCAGACAATGGGTGAGTGGTCCTATACCAGTAGCTTTACTTTTTTTTGGACTACTTATGCTGGCATCCGATATTATGAACACACCTTTTTCGATATACGATACGTTTGTTATCGAAGAAAAATTCGGATTTAATAAAACCACGCCAAAAACTTTTCTTTTCGATAAAGTAAAGGGATGGCTCCTGGCAGCTATTATCGGAGGCGGATTATTATCCCTGATAATATGGTTTTACCAACAGACAACCGGCATGTTCTGGGTTTATGCATGGCTGGCAATCAGCGCTTTTATGATTTTTATGACCATGTTCTATTCAACGCTGATCGTACCCTTATTCAATAAGCAGACTCCCCTTGAGGACGGAGAATTGAGGGCAGCCATTGAAAAATTTGCAGAAAATGCAGGGTTTAAACTCGATAATATCTTTGTCATTAACGGTTCAAAGCGCAGCACAAAAGCAAATGCCTATTTCAGCGGTCTCGGATCAAAAAAGCGTATTGTGCTTTATGATACATTAATTGATGATCTGAGCACCGATGAAGTGGTTGCCGTACTGGCACATGAAATAGGACACTATAAGAAAAAACACATCCTGGTAGGAATTATTACTGGAATTGTACAGACCGGAATAACCTTGTATATATTCTCATTTTTCGTAGACAGTCCCGAACTTTCCATGGCGCTTGGAGCAAGTAAACCGAGTTTTCACATGGGACTTATCGCATTTGGTATATTGTACAGTCCCATTTCAGTGGTTACGGGATTACTGATGAATGTCTTTTCCAGGAAAAACGAGTATGCAGCCGACAGCTATGCAGCCGGATTCAATTTACACCATGAATTGATTTCGGCCCTGAAGAAACTGTCATCGAAAAATCTTACAAATCTTACACCGCATCCGGCGTATGTATTTTTCCATTATTCCCATCCTACCCTCTTACAGCGTATAAGGGCATTAAGTCACAGGGATAAATGAGCAAAAAAAACTTCTTCATGATCATAACACTAAACATGAAACACTGAACACGAAACTTATAACATGCCTCTTTAGCTCAGCCGGTAGAGCAGCTCATTCGTAATGAGCAGGTCGTGGGTTCGAGTCCCATGAGAGGCTCATTTTGGTCATTTGTATTTCTTGTTTTCATAATATGAAAACTATTGGTAATTTTGGTGTAAAGCATTCGGTTATCAGTATTTGGTGATGTACAACACAGAACACTGAACACGAAACCTGCCTAGTGTAGGCAGGCACCAAACACGGAACAACAAGCGGTAGTAGCTCAGTTGGTAGAGCGTGAGCTTCCCAAGCTCAAGGTCGCGGGTTCGAGACCCGTTTACCGCTCACATTAATTGGAACCTAACAGGTTCAGACATGGGTATCTCTGACATTTTGAGCGGAATAGTGACCAGTAAACAGGAATCAGCAATCAGTTAAGTGGCATGCAGCATAAGGTACGTTCCTAAATTCCGGTTCGTAACCTTGAACTTGCTTGCTCTGCCTGTCGCCAGCCTGCCGAAAGCATTAGATACCCGTTACGCTCCGATATCGAGCATCTGGTCTCGGGCATGAGACATGGAGAGGATATATTACCTGATAACGAACTTTACTGTTTCTCTACCTTGATTATACAATGCGGTTAGGAAATATACCCCTCCGGATAAGCGGGAAATATCCACAGGAGCCGAAGTATCAATCAGGCTTTCCGGAAATACGGTTTTACCAAGACTATCAAATATACTTATTGTAAGCGTTTCTTCCTTACTCCTTATATATAAGAATCCGTTCGCAGGGACAGGGAATACGCTAATTTCCGGATCCAATCTTTTTTCACCGATTTGTGATATTGATTGATTGATTGTAACATCAAACACTGTTTGTTCGATTGCATAACCGTCATTTTCGGCCGCTTCCAGAATGACTTTGGCCGTACCTGATTTTCCCGGTAAAGGAGCAATCCTTATTCTAATGGTGTTGCTTCCCGATGACATCATCACTTCCGGATTCGTCAAAATACTTGTTTTAGAGCTAAGTGCACGTATGCTTAGGCCTTTACCATTTTCATCTATAACATCAACATCGATCCCCATGGCTGTATCGTTATCATTCATGGTAATATCCGGCACCGGTGATATTGATATGGCATTGGTATCATCGATGTACTTCACACATCGAAGCATTTCATTCCCAAACTGATCAAAACCCAGTGTGTGTCCAATTCCCTGAACGATTACAAGATTTACATCGGCACCATGTGTCATAAGGCTGTCATATAGATTAAGGATTGTACTATAATTCGGATCACTTGTTCCTATGGAGAGAACGGTGGGTATATCGGAATCAAAATTAATTTCATTACCGTTTATGCTTGTGAACCAGGGAGCCCACGGAAATATTCCTTTAAACGGATATATTTCATCGAGTCCCATCCTCAAAGCAAAATTTCCGTTACATGACATTCCCGTAAGGTAAACTTCATTTTCATCAATACTAAAAAGATGGAGTGCCGTATCAATCGAGGCAGTGATAAAAGCTGCATTGGTCATCTCCTGCGAAGAATTGTCGGGACATGCAATGATCATCTTCATACTGTCACAAACCGATGCCATAGCATTGCAATACTGACTGCTTGTACCGCCACAATAATGCAGCGCTACAATTAAGGGATAACTGTTACCGGGGTCATAATCTGAAGGGAGATTAATGCATAATTTGTGTTCCGTTCCATTTACCACAATGCTGGTATCCGAACGTGTGGCAGATTTAACTGTCGAAATGCCAAAAAGTACTACGAAGCAATACAGAGCTAAAGCCTTTTTCATGATTTGATGGTTTTGGTGAGTGATTGATCATTATTTCTTGTATAAATAATTGACCACAAAAGTGAAATATACCCTAACCGGAATATATAATTACTGTGTTATCCAGGTATTTGAAGAAACCAAAACCAAAAGGAATCCGGAAGAGAAGATAAAGCAACTTTTATTGTTGCAGAAGCCCATCATGCTTCAAACAACCGGTAAATTGCTGGCAATATACCTGATCAGGATCTTCGTTGCACTCCAGTTTGGTAAAGGGTGACAAGGGAGTAAAAGCTGCAGGAGTGACAGTAGCAGCAGCAGTTTTTGAATGTTAAGCCCGTCTTCGGCCGATAGATTCAGCGTTGCGTGTTCAGGGTTCAGAGCCTGCCTGCATGCCGACAGGCAGGAAATTTCCGCTGCACTCCAGTATCTAGAATCCGGCAATCACCGGTATGCATCAATAGTTTCGATGGTCCCGTCAGGCTTGTACTTCAGTTCGGCGACCTTCACGCATCTGAGATGTGTCTGACCACCCGAAAGTGTGCTGTCGTGATAAAAAAGGTACCATTTTCCCTTAAACTCCATGATGGAATGGTGGTTTGTCCATCCGATCACAGGATTCAGTACTACACCTTTATAAGTAAACGGACCATAAGGATTATCAGCAACTGCATAGCAGATATAATGGGTATCACCGGTTGAATAGGAGAAATAGTATTTCCCGTTGTATTTGTGCATCCATGAAGCTTCAAAGAATCGCCTGTCATGGTCACCTGCAAGCAATTTTTTGCCGTTTTCATCAAGGATGACCACATCTCTTGGATCTTCTTCGAATTCAAGCATATCACCTGTGAGTCTTGCAACTTTTGCACACAATGCGGTTTCATTGTCTGCCGGTTCAAGATCGGTAGGTGCCTTAACGTTTTCAACAAACTTACCTGTCTGCCACCGCTGAAGCTGACCTCCCCAGATGCCGCCAAAATACATATAGGCTTTTCCATCGTCATCGACAAATACAGCAGGATCGATGCTAAAACTCTTTTTGATGGCTTCGGGTTGTGCTTTAAAAGGGCCTGCAGGTGTTTTGGCTGTCGCCACACCGATTTTGAATGCTCCTTTTTTATCCTTTGCAGGAAAATAGAAATAATAGGTCCCGTTTTTATAAGCTGCATCCGGCGCCCACATTTGTTTGCCGGCCCAGGGCACATCTTTAATATGCAGCGCCACGCCATGATCGGTGGTCTTGCCGTCAGGAGTATCCATGGATAATACATGGTAATCCTCCATGCCGAAATGGCCCCCGAAATCATCTTCAGGAAGGCCTGCGTCGATATCGTGCGAGGGATAAATATAGATTTTCCCTTCGAAATTATGGGCTGACGGGTCGGCTGTATAAATATGGGTGACCAGCGGTTCAGAGATCGGTTGTAGTTTTTTTTCTTCTGCCATAATGCTTGTTTTTGAGTGAATACCTGATTAATGAATTCCCTGACGGGTGCTCAAAAATAATGAATTTACACCACAGATCAGGGATAAAATCCGGAATTTTCCTGGTGATTTTCGATAACCTCTGAATTTTCGGGTATTTTATTCCGGGCGGCATACCATGCATTGTATTCAATCGCCATCCTGATGACGTCATCCTTCGATAATGATTCGTCGCTGTTTTTTAATTCTGAAATGATTTCCGGACAGTCGTTCACAAATTCCGGAAGAAAGTCCCTGTAAGAATAGAACAGTTCTTTTGACTTTTCACCCCGCACAATGACCAGTCTGGCAGTTTTGACCATGACTGTTCCATAAAGGGCAGGTACAGGTGCACTTTCATTAATCAGGTTTACACTAATTTCACCTTTTAACACAGGTTGTAGGAGATAATTTTTTTTGCCAAGCCTTGTATTTTCATAATAGCCGGAGCGCCTGCTGTACACCTTTTTTATTTCATTTACCGGTAACGTGCTAACGGGATTTTCATAAGCAAATCTAAATAGCACAGGTTGTGTGCCAAATAGTTTGGATTGTAAAAGGCATAACACCGTATCACCCTTTACAGTAATAATGCTATCCCATGTGTTTTTACCGTACGATCGATGTAAATCATCTTATTGAGATCCTCTCCCGATAGTGGTCTTTGATCATCCAAAACCAATTCTTTCGTGCTGAGTTTGCTTCTCATTTTGCTATGCCTGATGAAACTATCTTCGATCTGCCTGAAATAAATATTAGTCAAGCTGATCTGAATTATTTCACACACAATCGTGTCACCCTTTCTTGTGATAAGCTTATCCTGGGAATAAGCCGCAGGCAAAACAACTCCGGCGAACAGGATAAATAAAAATGACTTCATCGCTACATATATTTATAACAAATATATAGAATACGGGGCGTTTAAAAGAAGCCAGAGCGCTTATTGATAAATATTGTTATAATGAATTGAATACCATAATCTTTAATTCCAGGACATTAGTATTTATCGTATGAAAAATTTGCATTTTTTGCAAATACCGCTTATATATTTGCAAATTTTGCAACTTTTTCTTTTCCAATGAATGCAAAATGTAAAAAGGGACATTTTGAATAGCGTCTGTTTAATCTCAATCCTTGTTCTGATGGATGTGGGACGGTAAGTCTGGTCCAGGCACATTTAATTATCCGCATAATGCGGAGTTTCAATCCTTGTTCTGATGGATGTGGGACGGTAAG
>CAZDCD010000004.1:78057-192032 GCA_964503885.1 uncultured Bacteroidales bacterium
TTATCCGCATAATGCGGAGTTTCAATCCTTGTTCTGATGGATGTGGGACGGTAAGCCGCCCATCTTTGTAACTTCTTTAAAATTAATACTTCTTATTAATTTTTGAACATCCCTTTTTTTTATTTTCAGCATGTCAATGAACCTGATTTTATAGTGTATTTTATGTTTTTCCGTAAAAATAATCATTTGGTTATCTTATTATTATGCCATATTCTCCAGCAGCTAAAAATAATCCTGTACCCGGATGCTTACTTTATGCATAGGTTCCGGTATGTGCAATTTATGCATCTTTCTTTATACCTTGTACTTTTAGGAAAAAAATTTTTTGAAATAATGGTATAAATCTCAACAGCACACTGTTTGACCTTTTCCTTATCCTCTTCGGAAACGGTTACGCTTCCAATGCGTGCTACTTTGAAAAGACGGTTTTCCTTACTTTCGGGTTCAAAGCACCAGACCGATAAAAAATTGGTGGTAAAGGCAAAAGGCTCCACAAGTCTGTTGGTAATGTTCCCGCTATTGGCTGAATGGTATTGGTTCAGGAAAACCTGTTTTTTTTCTTTTATTGCACTGAACAGCCGGTGCACGTTTGCCGAATTCTCAAGCTTTATGATCACCTTGGCGACTCTTTCGGCATTGTAAAGGGAATAAAGCTTGCCAATAAGGTTCTGCTTTAAGACATTGTTGTCATCTATTGCATGAATGGCTTTGCTCAGAACCAGGGCTTCTTCCTCGCTGAAATAAAGCAGATCAGCAAGACTGCGGCCGTTGCAAAGATTAGTATCTATCCAGTACCTTCCCTTGGAATTTTCAACTACAAAACCCGCATCACGAAAGGTACTGATATATCTTTCTATTGTTCTGATACTTAAACCAGTGTGGCTGCTTAGTTCCTCCTTGCTTCTTTTTACACCTGTTGTAAATAAAATGAGCAATTCGAGAAGGCGGCGCATTTTTTCCTGAGCCGGCATTCGTGCAGATTAAAATTGTTATCAGCAAATTACGATAATTTTTTAAGAATTCAAACCCTAAGGGTTTTCGAAAACCCTTAGGGTTTTAGAATTTTTAAAAATAAATATTGCTAAATTTGCACCTCTTAAAACCGGTCCGTAGCTCAGTTGGCAGAGCACGTGACTCTTAATCATGGGGTCGAGGGTTCGAGCCCCTCCGGACCGGCAAAAACAGAGTGAGAGTGAGCGCGAGAGCGCTCACTCTCACTCTCCCTGTATGGGATCCGGGTATAAAGGAACTGCATATGTTGAAATCATCCTTTTGAACTTATCATCAGCAACGATTTCTTATTTTCAATTTCCACGCGTTTCCCCGAACAACGTATAATGCCATCTTTTTCAAATTCTGTCATCACACGGCTTACACTTTCACGACTCGAATCGACAAGATTTCCGAAATCAGCTTGGGTGATCGGGATACTGAAGGCATCGGAGTGATAAATCCGGTCGGCCAACTCCAGCAACACATCCGCTATTTTTCCCCTTAACTGCTTTTGTGTTCGGTTGGCACACCTGTAAAACACTTCAAGCTCATTCCTGCATAACTCCACCATGATTTCATTAGAAAAATCGTGATTTTCCTTCAATAGAAAACGAAACGTATTCATATCAATAAAACATACTTCGGCATTTTCGACAACAGTGACCGAATATTGATTGATCTTCTCCCCTATTGTTGTCGGCAATCCCAGGTAACTGGGCGCCTGCACAATTCTTACGATCTGTTCATAATATGGGCCCGTAATGTGTACTTTTGCCAATCCGTCCCGCAGATAGGCAATATTTGTTGAGAAGGCGCCCTGTTTGATCAGCTGATCACCTTTACGAAATTTAACCAGAGCACAATTCATTGAAAGTTTTTCAACCTGCTCTTCATTTAATTTAGAGGCTGCCTTCGATTTTATTGCGCAAAATTTACATGCATTTTCCATAATGTAAAGATATGAAATGTGAGTTATATCACAAAATTTAATAACAAACCTCACGCAAATAAATGTGATATACATTAAAGTTTTGCGTTTATTTGTTAATTAAATAACAATAAATATTTATGATATGGAGAAGAAAAAATTGTGTCTGGCGCTGTATACAGGCAGCGTGGATAAGTTAACTGCTGCCGGGGTAATCCTAAGCGGGGCAGTAGCCGATGATATGCAGGTCGACATCTATGTACTCTTGCAGGGTGCCAGGGCATTCAGAAAAGATATCGGGGATAACCCTGATAAGCTGCAGATGGCTGAATACCCAAATTTCAAAACCGAGTTTTTACAATCATTAAAAAATCTGAAGGTGAAAACCTGGGTTGAATTTTTTACGGAAGCCCGGGAAATATCAGATGTCAAAATTCATATCTGCGGTCTTGCAGGTAAAGTATGGGGAGGTGAAAAACTCGATGATTTCATTGACATTGCCGACGATATTTGTGGTATTGGTGCTTACATCACCGCTGCACAGGAAGCCGATGTGAATTTGTTTATCTGAACAATGTAGTTCGTTATTTATCAACAGTTAAAACATGAAATCATGACAACAAATGACTTAAAGAGCATAAGTGTAACGAAATCTGTCGATGCCAGAGGCACGGCCTGTCCCGGACCTTTGCTTGAAGCAAAGAAAGCCGTTGGCACCATTAAATCCGGAGAAATTATGGAGGTATTGTCTTCTGATGAAGGTACAAAAACCGATGTTCCCAAATGGTGTACCAAACAAGGGCATGAATACCTCGGAACTATTGATGAAAATGGTTACCACAGGATCTTCATGAGGAAGAAGTAATGCAATAGAAAGGCAGGCATGAACACCACAAGCGCCAGAATTTTGGTTTTTTCAACCGAAAAAATATCCGATCCCGCTATTGACATGGCGGGATTACTCAAATTGCATTATCCGCCGACTGTATACACTATATCAGTCCAATGTTCGGGCAGCATAAAGCCACGCTGGATCATGCATGCTTTTGAAAAGGGTTTCGACGGGGTTTTTATAGCTGCCGATGGCAGCGATTGTCCCTATGGTGAATCGTGTACCGAAAAAACAGGTCAGTTGGTGCAGCGCACACATGAACTGATGAGGGAACAGACCATCGAACCGGCACGCCTCAGAATGGCTGCAATTTGTTCAGTGTGTAGCGAATCATTTGTAAAACAGATGAAAACTTTTAATGAGTATTTTCTCAAACAGTCAACGAGTTGAATATGCGCGGAGGAATGAAAGACTTTTCTTATGATGTACTTGTTATCGGCGGTGGTATTGCGGGAGGCGAAGCAGCACTGAATATTGCCAACAACGGGTTTAGCGTATTGATCGTTGAAAAAGACCTGTCCATTGGTGGTAAGATGATCCTCCTTAGCAAAGTATTTCCTACCCTGGATTGTTCTGCATGCATCACAACACCTAAGGTCTCGGAAATTTCAAGACATCCCGGAATAACGATATTCACGGAAAGTGAAATAGAAAACATAGTACAAACAGGTGAAAAAAACTTTAAAGCCACGGTGGTTAGAAGACCGCGTTATGTCGATGTTAACGACTGTACGGGTTGTCAGTTGTGCGAAGAGGCATGTCCCGTTCTTGTGCCCGATGAGTATCAGTACAGCCTGGTAGGCCGCAAAGCAGCGTATATCCCTTTCAGCATTGCAAGCCCCAGGGCAGCAGCAATTGATATTGATAATTGTACCCTTTGCGGTGCATGTGAAAAAGTCTGCCCTACCAAATGCATTGATTTTACACAGGAAACCGAAGAATATCTGATCAGCGTAAAATCAATTGTCATTGCCACAGGATTTACACTATTCGATCCGTTATTAATGCCGCGTTATGGATATGGGAAGTATAAGAATATTATCACTTCAATGCAGATGGAACGCCAGCTGGCGCCTACACGTCCGTTCAACACTATTTTGCGGCCCGGCGACGGAAAAGTCCCGGATAAAATTGCATATGTGCTTTGTACAGGTTCCAGAGATGAGACAGTCGGAAATCCCATTTGTTCACAGATATGTTGCATGTATTCGGTAAAACAGGCGCAGTTGCTGATGGGTGCCCTTCCAATGGCTGATGTAACCATTTATTATTTAAATATCAGGTCGTTTGGTAAAGGCTTTGAAGAGTTTTATATCCAGGCAAAGGGAATGGGCGTAAACTTCATCAAAGGTAAGATCGGCAAGATCACTGAACAAGAAAATGGCGACCTCACTTTACGATATGAAGATATCAATGAGAATGTGGTGATGGAAACCGAACACGATCTCGTGGTATTGTCAGTGGGTGTTCTGCCCAATAACGATGTTACGGGTTATTTTACCAACGGACAGTTGCAGCTCGACCCCTATCGGTTTATTCATCAGCCGGAGCTGCTTTCGAGTCCTGCCAAAACCAGCATCGAAGGGGTATTCGTTGCGGGAACGGCATCAGGCCCCATGGATATCCCTGATTCGATCTTATCGGCAGGAGCGGCATCTTCAGAAGCAATCAGTTATTTAGTACACGAAAAATGAACCATAAAATAGGCGTATATATCTGTCATTGTGGTGGCAACATCTCCGATTATGTGGATGTCGAAAAGGTAAGGCAGTCGGTTGAATACGAAAGTGGCGTACTTTTTGCAAAAACTACCGTTTTTGCATGCAGTGATTCGAATCAGAAAGAGATGGTGGATGACATCAGGAGCAAAAAGCTGGACGGTGTTATCGTGGCCTCCTGTTCCCCTAAGCTTCATCTCACTACCTTCAGAGCCGTAATGGAAAGAGGCGGGCTGAATAAATACAAGTTTGTGCCTGCCAATATTCGTGAACAGGCATCCTGGGCCCACTCCGACAATAAACCGGGAGCTACCGAAAAAGCTTGTCATCTTGTAAAAGCTGCCCTTGCAAAAGTCCGATTTGCCGAACCGCTTGAACCTGTGAGAATTCAATCAAAAAAGGCGGTAGCGGTTATCGGCGGAGGAGTTGCAGGTATGAGGGCTGCTCTTGAACTATCGGATATGGGATGCCCGGTTACCCTGATAGAAAAGGAGCCCTTTTTAGGCGGCAGGATCGTACAGTGGGGCAAGCTGTTTCCTACTGATGAAACCGGGGAAGAACTAACTGCCCGGTTATACAGCGAACTGGTCAAACGCACTAACATCCGGATACTTACCCGTGCTGAAGTCATTGCCAGTTCCGGAAGTATTGGCGACTTTAAACTAAAGATCAATCGTACACCACGGTACGTCAGAAAAAATGGCGAAAGTCAGACACTCCTCAAAGCTATTGATGCCTGTCCGGTTAACGTACCCGAACCATTTGATTTTAACCTGACCAATCGAAAAGCACTTTACACAAGTCGCCCCGGCGAGTATCCGGGAGTTCCGGTAATTGATATAAAAAACTGTAACCGCTGCAATGTATGCCAGGATATCTGTGAGGCGATCGATTTCTCGCAAAAAGAGGAACTGATCGAAGTCAATGTAGGTTCTGTACTTATGGCAACAGGTTTCGACCCGTATACTCCGCAGGAGGGTGAATTCGGTTTTGGCCGGTTTGATAATGTGATCACCCTGCCGCAATTCAGGCGATTGATCGCATCAGACGGCAAGCTGCTATTGTATAAAGAAAAAACGATAACGTATATTGCTTACATTTACTGTGTCGGCAGCCGGCAGACCGCGGGGGAAAATACATATTGTTCGAGGTATTGCTGTACTTCAGCCATTCACACAGCCCTGCTTGCTAAGAAAAAATACGAAAATATCTACAATTACCACTTTACAAGAGGAATCAGAACTTATGGCAAACAGGAGTTGCTATATAACGAAGCTTCCAAAGGTGGTGATATTTTTCTTCAATCCTATGAAGATGACCTTCCGGTTGTTATCCGGGAGGGTGAAAAAACCATAGTCAAAGTGCATGATATTCTTACAGGAAAAAGGGAAATTGCCGTGGAAGCCGACCTTGTGGTGCTGGTAACAGGAATGGAGCCCCGGGCTGACAGTACCATGGGTACGATATTTAAATTGCCCCTGGGCAGAGATCATTTCTTTAATGAAATACATATGAAGCTTCGTCCGGTTGAAACAGTGACCGACGGGATTACCATAGCCGGAACGTGCCAGGGTCCTAAAAATATAACGGAATCGTTGAATTCGGCCCTTTCGGCCGCAGTAAAGTCATTCTCCTATGTAAGCAAGGGAATGCTTGAACTTGAACCGATTATTGCCCGTATTGACAAGAATAATTGCACCTGGTGCGGTGCCTGTGCCGATGCCTGCCCTTTCGATGCGATCGGGAAGACTGGAAAGGCCACAAAAGAAATTGCTGTGATCAACAATGCGGTATGCAAAGGTTGTGGAATGTGCCTGCCCGTTTGTGAGGCAAATGCCATTGATCTTGTTGCCTGTTCGGACAGGGAAATAGAAAGCATGATCGATGCTTTGGCCGGTAGCTGAATTCAGGAAAAATTGTTTCACGTATTTTAATGACTATGTGATATGGAAACCGAGAAAGGAAAAACCTTTAAATATCTTCGGGAAAAACGGGAAGTTTCCCGGGATGCCAAAGACAGGCAGAAACAATATGCAACAATAAAAAAAGCAATTGTTGATGCACTTAAGGAACGTGATCTGACCATAGAAGAACTAACCCGGAAGCTCAATATTCCAAGACACGAAGTGGTGTATTACCTGATGTCACTCGCAAAATACGGTTATGTAAAAACCGGTACAGTAGATGATATGGATGAATATTACAACTATACGATCAAAAAATAATGACCGCGATAAATCCCGCATTTGGAAAAGAATTGGCAACATTTGGAGCAGTTGACTTAAATGCCTGTTATAACTGCGGCAATTGCACAGCAGTTTGTGAGCTCGCCGACGAAAAAAATTCGTTTCCCAGAGAGATGGTACGTTTTAGCGTATTAGGACTGGAAGATGATATCAAATCTTCACTTAAGCCCTGGCTTTGTTATTATTGCGGTGATTGCTCCACGTTATGTCCTCAGACAGCAAATCCGGCCGAATTAATGATGACATTGAGAAGATGGCTGACTTCAAAATACGACTGGACCAGGTTCTCCGGCCTATTGTACCGGTCCCTTCCGTTAAGCATTATAGCTTTTATTATCACGGCCGTAGGGGTAATCGTGTTTAGCAGCCATGCGCGATTTGAACTGAAGACGATCATGCAGCAGGGACATTATTTTGAAATGATTGCTATTGCCCTGGTTTTTGGCGCTATTCTCCTTCCGAATGTAATCCGCATGTGGTGGTATGTTATTCAAAAACCAGGAATAAGACCTTCGTTTATGGCTTATTTAAAAGGATTCAGTGAGCTCATCATCCAGATGTTTACTCAAAAAAGGGTATTGGGATGTGATGACAACCAACTGAGGTGGTTTGAGCATTTTATTCTGGTAATCGGATACCTGGCTTTGCTTTTTACAACAGTATTTCTTGATTGGTTTGCTACCGGAAGCCTATTCGTAATTGCACTCGGATACATTGAAAGTATGATTGTATTTATCGTAACATTTGATTTTATGATACAACGGATCAAAAAAAACAAAGAGGTCAGCAAATTTTCGCTATCTTCTGACTGGTTTTTCGTGATATGGTTGTTTTTAATGGGACTTACCGCATTTCTCGTCCGTCTGTTTATAGATACAAATTTAATTGAAACCAATAGTTGGATATATCTGATTCATCTGACTATTCTTGCACAATGGGCATTGATCATAGTACCATTCGGAAAATGGACGCATTTTCTTTACCGGTCGTTTGCAATGTATTTCGAGAAGATCAGGTGACATGATGGAATGGGCGGAATAATAAATAGCCGGGTTTATGCAATCATTTACGGAATAACACTAAAGAAATTTGATTTCCACGTTGATTCAACATGGTAAAAATCGAATCATTCCGTATACCCGATCAATTCCTGCTGCAATTCCACTACCTTTTTATCCGACGAATCAGATTCCATAATGAGCAGGCTGCATGCCAGGGCCGATAGTTTCCAATCTTTCACGATCACATTGCTCAGGGATCTGAAAAGCAGTTTGAAGTGATCACGTGCGGGTATATGTGCCATTTTGCATACTGTAATGGCCTTACGAAGCGTAAATTCAAAATCTTTTTCAAAGGATTTTCCAAGAAGTGCCATCAGATCGCTTGCATAGAACCTGCATTCCCTGTTCTTCAATGCTTCTCTGAACTCACCGATAAACGGACTTATGTGTTCATACTGATCATATTGCACTACCATATATGTCATACTATCGGATTGTATGTAATTTTTATGCCGACATTTCTTTCAATCTTTTGAAAAGTTCGGTCTCTTCTGCCGTGAGATTCTCCGGAATGACCACGTTCAGCCTTACAAGCAGGTCACCGTATTCGTTTTTTTTACCGTACACCGGCATCCCTTTGCCCTTCAGCCTTAAAAGCTTTCCGTTCTGAGTTCCTTTCGGTACCGGAACATTCACCCTGCCCGTAAATGTTTCAACCTGAATCTTACCGCCAAGAACAGCCGTATAAAGATCAACCCTGATTTCCCTGATCAGGTCATTGCCTTTCACAGAATAGGTTGGATCCGGACGTACCCTGATCTTTAAATATATATCACCCTGCTGCCCGCCATCCTGAGCCGGTCCGCCTTTTCCTTTTATTCTGAGTTCCTGTCCGTCGTATGTGCCCGGTTTTATGTTTATTCTCAATTTACTGCCGTTCACATTCAATATTCCCGAAGTGCCATGGTAGGCCTGGACCAGGGTTATTTCCATTTGAGCTTGCAGATCCCGGCCTTTGTATGCAGGTTGTCGCCCGGATCCTCCAAAATCTTGTCCCATACCGCCGAAGAATGCATTAAAAAAGTCAGAAAAACCACCTTCGCTGCCGAACAAATCGTTGACATTCCCTTCGAAATGGTAGGTTCTTCCCCCGGTACCCCTGCCGGTTTGAAAATCTCGATAACCACCCTGTCCTGCCCCGGCATTCTCATACTGTTTCCAGTTTGCCCCAAGCTGATCGTATTTTTTTCGTTTTTCCGGATCTTTAAGTACCTCATATGCTTCACTGATCTCCTTGAACCTTTCCTCTGATTTATTATTTCCCGGGTTTTTATCCGGATGGTACTTAACAGCAAGTTTCCTGTAGGCTTTTTTTACCTCATCCTGATTTGCATTTTTTGATATGCCCAATATGCTGTAATAATCTTTGTACTCCATTTGTCAATTCAATACTGATAAGGGATCACGGGTATGAATCCCCAAAGCAAGATTTGGAAACTTATTCCGCAGCAAGCTACGGGGAACCGATCCCGCCTGGGGCGGGAGAGCTCAGCGCGGCTAATTAAACCCTCCGCCATCGGCGGGATTATTTAACTTACCCCCGATAATTATCGGGGTCAATGCACTACGTTTCTGAAATTTGAGTTTCACGAATAAATCTATCCATATCCAAAACCAAAACACCTTATAACCTGTTTTTGTTTTCAGATTCTGGTATGGTTCCGGGGAAAGCAGGTTAAACGTTTGCGTGAAGAAGAAATATTCAGAAATTTCATGAGATACAAAGATACTCTTAATAAAATCTACCACGGATTAATTTTCAAATTCCATATAACAATTTTCAAATTTAAGATTCCGGATCAGTTAATTCAAATCGATTTTATATATTGTACACTATTTATCCGGTAACTTTTCCGAGATCCTATTTGCTGGAGCCACATGCAATGGGTTGTTCATCACAATCATACGCGCACCATGCACCTTCATGTTCCGCAAAATTATAGGTCGAACTATAACTTGTTCTTAAGGCCTGATAGTTTGCACAATACATGCTGGTTAGTGTGGTTAGCAAACTGCCTTCCCATTCAAGGGTCGAAGAAATCACTTCATAATGTCCGTTGACATAATCCCAACCGTAGTTAATACTATTGATCACTGAATTCGTAACATACTGGGGTTCGCTCCGGGGAGTATATATTGTACGCCCTTCCCCGGCAATATAATGGTAATAAAAAAGCTCCTGATTCGCTACTATCTCATTAAAGGGAGCGTAATAGGTGGTGATCGTAATCTGAAGATTGTTAAGTATGGTTGTCCATTCTGAAATCAGATAGGAATCGTCGAGATCGGAATAATAAACACCGTTTCTTGTTCCGCTGATATACAAATCCTTTATACTGGTTCCCGTCATGCTTTCCGTGGTCTCTACCAGCGTGTACTTATACGTACCCCGGTCAATTTCCCAGGTGCATTCCGATACATTTGCGAACCCTTCGCACCCTTTAAACACCCAGTTGCTTACCAGAGTCGATTTTGCTGTTTCACCAAGAAGAATTCCGGGATGACCGATCAGTTCGTTAAAGTTCTCAATGACTTCCAGAATTCGCTGAAAACCGGTATCCACCTCGGCATAATCGTATAATTCTGCCTGGATTGGAATGGGTGCAATATCCATAAATGAAGTGTCGTCTTCTGCTATTTCCGCCAGGATATCTGTCATTAAACTGTCGTTACTGATATTTTGTCCCGTATCTCCTCCATCATCCTTATCTTTGGAACATCCGAAGTGTAGCATGACAAGAGCACCAATTAAAAAAATTACTATTCGTTTCATGAGTATCGCTTTTATTTTTCAGGATAAATGTTTATTTCCATGGTTCCCTCAAATACTTCGAGGATAATGAGGTCGCCTGCTTTCCAGTCGTATGTACTGGTTTTGCTTTCCCCGTTAAAAAGCCGTATTGTCCGGTATCTGAGAGGGCCCTGTTCATCATCCGTTAACTCGCTGCCATTCCTGATCATATGGATGACTATTTTCGCCGGACTTTCTCCGTTGTCAGAAAGAGAAACCTTGTAGTATACCGTACGGTCAACCATCAACTTCAGCTTTGTCCCCCTGTTTGCTGTGTCTTTATATGGAATTGTAACCTCTTTGGCAGTCCATTTATCGGGAGGAGGTGGCTCAGGAATGACTGGCCTCAATCTCTCATCAACTTCAGAATAATCAGCAGGCACTTTAAAGAAATCAGGATTGACTTTCCATTTGCTGACATCGGTGAGTTCCATCGAAGTGTTCCCTGCCACATTATTCTCTATTTTAACAGGAAAATGCAATGCATCGGCATACCATACCGTGAATATTTTCTGATCCTGCTGGTAGATTCCCAGCTTGCGGCAATCGAATCCGTTCAGGGTTTCTGTCCCTTCATTTTTTTCGATTCCGTTTTCTTTAAACCATTCGTATGACTGCACCGGGTCATTCATCCTGCTCATTGCTGCATCACATGTGGTTTTATGTACAAGCTTTTTACCGGGCATCAGAATAAAGGTAGTGTTCTCACCGGGCATTGCAATAACAATTCCCTGTGTTCCGCCTTCATCAAATTCATACCTGTACCTGTTTAAATCGGAATACACGGCATACTTCATTTCTTTGCCTGAAACCCTATTGATCATGGTGGCCTGAAACTGGCAGATCGCCGGGAAAGGCATCAGGCAAAACATAGCTATCATCCATTTCTTCTGCATCATCATTGATTTATAGAATCCAATCCTGTAGAATATTTATATTTCATTGATAAAGAAATTATTACAATTCTTATAATCATCTAACGATACTGATCTTATGCATACCGTCATTTACTTTTACCAGGTAAAAGCCTTCCGGCAGATCGGTTACATCCAGTTGTGTCTCACCATCTGTCAATCTGAACTCTTTTACCAGAATGCCTGAACTGTTGAACAATCTTGCTGTTGAAGCACTTTTTGCAACAATATTCAGATAACCGTTCGCCGGATTTGGCATGATCCGGATGGTTTCCGGGTTCTCATAATCATCAGTTATTGCGTTTACAGCCTTTTTTACCAGTCGCACATTGTCAACTGACACAGTCGCAATTTCCAGGCCTGTCTGAATCGAAAGCTGCATATCCGGGAGAACCGTATCCAAAACAAATTCCAAGGAATATGATTGAAATGTGGTATCCAAAAAGATCTCTTCAGAATAAATATTAGTCCAGGGGTCAACACTTTGCTCAAATGAAACCCTGCAATACATAACACCGGTTTCTAACTTTGCGTTGAAAGTAACAATGTATGTGGCGCCCGTTTCAAGCTTACCGGTCTGCAAGGGTGAAAGTACCTGGTTCAGCTGTATATCCCAGGCCAACGGATCAGCTGCAAGTGAAATCCCTGTTACTTCACATGTACCACCGGTCAGCGCCACCCCGGCATTTACTCCGCGTGAACTATTAAAGAACAACGACCATGGTGCCAAAGTACAAGCCTCAAAATCGCCGTTTTCCAGAATATTATCAGGATCGGCTGCAGTTCCGGGTATGCAAATAATTGGTTGGTCAGCGCCCATATATGTACTATCAGCCCAACGTTGTTCACCATCAATATCATTTATGCCTGCAATAAAGGTCCCGTATAAATCAATGTCATTAAGCGAACTGCCAGCTAAATGCAAATCTCCGGTTTCAATTTCCTGAAATTCAACCTCTTTTGAAACAGAATTCATATCCAGGCCGGTATGGCTTTGCCAGTCCAAAAGAGTTGTATCAAGTTGTCCATTACCTGTATAGCATCCTACTATACCTCCAATACCATTACTTTCAATTAAATTATAATCGGAGGCTATTGGTGCTGTTCCATTTTGCAGAATATGCATGCCGTAATGAATACCATTACCGGAACCATTTGATCGTTTGTTAATGAAAATATTGTTCCTGATATCAGCTTCACCATGAGAGTCATAGTCAATTACAAAGCTGTAACCATTTTTTATATTAACACCTCCTATATATATTGAATTAAAATAAAAATACATATGACTGCTATCATTATCATTAATGCCAAAACCCCTTATATTAACTGAACTGTCAGTTGCTTCCGTATTTAAAGCAATAAAATTGTTGTATACCGAATCGACCGATTTTTTTACATCAATATTATAGAAATATATTCCATACAGACTATTTACAGATTCTACATGAAGATTATGAATACTGTTATTCCTGATTATTGTATTCGAACTACTGTATATCTGAATGCCTATCGTTGCTCCATTGCTTATCGGGCCTGTTGTATTTGTAGCTATATCGCAATGTTCCACCAAACTGGAATCACAGTAATTGATCTCTACACCGCGTGTACCATCGTGTCGAATAAAACAATATCGTATTATGGAATTTTTAGAATCATGTATCAAAAATGTTGAAGAGTTCCCCCGGCTGCTATGCATTAATTTGAGAACACATGAGTTTGTTTTTCCTCCGGGACGTCCATCTATAATTATATTGTTAGTACTATCCATTTCAATAATAGAAGTACCTGAAGCTCTCACTATTACTTCAGTTGCTCCTTCTTCAGGGCGAATAGTAAGTGTATATTGTTCGTTACCAGGATAAGATTCAATATGAATATTTTCTGATTTTTCATAACCGTCTTTAATTTCAAGAATTGTGTTTCCGTTCAATCCGTTTGCATTAACGTCCTGAACGGCTGCATCCAGACCAGGATAATTACCTTCGTCTCCGACAGTAAGTATACCTGAAAGTTGAGCTAAAACAGAGGGCATCGGTATTGCATTTATCATGAGCAACAACAATAGCTTTTTCATGGTTATTTTTTCTTTATTGTGAATTATCCTGTTTCTTAATGGCTTTATTGAATGATCACTTTATACACAAAACTATCCCTGGTCCCATCAATTACAGCCAGGTAGATTCCTCCCGGCAGATGCGACACATCAAAGACCAGCGAGCGGCCGGCAATGATACCTTCTTTTACCACCAGCCCCGAACTGTTCACTAATTTAAATGCAGCACCATTTTCAGCTTCAATCCTTAAATAATTATTTGCCGGACAGGGATAGATCAAGCAACTGCTTTTTTGAGGTTCTTCATTAGCGTTTAGCTGTTGATTCCCATAGAATATCACGGTGCCCGACTCTCCAACGGCCCAGATAAAATGATCGTTTACAGCAAAAATATCCGCGAGATCATTCGTAGTGATTCGATCTTCTTCAATGATATTCAGCAAATTAAAAGCATATTGCAGCCGCACGATGCATCCGTTCATTCCGGCTGCCCAGTAATGAACTCCATCCGGCAGGCCCGTAACGGCCATTAACGTATCTTCACTGCCGGTGGTATAATCCAGGTTATTTGCCCATTTATCTTTGGTAAAAAGCACAAATCCACCCTCTCCTACTGCACAGCCATTGTTATCACCGGCATTAAATATATCGCAGAGATCTTTGCCGTATGATGGAATAGCGATATCTGCAGCCCAGCCGCTTATTTCGTTTCGTCCTCCGTTGTTTGTCGTAAAAAATATACCATCCTGTCCGCAGGCCTGGCCATAATCCATATCCCTGAAATGGATGCTGTACAGCTCATTTTCTATGCGTATTCCCTGGGGCATAATCCAGGAATCACCGCCATTGATGCTGTGCAGGATTAAACTCAACGTATCGTTTCCCGAAAGCTCATAACCGGCAGTCCATCCCATTGTGTCGTTAATGAAAAACAGATCGTTCAGAACGGCATGAGGGAACCTGAAGACAGTTTCCCACTGAGTTCCCCCGTCAGATGTGCGCATGATACAGGCAGTATCAGACAAATTACCGGCCTGTCCGGCTAACCAGCCCAAATTCCTGTCGAAAAAAACAAGTCCAGCAGGGTTAATATTTTCAATTTGAGTTAATTCCGACCAATGTTTTCCTGCATCAATGGTGTGCAATATTTCTCCTTTATCGGATGCTATCCAGCCGAATAAAGAGTCTGTGAACCAAACAGATATTAGATCTGAGCCAATTGGTGAGGGTTGGAGTTGCCAACCGTTCTGAGCAAAATTTCCGTCCAAAAGGAACAGTGATGTGATTATGAAGATTAATATCCTTTTCATTTTCATAGAATTAAATTTTGATCATAATCCAACAGGATGAATGGCTAATCCAGTGCAGGTGTAAGCAATAGTGTCCACGTCAGTGATCCTGCATTGGATGTGGCGTTTATTACTGCACCTGAAATGATGGCGTCATCAAAATCAAAGGTCAGATCAGCATTTGGTTCTGCTCCGCTGAAATCAAGTGTATTTACCAGTTGCCAGTTACCCTGGTTATCTTTCGTATAAATATTTTGCACATCATTCATTACATTCACACCTGCATCGATGAATACATACCGGTCATCCAGCGTACCTTCAAGGCGACCAATGGGATACATTTCCCAACTTCCGCTCCTTTCGATTTTGGAATCTGCATCAATAACGGTCTCCCCGGAATAACTGAGTGTGGCGTCACTGACAGTAACCGCTCCGAGTTCCTTGTCAATGACCACATCCATCTGTGCCGTTACGTCCCATTCGGGATAAACACTCGTATATCGCACCATCAGGGTACCATAATAACTGCGTTCAAGCCAGTTTTCAGGTGCCATATCGTTCTCTTTTTTAGCACAGCCAATAAACATGATCAGGATAACCAGTGCATAAAATATTACAATACTCTGTGCAGTCACATTTGACTTTTTCATTATGCTGGATTTTGTGATTTGAAAATTTTTACAGCTTGACAAATTCAACCCTGCGGTTGCTGGCTTTTCCTTCGGGAGTATCATTTGAAGCCAGCGGAACCGTCTCCCCAAAACCTTTGGATGCAAACCTGTCTTTGGAAATACCCATAGCAACAAGTTTATTTACAACTGCTTCCGCCCGTTGTTCGGATAATTTAAGGTTGAAATCGTCGCTTCCGTCACTGTCGGTATGGCCTTCAATACTGAATTTTACATCGGGGTGTTCAATCATCAGGTCGTGAATTTTATTGAGCACACCCATTGATTCGGGCTTTATCGTTGCTTTCCCCACGTCGAACCGGATTCCGTTGGACACTATTTTACCATCCTGGAGCAGTTTATCATAGAGTTTTACTGCTCCTTTGGCCAACCTTACGTTAGTCATGAACCGGTTTATGCCTTTTACGCCCGCAGTTCCAAACCCGTCTATTCCTATGGTAATGCCGGAAGGATTTATTTCCATATTCGGAACATTGAGCACACGGGCATCATCAAGATACACTTTCAAAGCCCTGCGGTTGAATGAAACGGATATATGCCTCCAAAAGCTTTTTTCCTGATCCCATTCGGAGTCCATACCCGGATACAATCCTTTGTTCCTATCGTTATAAGCAGCACCGGGAGTAATCCTCAGGATAGAACCATACAAACCATCGGAGTACTTTTTCTGGTTCTTGACATCCCTGAACCATATATAAAAACTTGTGTACTCTTTTTTCTCAAACCAGCCGTTGAATTCCAGTGTGAATTCTTCAGGAAGATAATCCTGTTCACGGTTATTAATATAGGGAATGATCTTTGATGACCCCGTCATGAAGTAAATGACACGTTGGTTATCAAATTCTGCATTTTCGACCCTTCCCTCCACCAGATCCCATCGTGAAGGAAATTCACCGTTCTCTTCACCTTCCTGGTTGTCCTCAAAGATGATCTCATTGCCCGGAACAAAATCATATTTACTCCAGGATAAGGCAGGACCGGTATCCGCAGCTACTGTATTTTTAGTGGTATTATCTTCAGAAGATGCTTCCGTAGCGTCTTTTGAGGCAGAATCGTCCCCTTTCTCTTCGGGACTTTTTTCCTTGTCATCGCTGAAGATGTCCTTTATCCCTTCTTCAGTCTTGTCCAATCCTTTATTAATTCCCTGATCAGTTCTTTTATTGGCCCGTTGAATTGTTTTGTTCTTCAACTTATCTTTCAGGTTAATCTGGCCGTAATTGTATGTGATCATTGAAAAACAGACAATTAAGAATAAAACAATTTTTTTCATAGCTTCAGGTTTTATTGTTGTACCAATCAATTTTTGTATCTAGTCATTCAGAATTTCAAGAATATCAATACAATAATCAGATCCGGCATCATAATGTCGAATTCTGAAACAGTTCACTCCTTCAGAAATAATTATCGGGTTCTTTTTTGATGGATACGCTATAGGCTCTCCAACAACGACCAGGTTATCGGTAAACTGAATCTTTACAGAATGATCATCAAGGATCTCCAGCAATTTAAAATACAGGGGTGCATTTTTGCTTCCGAATTCCCCTCCCGGTTCAACTTCAAGTATGGTCGTATCGGTAAATGCGGCTTCCCATGCCTTGGTCGACCAGCCGATCTGTACTATGCGCAGCCGTACTCTACTACCGCTGTGATTAACTCCTGAATAATCAATGAGCAATACCACAAGAAGAACCAGCACAGGAACCCGCATTGTTCTGCCTTTCAGGTGATTTTTTTTCATGCAGTTGAAATCATGAGAATGTATCGGGGATAAAAATACCATATGGAAGGCTACCGGTTGAAGGTATTCTAGTAAACACATGTTTTAAATTAGGGTTTGCCCTTTTTTTGTGAGAACTTATCATACCATTTGTTCGACAAAAGTTGCATTCTATGAGAAATTTCTTATGTCCATTTGTTCCGGGCACATATTAAAATGTTTTTTGCATTTTCGCGCCACGGGTTGTCATTACCCGGAATATTCAAAAAAGACTACGCTTATTTTCATTGATGATCGTTTGCTCATTAATTTAGTACCGGACGGGATTATCAAAAAAGGCTTTGCATCTTAATACATCTTAATAATCTCAAATCAACTAACATTACAACCAGATATTGATGAAATTAAAAATTATTTTTGGCTAAGTAGAATACAAAAATTAACAGCCATTAGAAATCGCACCCTGAGTGAAGGCCCCGACCTGTGAAATCATGCTTCGCACGACTGACTTTGCAAGCATTTCAAAGGTCGGGCAAAGCGCCGGAACGAGCAGGAGAAAAAAACTAGGAACAGGTTCAGACAATAATCTGACGGAAAGCTGATAAAAAGTTGGTTGCCGGATTAGTGATAGGTCATTGAATCAAGGGTCTTAAGGATGTTATGCCGGTTGGCGAGGGAAACCGGAACAGCGGAAGCATCTTTCATAAGAAGGTAGCCTCCTTCGGACTTCACAAATTTGTCGACATATGCCGTATTGATCAAATGTGACTGGTGAACCCTGAGAAATCCAGCATTCTTAAGCAATTCGTCATACTCCTTCAATGTTTTCGAGACGAGTACTTTCCTGTTTCCTGTGAGGTAAAAAAACGTATAATTATTGTCCGATTCACACCGGATGATATCGCATATGTCCACAAAATGCAAATAATCAGAAGTATGCAATACAATGCGTTTGAGTTTATTACTCTCTCCAAAGTTAGCGAGAAGTGAGTTGATTTTAAGTTGCTGTTCTTCTTTTTTTATAACCTCCCTGGCTTTGTTTACCGCAGCCGTCAGCTCGGCTGTATCAACCGGTTTTAAAATGAAGTCAAGGGCGCTTACTTTTATTGCCTGCACTGCGTATTCTTCATATGCTGTAATAAAGATCAGCTTAAAATCAATACGATCAATTCGCTTCAACAGGTCGAATCCTGTTCCGTCGGGAAGGTTAATATCAAGAAAAAGCAATTCGGGATGGGTTCTTTCAATGACCTCAAATCCAGATTCAATATCACCTGCTGTACCGACAACTGAAATATCGGGGAAACCGGTGTGAATTAATTTTGAAATAATGGCAATGATCTTTGTATCATCATCGATAATAACAGTTCGCATAATCCAAATCTTTATTGTATAAAAGTACAAAGAACAACCGTACAATGCCAGTTACCCTTTAAAGAATCTCCTGCCTGCATGGTATCGTCAGAATAACTTTTGTCCCTGTTTCATGATTGGGATTTTCAATATCAATAATGCTAAAATCTGATTTCCGGTTCACAAATTTTTTCAGATAGGCTATCCTTTCCCTGGTCAGTAAAGTTGCCAGAGATTCTCTCTCCGGTTCCGTATTTGTTTGCAGATTCCGTGCGTTTTTCCGGCCAATTCCGTTATCGGTAAGTACAATTCGGATTAACCCGTTCTCCTGCTGATAAGTTAATGAAATATTGCCTTTTTCGTTCATCGGCAACAATCCGTGTTCTATGGCATTTTCGATAAAAGGTTGGGTCATCATCGGCGGAATGGCAACAGATCCGGGATCAATGTTCCCGTCGATGTCAATGGTAAAATTGAAATCGGTCTCAAACCGGAGCTTTTGTATTTCAACATAATTTCTGAGTATCTGTACCTCAGTTTCCAATCGAATATAATCTTTCCTGGAACTTTCAAGAATAGATCGCATCAACACTGCAAATTTTGAAAGGAAAGCATTTGCCTCATCCGGTTGACTGGAAAGGACATAATCCTGAATTGCGCATAAAGAGTTGAATATAAAGTGGGGATTCATCTGAACACGCAACAACCGCTGTTCAATATCTATGGTTTTGAGTTTCATTTTAAGATTCTTCTGACGGATGATCAGTACTCCGGAAAGCACCAGAAAAAATATTACCACCAGTGCTCCGGCCAGGTAAAGCCGCTGCTGACCAAGTTCCGCCCTATGTGTCTGCCTTTCCTGCTCCTGCTCATATTCGATTTTTCGTTCTTTTTTATCGAACTGGTATTGCAGCTCAAGCCTGGTAATTTTTTTAATATTTTCATCACGGCTGATGCTGTCCTGCATGGCCTTAAATTCGTTAAGATACCTGTATGCCTTATCATACCTGTTTAATCTGGCATAAAGGTCACTCAGCAGCTCAGATGCTTCGGAGATTTCCTCCGGTATATTCAGTTCTTTTGCGATACCGTATCCTTTCAATATATTTTGAAGCGCGGCATGATCATCACCAAGTCCCATCTTTATCCTTCCTGACAACACTTCATTGGCAGCCAGCTTAGCCTTTGCGTTTATAGTCTTTGCGATTTCAGAGCTTTTCTGCACATAAAAATACGCTGAATCAAATACGGACATATAATAATAGGTACTTGCGATATTGTAATACGAATCCGCCATTCCAGGCATGTAATCCATCATCATATTCAGTTGCAGGCCCTTACGGTAATATTCAAGGGCTGTCTTGTATGTTGATTGCGAACTGTAGACCAATCCGATGTGATTGTATGTCCGGCTTACTTCCCATGAATTCTTAGCCCTGATCGACAGCGGCAATTTCTTCTTGTAATATTCAAGTGCTTTATCGTAATCCTGCAGATAGTAATACATTAGACCTATATTCCCGTAGGCGATGGCAAGGCCGTTTGAATCATTTGTCAATTCCCAAAGATTCAACGCTTTAAAATAAATATCAATGGCCTGCTGAAATAAAAACTGGTCTTTGTAAATATTACCAAGACTGTTGTTCCCGTCAGCAATCAATCCAGTGTCTCCACTCAAAGTTGCTGTTTTGATCGCATCCCGGATGTAATCATAAGCGGTCTGATAATCCTTATATTGCTGATATATATAAGCCAGCGAATTATACGTATTGTATATTCCACGTAAATTCTTCGCTTTGTTAAAAAGAACAAGACACTCCTGAAGATATTTTTCGGATTGGCTGAGGTCACTTTTAAAGCTGTACACATACGCCATACCGAAATATGCCAAACCCATGCCAAAATAATCTTTTGTTCGTTTGAAAATATCATAAGCCCTGAGAATATATATCGAGGCGCTGTCGTTCCTGCTGTAATTGATCAGGTGTGTGTATCCCAGCGTTAAATAGGCGTTTCCGATACCTTTCTGATAGCCGGCCTTTACGGAATATTTTAATGCGTTGTTTGCCAGGTAGAATGCGGTATCGGGTTTGATCCTTCTGAAACCATAAGCCGCTGTATTTAAACGATTTATATACGCCGTATCGGTGAATGCGATCTTGTGATCTTCAAAAAGGGTTCTATAAGAAGTTGTGGCCGATATGGATTGGGGAAAGTAATTACCTGGTATTAATAAAAATAGCAGAATATTCCCGAAATATTTTTTGGAATATTTGAGCATTGTAGCGGCAGATTAACGGGCAATCAAGTTATTAAATTATTGCTTATTAAAGCGTATTTCCAATAGTTTTTTATTGAATTGAAATGATATGGATGGCAATTACTGCGAAGATGCCAGGGATGACGGCAATTCGGCTTCATATGGCGGCAACTTTTACCAGGATTGGTAAAACGCACATCAAATGGGTGTTCGTTATTTTGAAAACAGGGAATATCCTGGCGGACCTTTTGTTTTCGGAGAGCATAATTCGCAGCATATAACAGCCAACCGCAAGGCATATGCTATGTGGTGGTTACTGGCACGTATTACCGGATGGGGCGGGATGATCGAAAAAGTTTCTTATCCTAATCCTGATTTATACGAAAAAAAGGTACGCCTTTCAATGTAATGTTCATTTACCATAAATATCAATAATCAAATTATAATGATCAAATTCAAAGTTCAAAATATCAGTGACCTTTGATCATTTCCGGCAATTTTCTTTGAAAAACGAAACCGGATCTCTTTGGATCCGGTTTCAGCCAGATTAGCAATTAACAACAGCAAACTACACAGGTATTCACCGATAGAACCATGAAAAACTTACACGATCTCATCATCAGTTTTTTCTGCTGCCATTGAAACTTAAGCTTACTTCTTTATTATTTTCCTGACACAGGCTTGATCATCGACTTCGATTTTTATGAAATACAATCCGCTTTCCAGTTCAGAGAGATCTGTTAGACAGTTTTCCCGGCCTACAATAAATTCCATGACTTTTGTTCCGGATACTGAATACACCGTTATGCGCTTATCTTTTTGGATTCCCCGGATGAACAGAAAATCAGTTACAGGATCAGGATAAAGTTCTATATTCATTGATTTTAGATCGTTTACTGCTGTTACCGCATCGGGTATAAATTCGGCCGTAAGATTGCCGTATACCGAAGCAATACCCGAACCATCGGTTTCAACGGTATTATGTGCAACGGCATAATATGTTTGACTGCCGGCCGAGACATTGTAAACCCTTGTGTGAGAGAATGAATTGGTATTGATATCCGAATCAAAAGCCTCCAGGGTTACATTGCCGTCATTCACACCCCACGATGTGGTATTGCTTGCAGCAAGAACGATTCGATCACCGGGGTCGGAAGACAGTAACCCGTCAAGATGTACAATAACCTTTCCCGTTGCAGAAGGATTGATCGTAACCTGCCCGATCGTCGTCATATTGGTTAAGTCGGTGTTTTCCTTGACGATGCCCTGGGAACCAAATGCAGTGCCGTCCGGTATGAACTCTGCTGTCAGGCATCCATAAACAGATGCAACTCCTGAGCCATCGGTCTCCACCCAGTTTTGTGCAATGGCATAGTAGGTATGATTCCCTGCCGAAACATTATACACACGGGTGTGTGAAAAAGACCGGTTGTTTACGTCGGCACTTACGGCTTCCACAGAAACATTCCCGTCGTTCGTTCCCCACGATGTGGTGTTACTGGCAGCAAGAACAATAAGGTCACCTGGGTCCGGGATGCAATTGCCGTCAAAATGCACAATAACTTTGCCGGAAGAACCGGGATTGACTGAAACCTGGCCGACAACCTGGGAAGTGTTCAAATCGATAGTTGTCTTGTCAATCGGCTCAAAACTGAAAACGGATGATGAGCCTTCCGGAAAAAATTTGACGGTAAGATTTCCATATATGGTAGCAATTCCCGACCCGTCCTTTTCCGAGTAATTTTCTGCCACAGCATAAAAAATATGGTTTCCTGCCGGAATATCGTAAACCCTGGTATGAGAAAATGAATTGCTGTTGATATCCGAACTGGCGGCTTCAACACTTACATTTCCGTCATTCGGTCCCCACGACGTGGAATTGCTGGCTGCCAGAACAATGAGATCTCCCGGATCAGATATACAAACACCATCAAAGTGAACCACAGCAAATCCGGCTGATGTTGTGTTAAGATTTAGCTGTCCCAGAATTGCTGCACTGTTCAGATCAATATTTGTTTTATTGATGCCTGTACTTAAGATTACAGGATCTGCCGCAAGATTCAGTGTGAAAAATATTACGGATAACAAACTGAGTGGTAAAATTTTTGTTTTCATAGCTGTTTTTTATAGAATAATCGGTTAATTATTGATTTGGTCTGGTTAATTTCAATATTTCAGGATTTTATATTTGGTAATCTTACCTTGTGTTTTGATCCTGAGGATATAGATCCCGGCGTTGTAATCCTTTAAATCAATCACTACGTCGGGTGTGTTCACTTCTGTCTGAAACAGCATTAAGCCAATGAGTGAGTATATGCTTATGGTTGATGGCAGATTTTCAGGCTGCAAATTGATATTAAGTATATTACTTGCAGGATTGGGAAATATATTGATTTGCCGGTCTTCTGAATTCTGCTTCAGTGACGAGGGTGATGAAGGGATTCCTTTGATGACAATATCGTCTATAAAGATCTCACTTACATTGGTGATGTCCCATACCCTGAATTCTATTTTGTTTATTTCTTTGAAAACCGGAACAGCATGATGCCTGTAATTGGTGTCGGATTTATTGTCATTTAGCGGCCATCGTTGAAAATCGCCGCCGTAAATCACCGTATCATCCACCAGCAACATTCCCCTTGATCCCCAGTTGCCGTTGATCTCGAATTCCTTGAAGGAAATAAAGAATACGGGAGTTTTAACCGGAAATGTGATCACGAGGGAGGAAGTATAATCCTGCAGGCAATTAGTCGGGCAATTGGTTTTCCCGAAACCGTAGGCCCCTTTTATGCCAAATGTATCAACCTGCTGTGTAGCGGGTTGTTTCAGAAAAGCACCTTTGGTTGAGCTTTCTATCCTCTCATCAAGCTGACTGTCTTCAAAATTTTCCTCAAGCAGAATATCTCCCTCCTCCGGTATACTTGTTATGATAACATCGTCAATAAAGAGTTCGCTGGTATCTGTAATATCGTTCACCGTAAACACGATATCTTTTGCATACCGGTAAGCTTTCATTTCATGAAGCCGGTAAGAATCGTCTGCAGTACTGTCGTTATCGGGAAAACGATGAAAATGGGAGTTGGCAAGCTGCGACCCATCGAGGTAAACATACCCTCTGGATCCCCAGTTGCTGTATAATTCTGCCGCCTTAAAGGAGACTGTTTCTATCAGGCGTTCATCGGGCAGCGTGATCTTTACTGATGTTTTATTGTTATCCTGGCAATAAGCGGTACAGGTTGACCTGCCAAAGCCAAACGAATAATTGTCAAAAAGGGGGACACTATGATAATAGGGCTGATCTTTGTAGTTACCTGTCTTTATATTATGACCCTTAAAATAATTGATATCATTCTCATCTGAGAGATCGTTCTCGAATATTACCTCCCCGTGTCTCGGATTGGTAGTTATTACGATATCATCAATATAAATTTCACTTGTATCGGCAATATTGTCTACCATGAAATAGATATAATAAGTAGCCATTTGATTGACGGTTATTGATCTTTCCCTGAAAGTATTGTCTGCAATACCATCATTTCCGGGCCTTCCGAAAGAAGAACCGGCTATTTCGTGGTCATCAATATAAACTTTTCCCGAAGATCCCCTGTTCCCGTTCAATTCGATCTCTCTGAATGAAATCGATTCTATCTGAACTGGGTCAAGAATGTAAATAATCAGCGCACATTTATTAACAGTCCCGTGTGACGATATCCCGAAACCAAAAGCTTTACTGCTTCCGGTTTCCGTGATCGAATTAACATCCGGCTGTTGATCAAAGTCTGTTGTCATTTCCCACGTTACGAAGGGCGGCAGGTCTTCTTCGAAGTCTATTCTTTGAAATACGGATGACTGAGGATTGGCTGATTCTGTCAGGCCCAGGATGGAAAGTATAATAATCAGATTTTTCATACGTTTAAAATTTTTTGTTAAAAAAAATTGCAAAAAATTTTCGCACGGCATGGAACCGCTCGTTCCTCGCTCTCACAAGAAAATTTTAATCATTCTTGATTACGAAAATTAATGCTTAAAATTTTCATGTTCGGTTCATATTCGTTGATTTTTATTAATGAATGGTCATGACCGGGTTTTCGGGAATCGATAAGCCGGCCGTCAGTTTTTAATTATCTTTTGCACTATGGTTTGTTGCGGTGATGTTATTTCAATAATATATGATCCACCGGGGAACTTATCCATATCAATGGCTGTTTCGGGTAAGATTGCTTTCGCACACAATAATTCTTCGCCTGTAACGGAATATATGTGAATAACTGAAGGCAGGTTTTCAGGCAACAAGCGAATGTTTAATTTACCGGTAACGGGGTTAGGATAGATATACTCTTTACTGCCAAATTTTTCATTAATTCCTGCTGCACTATGAGCTTGCTGAGTAATGTTAATTATTTGAGAAGCTGTGTTTGCCGCTAATATGGTTATGGTTGCCAGGCGTGTTATACTCAGCGGGTTGGCTGATGCTGTTAATGTGATGGTTGCACTGTCGGATCCTGAAAGAGGACTTGCAGTTAACCATGTCTCAGAGCTTGCTATGTTCCAGCCGGTATTAGACATTATATCGAATGAAACAACACTGTTAAGAGTATCCCCTATGGTTAGTGTTGAAGCAGAAACTGCCAGATTGGGCATTCCGGCCTCCTGGGTCACACTGATAGTTTGGGGTCCTATGCCTGTCCCGGATACAGTTATACTTGCAGTCCGTTCAGTTGAAGCCGGATTAGCTGAAACAATCAGTGTTACCGTTCCATCATTTGAACCCGATGAGGGGCTTACGGTCAGCCAGGTATCAGAACTGCTTACATTCCATGAAATGGCTGATGTAATATCGAAATGGACATTGTTACTGGCCACTGCTTCAACGATCAATGATTTGGTGGAAACAACAATTTGATCGGAGAATTTTACTACTCCTCCGCCATAGGTGCCAAACCATTTATTTCCTTGTTTATCGAAAGTTATTGCACGAACCTCATCACTTAACAATCCTTGCATCTTAGGGCTATAATTCGTCCAGTTAATGCCATTGAACTTTGACACACCGTATTCCGTACCAAACCATTTATTTCCTTGTGCATCAATGGCTACACATAGTATATCATTAACAGGTAAACCCATGTCAGTATTTCCTGCATCATAGGTTGTCCATGTCGTGCCATCAAATTTTGATACGCCTTCATCAGTGGCAAACCAGACATTATTATCCGTATCTGTGGCTATGTCGTTAATGTTATTACTCACCAGTCCATCGCCCATATTATAATTAGTCCATAAAGTACCGTCGAATTTTGATATCCCGTCTAAAGTGCCAAACCATTTGTTACCATGCTCATCAATTACTGCAGCGTGCACTTCATTATTGATCAGTCCATCAGATGTCCGGTAGGTAGTCCATATTGTCCCTGTAAATTTTGAAATTCCATCCCGGGTACAGATCCATTTATTATTCTGGTTATCAACAATTATATCGTATATAATATTATTGGCAAGTCCATCAGTTGTTGTATAACTTGTCCAGTTGGTTCCGTCGAACTTTACTAACCTACCTCCGCCAAACCATTTGTTTCCTGAAATATCAATGGTCATCGACGAAACAGAAGTGTATAAACCTTTATTTGTATTGTATGAATTGAAATTGGTCCAGTCATCGCCGTCAAATACAGATGCCCCGGCATTTGCTGTTCCAAACCATATTTTATCCTGATCATCAATATGAATTGAATAGATGACGCTACCTGAAATTGTATTGGTTTTATATTTTACCCAATTAGTCCCGTCAAACATAACTGCCCCACCCTCATAAGTGCCAAACCACCTGTTGCCTTGTAAATCAACGGCAATGGATTGTATACGGCATGAAGGCAGGCCATCCGAATAATTATATGTTGTCCAGTGTGCGCCGTCGAATTCAGATAAACCGTTCAGGGTCCCAAACCATTTATTGCCAGCCGAATCGACAGCTATCGATAAAATAATGGTATCGCATAGACCATCTGCTAGGCCAAAGGAGGTCCAATTGATACCGTCAAATTTTGAAATTCCATTTTCTGTACCAAACCATACATTGCCCGGTTTATCTTCTGCAATTGCAATAACCGAGTTACCGGCAAGACCGTCTGTTGTCGTATAAGTCGTCCAATTGCTTCCGTCAAAGAGCGAAACACCTCCGTAATTACTAGCGATCCAGATATTGTTATTTTTATCAACGAGTAAGGCTAAAACAGAATTATCACACAATCCATTTGCTGTTGAATAGTTCGTCCAGTTGATACCGTCAAATTTCGAAACCCCTTCATCAGAACTCAAACCCGAAGCGCCGAACCATATATTGTTTAATGTATCAATAGCTATTGACGTAATATAGTTACTGCAAAGACCATCTGCTTTAGTATAGGTTGTCCATGTGGTTCCGTCAAATTTCGTAACGCCATTATTTGTTCCGAACCACTTATTTCCTTCCTTATCTACAGCAATAGCCGTTACATGTTCAGACGCAAGACCATCTGACGGTGTGTAGGTTTTCCAATGGGTACCATCAAATTTTGAAACACCCCTGTTCGTACCAAACCATTTGTTTTTATCCTTATCAACAACTATGGTATTCACATTATCATTGGCTAAATAATCACCTGTCACCCAGGGGCTGTATATTGTCCATGTTTGTGCCGGCAGATAGGTAAAAGCACATAGTAGTACTGAAATGAGGTATACTTTTTTCATGAGAATATATTTTGAATGATGTTTCTTAATGTCATTTGATTTTTATAATCTTTTGTTCCATTGTATTTCCCTGCGGGGATATTTTTAAAATATACATTCCGGGATTGTACTTTTGCATGTCAATCACTGTTTCAGGAGAAATTACCTCCCTGTGCAATAATTCTTCACCTGTAACGGAATATATGCAAATGATTGAAGGCAGGTTTTCTGGTAATAAACGGATGTTTAATTTGCCGGATACCGGATTGGGATATATGAATATATCACCGGACATATCGTCCTTCAGACCGCTGATGTGCTGTCCCTGCTGGGTAACCGTTATTGTCACAGGCAGCACATCGCTGCCTGTGACAGTTATTAGGGCAGTTCTCGGCGTGGTTTCAGGATTGCCGGTCACAAAAATGGTCACAGTACCGTTATTTGAACCGATATCAGGATCTGCGGTTAACCAGGGTTCCGAAACAGTGACACCCCAGTTTACATCGGAACTTATAGTAAAGGACCTGGTTGCAGTACCGGCTTCAATATCAAAAGATGTTTCAGAAATATTCATCAGATAGGATAATTTCGATATCCCGCTATCGGCCGTACCAAACCATTTGTTACCCTGTGCATCAATAGCTATGGCATTGACAACATTCGATGCCAGACCGTCTGCCACAGCGTATGTCTTCCAGTCATCACCATCGAATCTGGAAACGCCGTTTGCAGTGCCAAACCAGATATTGCCCTGAAAATCGAATGCAATAGCCTTAACATCGTTATCAACCAAACCCTCGGAAGTAGTATATGTAGTCCAATCTGAATCATCATATTTTGATATGCCGTTTGTCGTTCCAAACCATTTGTTTCCCTGATCATCGACTTTTATAACCTGAACCTGATCATTTACCAAACCATCTTTTGAAGTATAGGTTGTCCAGTTGGCACCGTCGAAGCTGGCTACTCCATACCACGTAGCGAACCACATATTACCCTGGTTGTCTCCGGCAATTGAGTTAATTCTATCCCCGGGAAGCCCGTCGGATGTGCTATAGGTTTTCCAGGTGCTCCCATCAAATTTTGATAATCCGTCATAGGTACCAAACCATTTATTGCCATGTGTATCTAAAGCGACAGAATATACTGAATAGTCTGCAAGACCGTCAGCCACGGTATAAGATTTCCAGGTTGAGCCGTTGAATTTTATTACACCCCAGCCCGATCCAATCCACATTGCAGTATCATTCTCAAATATTATTGCAGTAACATCTGTGTTTTGTAAACAATTATTTGTATTTCCGCCGCTATAATTTTTCCAGGTGTTATCATTGAACTCAGACATACCAACGCTTGTACCAAAATATTTTGTTCCATCCTGTCCAATCGCTATTGTATTGATAATATCGCTTTCTATCCTGTTAATCGCATAGTTAGTCCAACCCGTTCCGTTAAATTCGGAAATACCGTTTTCCGTACCGGCCCATATATTACCGTGGTTATCAATGTCTATAGAGGTCACATGCAGTGAGCCCAATCCATCTGCAAAATTATAGGTCTTCCAGTTAGTTCCGTCAAATTTGACCACTCCGGCAGACCGTGTTCCGATCCATTTGTTACCCTGTGCATCAATGGCGACTGAAGGCAGATCATTGACCGGTAATCCATCCAGCGTAGTATATTTTGTCCATGAGCCATCATATTTCGACAGGCCCTCATAGGTTGCAAACCAAACATTATTGAGAGAGTCAACAGCTATGTCATAAACATAGTTACTTGCCAGTCCGGATGTTTTGTCATAGTTTGTCCAGCTGGTGCCGTCGAATTTTGAAACGCCGCTGTTGGCAGTTCCGAACCATTTGTTTCCCAGGGTATCAATGGCAACTGCCAGTACAATATCGTCGGCAAGTCCGTCTGAAGTGGTGTAGGTAGTCCATGTGGAGCCATTGAATTTTGAAACACCTGAAAATGTTCCGAACCACTTATTGTTCAGCGAATCAATAGCCACAGAAGTTACGATGTTGTCTGCCAGGCCGTTTCCCATCTGGTATTTGGACCAGGTTGTGCCATTGAATTTTGAAACACCTTCGATGGTACAAATCCATAAATTCCCCTGCGTATCGCCTGTAATCGCACGGACTTTATTATCGGCAAGTCCGTTGTTTTTAGTGTATGTTATCCAGTTAACACCGTCGAATTTTGACACACCTTTACCGGTACCAAACCATTTGTTCCCGTCCATATCAACATATACCGCATTAATATAATCATCTGCAGGATAATTTCCGGTTATTTTGGTATTATAGGTCGTCCAGGTTTGGGGATATGCATACTGAATTGTTATCAGTATGAGCGCTGAAAGTACAAATCTTTTCATGATTTTATGGCATTGTGAGTGAATGAAAAATTAATGTATTACCAGCATTTTATAAGTGGTCATTTGAGAGGATTGAATGCAGAGATAATACAGCCCGGGAACAATGCCTTTCATATATAATTCCGTCATTGTTTCCCCTGCTTCGGTTTCAAATATCATACAGCCGTTCACAGAATAAATGCTGATTGTTGCCGGGATATCTTCTTCAGAAATTTTAATTCTCAGCAGATCGGTCACAGGATTCGGGAAAATTTCAGGACCGGTTTTTTCCCTGTCATTAATTGCTGTAATTGTTTTTGCATCCTGGGTAACTGTGATAAGCTGCGGTGTTACACTTGTACCTGAAACGGTTACAGAGGCGGTTCGTTGTGTTGATGCAGGATTTGCAGAAGCAGTAAGGGTCACTGTGTCGTTGTTTGAACCTGTCGAAGGATTTGCTGTCAGCCAGTTTTGTGAGCTTGTAACACTCCAGCTGGTATTTGAGGTGATCGAAAAGGTTTTTTGGCTGTTCGCAGCACTGCCTATCGTCAATGTATAATCAGATACCGTCAGCGACCCCGGAGCAGCTTCCTGAATAACCGTTAGTTTGAACGGAGGCAGATTCGAGGCAGAAACGGTAATGGTTGCCTTTCTTTCATACCCGTTCGGATTCTGGGATACGTTCAGAAATATCATGGCATCGTTTGAGCCTGAAGCCTGACTCATTGTAACCCAGGCGGCTGAGCTGGAAACACTCCAGGACAATGCCGTTTCAATAGAAAATGCAGGCATATCTGTACCCTCGGCATCGATGATGATGGAATCGGTTGACAGAATGATCTGATCGGACAGAACACATATGCCACCCCCATAGGTACACAGCCATTTATTCCCTGCATCATCAATTGCAATACTCAGCACCTCTTCATCTGACAGACCATTTTCGGTTGTATACTTAGTCCATTTATTCCCATCGAACTTTGAAAGGCCTCCATTGGTCGCAAACCACAGATTGCCATTTTCATCCATCTCAATATCGTTGATTTTCTGATTTGGCAGTCCCAGGTCGGTATTGTCAGGTCTGTAAACCGTCCAGTGCGAGCCGTCGTATACTGACGCACCATTTGAAGTGCCACACCAGAGATTCCCATCGCTGTCAATAATCAGGTCATTGATGGTATCGTTTGGTATACCTCCTCCTGTATTATCCGAATTATATGTAGTCCATGAAGAACCGTCAGTTTTTGAAATGCCTCCGTTCGTACCAAACCATAATTCGCCGTACTCATTCGCTGTAATGGCGTACACCGAATCATTTGCGAGTCCGTCAGCTGTTGTATAGGAAGTCCAGACGCTGCCGTCAAAAAATGACACGCCGCCTGCTGTGCCGAAACATACGGACTTTTCAACGTGAAGTATTGCAAATACCTCGTTATCTGCTAATCCGTCCATTGAGGTATAAGTAGTCCAGTTGGTTCCGTCGAATTCAGATGCCCCGTAACCTGTTCCGACCCACGTGGAAAACCCGTCATCATATACCACATTGAGGTCAATGCCTGCAATGCCGTCAGCCTGGGAATAACCTGTCCATACAGTATCGTTAAATACCGAGATCCCCGACCAGGGTACAGCGATCCATTTTTTACCCTGACTGTCGATTGCAATGGATACGGGATAATTGCCGAGCAACCCGTTAGGGGTGTAATTGGTCCAGGCAGAACCGTCAAATTCTGAAACTCCCCCCTCGGTGCAAAACCACCTGTTCCCGGCATTATCAATATAGATATAACTGTACGTATCGGATAGCAAACCGTCATCGGTTTCATGGTAGGTGGTCCAGTTCGTGCCATCGAATTTCGAGACTCCACCCCATGTGCTGAACCATTTGTTTCCCTGATGATCAACAGCCACGGAAGCTACGTTGTTATTGTATAAGCCATCTGCTGTGGTATAGGTTGTCCAGACCGAACCATCAAATTTTGAGACACCTTTAAAAGTGGCGAACCATTTGTTGTCCTGTGAATCAATGGCAATTGAAAAAACCTCATTATCGACCAGTCCGTCTGTTGTCGTATAGGTTGTCCAAACCGAACCATCAAATTTCGATATACCATTATACGTACCAAACCATTGGTTTCCCTGTGCATCAAAAGCCACGGCAAAAACATCATCGTCGGCAAGGCCGTCTGTCGTGGTGTAGTTAGTCCAGGTAGTACCGGTAAATTCAGAAATCCCGTCCTGGGTAGCGACCCATAAATTTCCAAGATTATCAATAGCTACTTTGCGCGTATAATTGCTTATCAGACCTTCGGCTGCTGTGAAAGTTGTCCAGGCTGTACCGTCAAATTTCGAAACGCCGGCACCAGGAGTAGCAAACCATACATTTCCCTTGTCATCCGCAGCAACCGAATAAATAGTGTTGCTTGCAAGACTGTCAGCAGTTGTATAGATTGTCCAGTTTGTGCCATCGAATTTCGAAACGCCACCTTTATATGTACCGAACCATTTGTTCCCGTGGCTGTCGATGTCCATGCCATTAACATCATATGCAGCAAGCGTAGTTGAAGTGTTATAAACGGTATAGTTTGTCCATGCCTGTGAAAATGTTAAAATTGTTGCAGCAAGCAATATTGCCGACATGTAGATTTTTTTCATGGGTTCAGGAATTAGAAATTTTTATATTTTAGTTTGTTCCGTCAATCCGGCTTTCTATTAACTGTCGGAAAGAGTACAAAAAGGTTCCTTTGCAGGGAATAATGCATTATGGTTGGAACCACTAATCCTGCATAAAATATTAACTGTAAGGTATATAAGAAATTAAATGATCAAGTGATTAAGTTAAAAAGTGAACGGGTGATTGAACAATCAATTAATACATGTTTGTATACAAAGTGACGGAGTTTTTCAAGCAGAGGGGTCAATGAAAATTTCCGATGATAACATATGGCGCCCAGTAATAAGGATGGCGGTATACTTTATATTCAGAATGGATCATATTGAATTTTGCGTGTTGCAACGCTTCTTTCTTATCTTTTCCGTTGACCAGGCCGGAATAAAAATCTTTCATAAGTAAAGCGGAAGACCGGTCGTTGATATTCCACAAACAGACTACCACTGAAGATGCTCCGGCATAGAAAAATGCCCTGGAAATACCGACAATGCCTTCTCCGCTGAATAGTTTTCCTTTGGCGGTCTGACATGCAGAAAGTACAACCAGGTCAGCATTCAGTTTAAGATTCAGGATTTCATTCAATTGCAGAATCCCGTCTTCATTCGAGTTTTCGTTCATCGAAAGCACAATTCCTGACCTTACCGGCAGGGCTTCTTCAATAAATCCGTGCGTAGCAAAATGAATGTACCTGTACTTATCCAGTTTTTCTTTTTTTAAGGTAACTTCACTTGCATCTGATTTCAGGTGAACAACACATTCAGAATCAGGAAACAATCCAGCAATTGCAGTAACTTCATCACCTGAGAAGGGAAGTGCACTAAAACTGAATCCGTTCCTTTCATAAAACGATTCCGGGGTTTTTTCATCAACATCAAGACCGTCATTTGATTTTATGAACAACCCCCGGCTTGCATTTATATCACCAGTCCCGGAATTTTTAAAATCGGGATTCCCGAAAGCGAGCAAATATTTACCTCCCGGAACCTGGCTTTTCCTCTCCCTGTTTATAATTGCAAGGGATGTGGAAGAAGGGCAATATGAAACGGTAAAATCTTGGATCAGGTAATTGGGTGAGCCATCGGCTGAAAGGTCTGCTGTAATAAGCGATTCAAAAGGCAGGTAATTCAATACACCGTCCGGCACTATTATCAGATGACTTCCGGCCTCAATTTCCTGGTATGCCTGACCCAGCAGCAGTTCAAACAATTTACGGCTTTTTAATATATGATTCGTAAATGAGTTGGTTAACCCGACAGGTTGTTCGATGGTATGCATATACTCTTTAAATGCTTCATCAATCACTTGCTTACCGGACAAATCATAAAACCTGAATTTCTTATCCGATACCACCCATAGATACGATTGTTTATCACCCATGGAAAATTCAAGAATATATTCATGATCGGCAAGAATTTCATCCTGTACTTTATCGGCACTGTATGTATCGGGATAAAACAAATTCTTATATTTTGAATCTCCAATTTTAATTTTCCTTGTTACAGTTTCCAGAACTTCTTCGCTGTTTTTTAACTCTGCAACAATATTTTTTCTTTGCTTATGTGTGAGCTCGCTGTTATACAATTGTTTTTGTTTTTCCGCAATGGTCTCGAGAATTTCTTTTTCCTGTTTCTTTAATCCTACATCAATCCCGCCGGATACATCGGTCCTTGATTCTATCAGATTTTCAAGAAATGCTCTGGCCTTTGCCTGTTCGGCAATCCTGAATGCCTGCCTGTCATAGCCTCTCTGCGGATTTTTTTTATGCAGTTGCGAAAGAACAAAAAGTGTTTCTTCATACACATTCATATGTCCTTTAAAAAACCCCGATTTGAAATCTTCGACCGGCAGCATTCGCTGCATTTCTTCGAGCCGTTTAATTGCTGAGTTGAAATGGACAAGGGCTTGTTCGGGTTTGTTCTGCTGTTCCAGAACCAATCCAAGTCCTGATTCTGCTTCACAGAATAAATCAGGAATCCCATTTGTTTCTTTATATTTCAGTGCTTCACCGAAATATTTATATGCATTCTTATAATGATCCAGCCTGAATTCAAGATATCCAGAATTCAACAGGTATTGAATTTTAATGTGCTCAGATCCAATCTCTTTCCCGAGTTCCGATGAAAGTTTGAGATACTCTCCCGCCTTTTTGTATTCTGCCATTGCTATCATTAAATCCGTCATATTGTTATATGCATTTGCGAGCTCCACCTTGTCATTGATCTGTTTCAGCTCCCTGATTGATTCTGAATAATACTTTAATGCCGTCTTGTATTCTCCTTCCTCCTGATAAGCACAGCCGATATTCCCCAGATGCCTGGCAATTTCATCCTTATTGCCGATCTGCCGGCTTACTTCCAACGCTTTTTTATAGTATTCAAAAGTCTTTTCATCATCCTCAAGATAATCATATATGATGGCAATATTTCCCAGCGCATTCGATTCACACTCTTTATCATCTGTGTTACGTGCTATCGACAGAGCTTTTTCGCTGAAATCAATGGCTTTCAATTGATCTCCTTTGGATTTATACACCATGCTCAATCCACCCAGGCACCGGCATTCAGCCCATTTGTTCCCGGTTGTTTCAGCCAGTTCAAGGGTTTTTTCATAATAGTCAAGGGCACCGGTGTAATCTCCCAGATTATATTTGGCCGTTGAAATGCCGAACAGGGCAAGCCACTTTGTGTAGTTATCTCCAAGTTCTTCTGCGATGGTGAGCGCCCTATCGTAATAGTTAAAAGCCAGCGTAAATTCACCCATCATCTGGTAGACGCTGCCGATATTTCTGTACCACAGGCCTTCGCTGTTCCTGTCATTAAGCTGCTGTGATCCTGCCAATGCTTTTTCATAATACCTCAGCGCTTTTTCAAAATCATGCAAGTCCCTGAAAGTTAGCGCCAGATTACCGATATTCCTTATTTCTTCTCTTTTTTTACCCGTTTTTCTGGAAAACCGTATCGCTTTACTTATATAATGGATTGCGTTCTTATAATCCTCCAGGGCATGATATGCCAAACCAGTGTTTCCGAAAAACTCACACAGGTATGGCAAATCGTTATATTTTTTTGCTTTTTCTAATCCGGTTTTGCTTATCTCGAGAAATTCCCTGCTACGGTTGGTATTGTAATAAATGGCTCCCTTCAGGTAATAGGCATCGAGTATATTGTCCCGTTTTGATAGGGCGATATTTAATAAACTATCGGCCTTCTCCCATTCATACTGTATGATATTGTAATATCCGAGACCATAAAAAATATAACCGTTGCCGCTATTTTCAACAGCCATTTTGTGAAACAGGCTGTCAGCCAGCCCGGTTTTATTCTGCTTCCGGCAGATATCCACAAAATCCCTGTATATCGACGGATATTCCGGGACAGTTGCCAGGACTTTCCGGTATTCCATTCCTGCCGAATCATATTTTCCGAACCATTTATATAAATAGCCCATTGCATGTGTGAGCAATTGGTTTTCAGGATCAATTGCCTGTAACCTCTTTATAAGCTTCCAGCCTGACTGAAAATCATTCTTCAGATAATACACCTCAGCAAGTTTTCTGTATGCATTTGGATTTTCCCTATCAGTATGAATAATGCGGTCGAGCAACCTAACCGATTCATCATACTTTTCAGCGTTAATGCATTTCAATGCTGTACAAAAGCGATTCTGAAAAATTCCTGTGCCGGAATAGATTAAATACACCCCCAACAGAATGACAGCCGGGAGTGAAAATGTGACAATCCTTTTCAGTACATTACTTTTCTTCAAATGAGATTTGGTTTCCTGTTGTTATGCTAAATGTATATAAATAATGGTTGCGTTTTACTTTTGTATGCCTGTTCATTTCTGTAATATTCAATGCATACGTGCCATTTGCAAAATATTTCGTCGGACATATCATGATTACGGTACCATACTCATCGATGAATTCCAGATTTTCAGATGACCATATGATCTTATTGTCTGAGTTGCTTATTTCGGCATGATAAGAATAATTTCCATCCCGTATAACCGGTGTTGTAAATGAGAGTGCAAAGTAACCGGAAGATTTCTGTAAAACGATTTTCTGAGGTTTATTATCGGGACTTCTGAAATCGCCCGGTTCAAGCACAAACAGGTTCCTGACCTGCACAGGCTCAGAGATCAAACTCTTCCTGCCGTTATTGAACAAACCTATCCATGCCGGATAGAGCAGGAGCAATGCAAGGATATATGCAAAGGCGGGTTTCAGGAACACACGATCTGTTAGGAAATCAATTTTTTCTACAATACGGGTAACGAATGATCCTGTATTCTCCGGCTCCATTGACTGATTTATTTTATGCAACAGTTCAAGTTCGTTTGCACATTGATCACATGATGAAAGATGGTTTTCAATCCGTTGCACCACTTCGCTGTTAAGTTCTCTCTTCGATTCGGAGTAAATGGTCAGCAATTGCGCGTTAATATGTTCGGACAGCTGTGAGTTCCCAACCGACATGGCATTTTCCGAAATCCACCGGAGGTTTTCCAGTTCATTTCTGCAGGAATTGCATTCAGTGAGGTGTTGTTCCACCATGGCTTTTTCAGTTTCAGAAAGGGTATCGGAAACATACCAGGGCAATAAATCTGAAATTCTTTTATCCATACATTTCAATCGTTCAGGCATGTCATTCAGATTTTATATGTACAGTCGTTTTCACCGAGAAATCGTTCCAATATTTTTCTTTAAGCCTGATCACTTTTTCCATACAACGTGAAACCCTTGATTTTACTGTTCCTTCGGCTATATTTAATAAAACGCTTATTTCCCTGTAAGGAAGCTTTTCAATAAAAACAAGATTCAGCATCTGCCTGCACATTTCCTCTATCTTCTGCATAATTTCCTGAAATAACTCCTGCTTTTCCCTGGAGATCATATGGTCGAGTGCATTGTCCGAATCGGCCGTATCATTCAGGTCAACGGTATCGGATTCACGTTTATATGTCTTTCTGATAAAATCAATGCAGGTATATTTCGCAATCCGGTAGATGTATGTTTTCAGATTAGATGCCCTGCGAAAATTGTTGTTTTTTAGGCATACATAAACCTTCAACCGTATATCCTGAATAATATCTTCATGAAATTTCTGCAGTCCCCAGCGGTAATTCCGTACCACATCCTCGATCCATGATGTTACAGTAATGAATTCACGGGTTTCTCCTCTTAAGTAACCATCAATGATCTGATTCTGGTATTTTTGATCGGGTTTTTTCATGAATCAACAGGATTGATTATTCGGAATCTTCCCTAACCAAGACGCCGTTTTCATAAATTCCGCTTGAACTTTCTCCGCTCGCCCATATATAGGTTCCTTTACCGTGAAATCTATTCTCTTTGAAGTAGCCGGTATATTTGTCTCCGTTTGCATAAAAGTATATTCCATACCCATCCTGGACACCTTTCTTCCATTCGCCGACATATTTTGCCCCGTCGGGCCATATAAATGTTCCCTGCCCGTGAAAATCATCGTTTGCCCACATTCCGTCATATGAAGAACCGTCTGACCCCTTAAGGGTGCCCCTCCCTTCGCGGAGTCCTTTTACGAAAGTACCCTCAAAAGTAAAGCCATTTGCATAAACGTAAATACCTTTGCCATCGTTACAATTTCCGGAAATGCACCCTGTTTTTTGTGAATAGCTCATCCCCGGAATGAATAACAGGATAAGTGACATTTTCAAAGCAGTCATAAATCAATATTTAATCAGATTATTGTACCCGAAAAATACTCAAATTATCAGATTTTCTGCATCAAAATCAAGAGTATTTTTAAGAGGCCGAACATCTCAAATTACGAATTACCTATTAGTGATCAGGCCAAAGCCAATTTTACGGATATTATATTCGAAATGTTCAACAAAAATTAGTATGCTTCCTGCTAAATCCACCCCGTTCCGAACTGCCTCCATGGCCATGGTATTGCCCAAAGAATAAGCAGCAGGGCAATCAGGCAGAAAATACCGTAGGCTCTGAACTTTTGTGAAGAGCCGGTCGCTTTTTTTGCCCGGCTGTATCCTATCGTGATCAGGATAATGGCAATGATCATGGCTGCCGGATGCTCCACCAGAAAAAACCGCAGGATATTGATTTTCATGCTCTCAACGCCAAAGACGACTTTCGGGCTGATGAAATACAATACAAGTCCGAAAATAAGCTGAAGATGCGCAAAAATAACTGTGTACAAGCCCAGTTTCCGGTCGATATTTCTGTATTCTTTCCTGCCGGCCCACCTGATAATTGCATCGGTCAAAGAAATTACGAGGAAAAACAATAAAGCCCACCTGGTAAAAGAATGGACGTGTTTTAATGCAATATAAATCATGAAGTGGTTTTTGTTATAGACTATTCAAAAATACATAGAACCTGAAAGAAAACCATTTTTCAATGCCATATATTTTCAAATCTTTGTATCTTTTGGTGACAAACGATCGTATGTTATCCAAAAAGACCGGTATGAAAAAGCATGTCGTATTTTTAATCGCCCTTTCATTGTTAGCCTTCGTTACCTGCGGGCAGCATTTTAAATTTAGTTATCACGTTATCGGAACAACAGAAGAAGAACTTCTGGGTCAATCCTCGCTGGTGGATATGGATAAAGACGGGGACCTTGATTTTGTAGTGGGTTCAAGCGGATTCTCTGTCTGGTGGTTTGAATACAAAGGGCCCGACAACTGGATCAGGCATAAGATCGGAGATGATGCACTTACAGATAAAGGAGGGGTCAGCATCGATGTGGACGGAGACGGGTGGACTGATCATGTTGCTGGCGGCTGCTGGTACCGGAACACAGGTAATCCTTCAGAAGAATTTGAACGGTATGAAAACGGCGTGATCTATGCTTACGATATGATCGCAGGCGATATTAACCACGACGGGATAAACGATATTGTTGCACTGAGTGAACAGGAAGGATTATTCTGGTATGACTTTTCTTCAAATCCCAGGAAGAAGTGGAAAAAGTACAGGATCGGCGATGGGATTTCCGGGGGTATAGCACCATATGGGATTGCAGATATAGATAATGACGGCGATAACGATATTATACGGTCTAATGTGTGGTATGACAACCTTGAAGGTGATGGCAGCAAATGGGGAATTCACAGGACCATCAGTTATGTGGAAAGCATGGGGAAATATGCCTATTCATCAAGAATACAGGTCATAGACTGGGATAAAGATGGTGACATAGACCTTGTACAGGCTGACGCCAATATTCCTGACGGCAAGATTGCGTGGCATGCCAACAAAGACGGCAAAGGAATCAACTGGTTCACCCACAGCATCCAGAATACCACAGGTCAGGATTTACACAGCCTGTGTGTAGCCGATTTTGATAACGACGGCGATATGGATGTTTTTTCCGGAGGAGGTCCCAAGACAGCCGATTTGCACAAACGATGTTTCATATGGGAAAATACCGACGGAATGGGGACTGAATGGAGCCAGCATGAGATCATTACCGACATTGAAAATTTTGATGCCGTGGCCGGAGATGTGGATGGCGATGGCGATATTGATATTTGCTCGAAACCCTGGAAAGGAAATAAACCTTACTATCTTCAGAATATGCTGGTGGAAGAAAAGTGAACGGGGAAAGTAAAAAGTAATCGGTAAGCGCTGAATTGGCATGCGGCCCCGCTTTTGATGCCTGTCTGGCGCCTGCCTGTCTGCCGACAGGCAGGCAAGCTTTGAACTTTGAACTTTTTCCGGTCACTCTATCTCCTCTTTCCGAAATTTCCAATGTGCATCATCAAGTGACAAAGCTTTCATTTTTCTAAGACCCATGACATAAAAATAGATCACCAGGGGAATGAACAAAACCAACAACCTGGGATGCTGTGACATCAGAATGAAGTCATACATGCCGTGCATAAGGATGGGAACAAATAACGACAATCTCAGGTATCTTTGCCGGCTTTCAGGGTAAAATCTGGCCAGTCCGAAATAGTATCCCATAATAATACCAGCAATGGCATGCAACGGAACAGCGGTGAATGCCCTGACCCATCCGGTTTCAGTTCCGAACCTGTAGACATAAAGCACATTTTCAAGTCCTGCAAATCCCAGAGATATAAACACCGCATACACCATACCATCGAACTTCTCATTAAAATTTTTATTCTTCCAGAAAAGCAGGTACAGGGCTGCAAACTTGAACAATTCCTCGGTAAATGAGGCCACAACAAAGGCACTGTAGGCAGACTTATAATACCCGAAGAGTTGCGTGAATGCTGAGAGCAGCCTTTCTATGAAAACAACAGGTATGCAGATAAGAATTCCTGCGAGCAAGGCTCTTATCAGAAGATCAACCGGTTCTTTCTCATATTTATCACGGTAGTAAACATAAAAAGCGATGATAAAAACAGGTGCAAGGGAAAGAATAACTAAATTCATGGATGGTCTACCAGTAGTAATTATCAATAAGAGAACGGTTCAATGGAGAATACATAAAAGGCTCTGTACCTGAATGGAAATTAACCTGTGCACCAATGGTCAGGTTTTCCAGTATTTTAAAATCGAGTCCCATGGATACACCCTGAAAGGAATAATTGAGCGGAGCCGGGTCCTGCAATGAATAATATGTTGCGTTTATCTGTTTATATGCAATCCCCGAAAGGGTAAGCCGGTTGGTAATAAGGTAGGTTCCTTCAGAGAACAGGAATATTCCTGGAGTTCTTCCGGATGACTGTGTGTTCCCATTGAATTCGGGTCCTGCCAGTTTCGAGACCGGGAAAGTATAGTTAATAACAGTTCCTATCCTGGTCTGAAATCTTGGAGAAATGTGATATGTCCAGTTCGGAGCAACATACATACCTGAATAAGATCCGAAACTTCTGGAATATAGAAAATTCGATCCGACATCAAGATTGAAATCCCACTTCTTCAGAAAATTCGATTTATTTCCGGTTGGCGTAAAAAAACCATCGGTAGTGTCGCCGGAAGTTACCGGTGGCATCAGGTCAAATCCTGCCTGGCCGTATGTTGTATTCATTCCTGAAAGGATCAGGCACAGTATGACAACAAACCTGTATACCATTGAATCCTGAATTTAAAGACAAAGATAAAACTTTATTCTTAAACCGTGTATACCTCCTGCCTTTTAACATGCATAACCCCTTTAATTTTCGACAATCTGGCAATAAGAGAATCAAGGTGTCTGAGGTCGAGAACCATTAATTTCAGTTTTCCGTAAAAAATACCGTTATCCGTGTCCAGAGTTATGGATCTGAGTGCGACCTTGAATTCGCGCAGGATCACATCTGAGATGCTGTTCAGCAAACCCGGGGTATCGTCTCCCGAGATTGTAATATCCACCGGGAAAGACCTCATGCCGTCAGATTTATTCCATTGTACCTTCACTACCCGGTACCCATACCTGGAGATCATTCTGGCCGCATTCGGACAATTGGTCCTGTGAATCTTAATGCCTTCAGCAACAGTTACAAATCCGAATATTTCATCACCAAATATGGGATTGCAGCATTTGGAAAGTTTATAATCGACATTGGAGACCTTGTCATCGATCAGAAGAAAATCTTCCGAAAATTTCACCCTGGATTCATTTTCAAATGATTTTTCATTGGAAACCGGGGCAACTTCCTCAGACTTTTTTTCGGTCTGATCTGTGGGAGCAGTCAGAAAATCTTTGATCTCGGCCGGATCGATCTTTTCAGTAGAAACCAGGTAATAAAGATCTTGAGCGATCTTCAGTTTATACTTTTTCAGCAGGCTCCGGATATGATCATCTGTAAAAGGGATCTTCCAGTTTTTAAACCGCCGTTTCAGGATTTCTTTGCCATTTTCTGCTTCCTTAAATTTCTCTTCATTTAATTTTTGCCGGATTTTGGATTTCGCCTTTGCGGTAACCACAACATTCAGCCAGTCCATTTTCGGAGTCTGGCTCTTGGAGGTTTGGATCTCCACATGGTCACCATTGTTAAGCACATGCCTTATGGGTACATTCTTTCCGTTGATTTTCGCACCGGTACAGGTTGATCCCAGGTTTGAATGAATATCGTATGCAAAATCAAGAACTGTTGCCCCGGCAGGAAATTTACGCAATTCTCCTTTTGGCGTAAACACAAATATTTCCTTTGAATAGAGGCTCAGCTTAAAGTCATCGATAAATTCGGCTGCATCGCGCTGCGGTGCTTCGAGCACTTCCCTCACCTTCTGGAGCCACTCTTCAAGACCTTTCTCGCCTTCGATACCCTTATATTTCCAGTGGGCGGCAAAACCTTTTTCGGCGATCTCGTTCATTCTGGAGGACCGGATCTGAACCTCAACCCATTTGCCGCCCGGGCCAATTACAGTGGTATGAAGCGACTCATACCCATTGGTTTTGGGCACTGAAATCCAGTCGCGTAACCGCAATGGGTTGGGTTGAAAAATATCAGTTACCAGGGAATACACTTTCCAGCAGTCTGATTTTTCACTTTTCGAATCGCTGTTCAGGATAATCCGTATGGCAAAAAGGTCGTAGATATCCTCAAATTCCACTTCCTTTCGCTTCATCTTATTCCAGATGGAATGAATTGATTTGGGACGGCCCTTGATCTCGAAATCAAAATGGTTTTTTCTCAGGGCCTCATCGATAGGTTTAATGAAGTCATCGATAAATACCTTGCGCGATTTCATGGTATCGGCAAGCTTTCTGGCTATCAGGTCGTAAGTTTTACGATCGGTATATTTCAGCGTCAAGTCTTCCATCTCGGATTTGATGATATACAAACCCAGACGATGAGCGAGAGGTGCATAAAGATATGTGGCGTCCGAAGCCAGCTTTACCTGGTATTCAACCGGCATATTTTTAACGGCTCTCATCAGACTTAGCTGTTCAGCCAGGCATATTAAGATCACCCGTAAATCTTTTGCAAGATTCAGTAAAAGTTTTCTCAGGTTTTCAGCATCAGAAGTCAGTAAAGCGGAACCAACAGCGGCAATTTTGGTTAACCCGCCGAAAATAATATTCACCGCATCGCCAAATTCAGCGGCAATATTCAATCCTTCTATTGGCTTTACCAGTGAAGCTTTATAAAGGAACAAGCTTATTAGAGAAGAAATGCCGAGACCAATCTCTTTTAAAACAATGTCAGCAGAATCAAGCGAAGCGCTTATGGAAAGGTTACCGGTCATTTCTTTTGTGTTCCCGAGAGCAGAAACCATAATCCCGAACGCACGGTCGAGTTTCTCCCAGTTAACCTCTTTCTTGTTTTCATGCAAGACCCGTTTCAGGTCTGCATACCTTCCGGAAATGTCCGCGGGGAGTATATAATCTGCGGAATCTTTCATACACAATCAAAACAAAAATCAGCACCTATATTGATTGCAAAGGTAGTCAAACTCAGCTCTAAAACACCACTTTAACCCAAAATTGATCACGATCGTGCGGGTGAATTCAACAACCGGAAGACAGGCTATGCAGAAGATGCACTGGTTTACCGGAGTGATGGAAGCCCTAGAGGTACCTCGAAACGGTCTGTAAAAGCTTATCGCGGGTTATGGGTTTGGCCAGGTAATCGTTACAACCCGCTTTGGTATATATCACCTTATCTTCCTCCATGGCATATGCAGTCTGGGCAATTACAACAATATTGTTGTCCAGCGATTTGATAATCCTGGTGGCTTCAATACCGTTCATTTCAGGCATTTTAATATCCATCAGTACAATATTTATTTCCGGATTCGACTTAACAGCCTCAACCGCTTCCCTGCCGTTCCTGGCATGGATTATCATTGCGTTGGTCTTTGACAATGCAGCTTTCAGATACAGAAAATTTGTTTCCTCATCTTCAGCAATCAGGATGGTTTTATCCTGCCAGTCGAATGATGAAACACCATTTGTTTTTTCGGATTTTTCCGATATGTTTGCCTTATTATGCGGGAGAGTGAAGAAAAATCTTGATCCTGTGTTTTCGGCAGATATAACTTCAATATTACCACCCAACAATTCTACCAGAGCTCTTGAAATGGAAAGGCCAAGCCCTGTACCTCCTGTATTCTTTATCATTTTATTTGGTAATTGTCTGAAACGCTCAAAAATAATACTTTTATCCTTTTCAGAAATACCAATTCCCGAATCTTCAACATAGAATTCCAGTTTTTCATCAAATAGTTTCTTGTAGCCAATGGTAATAAATCCCTGACGAGTGAATTTAAATGCGTTGTTTAACAGGTTTATCAATACCTGACGGAGCCTGTTTTCGTCGGATAGCACAAGGCAATCGGTACCCGGGAATCCTTTTTTGCACGAAAAAACGATTTCTTCAGGACAACCGGAAGAATAATACATATACAATTCCTCCAGCATTCTGTTAATATTCACAGGCATGAGATTAACCGTCAGCTGATCTGCTTCGATCTTTGAAATATCGATGATATCATTAATCAGGTTTACGAGCTGGTTACCATTTTTTTCAATGATTTCAATGTATTTGCTCCGTTCATCAACTGTTAACCTTTTTTCTTTCAGCAATTCGGTAAATCCCAGTATTGCATTCATCGGTGTTCTGATCTCGTGGCTCATATTTGCCAGAAATGCCGATTTGAGCTTGTCGGCTTCTTCAGCGTGTAGCTTGGCTTCTATCAGTTCCAATTCTTTTTTCTTAAGCTCACTAATGTCTTCGAGTGAAATAAGCAGAAATTCCTCACTGCTCAACCGTATCCTTTCAAATGAATAAAATCCGTTGCAAATCTCTCCATTCTGATTTAGAAAATTTACTTCATATTTTGCTCCACTATTATCCCTGCTAAATTTTTGGATGAACCTCGAATCGATATTATTTCCTGTATACAACGATATTTCATCGGGTGTTTTATTCAGCATATCGTTCCTGCTAATGCCCAGGGTCTGTATAAAAACCTTATTGACATCCACAAATTTGAAATCCTTTTCAGAAACAATAGCCATAGAAGCGGGACTTAGTTGAAACGATTTGAAAAATTTCTCCTCACTTTCAATAAGTTCATTCTCAATTTTCTTTTTAAATGTAATATCATGTACTATTGAATACAATAACTGCCTGTCATTAATGAATATCGGACTGGAATAAACTTCTATGTCTCGTACCTCACCATTTTTCAACCGATGTCTGAACGAAAACCTCTTTCGCTTTTCCTCTATAGCTTTGGCTATATCGGACTTTAATTCATTCCATGATAACGTGTTTAAATCTGAAATTTTTAAGGTGAGAAGCTCACGATAATTATATCCGTAAAACTTGCATGCTGCAGGATTTGCATCGAAAATCCCACCGTCTTCGGGATTAATAATGAGCATAATGGCATGATTGTTCTTAAAGAGGCTCTTATAGATCTCCTCCTGGCGAATTCCGGTAAGGCCTGATCTTTTTCCCATACTGCTTTTTGAGAGGATTTGCCCTGGTTTTTTTCTGAACTTGATAGCCGCCATATTGGATAATAGTGCGTAGTCTACCTAAATTTAAATAAACTTTTCCAATTCATTGATACTCAAACTCATTTAATTTCTTCCAGGTTGTACGGGGTCATCTGATAAACATAGTAATTCAACCAGTTATAATACAACAGATTAGCGTGACTTTTCCAGCGTACTTTTGGCATTTTGGAGGGATCATCGTTAGGAAAATAGTTTTTAGGAATGCTGATTTGTAGGCCTTTTTTGATGTCCCTTTCATACTCATCTTTCAGTGTTGCAGGATCATATTCAGAGTGCCCGGTCACAAAAATCTGTCGTCCGTCCCTGGTCATGACCATATAAACACCTGCTTCATCCGATTCGGATACGATAATAAGATCCTTTACCCTTGCAATATCTTCTTTTCTGATTTCGGTATACCGTGAGTGAGGAGCCTGAAATTCCTCGTCGAATCCCCTGATGAGCGGAATTTTCGAATCGCTGATAGTATGATGGAACACTCCGAACATTTTTTTCTGAAGGGGATATTTCGGTATTTTGTAATAATGGTATAAGCCGGCCTGTGCACCCCAGCAGATGAACATCGTGGATGTCACATTTGTCTTTACCCAATCCATAATATCCTTTAGCTCTTCCCAATAATCTACCTCCTCAAAATCCAGGTGTTCAATGGGTGCACCGGTGATGATCATTCCATCGAATTTCCTCGATCTGATCTCGTCGAAGGTTTTATAGAACGACCGCAGATGCTCGATGGGTGTATGCTTTGAAATATGCTCACGGGTATGAAGAAGGTTCACTTCAACCTGCAGGGGTGTATTCGATAGAAGCCTGAGAATATGTGTTTCCGTGGTGATTTTAAGAGGCATCAAGTTCAGGATTACAATTTGCATCGGCCTGATGTCCTGATGGGTAGCTCTTGTCTCACGCATCAGAAATACATTTTCTTCCAGAAGAATATCAAATGCAGGCAGTTTATCGGGAATATTTAATGGCATAGTATTGCTTCCTTTTTTAAAACCGGCCACAAAAATAGCAATATTGATCTTTATAATCCATATTCCGGACCGGAACTTTCAGCAAAATTGGGTGATTGTGTGATTAAGATAATAAGCAACCACTTTTGATGATTATAAAAAAATCAAATACTTGATAACCTCCTAATCACATAATCACTGTCAGAATAGTGTATACGAAATACAGCCAGCTTTTTTCGCCCTGGATTATCTGATCATCAGTCTGCTGATAGCGCTATATCCGTTGCCTTTCAGTTCAAGAAGGTAGATTCCCTGCTGCATACCACTCACAGGAATATTCAGTACCTTACTTGATTCCGGAAGCAGTGTCTGGCTGTAAACCTCTTTTCCGACCACATCATATAGTTTCAATGTAAGCTCCGAAGGAACCTTTTCATCGAATGCGATGTGGAAATAATCACCGGTAACAGGATTCGGATATACGGTATACAAATGACTGCCGGTTGTTTCTGAATTTATGTCGCTCAGTGCATTTACCTCGATCGTTCCTTTCATACCCAGGCTGACATGATTTGTACATACATAATAGTAGGTACCTTGTTCTTCAAGTACAATGGCACCTATTCCTCCCGGGAAGCTGAAGCCACCTTCGAGGGGTGTCGTCCCGTTTGCATCCCATGTTGCCTGACTGACTTGAAGTACAGGGTGGGATGAACCGGAATTGAAATGTATGGTATCCCCGGCATTTATAACAAGATCAGCCGGATCGAACTGGAAACCGGAAGCATTGATCGTATAGGATTCTTGTGCATAACCATACGATGTTATCAGCCCCAACAGAAAAATAAAGGGTAAATATTTTTTCATAATTTAATGTTTTTATTTGTGCTAATAAACTACAATTAGTTCCTTATTAACAATAATGTACGGCCAATAGTTCGTAGATTACGATCAGAATTAACACTTCTTTAACTTAATCAATATAGCCGATCAGATACCTTTATTGTCATATCGTAACTAATTATTGAAGTATTACGTTTACCAAGTAACAATAATTATTTTTCCCGATATACTAATTATTTGTATATTAATCATTTAAAGAGTAAATCGCAATCTGGCATGCTTTTTGATTTTACTATACTGTTGAACAATTAATTAAACGAAAGCCATGAAAAAAGCTACTTTAATATTGGTAATGATGCTGGCGGCAGTAACCGCATTCACACAACCCTCAAGGAGGACAGCCAATAATACAGGATCTGCCACGGAAGAGAAGCAGAAAAAAACTACATTCACCACAAGGGAACAGGATAATAGTGCGAATAAAAAGACCTCAACCCGGAATTCAGCTACCAATGCTGAAACTTCACGAAGGACGACCACTGTTACCCGGAGCAGTTCGGGAGCTGACAACAGGCAGCCTGCATCCACAACAACTACTACTTCGAGAAGGATAACAAGTACTACAAATACCGCAACCAGACCGGTAAATCAGCAGGGTCAGGCAACCACTACCACAACACGAAGAACCGCCGAAACAACAGCCGCACGCAGCGGTGAACCTTCTGTCAGGTCGGGTCAGGCAGACCAGCACCGCGAAAGAGTGGCAACTGGCAATAATGGCAGCTATGCTGCAAAAAAAGGTGGAACTACATATGTTACGTACTATGAATCACCACGTCTTTTCCGGAGTGAACGGGTAATAAGATACCATTATGACCATGCACCCAGATCGATTCATTACAGGGCAAGGCATTATCCTTACAGAAGGCCCGTCAATGTTAATATTATCTGGACTCCTGCCATGCATAACGAATACATTGAAATTTACCCGATGGTAAAAACCTGGAGATACCCGGTGGGTTACAGAATTGCAACGGTATCTTCATATGACGCGATGTATTACAGGGGTGAGGTTGCGGATGTATACGGAAAATGTGAGGAAGTATTTTATTCGAGGGAAACAGACGAGTTCATTCTTTATTTCGGAGCATATTACCCGTATCACGATTTCAGTATCGTGGTCCCCGGACCTGTTGCACGAAGATTCAGCGCATTTCCTGAACGTTATTTCGAACAACAATATATTTCAGTTACAGGACTAATAACAGTATTCGATGGTAAGCCCGAAATAGTGGTCAGGAGAACTACTCAGCTCAGCGTATATTAACCGGTAACTTTCTGAAGATACAAAAGGAGGGAATATTTCCCTCTTTTTTTTTGCAGGGATTTTTGCATTATCTTCATTCCCTTTACTAAAGATTCCATTTTCCCGTAAGTGTCAATACCTCAAAATATAATAACCGTAGCGATATCTGGTAATGAAAAAATTGCTCACAGCTCCTACCTCCTTTCGTTCAGGAGGGAGTTTGATTTTATTCCAGGTCAGGTGATCAGTATATTTCACGGAATCTTTAAGGCACGGAGAATCTACAGTATTGCAAGCGGAAACAGGGATGCATTCATCCGCATTCTATATAAGGTTAATCCGTCTGGACTTATTACCCCGCAATTATCTTATTTGAAAAAAAGCAATACCATCACCGTATCACTTCCTTACGGATCATTCTGCTCATTACCGGGTAAGGGAGTGTGTATCGCCACAGGTACGGGAATTGCACCTTTTGCTTCGATGTACTTTTCGGGTGATTTTGAAGAGAAAATCCTTATCCATGGCAGCCGTACCCTGGAAGAGTTCTATTTCAGCCACGAGTTTATGAAACTCGGAGACCGGTATATCAGGTGCTGTTCGGGCGAAAATGACAGCCAGTGTTATCCGGGTAGGGTTACCGGTTACCTGAAGCAATATCATAAAACAGGGAATGATATAATCTACTATCTTTGCGGTAAGGCAGAAATGGTTGTCGATGTGCGCGATTACCTCATTGAATCCGGTGTTTCGTTTACCAATATTCTTGCTGAGATTTATTTCTGAACATCACCTTTCAGGATAGTTATGAACGTTAATCTTTTTGGCAAAACACTCTCCGAGCTCAGGGAAATTACTTCCGGATTATCATTGCCGCCATATACTGCAGAGCAGATTGCGGACTGGCTGTATAAAAAGCGTGCCGGTTCAATTGATGAAATGACAAACCTGTCGAAAGCTGCAAGAAATGCGCTGAACGAAAAATATACAATCGGATTTACTGAACCGGTATCGGTTCAGATATCTCAGGACGGCACTAAAAAGTACCTGTTCGGCACCGCCAATAACCGCTATATCGAAACAGCCTATATACCTGAAAAAGCAAGGCATACGCTATGTGTTTCATCACAGGTCGGCTGCAAGATGGGATGTCTTTTTTGTATGACAGGCAGGCAGGGATTTCAGGGAAATCTCACTGCTGCTGAGATTCTCAACCAGGTTGTGCGCGTTGAAGAAAGCGAACGCCTCACCAATATCGTGTATATGGGTATGGGTGAACCTCTCGATAATATCGATGAGGTGCTGAAAAGCCTGGAAATCCTGACTTCATCTTATGGTTTTTCAATGAGTCCCAGACGATTGACGGTTTCCACCATAGGCCTTTATCCCGGACTGAACAGGTTTATTGAAGAAAGCAACTGCCATCTGGCAGTCAGCCTGCATACAGCGTTTGATGAAGAACGCAGAAAGATTATGCCTGTACAGACAGTATATCCTGTTGCCGATATTATCAAAACGCTTCGTGATTATGATCTTGGAAAACAGCGCAGAATCTCTTTTGAATACATAATGTTCAAAAAGTTCAATGACGATAGCCGGCACATAAGTGAATTGGTCAGGCTATTGCATGGCATGCGGAGCCGTATCAACCTGATCCGTTTCCATGCCATACCGGGAACGCCACTCGAATCGTCCGATGATGAAACCATACTGCAGTTCAGGGATGCACTAAACCGAAAGGGTATAACAGCAACCATCAGGGCATCAAGGGGAGAAGACATTTCTGCAGCCTGCGGCTTGCTATCCACGCGGGAACTTCTGCAACAGACCAGGCAATGATATGTTTCCGGTCAACTCATAATGTTCAGAGAGATAGGGTAAGCCCACTTTTTCTGACAGCCATCTGCTCTTTTAAGAAGCGGAATGGCCATTGCACATAGGACTAAGGCCTGAATAGGACAAGCCTGTTGACATACTGAGTTGATTGCTGTGTATCTTTCAGCAGTCTTCACAACATTGAAACATAATGACATGCCTGTTTGTTATATTATTGATACTATGAAAGGACCGGAAACCGGTAAGTGTTGACTAAAATTTTACTGATCTGAATCCAAAAGGATACCAAACGATCGGATATGTGACTATACGTCTGCAGGCGGTAATCATGGTAGCTGGCGCCCTGTTTGTCAATACATTATCCTTTGGGCAGTATAAATATGGTAAAAGCCTTGCAGACAGTGTATTGTTTTCATCGATATCGACAAACAATGTGTTATATGTGGGTATTGATAATCCGCTGACCCTTCACATCTCCCAGGTTGTTTTGCCAGACAGCTATTTTCTTTTTTCTTCAAACGGCCCCGTATTTTTTGACAGCATACAATTTGCCACCATTCCGAACCGCAGCGGTATAGCAAGAATAGTAGTTTATAAGATGGTGGAATCCGATACGGTGCTTGTAGGCTATAAATTCTTCAAGGTTTTTAATATTCCGGACCCGATGCTTGCAATTAACTCGGTGGTTTTTTCAGAAGAAGACACGGTCAGCAGGTTGTTTTTACTGAATGCCGACACTTTATCGATCCATTTTACAGATGATATTATAGGATCGGATAACTGGTTCAGGATTAAAAAGTACAGTATCGGGTACTTATACGGTGGTCTGTACAGGTCGTACGAGATAAACGGCAATCAGTTCACCCTGCAGGTTAAACGCATGATCAATATTATTGGTCCCGGAAAGGAGATCATTATCAAACCCTATGTGACCGGTCAGGGACGGTTAAGCAAAAACATGCCTATTTACCGGTTATTGCTTTACTGATATTGGTTCTGCATACCGAGCAACGCTGCCGCTTCCTTTATCGTAAGCTTTTTCTTGCCCTGGTAAGCAACTATAAAGGCTTTCCTTACTTTACATTCCTCAAGCGTTTTGTTTGCCTCTTCAAATGTTTTAAAACGGCCAATGGAATATTTATACCATTCCTCTTCATAAATCATATCGATTTTCATGGAGCCTTTATATATTGTTCTGAGGTATTCTTCTGTAAGGGGAACCGTATGAGCAGCGATCTGAACCTTAAAAATGATCTCCCCCATCAGCTTCGGTTCCACTACAATTGTGGTATCGACGGTTGCAAAAATGTCTTCGGGCGGTTCTTTTATGGCGGGATTCCTGAACAGCTCCGTAATTTCTTCCAGGGTAATATCGTTATCCCATCCATAGTTATATTCAACCGGATAGTCGACATAAACCTGTAAGGCCCTTCCCTGATCACGGATCGTTGTCTCTTCGAGTTCGTATGCTTCTTTCAGCTTTAACAGGGCATACTTGAATTTTTCATTAACAGAGGCCTGTTCTCGCCGTTGCCTGGCAACAGCCAGGTTTTTTCTCGCCTGTCCTTCATAATATTTACCTTTTTCAACGCCGGCTGCATAATGCTGTACCTTTCTCATGGTTATCCAGAATTCCTCACATTTGGTCTTGAACATGTCATAGATCAACATGTGACCCTGGTAATAAAGGTCGGAGGCTTCGATAAGTGATGAAAAGGCTTTCACATAACCATCCGAAAGCCCTTCTTTCTTTTCGAGGTCGGTGAGATCCTCATACATTTTCTGAGCTGCATTAAGTTTTTTATCGGCTTCTTTCAACAACTCCACTCCCTTATCGATTGTTTTCAGCTCGGAGGAGGTAAATTTAATGTTGAGTTCTCTTGTGTAGTTCTTTACGTTATGATCTTGTGCATATATTGCAGGAAACAACAAGATTATGCCGGCCACCGCAAATCCCCTGATGAAAAAATGTTGTACCATAACCATTACAAAATGTTAGAAACCGTTTTCCAAAAATAACGATTTGACTTTTAAGAAAAAATCTCAGATTAGATTTATGAAGGATATATAACAAAAAAGAAGCCAAATGATATACATTTCGCTTCTTTTGCAAAGGATTATGCAACTTTTTCTAACGAATCTCTTTGAATTCTGGTGCTGTAAATACAAAATAACCGATCACTAGAAGTGATACAATCGGAATCAGAAGTAAAAGTGAAACAGCCATTTTCTATAGTTTATATGAATAATTATGCAATATGCTGATACAAATATAGTATTTTAGTCAAACAAAAGTATATGTTCGTCAAAAAAAAATTACTCTTTGTCAACATATTTTTTAGGATATCAGCTATATATTAACATTACGAAATTGATAAATAGAAGGTTACAAAAAATCTTGAATATATATCGATATTTATAAAAAAATACTAAAATTTTTTGCAGTTTAGGGCAAGCTTCTGTACACATGCAGTTAATTTGTTGAAAATCATGAATTAAGAAAAGTAACTTGAACCTGTTGGGTTATACCATTTTTTCGAGAGCCGAAAACAATTTCTTTACATTCTTATGGGTTTCTTCGTCAAAATCCGAAGATTTGGTGTGGTTATCTTTCAAACAGGTAAGGAAAGATGAAGCCAGTAAAGTCCTTGATAAGGCATTCGCCTGGATATGCTCGGAATTCGACTCAGTAATGCCGATCCTTTTTTGAAGAATGAAGCGTTTAAAATCGATCGTTGAAAAAACATCTTCGATCATGATATAGCTGTCGATAACTTTGATTTTCTGCTCTGCATCTTTTTCTTTTCCGATGAAAAGAATTCTCTTCAATTCATCAGCAAATTGCTTATTCTCCCCGTTTCCGATTAAAAGTACCGAAAAGTCGATTTTCCATCCTGTGAGAAGGTTGGACAGAGAATTTATCCCCGTAAGGCCTGATGAAGGAATGAAATTAACCTCTTTAGTAAATGCAAAGAGAGCAGTAATAGCATTGAGATAATAAAATGTGACGGTATCCTGAACGATGATATTGTTTTTGTTTTTGATAAGTTGCTGTTCATTAAGTCGCGCACCCATAAGAGAATAAATGGGAGAAAGCGTATCAGAAGATGCATTGTGAAGCGATTTAGCATCGAGAATGACTGTTTCACTGTATTCATCTTCTACATTAGCACGCTGAACCGCAAGTAGCCTGTATATTTTATTGATATCCACCAAGTGCGGAGAATGTGTTGAGTACAGGATCTGCATTTTATTCTTGAGGTCTTCAAAAACAGCAAGCACATCTTCCTGTGCCCTGGCATGCAGACTTAATCCGGGTTCATCAATTAGCAGGATACGGTTTATGCTGTTTTGTTTTGCAGAGGCTTTCAGTTCAAGATAAAATGAAAGAAACCACCGAACGCCCCTGCTTCGTTGTTTGGGATAAAGCCTTTCCGATTTATCCTTGATCCAGAATTCAAGGTAGGGTTTTCCACTCTTTTCGGGAACAGTATAGTCGTAATGTTCAAGTTCGAAATTCAACGTTATTTTGTTATTCTTTCCCACATTTTGCCTCCAGTAATCCTGGAAATTAATGGTAATCTCTCCATTAAGGTTTTCGATTTTCTGTTTTAATATCCGGTGATTCTTTTCCCTGAAAAAATCTGAATTCAAGCCTGCAATCAGGAGAAAATTCTTAGCTGCCTTATAACCTTCTGCGTTTGCATTTTCCGTGAGGAGGTCCTCAAGATCGATCTTATTGGGCAACAGGCTGCTGAAATCCTCAAAAAATTCAAATTCGGGGATATGTTCTGCGATTATCTCCCCGATGTCTTCTGCAGTCAATTGTTTTTTCTCGTATTCAAGCTCTGCTATTGCCTCAGATTCGGCAATCCTGTATGAATACCCGTCGAAAACTTTTGCTGCAACAGACTTTAATAATGATTCATTCTCAGAAGCCTGCTCAAATTCAGCGTTGATCCTGTTATATTCCGCTTTTGCCAGTTCAAGCCTCTGAATAGCCGATCTCTTTTCCCTGTCGTTCGAACAGATATCAAATAAATGCTCAGCTTCCCTAAGATGCAATGCAACCTGTTTGAGTTCATATTCTGCCCTCCTGATCACTTCAATGGCTTCATTGCATTTCCTGCATATTGTTACTTTTTCCGAGATTTCCTGGGTTTGCAACTTCTTTTCTTCGAATTTCTTTACCTGCGTGTTAAACAATTCCTCCTTTTGCTGATAAACCTGTTTTGCCGATTCAAGCTCCTGTTCCGAAATTAATTTTACATCGGGTTTACGGGCCTTTTTTACCTTTTTTTTAGCCGTCTCGAGTTTAATATACCATTCATTCAACTGATCTCTTGCTTCGTTTTTTTCATTCTCTGACGACTCCATTTCTTTCACAATACGATCGGCTTTCTGAAGGAGTTCACTGATTTCATCCCGCACACGCTTCTCAAGATCTTCTTTTGCCTTTCTCAGGTTTTCAAAATATTCAACAATCTCATGATCGGCTATTTTTATTATGCTCGACCGGTCTTCTTTCCACTCCCTTAACAGCACCACATCTTTCTTGGTTTTGAGAAGTGTGGCAAGTGATTCAGGAATTTTTCTAATGTCGAGAAAATCGATGAGGGTTGAGTTTTCAAGATCAAATATGCAGGCTACATAAGGAAAGGTCATATCGCTCCGAAGGACATCATCTGAAATCCTGGCTTCATAAAAGCTTCTGAGGGCTTCAAGCACTGATGTTTTTCCCGATTCATTCTGGCCTATCAATGCCGTTATATTATCATATGCAAGATAATTCCAGCCTGAATCAATAATCGACCTGTAATTCTTTATGTTAAATGCCCTGAGTTTCATACTATAGAATGGCTTTCCTTATATCTTTTATGACAAAACTAAAGTACCTAAAATGTTACACCTTTCAAAATTTGTCGGCACTATACTTATATCCCACAATCAGCACATCATCCAACTGAGGATATCCGTACTTCCATGTTTCAAATGCATTCCTGAGTTTTTCTTTCTGATCCTCCATGGGCAGTTTATATACCTGCTTGAGTAAATTCCGGAACGGCTGGTATTTAAATTTTTTTCCTCCCGGACCACCGAACTGATCAACAAATCCATCCGAAAACAGGTAAACCATATCACCCCGTTCGAGTGTTATGTTATGTGTTTTAAATGACCTTTCTTCATCTGCTGCAACACCGATGGGCATCTTGTCGCCCGGTACTTCAACCAGTTTGCCACGATGAATAATATAGATCGGATTGAATGCTCCGGCGAACTGAATGTTCCATGACGTGTTTTCCAAAATGCACAATGACATATCAATGCCGTCTTTCTGTTCCTGTTCTACCCCGGTTTGTCCCAGGGCTTTCATAATCGCCTCGCGCATCTGGTTGAGTATCATTCCTGCTGATGAGTATGTAGCGCGGTTGACCACTTCAGTGAGAACGGTTATGCCAAGAATGCTCATGAATGCTCCCGGAACACCATGTCCCGTGCAATCAGCCACAGCAATAATTGTTTCCGACTTTTTTCTTGTAATCCAGTAGAAATCACCGCTCACCACATCTTTTGGTTGAAAGTATATGAAATGTTCCGGAAGCAGCCTGCTGATGAAGTCCGCTGAAGGTAAAAGGGCCTTCTGAATATAACTCGCATAACGGATGCTTTCGGCTAGTTCATTGCGTTGCCTGCTGATTTCCTGTTTTTGTGAATTAATTGTTGCTTTTAGGCTCTTTTCTGAAAGCATTTTCAGTTATTTTCAGGATTTATTGGTGTTTTATGCAACCTTTTTACGCATCTATTACGTAAAAGTAGTGAATATTCTTGACGAACTGACAAATAACGGGGACAAACCAATTGATATTGTTGATTAAATTAATAATATCGGTGATCTTGGAAAAAGCCTTTTTGCTAGGGTTGCTTTATTTTTTTATTTTGTGTTTCATCCTGTTTGCCATCATTGCCAGAAATGCTCCGGAATATATTGAAAAAGAAGATGGTACGCTTACCAGGGTTGATAAAAAAAAAAGATAAGAAACCCGCAAAGCATAAAAATCTAAAAGGCAGTTCCTGAGTTTTTAAACACCGTAATGTTTCCGTTGTTAGTCAGCTGCATCAGAAGGTTACCCTGATCATCCAGTATAAAATCCTGCAGTACGGCATCTGGTATTTGCAACATTCCAAGCTGGTTGCCATCCTGGGTCATCGAAATCAATCTGTTTCCACTATAGGAATTGGTATTGATGATCAGCTTTCCGTCGGCCGTACAAACCATTTTCTGAGGCGTCAGCATACTGGCATTGGTTAATTCCTTGATATATGCAATATTACCATTGCCGGTTGTTTTGATCAGCACCATATTGTTTTGATCCCTGAGTCCGGCAAACATTTGTGAGCCGTCGGGTAACAAGGTTGTACAGGTAATGCTGTCGGAAACATCGAGTTGCTTATCCCAAAGCATATACCCTTTTGAATTCATTTTTACCAGCCATCCCGAGCCCGCCACACAAATATTATCCTGTACATCGATCTTCAGGTCATTTATTTCTCCCGGTGATGTATAAATTCTGTTCCATAATTTTTTACCCGAATTATTGATCACCATGATGCTGTACCTGTGCCCGAGTGAGTCGAGGTCAGCATATCCTCCGAGAACAATTTCATTTGCGGAATTTACTGCCAGAGATGTGACAATCCATTTTCCAAGCGTTCTGTTCCATAGTTTTCTTCCGTCTTTGTCGAGCTCAAATATCCAGGTTTCCTGTGATGCCGAATCATCGCTCAGATAGGTATATCCCAGGACCAGCACATCTCCCAGTGTGTTAACTGCAACCCGGTATACGCTGTCTTTATAACGGCCTCCCAGTATCTTATTCCAGATCATGTGGCCGTCCTTATCCAGTTTAAGTACCCATGCATCTTCGTAGAGCGAATCAGATTGAATAGTATTACCGGAAATAACATACAGGCCATTACCTGCTGAAGCAATTCCACCAGCTGATTCAGGCCAGTTGTTATTATCGAAACTTCGTGACCATTGAAGGTTGTTTAGCGCAATTCCTGCACGGTTAAAATATTTCATGCCCAAATCAAGCGATTTAAGATTGAATATATCAATATAGTAACTTCCTTCGGGGTATTTGTGAATGAATGCATCGTACGCTTCGAGTGTTTGTATTTTTTTTGCGTATTCATATAAGAGTTGACGCTGAATTTGCTTTGCATCTGCAATTTCCAACGCGTCGGGATATTTCGCAATAAAATTATCAAGTGCTTCGATCGTGTTTTTTTGTTTTGCTTCCCTGAAAGCTGCTGCATTCCGCATCTTCATGGCAGTGCTGTAATCATTGGCCCCCGAATAGTTCCTCATATATGTCTCATAGGCCTCTACAGTATTGATTCGTTTTGCTTTTTCGTAAGCCAGCTTATCCCGGTACTTTATTGCTTTAGGTATCTGAGCGGCATCGGGAAATTTCCGGATGAACTCAAGATACCCCTCGAGGGTGTTCTGTTTTTCATATTTTCTGAATTCAAGCTGATTCCTTATGTGGATAACATTCTGATAATACCTGTAATCGGGAAATTTCTCAATCACCTGGTACGCCAGATCCAGATTATTCTCCTCCCTGATGTATTTTATCAGCTGTGCCTCTACAGTGCCTATAGCCTGGGCCATCTTTTTGTTTACAGGCCAGCTGCTCCTCCTGATCTCGGTATTTGCAAAGTACTCGGCAATAACCTCCCGCTCTTCAGGAGTCAGGCTGTTCATGTTTTCATCCACGATCAGGGCATACGACCAGGCATCCACCACATTGTGGTAGGGTGAATTGGTATCTGCAGCCAGTATCATCAAACCAAAATTTATACCGGCATCATTCCGGGCAGAGGGATATTGTTTGTCAAAACTTTCTTTTGCCCTGGAGTAATCTGATTTTTCGAGTTGTTTATACGCTCTTTTCAGATCCTGTGGGGTTGCATTTACCAGGATAAAAAAAGTTGCAGTTGCGAGTAAAACCTGTTTCATTGGATATGATTTTGGATTTGATGATGAATGCCGCTTATTTCTTGATCAGGGTGAACTCAACCCTCCGGTTCTGCGCCCTGCCTTCCTCTGTAAGATTTGTATCGATCGGCCTGGATTCGCCATAACCTATACTGTTTATCCTCGAAGGATCAACTCCCTGGCTGACCAGGTAATCTGTCACCGACCTCGCTCTTCCTTCAGAAAGTTTTTGATTGTATGCATCAGAACCTTCGCTGTCTGTATGACCCGATATCTCAATCTTCTTAATATCGTTTTCCAGCATGAACTGAACCACTTTGTTCAGTTCAATGTATGATTCGGGAAGCAAATCGGTCTTATTGAATTCAAAGAATATATTCTCAAGCACAATCGAAGAGCCCTCTTCAATATTCCTTAGTCCGTCAGCAAATTTATCGATAACGATCACCGGCTCAACAAAGGTAATGGTTCCAGAAGACCTGCAATTATAGGAATCAAACGCCGTATAGGAATACTTTCCTGCAGGAAGGTTTTTCAACTCGGGACCTCTCAGGTTCTTATTCCAGGATACATTGTAGGGCGGTGTACCGCCAATCATTGACAGCTTGATGTATCCGTCATTCAGTATTCGTTTTGTTTCACCTGTTACCGGATTTCTTCCGCCGGTATAGGAGGTATCAACCACCCTCGCCTCAAAATCATGCTTTACACAGGGGCAAACATCGCAGTCATCGATCGGCTTTACAGCCACATCATCAAAATAGTAGTAAGCATACGCCTTATTCCTCAGGTTAACGATATTTTTATCGGTAACCACATAATTGGTGGTTTCATAATCCTTAAAATTACCAATGGTAAAAAACTTCTCACCACCTTTGGCCTGGTATACATCACAGATTTCCTGCCACTCCTCTACATCGTCGAGAAAAAGCCCTGGTGCAGTGGTCAGCTGAGGTGATACATTCATGGCATCCACACCTTCTGTGGATACCTTACCGGCTGTAAAGTAGACCCCGACCTGGTCAACCGCAAGTCTCGAACCTGAAGCCAGCCTGTAATTATAAGTGATGCAGTATTTCATACCGGCGACCATTGGCACCGACAGTTCTCCCTGAATATATTCACGCCTGTTTTCTTCGGTGCCGGTAAGGATTGCCCCGGCATACCCGTTCCCTTCTTTTGGCTCGCTGTTTCCCGCAAAATTTTGAGGTACACCGCCATCATTCGATCCGCACCGGTTAAAATAATCGGGCGCCGCAAAAGTAGGGTAAGACCAGCCCGGTACCAGTTTGTGGGATTGATTTTCAGGGTTGTGTGATTTCGGGCAATCATAGTATTCTTCAAAGCCCGGATTCAGCACAAGATTTTTTCCCTGACCCCGGACTTCAATACCGTGAACCGCCATAAGGGATGATATTAAAAGAACAGTAAAACACCTTGATTGATTTAGTTTCATGGATATAGATTTTCTATAAATTTACAGAAATTAATGAAAATATTTATCAAAAGTAATGTCTGCAGAAAAATAAAAGAACATATTTTTGAACCCGGTATGCTTTCAGCAATTTAATTTCTTGAATTGGAAAATCCAAATGTTGTAAAATTTTTTTGTCTGTAAAACACAAAACATGAAAAGTTTTATACTGCCCTTATACAGGGATGCGGCCGTGGAAATCACCAGGGCTGAAGACTGTTATCTGTATGATGAGGACGGAACACAATATGTCGATGCTGAATCGGGGGTATGGTGCTGCAATATCGGGCATTGCAATCCATTCATCACAAAGATTATAGAACAACAGTCAAAATACCTGATACATCATGGGTACAGTTTTTATAACCGGTTTGCACAGGAATTGAGCCAAAAGTTGAATTCAATTTGTCATGTTGAAGAAGGAAGATCGGTATTCCTGTCTTCGGGCTCTGAGTCAATAAATCTGGCCATTACGCTTGCCATTCGCTTAACCCATAGGGAGAAATTACTTACTATCGGTGATTCGTTCTTAAGTTCATACGGCTATGGAATGCATGCTAAGGAAAATACGAATCTCATCCGGATCCCTGATGGAGATTATGATACTCTGGACAATACCGGTTTCGAAAGCATTGCAGCATTTGTTTTCGAACCCGGAACCTATTGGGGACTTGTTCACTTTGCATCAGAAGAATTTGTGCGGGTAATATCAGACAGAGCACATAAAAACGGATGCCTGATCATTGTAGATGAGGTAACTACAGGATTCGGACGAACAGGAAAATGGTTCGGATACGAACATTATGGCCTTAATCCCGATATTGTGGTCACTGGTAAAGGACTGGGTAACGGCTATCCGGTGAGCGCTGTGACAGTAACCAGTTCTGTAGCCGGATTGTTTGGCGGGAATCCATTCCGTTATGCACAGTCACATCAGAATGATGCTCTGGGTTGTGCCATCGCACTTGGTGTCATTGAATTCATGAACAACCATGATCTCATACACAGGAGCGCCATTGTAGGCAATGAATTTAAGAACAGTCTTGAAAAGATCAGGAATAATCATCAAATTATCAGGGAAATACGCGGGAAAGGGTTAATGCTGGCCGTGGAATTCAACGATGCATCGGCTGCCGCATTTATCTATGGAGAATTGTTTAAAAGAGGTATCGCAGCAGGACTGAAAGAAAACATCCTGCGGTTTATGCCTCCACTGACAATAAAAGGTTCGGATCTGAAAGACATAGCTCTGGCACTGGAAGAATTGTTACTTGTACGTGAAATGCAGTAAAAAATTCCTATTCAGGGACAAAGAATCCATATCGTAAGCTTATGCTTTTTCTCTTCTGCAAGGTTTCCTGTTGCTGCTCCCTTAATTATAGCATACAGACCGATCACAAATAATACCGGAGGACAGAAGAATATCCTGTCTGCGGCCAGTCCAGGAAAAAACCAGGCTGCGGCGATACCTACCTTCAGCATACAAAGTATGAACCGCGAATGAATTAGTAAATTTTTATCCCGGAGATCAAAGAATTGCCGGGAATGATGGAAAATAGCCCTATTTTGCCTAATTTTCCTGAAAATTAGGCTTATGAAAATTTCAGACATTCTGCCTGACCTGAAGTATACCGAATCGGGTAACTTCTTTATGATCGCAGGGCCCTGTGTTGTTGAAGATTTTGCCATCTGCGACCAGATCGCCGGTCATGTGAATGAACTTTCACAACGGTACAGGATACCTTTCATTTTTAAAGCATCGTATAAAAAAGCCAACCGGTCAAAACTTGAATCTTTCGCCGGAATAGGCGATAAAGAGGCTCTTGATATCCTGAAGGGAATTAAGCGAAAATACAACATTCCTGTGATTACCGATGTGCATACACCCGAAGAAACATATTTCGCCGCCGGATTTGTGGATATTCTTCAGATACCGGCGCTCTTATGCCGCCAGACCGAATTGCTGGTTGCCGCAGCTAAAACGGGTAAGGCGATCAACATTAAAAAAGGCCAGTTTCTGGCTCCGGAGTCCATGAAATATGCGATCGATAAGGTGGTGCAATCGGGAAACAGGAAGGTAATGGTTACCGAACGTGGTTCTATGTTCGGTTATAACGATCTGATCGTTGATTTTCGAAGCATTGCTGAGATGCAGAAATTTAATCATCCTGTTGTGCTGGATATCACTCATTCTGTTCAGCAACCCAACCAGGTCACCGGTGTATCGGGCGGAAGGCCTGATATGATCGAAACTATCGCAAGGGCAGGAATTGCTGTTGGTGTCGACGGCATATTTCTTGAAACACACCCTGTCCCGGAAAAGGCATTGTCGGATGGTACGAACATGTTAAAAATGAATTATCTTGAAGAATTGCTCGTGTTGTTGCTCAAAATAAGAAAATCTCTGGAAGGATTATAGCCTGTAAGTCGATGGAATACGGTGCTGCAAAAATAGAATCCCTTAACTAACTATTTGTGGTATTGATTGGTTACCTGTATACTAACAGATGATCTCCTATTTTTCAACTTCTACATACCTGAATTGAGCCTTGGATAATGTATCTGAAAGAATCTGCCCGGTTTCGAGATGGTCCTCATCATCTTTATCATAATACCAGTTAATTTTCAGGGATTTAATAAAGGTATTGGTATCCAGTTTTCGTAAAATTTCGAGCAGCCGCTTCGCTGATGCAGTATTAATATAATCAAGTACCACATCAAAATCTACCGATTCGATGCGCAAATCAGTTATCCAGTCCACAACGGGATCGAAAAATTCTCTGGCATTTTCAGCCTGGGCATTTCCGGCAAGCACCATCTTTCCGCTCCCGGAAAAATCAACCAGGGGGGTATTCTTTGTTGGTTCTATTAAGAGGTCTTCCATTGAAAAAAAATTAATTAATACGACTGTAGAATTTGTTTAACGTAAAAACCAAAGAATGGATACAATTTGTGAAAAATTGCTCCGTTTCAAATTTAATTATTTTCTTGAATTTGTGCCGGTTTTAAATAAAATAAAAAATGAAGATTTTTCCTGTGGTTTTTGTAAAAGGTTACCCTAACTTTGATATGATTTGTCAGGAATGATTTTCGAAAAAAACGCTGCGAGATGGGAATAACGAAACGAAAGTTCATTCAGTATGGCTTAACAGGAATGGCCGGAATCAGTTGCGGAATGGATAAGGCCCTGTTCTCCTGGAATATTCGCGACAAGGTTGAAGAAGGCTTACATGAGAGCGATCTCTGGAAATGGAGCAAAGAAGCCTTATATTACGAGCAGACTCCCAGGGGTGCAACATGCCTCCTCTGTCCTAATGAATGTACGGTGAAAGAAGGCGATCTGGGTGACTGCAGAAGCAGGACCACCTATAAAAGCAGGTTGTATTCCATTGCCTATGGCAATCCGTGTGCTGTACATATCGATCCGATAGAAAAGAAGCCCCTTAATCATTTTCTTCCTGCCAGCAGATGTTATTCCATCGCCAGTGCCGGATGCAATCTGGCCTGCCTGAATTGCCAGAACTGGACAATTTCACAGGTGAGTCCAAGAGAAACCAGAAATTACGATATGATGCCGGAGAAAGTAGTGGAAGAAGCTATCCGGAATAATTGCGAATCAGTGGCCTATACCTATTCCGAACCCCTGACCTTTTATGAATATAGCTACGATACTTCAAAACTGGCACGATCAAAAGGCATTAAAAACGTGCTGGTCTCTGCAGGATATATCAACGAAAAACCATTACGCGAGCTGGCAAAATATACCGATGCCGCCAATATCGACCTGAAATCATTTAAGGACAGTATTTATCTGAAGTTGAACGGAGGAAAGCTGCAACCTGTTCTGCGAACACTGAAAATACTCAAGGAAGAAGATGTATGGCTCGAAATAACCAATCTTGTAATACCCGGGTGGACCGATGACCTGGATATGATCGCTGAGATGTGTCATTGGCTTATGAGCAACGGATTTACTGATACGCCGCTCCACTTCAGCCGTTTTCAGCCTCTGTATAAACTTACCCAGTTGCCTTCCACTTCGGTTTCGATACTTGAGAAAGCAAGAAATATCGCGCTGGATGCCGGGTTAAAATTCGTATATATTGGCAATGTACCGGGTACAACCGCTGAAAATACATATTGTCCTTCTTGTAAAAAAACTGTGGTTGAACGCAGGGGTATGGTTATCCTTAACAACTATATCGTACATAACACATGCAAATTCTGCGGAGAAAAGATCGCGGGAGTGTGGAATTAATCCTGTTTATTGACGTCCGTCATTAAGGATCAGTGCATCCTTAGTCTTAGTTTATACACTTGAGCTGCCCCTCAATTTTACAAAATGCCGGAAAAAAACACCCAAAATAGTATTACCGGGAACTGATTTGGTTTATTTTTGAGACCGAAAATTCAATTGACGTTCAGTATGATCCTAAATACGATCAGGGAATTACCCGTAATCGGAATACTCAGGGGCATTTGCGAAGAGCAGCTTGAGCCATTAACAGAATCGATAATCGCATCCGGATTAAAGGTCGTTGAAATCACCATGAATACCGGTCATGCGTCATCCCTGATATCCAAAATGAACGCCATTGCTGGTGACCGGTTAACGATCGGTGCAGGTACGGTATTAAAAACGAGCGAATTATTTGACGCTCTTGATTCCGGAGCAAAATTCATTGTATCTCCTTCGATCGTTGAAGAAGTTATCGAATTCTGTTACATGAACCAAATTCCGGTATTTCCCGGGGCTCTGTCACCCACAGAAATTTTCAGGGCGTGGAATCTGGGAGCTACTATGGTAAAACTATTTCCCGCTTCACTTTTCGGCCCAGGATATATCAGGGAAGTTAAGGCTCCTCTGAATAATATTGAGATCATGGCAACCGGTGGGATCTCAACATCAAACCTGGCAGAATATTTTACCATGGGTGCTTCGGCAGTGGCATTTGGTGCAAGCATCTTTAAAAAAGAAGATCTGGAAACAGGTAATTACCATCGGATAACTCAGGGTATAAGTGATCTCATAAGCGAATACCATGCATGGAATAAAACCAATCACAAAGACTAATTTTACCTGCTGATACATGAGCATACCATTCAATAATAGAAATGACATTAATCTGAAAAAGAGTTACCTGCTGATGCTGATCAGGCTGAGTGATGCAGACCGATGTGTTGACCAGAATGAAGCCCGCTTCATCCGGGATATGGCCAAAAAATTAGGATTGAGTGACAATGATGTGGAAAACATCCACAATCACCCCGGAGAATTTCCTTTCACGCTTCCGGATAATATGCTCGACAGGATGCGGCAATTGTACCACCTGCTTTTCCTGATGGGTATTGACGGATCCATTACCCGTGAAGAGCGGGAAATCTGCAGGGAACTGGGTTTTCGGCTTTGCCTCAATCCGCCGCTCACCGATGATCTGATAAATATTATAGTCGATCACCTTAACCGGAAGATCCCGGAAGATGAAATGCTGAATGCCGTAAAAAAATACCTGAACTGAAACGCCAACACCATGAAAAAAAATGCATGCAATAAAACAACCGGATTATTAATCCTATTAGCAATGGCCTCTCTGACAAGCATTACCCTTAACGCCCAGCAAACTCCGAACGGGATCTTCGACGATCACTGTGACATAGGCAATGTTAAACTTAAAGGATCGGTAAAGTTCGATGCGGACAAACAGGAATACCTGATCGCCGGCTCAGGTACAAACATGTGGTTTGACCGGGACGAATTTCAGTATCTCTGGAAAAAAGTGAAGGGTGATTTTATCCTCAGGGCAAGGATTGAATTCCTGGGTGAAGGGGTCGATCCGCACCGGAAAGCAGGGTGGATCATCCGAAAAGACACCAGCACCGGATCGGTACATGCCAATGCTTCATTGCATGGCAACGGCCTTACTTCGCTTCAATTCCGGAGGACCCCGGGTGGCGAGACTGAAGAAGTGAGATTGGAAATTACAGCTCCTGATGTGATTCAGTTGGAAAGGAAGGGGAATACCCTGATCATGTCGGTTGCCCGATTCGGTGATACACTGACAACATGCCAGGTAAATGATCTGCCTTTACCCGACGAAGTATATGCCGGACTGTATGTTTGTTCCCATAATCCCGACGTGGTGGAAAATGCCGTTTTCAGGGATGTACGGATCATTTTCCCGGCACCTGATGATTTTGTACCTTACCAGGATTATATCGGGAGTCATATTGAAGTTGTGGATGTGGGAACCGGATACAGGAAAATACGCTACTCCTCTCCGAAATCACTTCAGGCGCCAAACTGGACAACCGATGGAAAATCGTTGATTTTTAATTCGGAAGGAAAAATCTTTACCCTTGATCTGCAAACGGGTCAGCCTGAAGTGTTACAGACAGGGTTTGCTATTAGCAACAACAACGATCATGTGCTGTCTTTCGACGGGAAATACCTCGGAATAAGCAATCACAGCAACGATGACGGGGGAAAGTCGATCATATATACCTTGCCCGCAGCTGGCGGAATCCCAACCCGCATCACTCCGTCAGGTCCCTCCTACCTTCACGGATGGTCGCCCGACGGTAAATACCTTGTATACACTGCCGAAAGAAACAGCAAATATGATATTTACTGCATACCCTCAGGTGGTGGAGAAGAAGTACGTCTGACAACGGCTGACGGTCTCGATGACGGACCCGAATACACGCCCGATGGCCAATACATCTATTTCAATTCCAACCGCACCGGAAATATGCAGATATGGAGAATGCATGCCGATGGTTCCAACCAGGAGCAAATCACGACCGATGCATTCAATAACTGGTTCCCCCATATCTCACCTGACGGAAAAACATTTGTCTACCTGGCGTTTCCGTCCGACATCAATCCCGGTGACCACCCGTTTTATAAAAGGGTATACCTGATGATCAGACCTCTGGACAAAGGGGAATCGAGAGTTATAGCTTATATATACGGAGGTCAGGGAACGATCAATGTACCGTCGTGGTCACCGGATGGCAGGAAGATCGCATTTGTAAGCAACAGCATCATCCGTTAACGGGTCAGACATACAACCCGGCAAATTCTCTGTAAGAATCTCATTGTCAGATACTTTCATTTCACCACGGTTGTATTTTACAACCTTAATCTTTTACTTCCGTACATACTATCGGGTTATTCCATAGCCCGATGAATTTGATCCTGTTCGAGTGAAAAAAGTACTGTTGTATATTGTATGCCTGGTTCTGATCAACCTATTATGTATTGAAGCAGAAGTTAATGCTCAGCTGAGAACCAAAAAGTACAGCTATATTCAGAAAATAGACAGCATAAGCAACCGGATTGCTTTTTTACAGAAACAAATGCCAAAGTTAAAGGAAAGCCGTTCACTCTCATTTTACAATCTTAAAAGAGAACTTGATCAGACCCTGTTTTTAAAAACCTACACGGAATATCTGTATAACGAAGAACTTGATAAAGCCCGGGCACTGACTGAAAAGAACCTGGAGCATGCCGAATTCAGAAGGGACGAAAATTCGATGGGATTTTACAGCGATTATAAAAAAAGCATCTATTACGAGATCAAGCTGCAGAAAATGCGATATCAGGCGCTTTTTGTCAGGGAAAAGAATTTCAGGAAAGCCATCCTTCCCTTCCTTAAAGAAAAGTCTCCCGAATCGCTTGAACGTGCCAAACGAACTACCCTTCTGGCCATGAAATATGCCACAGAGAACCAGTTTACCGAAACTCTGAAATATCTGAAAAAGTATGACATCTATATCGATGCCCTGATCTATGATTTGAACTCGCCCTATGATCTTCATGTGATGACACGAAGCGAAAAAGCATTCGACAAGGCATTTCTGGACCTAGCGAACAGCGACAGCCTGAATGACCTGAAGGCAGCTGCAGAACTTATCGATCAGGGTATTTGTTATTGTGCCTATGTGCATTGTCCTGTGGATACCAGTTTTTTTATCAGAAAAAAGAAATATGCCGCCAATGCCGTCACCGATTACTATGAGCGCAAGGGTGGAAAGGTAGATCTTGAAACATTGACAGATCAGGCTATTGTGGCAAAGCTTGATTCACTGAATCCTCCCGGTGTATATAAATGGCATGGCAAAATAGTGGTTATCAATGAAATCGTACCAAAATATTCATCACCTAATCTTAAAAAAGGTGAAGCAATCCTTGCATCCGATAGAAAGCTGATCCGATATATTAAAGATCAGGAGGTGTTTAAGGTCAGCAATAACATTAGGATCCAGGGTACTTTTTTTATTCCGTACAAAAACGAAAATAAATCGGAGGAGTTCATGTATAATTTTAAGACCCATAAATGGCAGTATATGATTTGCTATAATACAATCGAGAACAGCACCATGACAAAAGAAGTCAGCAAATACATGCCCCCGATATTGTTTTCAGAAGAAAATCCTAATGAATAGCCGGAAACATTCATCTGCGTTGCACGACTGTTTTTATGTTATTTCTGTTGTTTTGAGCTATGGGGTGATTAGGTGATTAAGGCATATCCAATGCAGGTTGCAGGCAGAATGTCAGAGGATTATGTATGTCAAAAAAATTTTGAATAAGGAAATCAGCTTGAAACTCATGTTAATTTTAGTAAATTGCACATCTTATGAACCGAATCTGAAACTAATTTTATCCAGCATGGCAACCAAGAGAAAAAAAAAGAGCGGCTACTTTAAATCAAGTGTGGTCAGATCGATCACTTTTTACCTGATCAGTGCCTGTATTTTTGCCAGCATTTTTGCCAGCATACTGGCTATATGGAATTTTGCCGATCCGAACGTATTCCTGAGGCTGATCGGCACCTTTGCAGTAATCGGAATAGGAACCTGGATATTTGCCGTGGTGAACGGGATATTCGGATATGAGGATAATCTGCCGGAAGAATAAGGGCTGCCCGGGATACGAAACCCGAAACAGTCCGCTCATTTTATTCAATCTCAAAGCAAAAAGTTTCGAGCTTTATTACAATACCCTCAGTTTCTGATTCGATGATAATTCAATTGAAATACGCAGTTGAAGTGTTCTACATTTTTGTATGGACCTGCAAGCAAATGCCTATGGAAAATCATCAGGATACGCTATATTTGAAAAAATTTGGAAAGAGCCTATCCATGAAAAAACACCATTTTGAGACCGATGCCATTCGTATTCAGGCAAAAAGATCATCTTTTAAAGAACATAGTGTACCTGTATATGAAACGTCGAGTTTCATCTTTGATTCGGCTGAAGAAGCAAGGGCGGTATTTGCAGATGAGCTGGCAGGGTATCTTTACGGCCGGTTTAACAATCCGAACTCTGATGAGTTTATCAGTAAGCTGTGCGCTCTCGAAGGTACGGAATCAGGCGTTGCTACATCCACCGGAATGGCTGCTGTTTTTCTGGCTATTGCAGGAAAACTTTCTGCAGGTGATCATCTTATCGCATCACGACATCTTTTCGGAACCACCCATTTGCTGATTGAAAACATACTGCCCAGGTGGGGTATTTCCCATACCTATGCTGATTTGGGTAACAAGACAGAGCTTGAAAACAGCGTTCTTCCGACAAGCAGGATGATTTATGCCGAAACGCCTTCCAATCCCGGTCTCGACATCATTGATCTTGAATGGGTTGGTAAATTCGCTATGAAGAATAACCTGTATTTTACCCTCGACAATTGTTTTGCCACTCCGTACCTGCAAAAACCAAAGAAATTCGGGGTGGATTTTATCATTCATTCTACCACAAAATTCATTGACGGCCAGGGAAGGACACTGGGTGGTGCGGTAGTCGGTCCCTCAAAATATATGAAAGATATCATTCAGCTTGCACGCATAACCGGACCTGTAATGTCTCCACATACCGCATGGCTGTTGTCCAAAAGCCTCGAAACGCTGGCGGTAAGAATGGACAGGCATTGCTCAAATGCGCTGGCACTTGCCCGGGCATTGGAAAACCATATAGAGATCAAGAGAGTTATTTATCCTTATCTCAAATCACACCCTGCATACAGCCTCGCGAGAAAACAGATGAGCCAGGGTGGTGCCTTGGTAAGCCTTGAGATTAAGGGCAGTATGAAGAAAACGATGAAATTCATCGATGAATTAAAGATGATCTCCATCTCCTCGAACCTGGGTGACTCCAGGACGACCATAACGCATCCTGTAACAACTACACATTCGAAAATGATGCCTGAAGAACGGAAAAAGGCAGGTATTTCAGACACTATGGTAAGGATTTCAGTAGGTCTGGAACATATCGATGATATTGTGCATGACATTGAACAGGCACTAAAAAAATCGGTTTAATACGGTTTTCCGGTGAGAATTGTAATTGCCACCGATTCATTCAAGGAAAGCCTGTCATCTGCAGAGGTAGCGGCGGCACTAAAAAGAGGCCTTAAAAAATCACTTAACGGCGTAGAAATTGACGCGATCGCAGTAGCTGATGGTGGCGAAGGTACTTTGGAGGCTTATCTTATGGCATGCGGCGGAAAGTATATCCGCTGTAAGGTTCATGACCCTCTTATGCGCACCATCGAATCCTGTTATGGAATTACGGATGACGGATCGACAGCGGTCATCGAAATGGCTGCTGCCTCCGGTATATCCCTGCTCAATCACCAGGAACGCAATCCCTGGTATACAAGCACCTTTGGTACCGGTGAACTGATAAAGGATGCACTCAAAAAAGGGTGTAAAACCATTATTGTGGGCCTGGGAGGCAGTGCAACATGTGACGCCGGGACAGGCATGGCAAAGGCACTCGGCGCATTTTTCACTGACCAGTCGGGAAAACCGGTGCCTGAAGGAGGAGGTTTTCTCGGCAGCATCAACAGGATCGACCTTTCCGGTGTGAACCGGCGAATCGGATACGTAACATTTATCGGAGCCTGTGACGTGAAAAATCCGCTCACCGGTAAACAGGGCGCTGCACTGACATACAGCATCCAAAAAGGAGCTGATCCTGAAATGGCCAGCAGACTGGATAAAAATCTTGTATATTTTGCAAATATGGTTAAGAAAGAGCTGGGTATCGATCTTCGGCAAAGAGACGGGACAGGTGCTGCAGGAGGACTGGGAGCAGGAATGATAGCATTCCTTAAGGCAGAATTGCAGCAGGGATTCGAGATCATAAGCAAGGTCACCGGCCTGGAAAAGAAGATAAGAGTTGCAGATCTTGTTGTTACCGGCGAGGGTAAAATCGATATTCAGACAGGTTATGGGAAAACCCCGTATAAGGTTGCTGAGCTCGCCGGGAAATACGGGAAGCCGGTCATTGCGGTTTGCGGATCCAACGAATTGCCTGCAAACGGATCTTTCAAAAACCCGTTCGACGCCATAATGCCAATCGTTGACAAACCAATGACACTTGAAGAAGCGTTGACAAATGCATCTGGGCTGTGTGAAAAAGCTGGTAATAATATCGGGGATATGTTGGCGACAGGGAAAAAAATTGCCGATAACCTGTAAAACATGAAATTTTATCCGGAGAGCACGATGAGCGTTAATTCAGTGAAATTCAGCGTAAAATAAGACGCATATTACCTGATCCTATTTTTTTTGGATTTTTCCTGGCCGCTATTCTTAACTTTTAACTCTTCATTTTCAGCTTTGAGTGTTTCGATCTCCTCCTGCATGATCACTTCGCGGGTGGCAAATTCTTCAGCCTGTTTTATCAGTTCTTCTTCCCTTCTTGATGCATCTTCCTGAGCCGATATCATCTCTTCCAGGTTCTGCCGAAGCTCTTCTTCCTGTTCGGCCAGCTCCTCAGCCTGGATTCTTGATTGTTCCACAAGACGCATCATGCTTTCCGACGATTTTTCATTGGCTATCATAGAGGCAAGGCTTTCCGACATCTTCTGAACAAAGGAAATCCTGTAGCCCTTTAATTTCTTGAAAGAGGCGAGTTCAATAACACCAACCTGAATATCGTCAATTTTAATGGGTATCAGCGCAAGGTGTCTTGGATAATCTTCTCCCAGACCCGATTTTACTCTGGAGTAGGTTCGTTCAAGATTGTCTACTTCGGTTACTTTGCCTTCGTGAAAACATGTGCCGACATACCCCTCACCCACCATAAACCGGTTATCCAGTCTCTCCGCCGGATAGGCATAGTTAGCGGTAAGGTCAAGATATTTCTCCTCTTCAAGCTCATCGTTCAGGATATATATGCCTCCCTGTTCAGCTTCGACATAACTTACGAGGTTGCTGATGATTTTCTGAAGCAGTACCTGGGTATTTCCCCGGTTCTTGCTCATGATGTCGCTGAACTTGCTAAGTCCTTCGTTAAACCACATGATGTCCTGCTGATCTTTCTCGCGAAGACGGATCTCCTGCCGCTGAATGGTAATTTCTTCACGCTGTTTTTCAAGTGTGGAATGGACATCGTCAAGCTCTTTCTTACCGACCTCGATCTCTTTCTCCAGCCTTCTTTTCTGGCGTTTTTCGATATTGATGCGGTTATTGATGATGAGCACAACACCTACGACAATGATGAGCATGATCAGAAACCTGAACCATAGTGTAGCCCAGAACGGAGGTATTACCTTTATCTTTACCGAAAGGCCCTTATTATTCCAAAAATCGTCACTGTTTGAGGCAAGCACTCTCAGCTCAAACGTCCGGTATGGAAGCCTTGTATACGAAACATATCTCTGGGTACCCGCTTCGATCCAGTCCTTATCAAAACCCTCGAGTTTATACCGGTATTTGTTCTTTGACGGATTTGCAAAATGCAGTGCTGCAAATGTCAGGGTAAAATTATTTTGATTATGTCTGAAAACGATCTCTTTCGCTTCGGAAATATGCACTTTTATCGGCGAACCTTTGCCCGGGTATACGGCTTGGTTATTGACCTTCAGGCTGGTGAGCACAATTATCGGAGCTACAGTGTCAATCTTCACATTTTCAGGATAGAATGAATTGAATCCGTATTGTCCCCCAAAAAACATTTCACCGCTTGAACTTTTAAAATATGCCCCTCCGTTAAATTCATTGCTCTGCAATCCGTCTTCAATGGCAAACTGTTTTACCGATTCATCTGATGGATTGTATTTCAGTACACCGTTGTTTGTACTCAACCATAGAAACCCCTTCTTATCCTCGAGTATTCCGTAAACTACAGCAGCATTCAGTTCCTTCACCTCTTCTAGCCTGTTGAACGTTCCTGTGCTCACATCAAGGCTGTTCATACCGTGTGCATAGGTACCTATCCACATCAAACCGGTGTGATCTTCCACAACGGTTAATAATTCATTATTTACCAGGGAATTCTGATTCCCGGGGTCATGAACATAATGCCTGAATCCTTCGGTTGACGGATCATACAGGTTCAATCCGTTATCAGTGGCTATCCATATATTCTTCTTACCGTCACCATAAATATAGTAAGCCACCTCGTTGTTTAGGCTTTTCGGGTTATCCGGGTCTGGAAGATAATGCACGATTTCATTGGTTTCCAGATTCATTTTTGAAATGCCGTTGTCGGTGCCGATCCATAGAAAGCCATCATCATCAAAATACAGTGAATATACTGTATTGCTTGATATGGTATTGGAATTTAATGGATTATGATTAAAATGGATGTATTTAAAAGGTTTTCTGTTCTCATCCAACATGACTTTATTGAGACCTTTGTCATCGGTACCAATCCACATGGTATTTTCCGGAAATTCCCGGATTATCCTGACTTTATTGCTGGAAAGGCTGTTTGGATCGGATTCATCGTGCCTGAAGTAATAGGATACTTTCCTGATCCGGTCAAGAACATGTACCCCGTCACTTTTTGAACCTATCCATAACACGCCGTACGCATCCTCGTATATGGAATGGATATGACGGTATATCAGGTTATCGGATGTGTAAGGTACATAATCATACAGGGTGAATTTTTCTTTCCCTGCATTATACTTATCCAAACCATTCGCCCCTACCCACATAATCCCCGAACGGTCTTCAAACAGTGATAATACATCGTTATTGCTCAGACTATACGGATTTTTATGGTCATAGCTCAAATTCTGAAATTTCGCCGATACTTTATTATAAATATCCAGGCCACCTCCATTGGTAGCTATCCAGATGTTTCCGTTTCTGTCTTCATCGATATCATTTACCGCAAAATCTACCATTCCGATGCCACTATCAATGGATTGTGTTATGCATTCAAACTGATCGTTGCCTTTATCGTAAAGATCCAGGCCGTTTACAGTGCCTATCCACAACGCCGATTCACTGTCCTTAAAGATCGATCTAATGTTATTTTCAGAGAGGCTGCTGGCTTCATCCGCGACATGGAAATATGAGGTAAAAGTACCTTTTCTGATATTCAGCAGGTTCAATCCGTTCTCTGTTCCTATCCACAATCCCGATTTGTTAAAAGCCATGCATGTGATATAGTCGTTACTGATTGAATTGCCGCTTAACGGATCATTAAAGAATCCTTCAAACTTTTTCTCTGACGGATCGAATGTGTACAATCCGTCTACAGTCCCTACCCACAATCTCGTATCGTGTGTCATAATGATACAGGTAACAATTCCGCTCTGAATCCTTGATGAATCAGGCAGGCCATGCCGTACAAAAACATCCTGTTTTCTGTCGTACATGTCCATACCGCTGCCATTCGTTCCAATCCAGATGTTGCCCTGTGTGTCTTCATAAAGGCATCTGATCCTGTTGTTGCTGATACTGCTTATGTTTTCGGGTTCAGGTTTGTATACGGTAAATGTATACCCGTCATATTTGTTCAACCCGTCTTCTGTACCTATCCACAGAAACCCTTGACGATCCTGCAGTATGCAGTTGGGTGAGCTTTGTGAAAGCCCGTCTTTAAGTGAAATGTTCTCAAACTTGATATTTCGCTGAAGCTGTGTGAATGCCCGATTGCAGGATAACCAAAATATAGTGTAAACCGTAAAACGTAAAAATAGCTTCATAACCTGTCAATCGAATTGATTGGTGTTCGAATTAAACCAAAAAAATGATATTTGTCAAATTAAATCCTCATTTTTTATTCATCAAATTTTAACATCAGATGAATACAGAGCATTTCCGATATGTTTAAATAAAACAACAGGATCATCTGGTTCATAAATATGATTGCTGGGTTTAGTTAAATTTACTTTCTTTAATGCAATTTTCACTAAATTTAATTTATTTTTCTTTTATTTCGTAAATCTGTCCGGGTTTGGCCGGAAAATTAACATATTATGATTGTTTGAATTCATAGTAAAGACACCAGTCATGAAAAGGAAAAAATTAATGGTTAACGCCATAGCCGCATTGTGTATGCTGATGCTGACAGGTATTCATGATGCTTTTGGCCAGTATAGGGTTGAAATTCCCGCACCACAGCCGAGGGAGCAGGTGGTTCATCATGAAAATTACTCGCTTTCGTACATCAAAGCATATGAGCTGTCTTCATGGGTTGCCTATGAACTGACGGCACAAGAAGCCTCAGGCAATATTCCGTACAGGGAATCATTCAGCATTGACCCACTGGTTGCCTCAGGACCATCAACCCTGAAGGATTATAAAAAGTCGGGTTATCTGATGGGGCAATTGGCACCGGTGGCAGATATGCAATTCTCAGAAACAGCCATAAAAGAATCGTTTTATTTATCAAATGTGGTTCCCCAGAAACCGGGGTTCAATAAATTTACATGGCTCAAGATGGGTGATGTGATAAGGGCATGGGCCAAAGAATGCGGATCATTGTATATCGTTACCGGTTCTGTCCTCAGTGATTCTCCGTTCCCTACCTTTGGCAAAAGCATGGTGAGTGTGCCTGCGCGTTTTTACAAGGTTGTTCTTGACCTGAATGGTCAGCGGGGAGTGGGCTTCCTGGTAAAGAACAGCATTACCGCCACCTCGCTGAAACCCTATGCCATGTCGATCGATAAAGTTGAAGAAATTACCGGAATTGATTTTTTTCCTTCCCTTCCCGATGATCTGGAAAACAGGATAGAATCAACATTTAATCCGGATGACTGGAATTTCACTATTCTTGAATAGATCTGTTTTTTCATGGTCAAAAAGCAATAATGGCAAAGACAATCGGAGTACTCACGGCCGGTGGCGACAGTCCCGGACTGAATGCGGCAATCCGCGGAATCGGAAAAGCAGCACTTGGACAATATGGGATGCAGGTGATTGGCTTTAAAGATGGATTTAGGGGTCTTATGGAAAACCGGACCATTATGCTCGACAGACAGTCGCTTTCGGGCATTCTCACACGCGGGGGGACCCTATTGGGCACCAGCAGGGATAAACCGCACAGAATGCCCGTCGGCGGCAAGTTACTCGATATGACCGATGCCATTGTAGAAAACTATACGAAACATCATCTCGACTGCCTTGTATGCATCGGGGGCGGTGGCACACAAAAGAACGCATATAAGCTGGTAAAAAAGGGACTGAATATCGTAACCCTTCCAAAAACAATCGACAATGATGTGGCATATACCGATGTGACTTTCGGTTTTGACACAGCGCTTAGCATTGCCACAGACGCAATCGACCGCCTGCACAGTACAGCACACAGCCACCACCGCATCATCCTTGTTGAGATCATGGGACACCGGGCAGGTTGGCTGGCACTGGGGGCGGGCATTGCTGGGGGTGCAGATGCAATACTTATACCTGAAATACCTTACGACATAGGTATAGTGGCCGATTCGATTACACGACGCAGCCAGATGGGATCGCCCTTCAGTATCGTGGCTGTGGCAGAAGGTGCAATGTCGAAAGAAGAACACAAGGAAACTGAATTGTTTGAACAGAAGATCCTTTCGGCAACCTCTACAGAAGATAAAGCAGCATATAAAAACGAATTGTCGGCCTTTCATACCCTGAAAGAAGGGAATACCATGCGCCTGGCGGCAATGCTCGAGGAGCTGACAGGACTCGAATCAAGGGTAACCATACTCGGACACCTGCAACGGGGCGGCATACCATCAGCAGTAGACAGGATGCTTGCCACACGTCTTGGTACTGCCTGTGCCGAATATATCGAACAGGGAATTTACGGGATAATGGTAGCTTCCAGGGGTGAAGATACCAAACCGGTGCCTCTTAAAAAGGTCGTCGGCATGAAAAAGACCGTACCTCCCGATCACAAATGGATCAAAACTGCCCGGGCAGTGGGAACGTGCCTTGGTGATGCATAAGGTCAACACAGGAATTGATCTTTGTATGCAATTGCTTTATGCCCTGATCTCCGCGATATCCTTTACCCCGCACCGGTAACATACCGGTAATGGTTTTTCTCTCCTGTAGTTGCGGAACCGCATTGCAGCAGGACCGTTCCAGAAATCAGCGATGCTTAATTCCCAGGCGTTGCCCATGCTGTAATCCGGAAAATCCTATTCCCAATGCGGTTTTCGTGTTCCATATTTGCAGCTAAAAACTCAGATATTCAAGTGCATATTCCAGTTGTCGATCTATCCTGTCAGAAATATCTTCCCCAGTCTCCTCTTCCCTACTTCCGCTACCCTCACTCCCATTTGAAAGTGATCTCTGTGCAATCGCCGCCTGATGCAAGCGATTTGCCGATGGAATACCCCGGGTTTTTACAATTGGCAAGCTCAAGGGCTTTATTTACCCACCCTGCAATACGGTATTCGAGCGCAGTATCTATCTGATCAAACTTTATGATCTTCAACATGGCTTCGTTTGGACCTTTTTCAACAACTCCAATCTCGCTGGGATCATAGAAGGTGGAAAAAATTTTGGAGGCTCTTTTAATGAGGTATGATGGCGAAGCCACCAATAAAAATACCTTATAAAATCCTTTGAGGGCTATTTCAGCACTGTATCTTCCGATAGCATCGCCACCCTTTCTGGGATCATTGCCATAGAACATCTGGACAACCTTGTTTATGGGATTAAGATATCCCTCTTTTATCGGGTACCATTTTGTAGCATCGATGGTCCCGGAGAACAAACTTTTCGATTCGGCCGGCAACGAGTCGAGCCATCCATTGTATTTGCTCTGGTGTTTTGTTCTTACAAAGTCACGGGTTGTCGTGAGTGCGGTTCCTTTAACATTCATGGTTGCAGATTTAGATTTAGGTATGATCACTAAAGGTGATTTTTCTATTTTGACTTTTCAGGATATAAAATTACTTTGAGGTTTTTATCCGGATTGATATAGGTGTCAGCGACCCTTTTCAGATCATCGGAGGTGATTCCTTCAATTACCGTTTGATAGTCGACCAGGAAATCCATTGACTTTTTCGTCCGGTACGCATCGGCAAAACTGGATATCCAGTAAACATTCGTTTTCAGGTTCTTTTCAGTCTCCCTTCTCTGCAGTTCCTTATCGGTTTTAAGATCGCTGTCGCTGATCCCGGTGTCTCTGACCTTGCGTATTTCATTTATGGCTGCCTGAATCAGGCTGTCGGTATTATCCGGAGAACAAGGTATCATCAGTTGCAGATAAGCATTGCTGTATGGGATCTCATTCATACCGGCCGAAGCACGCACTGTATATACACCGCTCATCTGTTCCCTGAGGATTTCGGTGTACTTGCGCTGAAGGTGGTCCCCCAGCATCGATAGAAGGAATGCATCATGCTGGTTCCAGGGTTTTTCTGTTTCATAATAGATGAGTGCCAGACTTTTCGGATCGGTCCCTTTATACACGTCTACCTCATCCGGCATTTCCGGTGGCCTTATTCCGAGGTCTTTCCAGGTTTCATTTTCTCCGGTGGATGGCAGACCTGCCAGGTACAATTCAATCAAGTCCTTAATAGAATCGGGCGCAAAGGATCCAACCATGAAAAAAGTAAAATCCGATGCATTGGCGAACCGTTGGTTATAGATCCGGTAAACCGTATTAAAATCGATCCTTTCCCATTCTTCCTCAGAGGGTATCCCGCCTGCCCTGAGATTATTGTCGGCCTTTATGCGGTAATACCGGTCAAAGAAATATTGCTGGGGATCGGCCAACATATTCTTATAGAGCGCCTTTTGTTTGGTTATATATGAGACAAAGGCAGCAGAATCTTTGCGGGGTTGTGTAAAATACAGGTACATCAGTTGGAACATCACCTCGAGGTCCTTTGAGGCGGAATATCCGCTTAAACCTTCTGTATACATACCTATGCTTGCCGACACATTTACGCTTTTTCCGGCCAGAAGCTTCTGCAAGTCGGTCTTTGAATAATCGGCTAATCCGCTTTCATTTATGATTGCCGCTGCATTCTGGGCCGACATATAATCCTTATCGGGCACTAATGATTGTCCTCCGGGACCTTCTGCACGCATCAGTATTTCATCGTTCTTAAAATCAGTAGATTTCAGTACTACTCTTGCTCCGTTGGATAATTTATATTCTACCGCACCGAATTTAGTGAGCTTCTTCGTAAAAAGTATCTTCCCCTTTTCCGGTTTTACCGGCATCAGGTCATTTCCGGCAATCTTATCAACATAAGGTTCAAGGGTTGCGCTGTCGATGCTGCTTACCATGGATAAAAGCTCCTTATCTCCGGGTATAACCACACCGGCTTTGTCCGGTGCCTGAACCACAATCACACGGTCATTTTCTTTCAGCAAAACACCGGAAAGCTGATTCACTTCTGCTAGCTGAACTCCCGGAAGCTGATCTTTTACAAAAGTATATTCGAACTCAATGCCCGGTATAGGCTCCTTTTCAAGGAAATTTCGTGTATATTCTGCGGCATATACCGAAGATTCGGTTTTATCGCGCTCCCTGTATGCCTTTTCATAATTATTCAGAAGAACTTTCTTATAGCGTTCAATTTCGGTATCGGTAAATCCGTATTGTTTTACCCGCTGATTTTCTGTAAGCAAGGCTTCAAATCCGGTTTTTATACCCGTCTCACTCACAAGAGCCCCGGAAATAAACGCGTTTTTATCCCTGGCCAGAAAACTGCCGTAATAACATCCGGCATTAATGAAAGGCGGATCAGGTTTTTCCTTCAGCTCGTTCAGACGCTGATTGAGCATACCTGTGAAAAGCTGGTAAAGGGTACTGTTGCGGTAGTCACCATAGGTTTTGAACACCGGGGCATCGGTTTTGTAGTACAGCGATACCGTAGTCAACGGAGCTTCCTTATCGCTTGCTGTTGTTACCAGGGTTTGCTGATAAGAAGGAATTTCATAAACGGTTCTTTTGCGTTCATGTCTGGGATTTTTAAGGTTGCTGAATCGCTCCCTTATTTTTGCTTCCACGGTATCGACATCGATATCCCCCACCACAATAAAAGCCATCAGATCCGGCCTGTACCAGTCGTGATAGAAACGTTTTATAGCTGAATAGGGAGCATTCTCAATAATCTCTTTTTTGCCGATAGGCAGCCGTTCGGCATACCGGGAACCCTTCAGAAGCACAGGCAGGTTTTTGTCCAGCATGCGCTGGTAAGCGCCCTGCCCTAACCTCCATTCTTCAACGATCACGCCGCGCTCTTTGTCTATTTCACTGCTGTCAAAAGACACATTATGCGCCCAGTCTTCCATCACCTGGAAACCTGTTTTGACGATATTTGCTGAATCAGTCGGCAGGGTGAGCATATAAATCGTTTCATCGAAACTTGTATATGCATTAATTTCCGGGCCAAACTGAATGCCAAGGGATTCGAGGTATTCTATAAGTTTATTTTTTTCGAAATTTTTTGTGCCGTTAAAACACATGTGTTCCACAAAATGAGCCAGGCCCTGCTGATCGTCATCTTCAAGCACCGATCCGGCATTGACCACAAGCCGCATCTCAACGCGGTTTTCAGGCCGGTTATTCTTTCGGATATAGTAGGTAAAGCCATTCTTAAGCTTTCCGATCTTAACCTGCTTGTCAACAGGTAATGGTGTATCCTGATTCTGTTGGGATGACACCTGCATGCTAAAGAGGAACAAGGCCAATAAAAGGGAGACGGGTAGGTTAACAATTTTCTTCATGGATGTTTTATCAGTTAAATAAAAAAAAAGATATATGGTTTTTCAAAAATTTACAACTTTTTTTTTGTCACTTTGTTAAATTTTTACGTCATAATACAAAACTACACTAAAAAATAGTATTGCCGTGCGGTATAGTTTTATTTTGTTCATCCTTTTCCTTTTTCAGGATATTCCGCAGGTAAAGGGAATGGTACCCGATCCTGCCGATACGGACAATGCTTCCTGTATCACTACCGAACAGTCTATTCCTGTAAAGAACCTGTTCCTGATCTATCTTGAATCAAAACCCTTTGCAGATACAGAAAAGAAACGCAAGATCATCTTTCAGTGGACGTTTAGGGATAAGGCAGACCCTTTGAACCATAAAAACCTTCTGCTGCAAACTTTCTTTATCCTTTTACCTAAACCTGCCGAATGCCAATTCTCAGGAAATCTGGTTATTCTTAATCGTGAAATGAGGATATAGGCAATCACAGGCTCCAAAATTAATCGTTTGTTTTTTCGTCATACAGGTTATCCCACAAAGCCGGGATATTATACTTAACCAATTCCATGACGAATATTTTCAATACTATTTCACGAGATAACAACATAAGGAAATGAAAACAAAAGCTGAAAAAAAAGAATTCAAGCTGAATAAAACCGGATGGATGCCTTTGATCATTATCACCAGTGGTTTAATTGCCCTGATGGTAGTCATTAAAATTTTGATGAAATTGCTGGCCCATTAACGCCTTGATTGGCTCCTAGAAAATAAAAAGGGTTTTCACCGTTAGCGGGAAAACCCTTTTTTACAATACAGATATAATAAAGGTCAGGATTCAGAATTTAATTTCCAGTGAAATCAGGTATGTTCTTGATACCGGATAATACTCACGATCCACGCCCGGCAATAATGCCGATACTTCCCTTTCCCTGTAGGTCCAGTTGTTGAATTCAGGATCCTGTCCGCTATACCTGCTCAGGGTGAAAAGATTTCCGGCAGTGAGTGTTACACTCATTGCTTCCGGGCCTGCAACCTTAAATGTGTTTTTAAAGAAAGTATATTTCAGAGAGACCCTGGACAGTTTCAGGAATGAACCAGGTTCCACATACAGGTTATTGAGTACTGGTTCTCTGCTGCCGGAAATATTGTCGTGGTAATCATATACTTTTCGCACTACCTCATTATAATGCAGCACATTATTGCCGTAAGTATACCTTAAAACGGCCGTGCATTCAACATTTTTATACGCTCCAGATAGTGTGGCGCCTCCATACCATTTGGGTGAAGTAAAGGCAAGGGCAGTTTTGTCCGATCCGTTGACCGTCCCGTCGTTGTTCATATCGGCATAGTAGATCATATGATCTTCGTAATCGATATGATCGATTGAATATCCGTAATACACACCGAGCGGATCACCTGTCCTGAACTGTTGCCCTGCAATTATTCCCTGAACGGATTCCCGTTCGGGATTGAGACCCTTGCCATCGGTAAGCCTTGTAATTTTCGTCCTGTTCAAGGCGAAATTTAGCGATGCTTTAAGCGTATAATCGCCCGAATTTAGAATGCAGGCCTGCAGATCAATGTCTAAACCTTTGTTGGTAAAATCACCCGCGTTGCTCCAGATGCAGACTTGCTCAGTGTGTTCAACAGGTGTGAGGTAATACATATTCGAAGTTTCATGGCTGAAGAGATCCAGTGTCAGATTTATCCTGCTATTCAGGGCAGACAGATCGACACCAAGGCCGGTCTGCCTTGTTTTTTCCCACATGAGTTCAGGATTTTCGCCAAGAACAGGAATGATCGAATGATCACCCGTGACTGATATCAGCATACTTGCCGGATAATAGGGCAGTCTGCTGTTTCCGGTATATCCCCAGCTAAACCTGAGTTTTAGATCCGAAAGCCAATAAAGACGGCTCAGAAACGGTTCATTACCGATCCTCCATGCACACGCAAACGAAGGCAAAACGATCTGTTTATTTCCGGTTTTGAATCTTTGGGAGGCATCTCTCCGGGTTGTTGCCGTGAAGATGTATTTATCGTTTTGCGAGAAGTTCAGCCTGGCAAGGAAAGAACTTACCGGATAGCTGTTGACAAACGGATCGGCCGGGTAACCGAATAATTCTTCGTTTTCAGCCAAACCGTTACTATTATATTTCTGATCATACCAGGCCGACTCATAAAAAGCCGTAGCACGAATCCATGTATTGTTAAAGTATTTCTCATAGGTAAACCCGGTATTGACCGCCATTGAGCCAGATCTCAGGTTATCGTTCATGAATGAAACAAAGGATACGGGTAACAGGTTGTTAACATAGGATGCGTGCCTGTTCACCAGGCTTCCCGAAAATGAATTTTTAAATTGCAAACCCTCCAGCGGCAACCTGAGGTTTGCATCTGTTTTACCATACACGTTGTAAATACTCCTTTCAACGGCTGCAGGGGTAAATTCTGAGGTAACCGGGGTATCCACAAGGAAATCATGCACAGTTGCATAGCCGGATAACACGTACGCATTGATATCTAAAAATTTATGAAAAAGGGAATGGCTGAAATTGGCATTACCCGTATACCTCCTCATACCTGAACCTATCAATATGCCTTTTTCATGATCATACCGGAGCGACACCAGGTAGCTGTGTTTATGGGTACCTTTCTGAGCGCCCAGATTTACATATTCCATGGTACCTGTCCTCAGCAAATTATCATACCAGACAGGATTTCGGCTGTCTGTTCCCGTGGATGCAGATTTTGAAGAAATACCAAACCCGGTTTCAACCGATAACTGTCTCTTTCCCGCTCTCCCGTTCTTTGTGGTGATATAAATTACACCGTTGGCTGCCCGGGAACCGAATATGGCGGTTGACGAAGCATCCTTCAGTACCTGCACCGATTCGATATCTGCAGGATTAATTGAAGCAAGGGGAGATGTTTCGGGATTCTCCAGTCCGCTTACAGTCACACCATTAATGACAACCAGGGGATCCTGGCTTCCCATGAGGCTGCTGTTGCCCCGTATCCTCACGGTAACTCCGCCGCCGGGACTGCCATCGTTATTCACGACCTGCAGACCCGATACCCTGCCCTGCAATGCTTGTTGTAAGTTCAAGGAATTGAGCAGCTCAGACGAAGTCACCGAGCTTACTGTCCCGGTAACATCTGTCCTACGCTGAGTGCCGTACCCGATGACTAAAACTTCGTCCAGTGATTCTACCGACGGCATCATGGAGATGCTCAGATCGGCTGAAGTTGTGGACGATGCGTTTGCATTGCGCATGGATTTATGATCGCCGACAGCATAGTCGGAGACCCCTGTGGGCAGCGGCAGCGGCTGTTTTATCGTGCTGATCTTCCCTTCTGTTCTGCGTATGATACTGTCGACTGCAATAAACGATGTATATTGGGTAAGAATGTTGTATTTCAGCCCCAGCCTGGTAATTTCACTTACACGGTCGGGTGTATTCGGTGTATTGCCGGCATTATCATATCCCCTGTACTGTGAATTGGTATAATACTGGGCAAAGTCATCGAGGTATCGTACCCTGTTTCTCGCCCAGAGGTAACGAAGGGCCTGGTTGTTCTCAGATGTTGCATCTTCAAGGTTGAATGCCTTTGTATACTCATTTGCGCCTGAATATCCTCTTACAGTGATTTTTCCCTGGCTGTTCCCCCGGTATTTGCCAAAAAGGATGATGGATCTCTTCGCAAAAACGTCCGGAATTGAAGCAGGTTCAAAATCATAAGCCTGAAAATCGCCAAAATCAACAGATATATTGGTAAGCACTGGCTTTTCAATATACTCGATAAGCTTCTTACCTGCCTTTTTCCCTTCTTCACTGGTGGTGGCCACAAACGGCTCTCCCATTCCCGCATGAGCAAGTCCGTCGATCAGGTAACGGTTGCATGAGCTCCCGATGCCAAGGGCAAACAGGTTGGCCTTATTGAGGTTTTTACGAACCCGTATGAATGCCTCTTTTTCAAAATCGACATACCCGTCGGTCAGCACTACGAAAATTCTTGAATATCCTTCCTGCCGTTCGACTTTCAGGGCACGATCGAGTGCATCGAGAAGACGTGTACCGCCTCCGCCCGACTGCATATTCATAAAGCCTGTGCCGAGAACGATATTTGCTTTGGTGGCCGGTCTTGATTCGTTCCACATCATGGCGTTTCCCGCGGCAAAGGTGAGTATATTAAACCGGTCGCGGGGACCTAGTTTATCCAGCAGCTCTTTCATAACCGATTTTGAAACCTCGAGCGGAAATCCATGCATCGACCCGGAGACATCTACAACAAATATGTATTCACGGGGAGGGATATCTTCAAGTGATGGGGCTTTGGGAGGTTCCATCATAAGCAGGAAAAAATTTTCGTCCCCGTTTTCATGAATAAGGATACCTGATTCCACCTTGCCTCCCCGGAGACCATACCTAAGGATAAAATCCCTGTTCCCACCGTAAATTTCGCTTTCACTCAGCATTACCCGTGCGCGGTTCTGACCGGTGAACATCGATTTGATCTCATGGCTGGGGCAATAGATTTGCTGAATGGGAATGCCTGCATTAACATTCACACGGATATTGAATAAGTAGTCCGGGCTTTCCCCCTCATGAAGGTAAGGGTTTGACACCCACTGCTCACTGGCGTTCTCCTTCGTATCCGGGGTTTCGGAATACCGGGGTCCTACAACTGTGGGGTATACAAATTCATAAATGCCGTCAAGCGATTCAAGCAATTCGGTATAGCTGAGTTCAACAACTATCGTATCGCCCGGCAATATATTGGCCACATTCATCTGAAATACATTGGGCCTGTTCTGTTCGAGCAGCGTGGCCGTCTTTCCCTGGGCCTTTGCTGTCTCGTATTCTGCCCTTGCCTGGTTTCTTTCCCTGATTTTTGCTTTCAGAATGCGTTCGCCGATACGCATATTCATGGCATAAACAGCAGATCTGACCGATCCCGGGAAGATGTATATCGCCTCCAGAGTGTTTTTCCCTTCGTTGATATATACCTGTGTAACTTTTACATCGGCGATGACTCCGGCGATATTCACCTCAGCAGATGTCGATTTTAGCGGCATCCTGTCGGTTTCCGGCTGATCGCTCTCAATGAAAAAATAAGGCGACAGGGTTTTTCCGGGATTGTTAGGTATGGTATGCCTGAATATTTTTGGCGGTTGCTCTGCCTGTAAAATTTCTGAATTTACCTGGGTCAGGGCTGTGTCTTTCGGGGAATCCTGTTTTTTCCGAGTTTCCTTTTTTTCCGGTGGTGCAACTACTACCTCTTCGGAAAGATACCCCACAAAAGAAATGACCAGCGTGGAGCCTACCGGGGCTTCTATGGCATAATACCCGTTCACATCGGTGACTGTACCAGTTGCCGTTCCTTTAATGACTATATTGACACCCGGAATGGGTATACCTGTTTCGTCCCTCAGGATACCGCTCATCAGCCGTGTTTCCTGGCCGGTAAGCCCGGTACCAGAAAGAACAAGCAGGATAGGAAGCAGCAGCATAAAGCGGCCGGTACTGCTTCGTAGGATAGTAACGCGTGTTTTCATGATACGGATGTTTTGGTTTCACTCATGAGAGTGCTGCCAAAACCCGTACCCCCAAAAAACCGGCAGATTATTTTCAGTCTACTGATATTTGCCGGGACGGCATAGTTGCTGAAAAGCGGCTATTCTTTCCCAGTATCGCTCATAAACCGCTTTTTCAGCGCCGACATATCTTTTTTCAGTCCCGCCACTGTTTTTAACAACTCATCCTGTGGTATCATGGGATCGGGAATTTCCGAGCAGATATAATGCACGAATTTCCATATCTCTTTCACATCGCTAATGGCCACATCGTAAGGATCGTAAACCGGATTTAACGAATACAGCCTCAGTTTTTGTTCCTTATCGATGAGGTTTTCGACAACCTTAAACACAATGCCGTCATCAAGGGTAAGGATGATATATCCCTGGCCTGTAATCACCGATTCCCAGTTCTGCACAAACTCACCGGTAACCCATGCTTTGTTGGGAATGGGCAACATGGAGTCACCACTCAGCTGAAACGTCCTGTATTTTTTTTGCCGGGAAAGAAACGGCAACTGAAAGACAGGAAGTTCACCGATAAATTCGGGATCGGCAAAGCCGGTTTTATATCCGGCTTTTGCCTTTTCATTCACCAGCTCGATATTGTCTTCATTTTGTTTGTTCACTGTGGTGGCGAGTACCCTCAGGTTGCTTCCCCTGATGTATACATCGCCTCCCCTTTCGAGTTGGGAGAACTGGCTTTCGGAAAGCCGGGAGAGGTCGACCTGGAGCAGCGTATCGATAGCGATGCCGTAATACTTCGAAAAAACGATCAGTGCCTGTACGGTGGGTTGACTGACCTCGTTTTCATAACCGCTCAGTGTGGAACGTTTCATGCCCATGGCAAACGCTACTTCGTCCTGTGTGCGCTTGCGGCGTTTTCGTAACAGTTTGATGTTGGTGTTGAAGTACATGACTTTTTTATATTTTTTTGGCTGTTCATTCTATCCTTTGCTGCTAAATAAAATTTTACCACAAAGGCGTCGAAGTAAATTCTCAAAGGCGCACAAAGGATTTTATAATATAATCCTTTTGATTCTGTTTTTTAAATGTTGTACGTTGAAATTAACCAATAGTCCGAGTGGTTAAGTGTTTTTTACAAAAATCCTGATGTCTTGAAAAAAGTGCATCCACATCCCATTTTTTTATAAAAAATTGCTTAATTTGTAATCAGTAAATTTGATTATAAAATAATCAAAAGTAAACTATTTTTTTGAAAAACAAAAAAATATTCATCAATTGTAGTCAACTCACGATAAAAAATTTTAGTAATGCTTAACAGCATTAACAACCATATTACCCACCTCGATCTCGACACCTTTTTTGTGTCGGTGGAGAGGCTGATCAACAGCAGCCTGAACGGGAAGCCTGTGATCATAGGGGGTGCAAGCGACCGCGGTGTGGTGGCCAGCTGCAGCTACGAAGCCAGGCAATTTGGCGTGCATTCGGCCATGCCCATGAGAATGGCACGCATCCTTTGTCCCGATGCCACCTTTGTGCGGGGCGATATGGAGCTGTACAGCAAATATTCAGGCATGGTCACGGATGTTATTGCCGAAAAGGCCCCCGTTTACGAAAAGGCGTCTGTTGACGAGCACTATATCGATATCACCGGCATGGACCGGTTTTTCGGATGCATGCAGTGGACACGCGAGCTCAGGCAGTCGATCATCAGGGAGACCGGGTTGCCCGTATCCCTGGGGTTATCGGTGAACAAAACAGTGGCCAAGATCGCTACCGGGGAAGCCAAGCCCAACGGAGAAAAAGAGGTGCCGGGAATGCTGGTGAAACCTTTTCTCCATCCGCTGTCGATCAAAAAAATTCCCATGATCGGGGACAAGACCTACCATATGCTGCGGTCGATGGGAATAGCCACCATAGGCACCCTGAGCATGATACCCCTGGAAATGATGGAAAAGGTGCTGGGCAAAAACGGGATTATCCTCTGGAAAAAAGCCAACGGTATAGATCAGGCCCCCGTGCAGCCTTATTCGGAGCAAAAATCGATAAGCGCTGAACGTACTTTCGATCAGGACACTACCGATGTGGCCATGCTGAATGAAAAGCTGGTATGCATGGTGGAGAGGATCGCCTTTGACCTGAGAAAAGAGCAGAAGCTCACTTCGTGTGTGACGGTGAAGATCCGGTATTCCAATTTCGACACCCATACGCTGCAAAAACGCATCCCCTACACATCGTTCGATCACAAGCTGATCGGGGTTGCCAAAGAGCTTTTTCAGCGACTTTACCAGCGCAGGATGCTTATCCGGCTGATCGGGGTAAGGTTCAGTCACCTTATCCAGGGAACCGAACAGCTGAATCTTTTTGAAGATACCTCGGAATCGATGCGGCTTTACCAGACGCTCGACAGGTTGAAAAAACGGTACGGGAAAGGTGCGGTGATCAGGGCAGTGGGAATGAGAGAGTGAGGGTGAGGATGGAGGGAAGAAGATACTGAGGAATGTGGATGTTAAGTAATCAGTGATCGAAAACCGGTAACCGGTAAAAGTCCATTCGCCGTAACAGTAGGTTCCTTGCAATGACAGTAGACAATTGAATCTAAGCTGAATGCTGTTTCAATTGTAATACTAAATATGCATGCCGCATGCATTATCCAGCATCCGGTATCAAATAGTATCAATCCTTTATTACTTTTGCAGTATTCATTCATATGAGGATCTTTAAGACGATCATTGTTCATCAGCGATTTACAGAAATGGAAATAAGGCCAATCAGGTATAAGGAAATACCGCTTACAGGCGACTTACCCCCGCCGGAATGGCAAATCGACCTGAGTGCGGTTTATGGGTTCCATTTTGGCGAGCCCTATTTCCATGCCGTCGTGGCCATAGCGGACGGGGTAATTGCAGGTACCGGTATGGCGATCCTGAACGGGGATGCTGCCTGGCTTGGGACCATTATCGTCAGGGAAGCGTTTCGGAGACAGGGTCTCGGAAGCCAAATAACCCGCAACCTGATCGGGTGGTCGGAAAAAAACGGCAGCCGGAAGATTATCCTGGTTGCATCGGACATGGGAAAACCGGTATACGAAAAGCTGGGATTCAGGCAAAGCATGTATTACCTGGTCTATGAAGGAGGTAAGACGTTGCCTGCATCACCAAAAAGCCCGGTCAGGAAAATGACAGAAAAAGATCTTGATGAGGTGTATTCCATGGATAAGATCGCATCAGGAGAAGACAGGTCAGCAATCCTGAAGAAAACCTGGAAAACCGGATTCACCTGTGTTGCCGGTACCGCAATTGCCGGTTACTATCTGCCTGATTTCGGCAGGGGACTGATCATAGCTACCGGTGAAACCGCTGGAAGTGAGTTGCTGGCATTCAGATTTGAACGGGACAAGAGAAACATCGTCATCCCGGAATCCAATACAGCAGCGAAAGAATTCCTGGAGGCGAACAGTTTCAGCGAGAGCAGAAAATTCCCGAGAATGTACCTGGATTCCGAAGTATCCTGGAGGCAGGATATGATCTTTTGCAGGGGATCGGGGTACCTCGGGTAAGGAAATTCCTTCATAGAAGCGATTCCGCTCAGCAATGGAACTATGAGTCTTCATCTAAGGTTTGGCCTTCCGGAAGAAGGAAAAAAACAGTCCGTCGGATTTTACCCTTTCCGGCAGTAGATTGTTATTTTTATAGAGACGAACCATTTGCGATCATTTTCCTGAACGTTGGGTTTGTTTACGGATTGACCTTAAAATGATAAACCAATGAGAATACGATTGAAAATCTTTACTGGTGTTGTGTTTTCGGTTCTGTCACTGCCCGGAAAGGCCCAGGTTGCTGAAAACTTTGAAGTGGTTGCCTGGCGTGGATTTGCCGATGCAGCCATAACCTACACCTTTGATGATGCCACATCAAACCAGTATACAGTGGCTATTCCTATGTTCAATGAATTTGATTTTGATGCCACTTTTTTTCCGGTGATCAACTGGTCTCCCAACTGGACTGCCTTCCAGAATGCCGTTAATCAGGGGCATGAGATCGGAAGCCATTCAGTTAGCCACACCGATCTCAGTACGCTTTCTTTAACAGCCCAGGAGAGCGAACTGAAAGATTCACAGGAAGATATCGATGAACATATTACGGGACAGAAATGCCTTACCCTGGCGTACCCGTTTTGCATTCCGGGGAATGATTCCCTTTGTGAAAAATACTACATAGCCGCCCGGAATTGCCATGGGCATATCGAAAAAACCACGCCGGACGATTTCTACAGCATCAGTTCGATCACCTGCGGCAGCCTCGGTTCGGTCAAGCTTGCAGCAGATTTCAGGAACAGGGCAGATACGGCGGCAGTATCAGCAGGATGGGTCGTCTATCTTATTCACGGTATCGACAGCGACGGGGGCTTTTCACCGTTGTCTTCAACCGAACTTCGCGCAAGCCTTGAATACCTCGATGCCAACAGGGCCAGGTTCTGGGTATCGACCTTTGGTAATGTCGTCCGTTATATCCGTGAAAGAAACGCTGCATCGGTTACCGAGTTGGAAGCTACCACTGAGGCTGTGAGATTTGAAGTTACTGATACCCTGGATAACAGCATATACAATGTTCCGCTGACCATCCGTATGCTGCTTCCCGGCGACTGGGTTTCTGCCGATGCCATACAAAACGGTCTTCCCCTGGAAACACGGATCGAACATATGAATACCACCAATTACATCATTATTGATGCCACACCGGACGGTGGAGATATTATCGTGACCAGACGCCTGGCTTCCGGTACAGGAAATACAGGGATGGAGGACAACCCGGCCACCATTCACATTTGGACCACACAGGAAAACATCGTGTTCACCGTTCCGGAAACGGCTGATACCGGGTATACCGGATATTTATACGACCTGAACGGAAAAGAAATTGTTCATGTTCATTTACGGAACCATACTAACGGCATGATCAGCAAAAAAAGCATCGATCAGGGGATTTATATCCTGCGGCTTACCGATGGCAGAAGATCTTATTCACAGCAGATCACAGTGCCGTAACCATATCTTTGTTGTCAAGGTTATTTACCCTTTGATGGAAAATAACCTCCTGCTTACCAACTTAATTTTACGAAGTTCGTATACCCATCGTATTTTATCCCCTGGTCTTAAATTCTCCACCCCTCCAATGACACAATTTAGGGTAAACCCCCTGCATATGTTTTTTGGTGTTCATTGAAAAAAATCATAAAAACGAACATATCGGAACACTTATCATTTGATTAAAAATGCGACTCAAAAAAGAAAAAATAGTTGTATTGCTCCTGATTTGTCTGGGATCAACCAGACTACAGGCGCAGGAAGCAGTTACTGCTTCAGGAGGTAATTCTTCAGGCAGCGGGGGTTCGATAAGCTATTCAGCCGGACAGGTATTTTACACTACGAGCACCGAAACAACCGGTTCTGTAATACAGGGAGTACAACTGCCTTATGAAATTTCAGCATTAACAGGTATCGAAGAAGCCAGGGACATTAACCTTTATTTTACAGCTTATCCCAATCCTGTAAACGACTTTCTGATACTAAAAGTTGATACTCCGTTCACGGGTAAATCCCGGTTATTAAGCTATGAGCTTTTCGATATGAATGGTGCGCTTCTGGTAAGCAAAAAAATTGAACAAAGCGAATCGGTAATCCCTATGGAATACCTTATCCCGTCAACTTATATTCTTAAAGTTTCAGAAAATAGCAGGGAAGTGAAAATATTCAAGATAATTAAAAATTAAGCACCATGAAAATAACATTTGTCGTATTGGCTACAGTAATATCAACTGCCGGGGTATTCCTTGCACAAAAGATAGATGCTCAATCACCGGAAAAAATGAGCTTTCAGGCAGTGATCAGGGACAGCAATGACCAATTGGTTAAAAATACCGCTGTCGGATTACAGGTAAGTATTCTGCAGGGTTCTGCAGGTGGTACTGTAGTCTACACTGAAATACAAACTCCAACAACCAATGCCAATGGCCTGATAAGTATCGAAATTGGCGGTGAAACCGGATTCGATACAATTAACTGGGCACACAGCACATTCTATATTAAAATCGAAACCGATCCGGCAGGCGGAACAAATTACACCATCACCGGTATAAGTCAGCTATTGAGCGTACCGTATGCCTTGCATTCAAAAACGGCTGAGGCAGTAAGCGGTGGTTTTACCGAAACCGACCCTGTTTTTATTGCTTCACCTGTAAATGGGATAACTTCGTTTGATATTACCAATTGGAACAATAAATTAGACTCAGAAGTTGACGGATCTGTAACCAACGAATTGCAGGCACTGAATATCCACGAGGATACTATTTTATTAAGTGATGGAGGCCAGATTAAGCTCCCTGATGTAGTTAAAGATGTAACTATTATTAACGATTCTCTCTATATCAGGTATTCTTATGGCCAGGTTATTAACGCCGGGTATATTGGAAATGGAAAACCCGGTTCGGTTTTATCTTCTGTCGTTACTTTAAATGTAACTGACATAAGCTATTCCAGTGCATCAATAAATGCAGACATTACAAATAACGGGAATGAATTTATTCTGTCAAGGGGAGTATGTATTTCCAAAAATCCCTTACCCGATTTGAATGACACCGTTTATTTGGCAGGGTCAGGTTCGGGAAACTTTACGACAAACTGTAATCAGCTGTCGCCCAATGTACCCTATTATGTGCGGGCTTTTGCAACAAATACTGTGGGCACAACCTATGGCAATGAATTATCGTTTGTATCAAAAGCACTTACTGTTCCGACATTAACCACTCAGACAATTTCCAATATTACCAATACTTCTGCCATTTCAGGCGGAGACATTGCCGATGATGGCGGAACTCCGGTTCTGGTGCGCGGTATATGCTGGTCAATAAATCCGGATCCTGCTATTGCCGATAATTTTGTAAATGAAGGTGTTGGCGCAGGAAGTTATATTGCATTAATTACAGGATTGGCATCAAATACCACTTATCATGTAAGAGCATATGCTACCAATGCACAAGGAACATCGTACGGAAATGATCTTTCTTTCACCACAATTGTGCTTCAGTTGGCAAGTGTCACCACTGCATCAGTAAGCAGCATATCGTATACAACAGCTATGGGAGGCGGAAATGTAACCGGCGATAATGGTTCATCCGTATCAGGCCGCGGCATTTGCTGGGCAACAACACTTGCTCCCACAACAGCCAACAGCAATTATACCGAAGCCGGGGGATTAGGATCATTTACGACAGGTATGACAGGATTAACTGCCAATACAAACTATTATGTCCGTGCATTTGCTGTGAATGGCGGCGGTACTTCCTATGGAAACGAAGTTAATTTAACCACTCTTACGCCTTCAGTTGCTTCCCTGACAACCAAATCCATCAGTGGAATTTCTTCCAATATAGCCGGCTCGGGAGGTATGATCAGTACCGAAGGAGGCTCATTAATCACTGCAAAAGGTGTATGCTGGAGTCTAAACCCCTCACCTACCCTGGCCAACAGTTACACCACCGATGGCACGGGAGCAGCGGGCTACAACAGCACCATGAACGGATTGAATCCGTTAACCCAGTATTATGTTCGTGCGTATGCAACCAATGGATCAGGAACTGCCTATGGCAATGAAGTCAGCTTCACAACCACTGATCTGATTAATCCCGGACCTTCTGTTCCTGTTGTCGGAACATCTACTTCCGTGATCACCGGCAGTTCAAGCGCATCCAGCGGTGGCTATGTAAGCTCCGATGGAGGTTCGGCAGTTACTGCAAGAGGAATATGCTGGAGTATGAGCGCCAATCCGACACTTGCCGATAACTTTACCACAGATGGTGGAAGTGGCCTGGGATATTTTACGAGCACCTTTACCGGTTTAAGCGGTTGCGGAACAATATACTATGTAAGGGCGTATGCCACCAACAGTACAGGCACAGGTTATGGAAATCAAAACGCGGTAAGCACGGGTCTTTTACCCGTGGTAACTACAGATGATGCAACAAGCATAAGTTATTACACCGCTGTTTCAGGTGGGGTAATTACCGACGATGGTGGTTGCTCAATCATTCAAAAAGGTATTTGCTGGAACTATAATTCCACCCCATCGATCGGCAATTCACATACCTCAGAGGGTGCCGGAGGTGGTGCGTTTGTTTCAAATATGACAGGACTCCATGCCAACAGAACATATTATATACGATCTTATGCCACGAATAGTGTAGGCACTGTTTACGGACCTGAAAAAGTGTTTACTACGGCCACACCATCCACACCCTATATCGGGCAGAATTATGCCGGTGGGATTGTATTTTATATTGATGGAACCGCATTGCATGGTTTGGTATGTACGCCAACTGACCAGGCTTCATCTATCAACTGGGGATGTACTGGAACACTGATATCCGGGACGGGTACCGCCATTGGCACAGGAGCTTTAAATACTGCCGGTATTGTAGCAGGTTGTGGTGAACCGGGTTTTGCTGCAAAAATTTGTGATGACCTGGTTCTTAATGGGTATAATGATTGGTACCTGCCTTCATTGAATGAATTGACATTGATATATACGAATCTTTACCAGGTTGGTTTAGGCGGGAGTTTTCAAAATAACCGGTACTGGTCATCTTCGGAATCTGATGCCAACTTTGCCTGGTATGAACGCTTTTATGGTGGCGGCCCGGGTACTGACGCTAAAAACGGAAGTTACCCAATTCGTGCTGTGCGGGCTTTTTAACCATAAATAATGAGAAGCATTAAAATATAAATTGACAGAACGCTATGCAAAACCAGGAAGGAATGCTTATTTATCCGGACAGATTATTTCTCATGTTGTTTGTTCAAAATCTGATTGGAAAAATAGGTTACCATACCCATTTTTTTCTTTAATGACAAAAAGAAATATGAGAATTGGGTAATCAGATACAACTAATCTTATTAATTGAAGTAAACAGATATAAACAACGTATGAGAGATCTGATATTAGTATTTACAATTCTCGTTGTGATTGCAAGTTGCAGTAAAGACGATGATTCACAATCGAATATTTCCAGAATTGTTATTAAAGGGAGTATTTCGGGGAGTAACCTAAAAAGTGCCGGATTGAGTTCGGTTAATCCATTATCCTTATCCGATGCAAAAAAAGTCCTTGTTTTTAACAGCAGGGGCTATAAATTATTTATTATTGAAAATGGCTCTTTCACAACGGATGCCCGTTCAGGAACAGCAACTGCTCTGGCATTTCTTGATGGAGAAAACAGGTATATTGGTTGTTTATCTTCCGGCGGGCTAAATGTTCTGCCCCTGGTGAGCTTAAAAGACGGCGATAACACAATTATTGATTTGAGCACTTTAACCTTAGACGGAACAAGTGTTATTCCTGCTAATAATCCTATTGGAAATGAAATTAATCTGAGCGAAGAAGAAATAGACCGGTATAAAGAACTGGGCGCATATTATGAATCGTTATCCAAAAACATTGATACCGACAATAATGGCCTGCCGGATATTCTGAATAATAAACAACTCCTGATTAGCACTCTGTTTATAACCCAGGCTGGACATTGGGGACTCAATGATACGGAAGCGTCGGTTGAAGATACTTCACAATTTTACATTAATTACATGATAATGATCAGTGGAGGCACTGGATTGACCTTTTCTGACGGGAATATTTCATTTTCCGGTCCCGAATCGGACGTTTACAATGATATTTCGTTGCACGGTTATGCATTGACTCCGGGGGGGCCACAAGGATTTCTCTCTTCGTTTAAACGTGAGGTTTATCCACCTTCACCCGGCGATCCCGATTGGGTTACTCTCCATCCATTTAGAACGGGGACATATACATTGACACTTGATGGTAATAAATTCTATAGGTTGAATTATTCCAATATTAGTTCAAAGTATTATATGGTGCTGGTCATACCAAAATTGCATACCAATAATGTGGGAAAACTTGTTTCCATATCTCTGGAATACAAACTGGCTGATAATATAACTATTGTTAACCCCCTTAACATTTTAACCGATGTAATGGTGCATCTCGGTGATCCGCAAGAGTTTTATAATAGCCCGTGGCTAACGATTGAAACAGGTTTTGATGTTATTAACCTTAGTACTCCTCTCGACATATCATCCCTGCATCATATAGATATTATTTATGATGATTTATTAGGAAATCAGTACGATATACTTTGGCACTAATGCAGACGAAAATAAATACACAGCTGGCACCCAGAACAGCGTACTGAAGTGTTTCAGAGGTTTGCAAACATCATTACCTGTTAAGGTTTCTTATCATGTGATATGTTCGCACCTCCGCATTCCCTTACCGGCTATGCCCTCAAACATTTGTGTGGCATGCAAAAATTTGAAAAAACCACTTCCTTCAGGTTAAATTACCTGAATTTCTTCTTACTTTGGTTATGATTGAAAAACACTGACCAGAAACGAAATTTATTCAGTTTTCAGCTATTTCGTATTTTGTGGGTAAGATAAAACTTGAGAGAAAAACACAACTCTGCCAAAGGATTCATTGTGACAGATAAAAAACTCACTACAAATAAGTATTTTGTAATTATATTATCAGGATTTCATTGATCATTGATCATTGATGTTGGGAATTTATTGGATCATTGATTGTTGTTTTCTGGAAATGGACAGAAATACATTTCTTTCCTATATTCCTTGTAACCAAAACCCCTGTTGAAAAAAACATATCAACAGGATCGTTAATTCGATTTTTTTTTTAACTTGCAGACTCTCGGGAATAATGGACGAAAATGGTGTATTTTCGTTTTTCAGGTATGACGGGGAGTTATGGAGAGCTTGTAATGGTGTCTTAATAGACGACCAAGCAAAATAGGAAGACTGGTTATGATTGGTGCTGATACCTGTATCTGGGCTTTGACAAAGGTATTCCAGAAAATAGCAACGAATAGGAATCCTGTATAAGTTATATATACAATAATTTACCAAAGCCAGCCAACCATATATGCACCTATGAACCCAAAAAACACCATCAGTTTCATTAGCCACAAAGAGCATGAGAAATTTGAAAATTATTATTTAAGCAGATCTTTTACTCTTGAAAATTCAGCTTCTTCTGAGGATGAACTGCATAAGTTCTTTAGCCGGGAAATCAGTGCGGTTGTAAAAAAGGGTGATTACCATACTCCAAAGTGCTATTTTATCGAAGCCGACGATACAGACGGGATGTCATGGTCGCTGGAAAAACTCAAGAATAGTTTATCCGACAGCCATGGCCACTTTTATTGCACAGGATTAATCGACACAAAAAGGAACGAAGATTTACCAAGAATAGCACAACTTATATCGGAAAAAGTTTTAATTAAACTTGCTGTCAGAAATAATCTGATGCCGCGCTTTCAAAACAAATCACCTCTGAGAGTTTTTTTCTTAAGCCTGATATCCATTTTCATAGCCACTGTTTTTATTGTCCTTAAAAAGATACTTGAGAATCTGGCACCACATGATTTTTCTGAGGTAATAAAATTGCTGTACGACCCTTACTTTATAACCGTATTTATTGTTGCTGTTCTTGTCGGCTTCGTGCTGCAAAAAAAGTCTTCAGCCTCAAAAAAAAGTAAAGAAGAAGCCGTCATCGAACTGAACAATAATCTTCGGGATGAAGACAGCATCCATTCAAAAAAGTATAAAAACCTCCTGCATAAGGTATCACAGTGTTTACTTGTAAATTATCCCTGTTTTGTGTTCGTTGATAAATATGAAACGCTGGATTTATTTTCACAAAAGGTCATTGAAACTTATTTTAATAGCGATTTTTTTAGTCCCGGATTAGCTGTATGGGTTATTTTCCAGACTTCAATAAAGAACAGCGAAAAATTATACATTCAGGTTGACCAATTAGCCCAATCACCAATTTTTAAGCTCAAATTGCTTAAATACAAAGAAAAGGAAGAATTGATAAAAGCTCTCGATCTCCCGCATTATTACGCAGACTATACAACGATCAAAGAAATTTGTCATGGAAAGGCCAATGAAAAAAACATAAACACGCTGATTGCCAAATTACGAGAATACAATATGGCAAATCCGGTTAAACCTGATACAGCCACCGAAACAGATCTATTATACATTCTTTCACTGAATACAAAACCGTATAATCTGTTCTATTCTTATGAGTATTATATTGAAGTATTCAAAAGCGGTGAAGAGAGGGATAACATCAGAAATATTATTCTTAAGGATATTCTTAAGAATATTCCGTTAACTAAAGCAAAATTAGAACCCCGCTTCATAAAGATTTTTAATGAGTTGAATTATTCCATTGTCAGAGATAATGGCACATTCAAGGTAGCCGATGGACTCAATGAGGCTTTTAAGCATGTGTTTGCAGAATTGAATTTACCCGACCCAAAGCTGGGCCACTTATACTGGTCGTTATTTCACGGTGACAGACTGCAAAAACATGCAAGCCAGTTTCTCTGGACAAGGATTCTGACATACCAATTGCGCAATACAGATTATAATGCGTACGAAAAGTATGAGAATAGTGAAGACTATAAAAAAATAATATTGAATCTTTATAATTATCATATCAAAGCAATAAATCTTTCAATAAAAACGTGTTATACACAGGAAATCATTGAGCTATTAAAAATCAGCAAATCCCTTTTGTCGCATGAATCGTTATATTCGAATGTAACGATCCTAAATAATTTTCTAAAAAAAGCATGGCAGGTTTACTCGTTGCTTTACGATAACCAGGTATTGGAAATTATTTTCAGCATAGTTAATGATTGCCAAATTCCCTCTCACGAAGTGGAAAACATTTTGGACACCGTATTCTTTGAGACATTATCAGAACCCGATATACAACGAAGCGAGAATCGATTGAACTTATTCTGTATCCATCCGGTGGAATACAAAAACAGCAAAGCAATTTCAAACTATTTTCGGACACTATCTGCCTGGTTCTCAATCTCTTTAATTCCCTTAATGAAAAATCGCTTCGAAGAACTAAGCTTATACTCGGCAGCACTTTTCAGTTTTGATCACTTAAATTATCAAAACAGGGCACTTGAAAGAATAATAACCAACGAAGAGGACGAATTTAAAGAGATTGATTTCAGAACACTTTCATTATCGATCTGGGCATCAGCTTTAAAATTAAAATGCCATGCAAACCAGGGGCTGATCTTTCCGAACATGATAAAAAATACTGAGAATATTGATCTTAACAGGGTTTTACAGTTTATCGGAAAACCTCTTAATCAGGAATTTGATGAATTATTGAAATTCATTGAAAGCGTACTTTCAGAAATAAAAAAATATAATCTCAATATCATCGAAAAGGGAGAAAGCAGCAAAGAAGCTACCTATTATAGCAAGGGACTTATTTTTGAGCTTGTGACAATATCCCTTGCTTCGGTTATAATGTCTCTAAAGTATTTGCATGCAAATCCATCCGACACCAGTCTTTTGGAGAAAATCAATACCATCTTCTCGATGTCAAATGAACTAGTTAATGTGGATCTGCCGCCCATCAGGAATACTTCAGAAATTCACGGATCCAGCTATGTTATGAAAATTGACGATCTGTTTGAGTTTAGCAGCATAATCTGGGAACGCCTGGGTTTAACCAGCATCAACAATCAGATCGCCATAAGACGTTTGCAGTTCCTGCTTGAATGCAATCAGAATGAAAGCGAATTATTGAATAAGCTTGAGGACCTCAGGCTCCCGCTCAATGAACATAATTTCCTGGGCCTGCTGTGCAATGTGATACTGGCGGCTGGATTAAACCAGATTGAATTGAAATCTTTTTATTTTAACAGGGCTATCCAGGTTTTATTTGATAACAATTCGGGTATTGTTATCAAAAGAGAATTTTCCCTTATGCTGGTCATATACCTGTATCATGTAAAAGCAAATATCGACAGGTATTTCCTGGAAATCCTTTCAGAGAAAGATTTTTTCACGGGTTTTCTCAACACCCTTTCTGATGATCTATATTATCAGTGGTTGATCCATCTGACCCACTCCCTTGAAAAAGTTGAGAACATTGAAATTAAAGACCATGTCATTGAATTATTAAAACAGAGAAAAGACCAGACCCGGGACGACAGCATTAAACACGAAGTAGAAAACTGGTTTGATTCCATTGAACTGGAAAAGAAGATCAGGTCGGGCGGGAATTTAGAAATAGATCAAGTTCTGGAACAATGGAAAAACAGGAAGGATAGCTGGCTGTATCCATTGATCCTGGAAACCTGTATAAGAAATGGCTATTTTAACGATGAAATCAAGAACAGCAGCCTGGAAGCGATTAGAACCGGCCTGCTGTTTCCCGATAAAGGCAATACATACCTGTATTTAGCCCACCAGTTATCATTTATTAATTTAGACAGCCGGGAACTGAACCTTTCTCTGACGTGCCTCGAAGAACACATAAAATTCTGGGAAGACAAACTGGCAATTGATTACTCGATACAGATCTATGAAAGATTGGAAGCCTGCAAATATGGAAACTCTGTATTCATTAAAGCGAAACTGGAAGAACTGAAAAAAGAGAAATGGATAAATGATCACCTGCAATTGCTGCCTTCCCTGATTAATAAGGGAGCATATTATATTCTCTTCAAAGAATATTTCAAATCATTGCTGAGGTATGGACTGCCTGTTGATATTGATTACCAGGAGCTATATACCAGGTTGAATGTCAAACCTGATGAAAAGGTACAATTTGTGGCAAAATGGAAAAGGGGTGGAAGTGAATTGCCAGCTCTTTTTTTAAGGGACGGCAACTTTACTTATATAAACAGCGATTTTATCATGCTGGGAGATTTCCTGTTATCCCATCAGTTGCTTAACGATCCGGCATATGATGTTGACAGGCGGGAACTGAATTCACATGTGTGCAAACATATAAGTGAACTTTTTGAAGTAATAAAAAGCCTTAAAGTACCTGATTATTTTATCCATACGCTCGACAGTTTTATTGAAAAACATCTTTATACCATCCCGGAATAAGGATAGATAATTTAACGCTATATTTTCTAATTTGATTGGTCATTGATTCTTGTTATTTGAAATTTAACTGGTCATTGATCATTGTTATTTGAAATTTCATGCCTCAAACTCAGCATAAACAATCATTTTGAATCAAATTAATAAGATTAATCTAAAATTATGTATATTATATTTGACATTGTGTAAATTATTTTTATCTTTGTGTCGATAATAGTAATCATAATGTAAATAAAAACAGACAAATGGAAGGAGCTATGTACCGTAAAGAAAAAAGGATAGTGGTATCGCTGATCAGCACTATAGTGATATTCGGACTATATTCCCTGTACGTATACCACAGGCATATTGCTGGGAATCCCGATGTACTGAACGACTTTAAATTCTGGGGTAAAACATTTCTTATTTTTGTACCGGTAATGATAGTTGCGCAAATTATCATTCATATTATTTTTGCCATCATCAATAAAATAGTAACAAACGAGGACATGCCCACCATTACCGATGAGATGGACAAGCTCATTGAACTGAAAGCCTTAAGGGTTTCCCATTGGACATATTCACTCGGTTTTCTTCTGTCCATGGGCTCGCAAGCCATCGGCATGCAACCCTGGGTGTTGTTCATCACTCTGATTGCTTCATGTTTTGCAGGAACCCTGGCTTCAGAGATGACAAAGATCTATCTGTACCGGAAAGGAGTCTGAAATGGGCACATGTCATATCAGCAACAATATCCGGAAACTTCGTTTTTACCATAACGAAATGACCCAACAGGAACTGGCCGACAAAACGGGGGTGACGCGACAAACCATTGTAGCCATTGAAAACGGGAAATACTCTCCTACCCTTGAACTGGCCTTTCGTATCGCACGTGTGTTCGATGCACCGCTGGAAGAAGTGTTCTCGTTTAATCCTGAGGATAATACAAAGCAACCAATTAAAAAATGAAAAAAACGGAGACCACCGGAAAAACCGCGACAATTGTGGGTGTATTGTATATTACCGGGACAATCGCAGGCATATTGAGTGTTGTATTTACAGGACCTGTTCTCAATGCCCCGGATTATCTTGTTAAAATTTCTGCACATGAAAACCGGCTTATAACAGGAGCACTTTTTTTACTGGTTATGGGGTTAGCACTCGCCATGATCCCGGTGTTGATGTTTCCCGTCTCAAAAAAATACAACGAAGTCCTGGCGCTTGGTTATGTGGTGTTCAGGGGTGCACTTGAAACCATTACCTATATTGGTATGGCCTTAGGATGGCTTCTGCTTCTGACGTTAAGTAAGGCCTATGTTCAGGCCGGAGCCCCGGACGTTTCCGGATTTACGGCTGTGGGTAGCTTTCTGTCTGATTCAAAAATGATTGCATCAGTTACTACGGTCGTTTTTATCCTGGGTGCCCTGATGTTTTATTCCCTGTTATATCAGTCAAGGCTCGTCCCCCGGTGGATATCGGGCTGGGGACTCATTGCAGCCGTTCCCTATCTGGCGGCCGGCCTGCTGGTCATTTTCTCTGTCATCGGTCATATGTCTGCAGCCGATACCCTTTTGCGTATGCCTTTAGGCCTGCAGGAAATGGTCCTGGCGGTATGGCTGATCGTGAAGGGATTCAATTCACCGGCAATGTCCGGAGTGCCTGTTAAATCAGATCATTAATCAAATAGAAAACCAATAAATCAAACCCAAATGAAAGCTGCTGTATATGAAAAATACGGACCGCCCGAAGTTCTTGAAATCAGGGAAGTAGATAAACCTGTTCCGAAAGACAATGAAATACTGGTGAAAATATCTGCGGCATGCATAAATTATAACAACCTGGTCCGCCTAAGCGGTAAACCTTTCCTGGCGCGCATGATGGGCGTAGGATTGTTCAGACCGAAATATACGATACCCGGTAACGACATTGCCGGGCGGATTGAAGCTGTTGGCCGTAACATCACCCTTTTTAAACCGGGCGATGAGGTGTTCGGGGACATCTCGGTGAGCGGCCAGCGTGCCTTTGCCGAATATGCCTGCGTTCCTGAACATGAACTGGTGCTGAAACCGGCTAACCTGTCCTTTGAGGAGGCAGCGGCAGTGCCTGAATCGGCGCTCGTCGCACTGCAGGCTCTCCGTGATAAAGGTAAGATCAGGGAAGGCATGAAGGTTTTAATCTATGGGGCATCAGGAGGCATTGGTACCTTTGCAGTGCAGATTGCCAAATCGTTCGGCGCTGAAGTGACCGGGGTATGTAGCACAATAAATCTGGACATGGTGCGGGCAATCGGTGCAGATCATGTGGTGGATTATACAAAAGAAGATTTTGCCAAAAACGGGATACGGTATGACCTGATTGTTGCCACTGCCGGATACCGTTCGATTTTCGATTATAACCGTGCACTGGCCCACGGAGGAATTTTTGTGGCAACCGGGGGTTCCATGAAAGGCCCTCATGCGATGTCCCAGATTTTCCAGCCCATGTTCATCGGACCATGGATCGCCTTGTTCGGAAAACTGTCTGCCCGGAATGCCGGTAAAAAACTGGGGTCCCTGTCGCTTAAAATAAACCGGGAAGACCTGGTATTTTTAAAAGAGCTGCTTGAAGCCGGCAAGGTAAAACCCGTCATCGACCGATGCTACCCTTTACATGAGGTCGTGCAGGCTCTCCGGTATTATGAGGAAGGGCATGCCCGGGGAAAAGTCGTATTGACTGTGGAACCTGAAACAACGCGTTGAATAAACGATAACTCAACGACTATATTTCAAATTAGGACCGGTATATATCCCCAGGGAAACCCGATCAGCAGAACACGAACCGAAAGCGGCAAGGTAGTATTTATTTTCATGTAACTTTTTTATATATTGAACCGTCTTACACAAAATTGCCTTTATAACGAAAAACCTAAAAAATAAATAAGAAAATCCTATAAAACCTATTAGATGCAAAAAGAAAGAGAACAAGTTCTGTCCGGCAGAACTTTACAGCAAAAGCCGGTCCGTCTCTGGCCCGGAGTAGTTATAGTATTGCTCCAATGGTTTGTCAGGTTTGGTTTGCCTTACATTGAACCCGCCACCATGGAAACCGGAATATTAGGAGGAATCATTGGCGGCCTGGCCATCCTGGTCTGGTGGGCCTTCTTCAGCCGTGCACCCCGGTTCGAACGCTGGAGTGCGATCGTCCTGATGATTGCGCTGCCGGTTACAGTATTTGGCCTCCTCCATGAGTCACTTAAGACAGCTATGATGGGCATGATGTATGGCATTTTCGTCATCCCAGTGCTGAGCCTTGCCTTCGTGATCTGGGCAGTGGCTGCATATCGACTCCCCATAGTGCCCCGGCGCATTTCAATGGCCGCGGTGATTCTCTTCGCCTCCGGATTCTGGGCCCTCCTGCGAACAGAAGGCATGACCGGTGAAGCCCGTCATGATTTTGCATGGCGGTGGTCGAAAACGCCCGAGGAACGGTTGCTGTCCCAGACCGAGGATGAACCGGTTATGCTTCCCGAAGATAATGAAACTGCAAGGGAAGAATCCGACTGGCCCGGCTTTCGCGGCCCCGAAAGAAATGGCATTATCCATGGTGTGCGGATCAACACCGACTGGTCCGCTTCGCCTCCGGTTGAAATGTGGCGGAGGCCGATAGGACCGGGGTGCTCTTCCTTCGCAATTCATGCCGGACTTCTTTATACCCAGGAACAGCGCGGCGACGATGAGGTCGTTTCCTGTTACAGCCTGAATACCGGCGAGCCTGTGTGGAAACACCACGACCCGGCCCGGTTCTGGGATTCTCATGCCGGTGCCGGTCCACGCTCAACACCCACCTATAAAGAGGGTCGTATCTATTCATTGGGGGCCACGGGAATCCTGAACGTTCTCGGTGCATACGACGGCATCGTAGCGTGGTCGAGGAATGCAGCAGATGACACTGAGGTGAAGATACCGGGCTGGGGGTATACCAGCTCTCCCCTGGTGGTCGACAGCATAGTGGCAGTTGCGATAGCCGGTGAACTTTTAGCCTATGATCGTAACACAGGCGATCTGCTCTGGACCGGACCCGATGGCGGAGAAAGTTACAGCTCTCCCCAGTTGCTGATCACCGGCAGCATAAAACAGATCGTATTTATGAACAAAGCGGGGGTAACAAGCTTTGCACCGGCTGACGGAAAAGAACTGTGGACACTTCCGTGGGAAGGTGTCCGGATCATTCAGCCGGCCCTGATCACCGGCAACGATATGCTGATTGATGCAGGCAATATAAAAGGAATACGCCGCATTGCCGTCACAAATGGGCCCGAAGGCTGGAAGATCAAAGAGCGCTGGACTACAGACCAGCTCAAGACCAACTTCAATGACCTGGTCGTTCATAAAGGCCATGTCTATGGGTTTGACGGTCCTTACCTTGTGTGCATCGACACCGGGAACGGAAACCGCACATGGAAAGGAGCACGATACACCGGTGAACTCATTTTGCTGGCTGACCAGGACTTGCTGGTGGTGCTTTCGGAGAAAGGCGAGGTGGCGCTTGTAGCTGCCGAACCGGATGCGTTCAGGGAACTTGGACGGTTCAATGCCCTTGAGGGCAAGACCTGGAATCACCCGGCAATGGCCGGAACCATCCTGGTGGTTCGCAACGGCGAGGAGATGGCAGCCTTCAGACTGTCACCCGCAGGTGTCTGAGAGGATTTTTTTTGTTCCTGCACAGACAAGAAAGAACCGGTTGAGACGACAACAGGCTCATTTCGCGACATCACTGAAAAAATTTCACTACAGGAGTTCGAAGATGTTGTGTCGTTCATCCTTGAAAACGGCGACAGGGAAACCTATTGCACCATCTATAACCATAACCCGCATTATGCGTTCGAAGGATTTGATGTATACCTGAACCCGGAGACCAGGCAGAGAAATGTGATCTGCAACCCGACGCTATCCGGTTTTAACGTGATAGCGCTCAGGGATATAAATGCGTATCCGCAGTATTATTACATGCTTACTGTGTGGACGGGAGACGCGGAAAATGAAGAGATAACTCCGGACATCCCGGGTACGGAAGAAGAGAACGTTTACCTGCTCCAATTCGCCGGCATTGATCAGAACACCACAGCACAGCATCTTGACGGATACCTGTCGGTGATCAGGCAGACCATGGGCAGCCATTGATGCACCGCTAAACGCAATTTGCAATTGCGCGTTGAACCACACTGAATTTGTAATTCAATTTCACGTAATGATGGTAATAAGCGGGCTCATCTGGCTGACCTGTTCCATAAATCACTGGTATCCAAAACCTCCTGACAACTTCAATACCATTGAGATAATTGCAATATTTCAACATTTGTCTGAAATAGATTTTAATGATAGTTATTATATTGAATTAGCAAAGATAGGTAGGTTGAAAATTGTTACAGATGATCATGATTTCATTAAGTGTTCTCAACACAATTTGGAAATAATAACTTTAAGTAATTAAAATAAATATAATTATATAAATGTACAATTTTGTAAATCCTGATGAAGTAGTTATTTCAGCTCATTCCCCAGTTGATAGAGATGGAATATCTCTTGGCTATTCATGCGAATCAAGGGTTACAATACTATAGTTATAAAAGCTACAGCCAGTCTACCAAACACATGTATCATTAGATCTTTAGTATATCTTACCTTGCCAGCTCTTTGAATATCAACTCTTTCAATAAGCCAATTAGAAATAGCTTCTATCGGTTGTCTTACACGGGATACTGCCGTGGAGAATTAGTCATCGACAGCCTTCAATCTCATTTTAATCACGTCAGACATTCCTAACTCCTTTTATTGGAGTTAACATTCCGGAGTTTTGTTTTAGTATCATCTGTTGATTAAGGTACTGATCCATATAAATCTTATCACCAATGAAAGTCCTGTTTTCAATTTTTGCCCATGCCTGTTTAATTTGTTCAAGTGCTATATTTGGTGTAATTGCATTCTACGTAAAGGTTAGCAGTGAATAAATTTAAAATTTTATTGTTGTCTATTTTCTATATTTAGATAACTTTATTGGCTGTTTTACAGGATCTTTTCAGGGAGAATTTAATTATTAATCGGTATAGTTTCTTGACTTAATAAGTTGCTGATAAGTGGTTTGTTCGATAATTAAACTAATTAATCAAAAAAATGAAAAACATAATTAGATTTTTACTAATTCTTTTAAGTAGTGGATTGTTTATTAATTCATTTGCTCAACCTCCTCTTGTTTATAGTGTTGAGAACACAGCTACGGGTTACACGGCGCCACCTTTGCCAACTTTAGCCAATTGCCCGAGCATTCCATTGTTGCCCGACCCTTTCAAGTTTGCCAATGGTGAGTTCAGTAAATCATTCAGCGATTGGGAACACCATCGTTCCGATTTCAAAGCTCTGATTGAAAATTATGAGATTGGAATCAAGCCGGATTTTGATACTTCAAATCTTACAGCCTCATATGCCGGAAATACACTCACAGTAATAGTTACAGTGAATGGGCAAACACTCACACTTACCTGCAATGTTTCTATTCCAGCCGGAGCAACTGCTCCATACCCCGTATGTATCGGGATGAATAGTTCTTATGGTTCTGTCACTTCCAGCGACTTTACCAGTCGAGGTATTGTAGGGATCACTTTCAACCACAATCAGGTAACGACTTATAATAATGCGTCAAATGCGGATCCTTTCTTCGTGCTTTATCCAAGCCAAAATGTTGACAATACAGGTCAATATGCAGCATGGGCTTGGGGTGTCAGCCGCATTATCGATGGCTTATATAAGGTTCAATCGTCTTTCGATGCGGATTTAAGTCACATATGTGTAACAGGTTGCTCCTACGCCGGTAAAATGGCACTCTTTTGCGGAGCATTTGACGAGCGTATTGCACTTACAATTGCGCAGGAGTCAGGTGGTGGCGGTGCAACATCTTGGCGTTACTCAGATATACAGGAAGCTGGCACTGTGGAAGGTATTGCTCAAACCAATCCTTCATGGTTTAAAAATAGCATGTTCGATTTTAGTAACCCTTATGTTTCAAAATTACCCGTAGATCATCATCAGTTAATGGCATTGTGTGCTCCCCGTGCATTGTACTGTACTGGAAATGCTAGTCAAATATGGCTGTCAAATATGTCGAACTATGTCTGTGATATGGCTGTTAAGAATATATATGATACGCTTGGCATATCCGACAGGTTTGGTTTTAATATTGACGATGACCATGGACACTGTGTATTTCCGGCTGATCAGGAGCCAGATATCACCTACTTTTTGGATAAGTTTATGAAAGGTAATACAAGCCTGAGTCAAGTCATCACATCCCATCCTGTGGAATACGATACTATTGATTATGCAAAATGGTATTCACATTGGGGGCCTATAGCGTTAACAGGAGTTTCAATTAATCCCGATACTTTATACTTCAGTGCAGGGGATACGGTGCGATTAAATGCGATTTTCGTTCCTTACTTCGCAACCAATCAAAAGCTTACCTGGAGCTCAAACAATATTTCCGTTGCAACAATAGACACAACAGGCCTAGTTACTGCTGTGGCAAACGGAAATGCAGAAATTACAGTTACTTCAGATGATGGTGCTTTTACTGCTAAATCTGTTATTACTGTTGCTAATATAACCGTGACAGGTGTTTCAGTGAGTCCTACAACCGACTCTATCTTTGTGGGTGCAATTTTACAATTAAAAGCAGTTTTAACTCCCAAATATCCAACAAACAAAATTATTACCTGGAGTTCAAGTGATACAACCATTGCTACTGTAAGCTCAACTGGTTTGGTTAAGAGTGTGGCAGTTGGGACAGCAACTATTACTGTTACCACGGAAGATGGTAGTTTTACAGCGACATGTGTCGTTACTGTCATTCCAAGCAGTCCTTTATACATCAACGTTGGTGGGCCGGCAATAGGAAACTTTTCTGCCGACCAGTACTTCACGGGTGGCAGCCCGTACACTAACTCCAACACCATCACTGCACCGCAGATAACGGTTAATGTTCCACCAATCGCGATATTTAGCACCGAGCGTTATGGATCGTATAGCTATACTATCCCCGACCGTCCGTTAACTATTACGCAAATGGTTACACTCTACTTTGCAGAAACATACGTTACCGGAGCCGGACAGCGCTTGTTTGATTTGTCCATTAATGGCAATACGGCGCTAAGCAATTTTGACATTTACGCATCAGCAGGAGGTTCGAACAAGGGCATCGCTAGGACGTTTTTTATCAAGGCCGACAACCTTGGGCAGTTGGTGATTAATGTTGTCACAATCAATCAAAGCCCTAAGCTCAACGGTATTGCAATAGCAGACAGTGGAATCATTGCGGTTGCCAATGCAGGAGCTGACCAAAATGTAGCCATTACTGACAATAGTGGTAGTGTGTCTGTAACCTTGGATGGTTCGGGTAGTGTGGGTTCAATTACTTCTTATGTATGGAAAGAGGGAACAACTCAAATTGCTACTGGAGTCAATCCCTCTGTAAGCTTAGCTGCAGGAGTTCACACAATCACCTTGATTGTTACTGATAGTCAAGGAGCTTCAGCTATTGATAATGTTATAATTACAGTAGAGGGCACAAGCTCTATTGGGGATATCTATAACAATGATATTCCTGTTTACCCAAATCCTGTAAACAAATCACTTTATGTTACACTTCCCGGTTCTCATTCTGAGATCAGTTTGTATAATATTGGTGGTCAGCAATTATTAAACACGAAAACGGATAATTCAACTATTACCATTGACATGACAGAATATAAGCCTGGTATTTATTTTCTGCAGATTACCAATTCAGAACAATCTTTAATGAAAAAAATAATTAAAAAGTAAATGACTATTTGATTTTTAAATAATACATCAATCTGTAAAAGAGGTCGTCTTATAGGAAAAATATAGGGCGGCTTTCTTTTTTAACCAAGCTAAGTGAATGCTATGGTTGCCAATCAGATTTTGTCAGAGGGAGTGTGTTTTCTCGCAGATCTCCGTGGATTTTATACTTTGTAACCAAAAGCCTTGATAAAATTAAAGTAGAATTAAACATTAACAAAAAATAACCTTTGATTGGCACTATTCATTGATTAAGGACGATTACGCAACATTTTCTATTGAGATTGTTCCTGAAGCTGAAACAAAAGAAAAAACTATTAAATTAATTTGTGCTGAGATAATCAATGTGCTAAACTTTATTGGAGTTTACCTTGATGGACATTATGATTTCAACGATTCAGATTACAATGCTATTTGGGTAAAACAAGGAGACAAATCGCAACTGATTGATTTTTTTTTCGAAAACAGATTAAACTTACTTGAGAACGAATTTTTAGCTATTGAGTTTGGTGACGAGAATTCAAATAATAGGATTAGAATTACAAAAGGTAAGGGGTATAGTTAACAGGCTTTATGGTTCCTGTTACATGGATTACGACTCCCCCGGCAAAGAGGCAGAATCTAATCCGGTTTGTTATGTAAGCGGAACTTGGTAAGCCCGTAGCGTTCCCCGTAATATTGGGGAAGGCTCTCCGTAAAGACAGCACAATACATTGCGGGTATAGGAGGTTGGAGAATGCGAAAGCTGTGCTGTAATGGCGCAGATAGAGGTAAATACCCCGCCCGAAAAGGGGCTGACTTCCAACAGGTGCTTTATTACAAGAAAATTACCATAAAGCTTTTCAATTGGGAAACGCAAATGAATCACGATTTATATCGCGATGTGCACCCAAAACGAAGAAATTCGATAAGCCATTGTAATGAGTATTATAAAGATTATCTTTAAAGGAAAATCGGGTTGATTACCAACAGCCTTCAAAGTGCTTGAGCCGTGTGAGGCGAAAGTCTCATGCACGATACTCAGAGGGGAAAGGGAGAGTAATCTCCCCGACCTGCCCGACCCATCAAACGTTCATCGGCCATTCCGTTTCGCGGAACTTTTGTCTGCGTGCCTTCGGCACTTTGCATCCAAAAGATTGGCCGATGAATGGAGCGATAAACCAAATTGCTTAACTATGAAACAGTTGTTTTCCGCAAAGCGGGGCATCGAGCCAAAACAGCCGATAACCTTCGATAAAACGCATCCTTTTACTTTTGTTTCACATCTTAATGAATAAAAATTAACACTATGATAAAGCATGCAACTATTTTACTATTAAGCGGCTTACTGTTTGTATGCTGTGAGAAATCCGACACTGATAAAAACGATACGGATAAATTCTTTGAAGGCATAACTTTCTGCAGCCTTTTGGAAGGGTCTGTGGATACCGTAATTGTTAAAAATGACGAGATAATCGGTTATAATTCCATCGAATATGCATTTTTACTTAAAAATGAAGCATGGCAAAGACTTGATGATGAAATAACTCCAATGTATCCGGATCCGCATTTTTATTTCGGTGTTGCCCTAAATCGTGAGGTAATATACAGGGCTGACTTTATTCCTTATTATTATTCACAGAGTTATACCGATATTATAACATTTTGGATGGAAAGTCCGAATCTGGTATATATTACATTAGGATATCCCCCGTCCCCTGAACATTTTATTGGTGAAGACCTTCGGAATGATGAAAGACTATTGAATTTTCTGAAACAGGAAAATAAAATATTTTCATTGGTAAACTAATTACCGGCACATAACCAGGCATAAGTGCGCATTGCCTTCATATATTTCGGCAGGAAATCTGGTCCTTATAAAAAGTACCCTACAACATAATTTAATGTGTTCGAAGTACGTTACACAATTATAACAGTAAAAAACCAGTTATCTTGGTAGCCACGGATTACTCTGTCAACTTAATGGAAGCTCGCCCTATGCCCGCATGTTTTGCAACAGGTGCATGAGAATCCCAAAGTAAATATAAAAAGCTCTAAAATATGACACTATTTATATCCATTTCAGGTGATACCTTTTATAGAACAAATGCAGTTCCGTTTACAAATTGCATATCCAATACAATACAAGAATTATGAAACAGGATAACCTTGACAAATTCGGGTTTCTTCTGGGTGACTGGAATCTTGAATATAGAATCCCAAAAAGTATTTTCAGCGAGCCGGGGACAGATGCAGGAACCGGATCGTTTAAAAAAATCCTAAAGGACAATTATGTAGTATTCGAATACTCGACCAAATCAGGGGGAGAGGCAAAAGGTATATTCGCCTGGGATGACAAAATTAACATGTACAGGTATTGGTGGTTTGAAAATTCCGGCAGTTTTTTATCTGCAACATGCAATTTCATTAATGATGACACCTTAGCTATGAACTGGCACGACTCCCTGTTGGTCCAGACCTTTGTCAGAGAAGCCCCTGACAGAATTGTTCTAAAAATGCAGCATCCGGCTGCTCATGGTGGATATGAATTGATCTTAGAAGTTATTTTTACTAAGAGATAATAATGCATATGTATTCCGATTCACTTTTTTGAATTTTTCATACCTTGTATCCGATTGAAAACCCGTAACCGGAAACAGCACAGAATTGAATTTTTCAATTATTGTACGGGGTTCGGGGAGATATTTATTGGTCCTAAAGCAAGCAGAAAATTAACCCGACTGCCCGGTCTGTCACCATGCAGGCTTCAAACAGGTTTTGTTTATCAATTGGCCGTATAAATTCCGGACATAGCACTTATTTGAGGTATAAACATGAATAATCCAAACGCTGAATTAAATAAATACCCGACAAAGAAATACCCTGCTATTGGAGTATGTGGCCTTGATTGTGGTTTATGCCCAAGATTAAAACCTGTCGAACAAAAAAACCTCACCTGCAAAACAGGCGATTGGCCGCATCCACTGTCAGGGAAATGTTGGTCTTATCAGGCGCTGACAGGTTCAATTTATTCGTGTAACTCAAATTTCAAAAATGCAGTGCACGTGCCTGCTGCAAACAGGTTGAAATTTGTAAGTTGAACAACTAAGTGAAACGTTCTCATGAGCCATGCAAATGCGTGGCGAATAACTGAACGAAGTGGTCTCATGACCAACGGGAATAATC